>NZ_BAAIES010000006.1:0-257185 GCF_054654595.1 Thermaerobacter litoralis | reverse complement strand
ATTCTACTACACTGTACTTGGTGATCATGGTCTCCCACGACGTCGGCGTCATCAGCGCCGAGGTGACGACCCTGGCCTGCCTCAACCGCCGCCTGTTCTTCCACGGCACGCCCGAGAAATTGGAGCCGGGGACCATGGCCGAGCTCTACGGGTTCCCCGTCACCACCCTGCATCACCGCCACTGAGGGAGAGGATGACCCGCCCATGGGCGCAGGGACGGACGGGCTCGCCGGCCTGGCGGGCATGTTTCAGTACGATTTCATGATCCGGGCCCTTTCGGCAGGGGTGCTGGTGGGGCTGCTGGCGCCGGTGGTGGGGACCTTCCTGGTCTTGCGGCGCCTGTCCTTGCTGGGCGACGCCCTGGCCCACGTGGCCCTGGCCGGCCTGGCCGGCGGGCTGTGGCTGGGCGTGTACCCCACCGGGGCGGCCCTGGGCCTGGCGGTGGCCGCTGGCGGGGCGATGGAGGCCCTGCGGGCCCGCTATCGCCGCCACGGCGAGCTGGCGGTGGCCGTCACCCTGTCGACGGCGGTGGCCCTGGCGGCCGTGTTCTTCAGCCTGGGCGGGGCCGGCGGGGTCGACCTCTTTGCCTACCTGTTCGGCAGCGTGCTGACCGTCAGCGGGGCCGATGTCCGGCTGATCGGGTGGCTGACCCTGGCGGTCCTGGCGGTGGTGGCCGCCTTCTACCGCGACCTCTTGGCCGTCACCCTGGACGAGGAACTGGCCCGGGTGGCCGGGCTGCCCGTCGGCGCCCTCAACCTGCTGTTCACCATGATGGCGGCGGCCGCCGTGGCGGCCAGCATGCGGGTGGTGGGGGTGCTGCTGGTCTCCAGCCTGATGGTGCTGCCCGTCGCCGCCAGCCTGCAGGTGGCGCGAAGCTTCCGCGGGGCGCTGGTCCTGGCGGTCCTCTTCGCCCAGGCGGCGGTGGTGCTGGGGCTCGTCACGTCCTACTGGATGAACCTGCCACCCGGGGCGACGGTGGTGCTGGCTGCCGTGGTGCTGCTGCTGGGCGCTCTGGGCTTGCGGCGCCTCCGGCCGGACCTGGGACCGGCGTGATCCGGGCCGGCGGTCCCCAGGGCCGGCGGCCCGCCGGGCCGGTACGGGGAGGGGGAGGCGGCGATGGCGGGCGGCGCCATGGCAGCGGGGGAATGGCGGGCGGCGCCATGGCAGCGGGCGGAATCGCGGGCGAAAGGAGCCGAGGGCCATTGGAGAGGAGCCACGGGCCATTGGAAAGGAGTCAAGGGCGACGGGGAACCCGGAAGCTGCAAGCCGCCGGGTCACCGCGACACGGGTGGTCCCGCCCCCCGCGGCCGGACGAACCGGCCCGGGCGCCGGGCCCGGACCCGGGAGGGAGCCCGTCCCCCCGGCGCCGGGCGATCCGGCTGCTGGCCCTGGGTGTGGTCGTGGGGCTTGTCCTGGCCGGTTGCGGCGCCCTTCCCCGGGGCGGCGACGGGGGCGGGGCCGGCGCGCCGGGTGGCGGTGGGGCGGCGGACCGGCTGCCCGTGGTGGTGACCTTTTACCCGCTGGAGTTCATGGCCCGGTTCATCGGGGGTGAGCGGGTGGTTGTGAGCCCCCTGGTGCCGCCGGGGGCCGACGCCCACCACTGGGAGCCGCGGCCCGCCGACGTGCGGGCGGTGGCGGCGGCCCGGGTCTTCATCTACAACGGGGCCGGCCTGGAACCCTGGGTTCCCCGGCTGCTGCAGGCGGCGGGGCGGCCCGACCTGGTGACGGTGGAGGCCACCGCGGGCCTGCCCCTGGTGCCGGCGGGAACGGCCACCTGGCTCCCCGGTGACTCGGGCCGGGACGAACCGGCGGCCGGGCCGGCCGGCAGCCCGGGTGAGTCCGGCCACGACCCCGCCCATGGCGGCGAAGGTTCAGACGGCCACGGGCACGCAGCAGGCGGGCCGGCCGGTTCGTCCGGCGGGGGGACCGGCGGGGGCGCCCCCGACCCCCACGTGTGGCTCGACCCGGCCCTGGCCGCCCAGCAGGCCCGGGCCATCGGGCGCGCCCTGGCCCAGGCCGACCCCGAAGGGCAGGCCGTCTACCTCCGGCGGGCCGCCCAGCTGGCTGGCCGCCTGGAAGAGCTGGCCGGCGGCTACCGGCAGCTGGGCACCTGCCGGCGGCGGGAACTGGTGGTCACCCACGCCTTCCTGACCTACCCGGCCCACCGCTACGGCCTGGTCCAGGTGCCGCTCTATGGGTTGTCCGCCGAAAGCGAGCCCGGCCCGCGCCAGCTGGCGGCGGTGGCCGCCTTCATCCGGTCGCGGCAGGTGCCCTACATCCTGGTGGAACCCGGCCGCACCGCCCGCGCCGCCGAGACCCTGGCCCGGGAGACCGGGGTGCGGCTGCTGGAGGTCCACCCCCTGGAGGCGCTGACGCCGGCCGACCGGCAGGCCGGCCGGGACTACCTGTCGCTGCTGGAACAGAACCTGGAGCACCTGCGGCAGGCCTTGGGGTGCGCCGGTTCCTAGGGCCGGGGATCCTCGGGCCGGGGAGGGCGGCAGGGACCATCCTTCGGGTCGCGAAATACCGTTCAATTCCCGGTCCCGGCGGCTTCCGGATGCGTGGCTCGAGGACCGCGGGTTTCCTGCGGGCGGGGGTGCGACCCGGCCCCGGCTGGGCAGGCGGGCGGTGACACCCCGGGGCGGGCGGCGCCGCCAGGCCGGCGGGCCGCGAGGTCGTCAGGGCGCCGGACCGGCGGGCCGCGAGATGGGCGGCCGCGGGGCGGGCAGGGCGGCGAGATCTTCGAGCCGCGGGACCGGCGGGGCTGCTGCGATCGGCGGCCGCGGGGCGGGCAGGGAGGCGTGCTCGCCCGGCAGAGGAGGCGACCGGCGCGTTGAAGGGTGCCCTCGGGTATCTGGTGCTCTTGAGCCTGGCCCACCTGATCACCGACGTCAACCAGGGCGGCATGCCCGCGCTGTTGCCCCAGCTCAAGGAGAGTTACGGGCTGACCTACGCCCAGCTGGGCGTGGTGTTGCTGGTGCTCAACATTACGTCGTCCCTGATCCAGCCGCTCTTCGGGTACTGGAGCGACAAGCGGCCCCAGGGGTGGCTGGTGGCGGCCGGGCCCCTGCTGGCGGCGGTGGGGCTGGCGCTGGTGGGGTATGCCCGTAGCTATGAAGGCGTGCTGCTGGCGGCGATCCTCTGCGGGATCGGCGTCGCCCTGTTTCATCCCGAAGGCGCCCGGGCAGCCCGCGGCGTGTCGGGCGGGCAACGGGCCACGGCGATGTCGATCTTCTCCGTGGGCGGGAACCTGGGCTTTGCCCTGGGGCCGGTGGCGGCCACGGCGGTGGTCGGGCTTTGGGGGCCCCCGGGGCTGGCGTGGCTGGTTCTTCCGGCGGCCTTGCTGGCGGCGGTCATGGTGGCGGCCCTGCCCGGGATGAACCGGCTGGAGCAGGCCACCGCCCGGCGCCTGGCGGCCGGCGGCGGGCCCCGGCGGGAAGGGGCGGAGGGCGCCGGGGCGGCCAGGGGGGCCGGCGCGGCCGGGGGGGCCGGCGCAAGGGCGCCGTTGCCGGCGCCGGGAGGGGGACCGGCGGGCAGCCCGACGGCTGGAGCCGATGCCGGCCGGACCAACTGGCTGGCCGAGGTGCTGCTCATCGGCGTGGTCGGCACCCGGTCGTGGCTGCAGTTCGGCGTGCTCAGCTTGATGCCGTTCCTCTATCTGGAGAAGGCGGGCCGCGACGCCGTCTCGACGGGGGTGCTGCTGTTCGTCTTCCTGGTGGCGGGAGCGGTGGGCACCCTGGTGGGCGGGCCGCTGGCGGATCGCATCGGCACACGGACGGTGCTGATCGGTTCCATGGTCGTGCTGATCCCCCTGCACTGGGGCCTAGTGCACGGCCCGGCGTGGGCGACGCTGCCGCTGCTGGCGGCCACCGGTTTCGCCCTGGTGGCCACGTTCAGCATCACCCTGGTGATGAGCCAGGATTTCATGCCGCGCTACGTGGCGGTGGCGTCGGGGCTCAACACCGGCTTCTCCATCGGCCTTGGGGGCATCGGGGCCGCGGCCCTGGGCGCCCTGGCGGACCGGTGGGGGCTGGAGACGACCTTGTCGGTGATGGTGCTGCTGCCGGTCATCGGGCTGTTTTTGACCCTGCTGGTGCCGGTGCCCGAGCGGGACCGGGTGCGGCAACGGGCCGGAGCCGCAGGGCGGGCGCGGCCGGCCGAGACGTAGAACCGCAACGCCCCGTAACACACGAAAGGGAGGCCATGAGATACGGACCTCCCCAACGGTACCCTGAATATACCAGATTGGAACCGTCCCATGCGGTTCAATATGACGGGTCGGTTGCCCCGGCGCCTGCCTAGGCTTCGCTCACCGGGACCCGCCGCCCCCGTCCCTGCTCCTGCAGCTTGGGGATCTCGACCCGCAGCACGCCGTTCCGGCACCGGGCCTGGGCCCGTTCGGGATCGACCCGGTCGGGCAGCGGAACCACCCGGTGGAACCGGCCGAAACGGCGCTCCATGAGGTAGTACCCGTCGCCCTCGTTGCGCGTCTCCCGCCGGGTCTCGGACCGGATCACCACCCGGTCTTCGTAGACGTCGAGCTGGATGTCCTTGGCCTCGACCCCCGGCATCTCGGCTTCGACGATCACCCGGTCCCCGGCGTCGGTGACGTCCACCGACGGTCGCCGGTTGAGGCCCCAGTCCGGCTCGCCGTCGAAGGCGCGCCAGAGATCCCAGGGGCGCCAGAAGGCCTCCCGCCAGCTGTCAAAACCGCGGCCGGCGGGAGCAGGCCACGACCAGCGATCCAGATCGGTGCGCATGCCCATGCGGACCACCTCCTGTTGCCGGTGCCACCGCTGGCGGCCTGCCGTGCGCTGGGCGGTTCCTCCGTCCCGGCAGGACTTCGCTAGGAAGTATGTCCGCCGGACCCGCCCCCAACCACCGGCTCCCGCACCTCGACCCGCAACGAGCGCAAGCGGTTGATGGCGGCTCCCACCTCGAAGAGCCGGGGCAGCGCCAGGTCGCCCGCCGGAGTGGGGAAGGGCGAGATCCGGTCGAGGCCGTGTTCGTCCAGCTCGGCGTACAGGGCTTCCAGGGCTTCCCGCAGGGAGCGGCGCCCGTCGATGTGACGGCCCGTCATGTAGCGGATCATGGCCCCCACGGCCCGGGTCTGGGACGGGTCCACCAGTTGCTCGACGGCGCTCAAATCGATCTCCTCGAAGCCGAAGGTGATCTCGTCGGTGCCGTGGGCGCGGATCTTGACCTTGGCCCCGCGGCGCGGGTCCAGGCTGGCGGGCAGGGGGACCCGGGCAGGGACGGGCGGGAAGGGGCCGGGGTCTTCCGCGATGCGGCCCGTGGGGAAGCGGGTCGCCACCTCGCGGGCTTCGGCCGTGGCATCCTGGGCCCGGTAGGCGTCCATCCGGATCACGGTGTCGGCCACGTCCAGGTAGTCGCCTGCCCCGCCGACCACCAGGATGCTGGAGACGCCCCGGTCGCGGTACAGCGCCCGCACCCGGTCGATGAAGGGCGTGATGGGCTCGCGGTCCTTGCTGACCAGGGCTTGCATGCGCCGGTCGCGGATCATGAAGTTGGTCGCGCTGGTGTCCTCGTCGATGAGCAGGACCCGGGCGCCCAGCTCCAGGGCCTCCATGATGTTGGCGGCCTGGCTGGTGCTCCCCGAGGCCTCGTCGGTGGAGAAGCGCCGGGTGTCGGCATCGAAGGGCAGGTTGCGGATGAACGGGCTGATGTCGACCTGCTCGATGCGGCGGCCGTCCTCGGCGCGGATCTTGACCGCGGTCGGGTCGGTCACCACCAGCTCGCGGCCGTCGCCGGGGATGTGGTCGTAGACGCCCCGGGCCAGGGCCCGCAGCAGGGTGGACTTGCCGTGGTAGCCGCCGCCGACGATCAGCGTCACGCCCTGGGGGATGCCCAAGCCCCGCACCTTGCCGCGATGGGGCGTCTCCAGCTCCACGGCCAGGGTCGGGGGCGCCTCGAAGGGGATGACCCGCGGCCCGCGGAGCGGCCGGTCGCTGACCCCGCTTTCCCGGGGCAGGATGGCCCCGTCGCCGACGAAGGCGACCAGACCCCGCTCGGCCAGGGCCTGCCGCAGGGCCGCCTGGTCCTCCGCCACGGCCACGTGCCGCTCCAGGTCCCGGTGGTCGATGGGTTTGAGCAGCAAGGCGGTCTCCACCAGCCGGGGCACGTCCTGGCACAGCATCTCCACCGCCTGCCGGCCCAGGATGCGGCGGCCGGCGGCGGGCAGGCCGGCGAAGAAGCGGACCTCCACCCGCTGGGGCAGGACGACACACGCGGTCCGTGGCAGGATCTCCTGGCCAGGGCGGTCGACGGTGATCAGCCCGCTCTTTCCGCTCCCGCGGCGGGCTGCGGCCGTACCCGTCGCCCGGTGGAACCGGCGCAGCAGCCAGTCGGCCGTGGCCGTCCGGCGCAGGGGTGTGGTGGCTGCCCAGTCGGGCAGGGGCATCCGGGACGGCGGGATGATGATGCGGAGCCGCGATGGTGCGGCAAAGGGGTCGCCCTGGACGTGGTCGATGGCGAGGGTGAAGGCGCCGAAGTCGTAGGTCCCGGCGATGTCCTTGTAGGCCGGATACGGCCGGCCGTCGATACGGGCCAGGATCTGGCGCAGGTCGTCGCGGGTGCGGGTTGCGGTCGGGCTCATGGTGCGTTCGACCTCCGGGATCCGTCGGTTTGGGGTGCGCAGCCGGGGCAGGCCGGTCGCACGCCGGGCTGCCAGCTCCGGGGTGGGGTGCCGGTTCTTCCGGGCCGGCCGGCCCCCGCCGGGTTCGGCCCCGGTGGCTGGCCGGGGACGTGCCGGCCAGGGGCCGCTGGCTCCCCGCGTCTGGACACGCACACCTGTTTTGCATGTTACCTTGCACCGCGGGGCGGGGCTACGCAGCGCACCGGCCCGGGCGATGGGTCCGGGATTCGCCAACGCGGATCGCTGGATCGTTGAGTGCAGGAACACGCGGCCCCGGGCCGGGCGAGCCGGCCCGGGCCTTCGCCTTGTACGGGGGAGGAAAGGGTTCCCGCCCTCCAACTCGAATCCCCCAACATGTCCATCGCCAACGAGCCGCCCCGCCCGGGGCGGGCTCGGCCCAGCGACCGAGGTGACGTCATGACATCCCGTGGTGTGATGCCGCCGGCCGGCAGCCGCAGCGGCGACAACGACCCCAACGAGCGACGCCCCATCACCTCCCGCGACCTGCTGGATCTCCGTTTCGTGGGCGATCCCCGCATCGCGCCCGGCGGGGACCAGGTCGTGTGGGTCGAACGCTGGATCGAGGCCGATCGCAACGAATACCGGTCGAACCTGTACGCCGCGCCGGCGGCGGGCGAGGCGGCGCCAGCCCCCCTGACCACCGGGCCGGGCATCGACCGGGCCCCCCGCTGGTCGCCCGACGGGCGCTGGCTGGCCTTCCTTTCCGACCGGCCGCTGCCCAGCGGCGGGGCGGGCAAGGGGGCCCGCTCCGGGGGGGGCAAGGCGGCCGGTTCCTCCGGCCGGGGGGACGAGAAGCCCCGGCCCCAGCTCTACCTCCTGCCGGCCCGCGGCGGCGAGGCGCGCCCCATCACCCGCTTCAAGCGCGGAGCCGGGCCCGCCGTCTGGTCGCCCAGCGGGCGGTACGTGGCGGTGATCGCCCAGGTCCACCCGGACCGGGGCCTGGAGGCCGTGGGCGACCCCGAGCCGGGGGAGGACGACCCGTACCGGCGCTACACCCGTGGCGTCAAGGTGATCCGCCGGCTGGCCTACAAGCTGGACGGCGTCGGCTACTTCACCGAACACCGGCACCACGTGGTGGTGCTGGATCTGGGCGAGGGCGACGCCCACCTCCTCGGGGGCGGGGCGGGCGGCGCTTCCGGCGCGGTCGCCTCCGGAGGCCACGGTTCCGCCGGGGGGACCGGGCCCGGGGGGACCGGGCCCGCGGCCGGCGGCGCGGCCAGCGGCGCGGCCGGCGTTCCCTGCGTCCAGCTCACCGCCGGCGAGTACGACGTGCGGTCCGTGGCCTGGATGCCCTCGGGGCGCCAGCTGGTGGTGGTGACGAACCCGCACCCCGACGCCGACCGCCAGCCCTGGACCGATGTCTACCTGGTGCCGTTCGATCCCGAGGGGGCCGCGGCCGGCGGCGGGGATCCCCTGGACCTGTCCCGGGACCCGTTGCCCCAGGGGGTGCGCAAGCTCACCCTGTCGGACATCGACGCCTATGAGGCCTTGCCGTCGCCGGACGGCCGGTGGATCGCCGTCCGCGGCCAGGACGCCCGCCGCTACCGGGCCTACAGCAACACCCACCTGTACCTGATCGGCGCCGGGGGCAGCCAGCGGCGCTGCCTGACCGCCGAGGCCGACCTGACGGTGGGCGACGAGAGCGTCAACGACATCGTCGGCGAGCCCGGGGCGGTGATGGCCTGGGCCCCCGACGGATCGGGCCTGTACGCCCTGGTCAGCCGCCGGGGCGCCGTGCAGCTTTACTGGTTCGGGGTGGACGGGACGATCCGCCCGCTGACCGAGGGCCCCCAGGTGCTGCGGGGGATCAGCATCGACCGGGCGGGCCGCCGCTGCGCCTACCTGCGCCTGACGGCCACCGAGCCGGGCGAGGTGTGGGTCGCCGACCTCCCCTCGCCGGACGAACCGGCCGGCGCGGGGCCCGGCGGCGGGGCGGCGACGGTGAGGGCGACGGCTTCCGCTGTACCAACCTCGACGGCGGCCGCCACGACCACAGGCCCGGCCGGTGCCGCGGCCGCGGACGGGGGGGCCGCCCCGGCTGCGGCAGGCGACGGCCGCCCGGCGGCCGCGGCCACGGCCGGTTCCTCGGGCGAGGACAGCCGTCCTGCCGCCGGAGGATCCGGCCGGACGGCAGCCGGCGATCCGGCGGGCGACCTGTCCGGCGGGGCGAGGCGCAACGGTCATCCTGTGATCCAGGGCCGCCGCCTCTCCCGGGCCAACGACCGGTGGCTGGCCGAGGTGGCGGTCGTCGAGCCCGAGCACTTCACCTTTGAATCCGACGGGAACGTCCTGGACGGGTGGCTGATCCGGCCCGTGGGCTTCGAGCCGGGCAAGCGCTACCCCGCCGTCCTCCAGATCCACGGCGGGCCCATGGCCATGTACGGCTACGCCTTCTTCCACGAGTTCCAGCTGCTGGCCGCCCGGGGCTATGCGGTGTTCTACACCAACCCGCGGGGCAGCCAGGGGTACGGCCAGGCCTTCTGCGCCGCCATCCGCGGCGACTGGGGCAACCGGGACTACCGCGACCTGATGGCCTTCGTCGATGCGGTCCTGGAGCGGTACGACTTCATCGACCGCGACCGGCTCGGCGTGGCCGGCGGCAGCTACGGCGGCTACATGACCAACTGGATCGTCACCCACACCGACCGCTTCCGGGCCGGGGTGACCATGCGCTGCGTGGCCAACGAGCACAGCTTCTTCGGCACCAGCGACATCGGCTTCCACGACCTCTTCGACCTGGAGTCGCCGCCGTGGGAGGACCCCCTGCGCTACCTGGAGATGTCGCCCATCCACCACATCGGCCGCTGCAAGACGCCGCTGCTGGTGATGCACTCGGAGATGGACCTGCGCTGCCCCATCGAGCAGGCGGAGCAGATCTACACCGCGCTGAAGGTGCTGGGGGTGCCGACGGAATTCGTCCGCTTCCCGGAGGAGAGCCACGGCCTGAGCCGGGGCGGCAAGCCGTGGCACCGGGTCTATCGCCTGGACCGGATCGTCGAGTGGTTCGACCGCTACCTGTCCGCCGGCGGGGCCACCGCCGGCGACCGGGCCGAGGCCGGGGCGGCCGCCTCCGAGGGCCCGCGGGCCCAGGGGTGACCGGCGGGGATCGGGCGGAGGAACCGGCGTTCGTCGGCGCAGCCGCGGAGCCGGGGCGGCCGGCCGGGAGGGGGATCCTGGGCCTGCGGGGCGGGCAACCGCCAACCGCCCGCGACAGGCCGGAGGGAGGACGAGGGCACAGGCCATGCTGGTCGATTACCACATGCACCTGGAGCGCGGCGGGCTGACCCGCGACTACCTGCTGCGCTTCGTCGAGACCGCCCGGCAGCGGGGGGTCGACGAGATCGGCATCACCGAGCACGCCTACAATTTCGTCGAAGGCGCCCCCTTGCTCGGGCGGCCCTGGTACGTGGAGCGGTACAGCAGCGGCTTCCGCATGGCCGATTACGTCGCCCTGCTCCAGGCGGCCCGGGCGGAGGGCCTGCCGGTCAAGGCCGGGATCGAGATGGACTACATCCCGGGACGGGAGGAGGAGATCCGGGCCTTCCTCGCCGCCTACCCGCTGGACTTCGTCATCGGCTCGGTCCACTGGATCGACGAGTGGGGCTTCGACCTGGATCCGGCCACGTGGCCGGGGCGCGATGTCCGGGAGGCGTACCGGCGGTACTTTGACCTGGCCGAACGGGCCATCCGCAGCGGGCTCTTCGACGTCTTCGGGCATCCCGACGTGATCAAGGTGTTCGGTTACAAGCTTCCGCCCGAATACCGGGACGAACTGGCCGAGTACCACCGGCGCCTGGCCCGGGCGGCGGCGGAGACCGGCGTGTGCCTGGAGATCTCCAGCGCCGGGGTCCGCAAGCCGGTGGGCGAGTTCTACCCGGACCCGGGCATCCTGGACGAGGCGCGGCGCCTGGGGGTGCGGGTCACCCTGGCCTCCGACGCCCACGAGCCCGAGCACGTGGGATGGGCCTACCCGGAGCTGGTGGCGTACGCCCGGGACCACGGCTTCACCACCGTGACAGTCTTCGACGGCCGGAAGGGCCGGCAGGCGCCCCTGGGGTAGGCGAGGAGGCCCTGGCCCTTGTGACGACGCAGCCGCCGGAAGGCGCAAGCCCGCTGGAATGCTGCGGCTTGCCCGGGCGAAGCGGCGTTCCCGGGTCGGGGTGGGGGAGGTGAGGGGCATGTCCGTTCCATCGCCGTGGGGCATGGGACGCCGGGAGCTGGAACTCCTCTTGTGGGCAGCGGCGCTACGGGCCGGCGGGGCAGGGAGCGCGTCCCCGATCCCAGCCGGCCGCGACGGAACGGGGCCCACCCCGGGCGGCCGCGGCACCGGGGGAGGAGCCCCGGCGGGGGCCGCCGGCGGCGCGGGAGGCGGGGCCGGACCGGGAGCGGCCTCACCGGAGTTCGCCGCCTTGCTGGCCCGTCTTCTGGCCGAGCCGGGGCTTGATGTGTCCGCCCTCTCGGCGCTGGCCACCCTGGCCGCCGGTTCCACCGGGGAAGGGGCCGGGGCGGCCGGCGGGCCGGGTTTTCCCGTTCCCGGCGGGGCAGGCGGGCTTTGGAGCGGGAGCCGGTCCGGCGACGCCGCCCCAGGGGCGGACCCGCCGGGACCGGGCGGCCCGTCCGCAGATGGCGGCGCCGGCGGGGCCGCTGGCGCCGCCCCGGCCGGTTCCACCGTCGCGGGTGGCGCCCCCTGGCCCCGGACCGCCCTGGAGGCTCTGGCCGCCGCGGTGGCCCGCCGCCACGGGCTGGATCCGGCCCTGCTGCGGGCGGTCATCCAGGCCGAGTCGGGGTGGAACCCGGCGGCCCGGTCGCCGGCCGGCGCCATGGGCCTGATGCAGCTGATGCCCGCCACCGCCCGGGAACTGGGCGTCGCCGACCCCTTCGACCCGGTTCAGAACCTGGAGGCCGGCGCCCGCTACCTGCGGCAGCAGTTCGACCGGTTCGGCGACTGGCGGCTGGCCCTGGCGGCCTACAACGCCGGCCCCGGAGCGGTCGAGGCCCACGGCGGCCTGCCGCCCTTCCCCGAGACCCAGGCCTACGTGGCGCGGGTCCTTGACCTGTGGGCCGGCGAGGCGGCGCGCCGGGCTTAGGGCGTAGGGGGTAGGGCGGGTAGGGCGTGGGAAACGGGCTTGCATGAGCAAAATGGCGCGGCGGAGGATCCGCTCCTCCGCCGCGCACGTGCATTCTGCGGGTGGCCGGCCGGGGGCCGGTTCCTCACCGGATCAAGGCCTGGGCCGGGACCACGGCGCCGCCGTAATGCTCCTCGATGTACTGCTTGACTTCGGGACCCACCAGGACCTCCGCCAGGGCCTGGATCTCCGGCCGGTCCACGTCCTCCGGCCGCACCGCCAGGACGTTGGCGAAGGGCGAGTCGGCGTCCTCGATGAACAGGGGCTCGGGGTTCTTCATCGCCCCGGCCTCCTTGGCCTCCAGCACGTAGTTGGTGTTGATGGCCGCCAGGTCGACGTCAGCCAGGGTGCGCGGGATGAGCTCCGCGGCCACCTCCCGGATCTGCAGGTTCTTCGGGTTCTCCACCACGTCGCGCACGGTGGCGGTGTAGTCCGCCCCCTCCTTAAGCTTGATCAGCCCCGCCGACTGCAGCAGCAGGAGGGCCCGCCCGCCGTTGGTGGGGTCGTTGGGGATCGCCACCGTGGCGCCGTCCGCCAGCTGGCTCAGGTCGGTGATCTTGTCGGAGTAGAGGCCCATCGGCTCGATGTGGACCTTGGCGACCGGCGTGATGTTGGTCCCGTGGTCCTTGTTGAACTGGTCCAGGTAGGGGATGTGCTGGAAGTAGTTGGCGTCCAGCTCCCCGTCGACCAGGGCCGGGTTCACCTTGGTGTAGTCGCTGAACTCGATCACTTCGAGCTTGATGCCCTTGGCCTCCAGGGCCGGCGCCGCCACGTCGCGCAGGATCTCGGCGTGGGGCACCGCCGTGGCGCCGACCTTCAGGGTGACGGGACCGCCGTTGCCGCCACCCGATTCCGCCGCAGAGCCGCTGTCACCGGACGAACCGCCGCTGCCGCCGGCGCCGCAGCCGGCGGCCAGGACCGCCACGACCAGGACCGCCAGCAGGGCGGCCAGCCGCCGGGCCGACCGCCGGCGGGTGAAGAGCAGGGAGAGCGCACCCATCCGGGAAGACCTCCTTACCGGCGCGGGGCGCGGTCGCCGGCCCGGGGGTTTTCCCCGGGGCCCGGGCCACCGGCCCCTGGCGCCTCGATGGTGCGACCGGCGGGTACCCAACCCGTCGGAGTGCCCCTCCCGGACGAACCGGCCCGCCCCCACGGGCCATCCCCCAGAAGCCTCTTGAAGGGTGCAGGGCTCAGCGGTGGTTCAGGCGCCGGGCCAGGGAATCGCCCGCCCACTGGACGACCTGGACCAGGCCGACCAGCAGCACCACGCAGACCAGCAGCACGCCGGCCTCCCACCGCTGGTAGCCCATGCGGAAGGCCAGGTCCCCCAGGCCGCCGCCCCCGACGGCGCCGGCCACCGCGGAGAACTCGATGAGGCCGACGGTGGCGATGGTGATGCCCAGCACCACGGCGGGAAGGGCCTCCGGCAGGAGGACCTTGCGGACCACCTGCCAGGGGCTGGCGCCCATGGCGACGGCGGCGTCGATGGTGCCGGGGTCCACCTCGCGCAAGGCGGTCTCCACCACCCGGGCCACCAGCGGCGTCGCCGCCACCGCCATGGGAGGCACCGCCGCCGCCGTGCCCAGGGAGGTCCCCACCAGCAAGCGGGTGAAGGGGGCCAGGGCGATCAGCAGGATGATGAAGGGAATCGACCGCCCGGTGTTGACGATGAACGCCAGCACGGCCCGCAGGGGCGGGACGGCGGCGATGTGCCCCCGGTCCATGACCACCAGCAGCGTGCCGATGGGGATCCCGGCCAGGGCCGCGAACAGGATCGCCAGGCCGACCATGTACAGGGTCTGGCCGGTGGCCGTCACGATGTCGGGTCCGAATTCCGTCACGGCACGGACCAGCTCGGCGATCAACCCGGGTCACCTCCCCGTGGCCCAGGCGCGGGCGGCGCCGATCTCGGCGGCAACCCCGGCCGTCCCCGGGGCCCGGCGAGCCTCCTTGGGAGCCTCCCGGGCGGGAGCCTCCCGGGCGCCGGCCGCCGGCATGGCCCGTTCCACCCCGCCGGCGGCCAGCCGGTCGGGCTCGGCGGCAGACGCCGCGGCCAAAAGCCGCCGGGTCGCCGCCGCCTGGGGCCGCCTGAAGACGGCGTCGACGGGGCCGGTTTCCACCACGCGACCGGCATCCATCACCGCCACCCGCTGGCACGCCGCCTGGACCAGTTCCAGCTGGTGGGTGATCAGCAGCACCGTGATGCCCAGCTCCCGGTGAACCCGCTGGAGCAGCTCCAGGACCGTCCGGCTGGTGGCCGCGTCCAGGGCCGAGGTGGGCTCGTCGCAGAGCAGAAGCTCCGGATCGGCGGCCAGGGCGCGGGCGATGGCGACCCGCTGCTTCTGCCCGCCGCTCAGCTGGGCGGGGTAGGCGCCGGCCTTGTCGGCCAGCCCGACCCAGTCCAAGAGCTCCGCCACCCGGCGCCGGATCCGGTCCCGGGGCGTGCCGGCGATCTCCAGCGGCAGGGCCACGTTCCCCGCGGCGGTTCGGGACCAGAGCAGGTGGAAATGCTGAAAGACCAGCCCGATGCGCCGCCGCTGGGCCCGCAAGGCCCGGCCCCGCAGGCCGGTGAGCTCGACCCCGCCCAGGCGGATGGAGCCGGCGGTGGGCCGCTCCAGCAGGGTGATGCAGCGGACCAGGGTGCTCTTGCCGGCGCCCGAGACCCCGACCGCCCCGAAGAACTCGCCCCGCGCCACCTGGAGGCTGACGCCGTCCAGCGCGGTGACCGCACCCCGGCGCCCGCGGTAGACCTTGACCAGGTCGCGGATCTCCAGCATGGGTTCCGTCACTCGCCTCACCCCCGTGGCCTGCCCCGGATGGCCGGGCCTGCAGGCAACAAAAAACCATCCTTCCTGAGAGACGCAGAAAGGATGGCCCAAGGGTGCCATCCCTTCTTATCTCTCAGAACGGCGTCCCGGCACCAGGACGCGGTTCTGCGGGAGTTGGCACCACCCGCCGGCGATGACCCCGCCGCCCGGGTCGTCCACTGCCCCCACCGGCACGGCCGGCCGGTATGACGGCCGCCCGTCCGCGCTACCCCATGGCGACGGCCCGTCGCCGGTACCGCCGGGGTGCGGGGAGGGAACCCGGGACGCGGGGGTTCGCGGGGGCCGGCCTCGGCTCCGTGCCCGCTGGGATCCGGGCAGCAGGTCCAAGCGCAGCCGCCGCGCACCGCCGCGCGGAGGTTGCCGTGGCTTCATCGGGCCCGTCCCTCCGCCACTCTGGATAAGAAGAGATGTCGCGTATTCGGTTGTCGCCGCGCCTCACCCGAGGCCCCGGTGGCTCTCCGGGGACCGGGGGGATCGGCGCAGGTACGCGAGCCGGCTTCGCCGTACGACGCCGATTATGCGTCCCCGTCCCCGGCCTGTCAACGGGTCCCCTGGCCCGAGGCCGGCGCCCGCCAGGCCGGCGCGTAGAGCTGGTGCGGGTTGAGGCTGCGGCTTCGCTCCACCAGCCGGGCCGCCTGCGGCGCCCGGTGCCCGAAGGCCCGGCAGAACCAGCGGAAGTAGAGGACCTCCTCCTTGCTGCCCAGCTCCAGCCCGGGCCACGGTTCCCGGGCCGCCGCCAGCTCGCGGTCGCTGACGGCCGCCTCGGCGAACCGCTCCAGGGTCGGGCCCACCCCCGTGCCCATGGCGAACTTGGCCTTCTCCCGCTGCACGATGGCGGCGGGGAGGAACCGGCGGGCCGCCTGGCGCAGGATCCACTTCTCGGTGCCCGTGCGGTCGTGGATCTTCCAGCGGGGCGGGATCCGCCAGGCCAAATCGACCAGGGTGACGGACAGGAAGGGGACCCGGCCCTCCAGGCCGTGGGTCATGGTCATCCGGTCGACCCGCTGCAGGTTCGTGTTGTGCAGGGCCAGGGTGATCTCCCGCAGCTCGTCCTGCAGCCGCGCCCGGATCTCCGGCCGTTTGAGGTACTGGTAACCGCCGAAGAGCTCGTCCGCTCCCTCGCCCGAGAGCACCACCTTCACGTAGCGGCGCGCCAGCCGCGACACCAGGTAGGTGGGCACCGCGCTGCGGACCAGGGCGGGGTCGAAGGATTCCAGCCGGCGTACCACCTCGGGCAAAAGCGCCAGCAGTTCCTCCCGGGTGAAGACGTATTCGTGGTGGATCGTGCCCAGGTGGGCCGCCACCAGCCGCGCCCGCTCCAGGTCCTCGCTGCCCTCCATGCCCACGGCGAAGGAATGGACCGGCTCTCCGGTCTCGGCCCGGGCCTCGGCCACCAGGGCCGCGATCAAGCTGCTGTCCAGCCCGCCGCTGAGGAAGACGCCCACGGGGACGTCGGCCACCAGCCGCCGCCGCACCGCCCGCCGCAAGCGGGTGATCAGCTCCTCCACCGCCGCCTCCGGGCTCGGCAGGTCGTACCGGACCGGGGGCAGCTCGTAGTACCGGACGAACCCGCTCCCCTCCGTCCAGTAGTGGCCGGCCGGGAACTCCTCGATGGACTCCACATGGGGCAGCAGGGCGCCCATCTCCGAGGCGAAGAGCAGCGCCCCCTCCCGGTCGCGCCCGACGTAGAGGGGCTTGATGCCCAGGGGGTCGCGGGCCAGGAAGAGCCCGTCGGGGGTCGAGAGGGCGAAGGCGAACATGCCGTAGAGGCGCTGGACCATGGCCGGTCCTTCGTCCTCATAGAGGTGGACCAGCACCTCGGTGTCGCTGGTGGTGCGGAAGCGGTGGCCGCGGGCGGCCAGTTCCTCCCGCAGCTCGCGGTAGTTGTAGATCTCGCCGTTGAAGACCACGCGGATCGTGCCGTCTTCGTTGGCCAGGGGCTGGTGCCCGCCCTCCAGGTCGATGATGGACAGGCGGCGGTGGCCCAGGGTCCGCTCGCCCACCCACAGGCCCTGGTCGTCGGGGCCCCGGTGCGCCATGGCCTCCAGCATGCGGGCGACCACCTGGCCGCGGGGCGCGGTGGCGCCGGCGATGCCGCACATGGAATCCCGCCTCCTTTCCGGCCGTTCCCCGTCCCGGCCCGGCCACCGGCCGGCGGGGCGGGGGCCCACAGCGGGGCCGGGACGGCGGCCCGAAAAAAGACCGGGTGCGTTGGCCCGCGGGCAACGGACACCCGGTTTTCGCACCTGCGATCGTGGAGCGCTGCGTCTTTCATCTCACCAGAAGCTGCCGGTGGTGTCAACGCAGGGACGAACCGGCGGGGGCGGGCACCGCCGCACCGCCACGGAGCGGCCGCCGGTCCGGCTGGATGATGCGACCATTCCAACGGTGATGGCGTGGCGATGGCGGCGGCTGGAGCCGCCGGACGACCCGCCCAGAGGTGGAATGCATTTATTTTTGACACCTTCGTTGGCAGGAAGGACGCTGAAATTGGCGAAGTTTCGACGTTGTTCAACGCCTTTCACACCTGTGCCCCGGCGCCGACCGGCGCCGGGAGCCGTCGAATGGGGGGGCATTATGGATCGGGGTACCTTCCTGCGCATGGCGCGCCGCGGTGCGGTGGCCCTTCTGGCCGGCGCCCTGATGGTCGGGGCGGCGGCGTGCGGCGGGGCCGGCGGCGGGAGCAGCCAGAGCGGCGGCGAAAAGATCGTCATCGGGGTCCAGGGTCCCTTCACCGGGGACTACGCCGCCGAGGGCAAGGGCTTCCGCCAGGCCATCGAGATGCTCAAGGAGCAGATCAACGCCCAGGGCGGCGTGCTGGGCAAGCAGATCGAGGTCGTCTATGAGGACGACAAGGGCCAGCCCAACGAGTCGACCCTGGCGGCCCAGAAGCTGGTGTCGCGGAAGGTCGTGGCCGTCATCGGTTCCTACAACTCGACGGCCACCGAGGCGGCCCAGCAGGTCTACGCCGACGCGGGCATTCTTCACATCACGCCGTCCTCCACGGCGACCCACCTGACCGAGAAGGGTCTGAAGAACTTCTTCCGCATGGCCTTCCTGGACAGCGCCCAGGGCCAGTTCGCCGCCAGCCTGCTGGTCGACAAGCTGGGCGCCAAGAAGGTGGCCATCATCCACGACAACTCCACCTACGCCAAGGGGCTGGCCGACTGGACCCGCAAGTTCGTCGAGGAAAAGGGCGCCCAGGTGGTGTTCTTCGACGCCATCAACCCCCAGGAGAGCGACTACTCGGCCCTCCTGACCAACCTGAAGGGGACGAACCCGGACGCCATCTACTTCACCGGCTACTTCAGCCAGGCGGGCCTGCTGGTCAAGCAGGCGCGGGACATGGGTATCACCGTGCCCTTCGCCGCCGGCAACGCCTCCAACAACGATGAGGTGATCAAGACCGCCGGGGAGGCCGCCGAGGGCTACATCACCACCACCGAGCCGGCGCCGGCGGACTTGCCCTACGACGAGGCGCGGAAGTTCGTCGAGGACTACAAGGCCAAGTACAACGAAGACCCCGTCAGCATCTGGACGGCCATGGCCGCCGACTGCTTCCGCGTGATCGTGGAGGCGATCCAGCAGACCCAGTCCACCGACCCGGCCAAGCTGGCGGACTACCTGCGCAACGACCTGAAGGACTTCCCGGGCATCACGGGCCCCATCACCTTCGACGACAAGGGCGACCGGGAGGGCACGGTCTACGCGGCCTACCAGGTGAAGAACGGCAAGTTCACCCTGTTCGTGCCGCCGCAGCAGTGAGCGGCGCGGCCTAGAAGCGCTGCGGTCCCTGAACGGCGACCGGTGCGTCGAGGCGGGGAGGGACCGGGTGCGGTGGAACCGGCGGGCGGCGGGGACCGCCCGCCCGGCGCGCGCCCGGATCCGTCCCCGCCCGCGTACCGGGGGAGGGGTGCCAGATGCTGGTCCAGCAGGTAGTCAACGGCCTGACCGTCGGATCGATCTACGCGCTGGTGGCCCTGGGGTACACCATGGTCTTCGGCGTGCTCAAGATGATCAACTTCGCCCATGGCGACCTGTTCGCCCTGGGCGCCTACCTCGGCCTGACCTTCCTCCTCTGGGGCGCGCTGGTGCCGAGCGCGGGCGGCGTGGTCGCCCTGCTGCTCATCGGCCTGCTGGCGGCGCTGGTGGTGGGGCTGTCCGGGGTGCTGGTGGAGCGGGTCGCCTACCGGCCGCTGCGCGGCGCCGGCCGGCTGCCGGCGGTGGTGTCGGCCCTGGGCGTCTCCGTGTTCATCCAGAACGGGATCATGCTGGTCTGGGGCGCCTTCCCCGTGGCCTTCCCCCACGACCTGGTGCCCGACGTCACCTGGTCGGTGGGCGGGGTGACCTTCAGCCTGATGCGGCTGGTGATCCTCGGCGGCTCGCTGCTCCTCATGCTGGCCCTGTACCTGTTCATCCAGTACACCAAGCTGGGCGCCGCCATGCGGGCCATCGCCGTCGACCATGAGACGGCGCGCCTCATGGGCATCGACGTCAACCGGCTGATCCAGCTGGTGTTCCTGGTGGGCGCGGCCCTGGGCGGGCTGGCCGGCGTGATGGTGGGGCTGTACTACGGCCAGCTCAACTTCACCATGGGCTGGCTCTACGGCCTCAAGGCGTTCACGGCGGCGATCCTGGGCGGCATCGGCAACATCCCCGGTGCCATGGTGGGCGGCCTGGTGCTCGGCCTGGCCGAGACGATGGCGGCGGGTTACGTGGCCGGCGAGTGGAAGGACGCCGTCGCCTTCTTCATCCTGATCCTGATCCTGCTGGTGCGGCCGACGGGCCTTCTGGGCGAGCGCGTGGCGGAGAAGATCTGACAGCCGGCGACCCTGGGGGAAGGGGGGAACACCTTGGCGACGCAAGCGATGGCGGCAGCCGCAGGGGCGCGTGGACCCCGCCTCGCCCGGGTGGCGGCGGGTCTGGCCCTGCTGGCGGCGCTGGCCTTCCCCGCCCTGGTGGGTTTCGACGGGTACTACCTGGAGATCGGTTTCAACTTCTTTCTCTGGGCGATGCTGGGCCTGTCCCTGAACTTCATCCTGGGCGGAACGGGCCAGTACAACCTGGGGCATGCGGCCTTCTTCGCCGCGGGCGCCTATACGACCGCGATCCTCAACACCCGGCTGCACATCCCGGTGCTGTGGCTGTTGCCGGTGGCCGCCGTGGTGGCCGGGCTGCTGGCCGTGGCGGTGGCGCGCCCCATCATCCACCTGCGGGGCGACTACCTGCTCATCGTCACCGTGGGGTTCGGGGAGATCGTCCGCATCACCCTGCGCAACGACGTGTTCGGCATCACCGGCGGCAGCAACGGGATCCTGGGCATCCAGCGGCCCGAGCTGTTCGGCTTCCGGCTGACGGACATGACCCACTTCTACTACCTGAGCCTGCTGTTCTTGCTGGTGACGGTGTTCATCGCCGTGCGGCTGGAGAACAGCCGGGTCGGCCGCGCCTGGAGCTACATCCGCGAGGACGAGGTGGCCGCCGCCGCCATGGGCATCGACACGGCCCGCTACAAGCTGCTGGCCTTCGCCGTGGGCGGCGCCCTGGCGGGCATCGCCGGCAACCTCTACGCCACCAAGATGACGGTCATCGCGCCGGAGAGCTTCTCCTTCTGGGAGTCGGTGGTGATGTTCGCCATCGTCATCCTGGGCGGCACGGGGTCCATCCCCGGCGTGTTCCTGGGGACCTTCGGCATGGTCGTCCTGCCCCAGCTGTTCCGGGGGCTAGCGGAGTACCGCATGCTGGTCTTCGGCGCGGCCATGGTGCTGTTGATGATCTTCCGGCCCGAGGGCTTGTGGCCCAGCCGGCGCTGGCGCCTGGCGGTCCAGGGCACGGACGAACCGGCCCTGCCGGCCGGCGCGGGGGCGCCCGGGGCCGCCGCGGCGGGGACGGGCGGCGGTGCGGAGGCGGCGGCCGGTGCCGGCTCGGCCTCGGGTGGCGCGGGCGCGGGCGACGCAGATGCGGGCGCGGCGGCGGGCGGCGCCGCCCGCGGGAGGTGACGGCTGTGGGCCTGCTGGCGGTGGAGAACCTGACCAAGCGCTTCGGCGGGCTGGTGGCCGTCGACGGCGTCAGCTTCGAGGTGCGGGACGGGGAGATCCTGGCCCTGATCGGCCCCAACGGCGCCGGCAAGACCACGGTGTTCAACCTGATCACGGGCATCTACCGGCCCGACGCCGGCGAGGTGCACCTGGCCGGTCACCGGGTGACGGGTTACCCGCCCCACCGGATGGCCGCCATGGGGGTCGCCCGGACCTTCCAGAACCTGCGCCTCTTCCGCAACCTGACGGTCCTCGAGAACGTGATGTCCGGTCCCCACCACCGCACCCGCGCCGGCTTCTGGGCGTCGGTGCTGCGCACGCCGGCCCAGCGCCGGGAGGAGGCCCAGATCCTCGCGGAGGCCGAGGAGGCCCTGCGCCGGGTCGGCCTGTGGGAGCTGCGCGACGAGCTGGCGCGCAACCTGCCCTACGGCCAGCAGAAGCGGCTGGAGATCGCCCGGGCCTTGGCCACCCGGCCGCGGCTTTTGATCCTAGACGAACCGGCCGGTGGCCTGAACGAGCAGGAGCGGGCCGATCTCGTGCACCTGGTGCGCCGGGTCCGGGACGACGGCATCACGGTCCTGCTGATCGAGCACGACATGAACCTGGTGATGGGCCTCTCGGACCGGGTCGTGGTGCTGGACAACGGCGTGAAGATCGCGGAGGGGACGCCGGCCGAGGTGCAGGCGAACCCCCAGGTCATCGAGGCCTACCTGGGCCGGGAAGAGGATGAGTTCTGATGGCGATGCTGGAACTGGCCGGGGTCCACGTGTTCTACGGGCACGTCCACGCCTTGAAGGGCATCGACCTGGTGGTGGACGAGGGCGAGATCGTGGCGCTGCTGGGCGCCAACGGCGCCGGCAAGTCCACGACCCTGCGGGCCATCTCGGGGCTCGTCCGGCCCCGGGAGGGCAGCATCCGCTTCCAGGGGCAGGACCTGCTGCGCCTGCCGGCCCACCAGCTGCCCGCCCTGGGCATCGCCCACGCTCCGGAGGGACGCCGGGTCTTCGGCCCCTTGACGGTGGACGAGAACCTGACCCTGGGCGCCTACCGCCAGGCCGACCGGGCGGCGGTGGAGGAGACGCGCCGCTGGGTCTTCGACCTGTTCCCGCGGCTCAAGGAGCGGCGCGGCCAGCTGGCCGGCACCATGTCCGGCGGCGAGCAGCAGATGCTGGCCATCGGCCGGGCCTTGATGTCCCGCCCCCGCCTGCTCCTGCTGGATGAACCCAGCCTGGGGCTGGCGCCGCTGGTGGTCCGGCAGATCTTCCATACGATCCGGGAGATCAACCGCCAGGGCGTGACGGTCCTGCTGGTCGAGCAGAATGCCCGGGCGGCCCTCAAGCTGGCCCACCGGGCCTACGTGCTGGAGACGGGCACGGTCGCCCTGTCCGGCCCGGCGGCGGAGCTGGCCCGGGATCCGCGGATGCAGCAGGCCTACCTGGGCGGCCAGGCGGGTGGCAAGGCGGTCTGACGGGGCCGGTCGGATGTGGGGACCGGATGTTGGGACCGGGCGCCTGCCGGGACCGGGCGCTTGCCGGAGGCGGCCGGGGCTAAGGGGCGTGGTTTCGCCCACGGCCCGCCGCGAACGGAACGGGGCGCCGTCCACAGCGCGCCGGATCAGCGCACCCCGGAAGGCGGGTGGCGTGTCGTGGGCGGGCACGGGTGCCGGTGCGCGGCGCGCCATCCGCGACGCATCGGGCGGAACCGGGGGCCCAAGGCACCACGGGCCGGGCACCCAACGCAACGGGGTGGCACCAAACCCAACGGGGCGGTACCAACCGCCCCGTTGCGCGTTTCGGGGCGGGGCGGGCATCCGAAGCCATTGGCCCGCAGCGACCGACCGGGGATGCCGGGCAGGAAGAAAGCGGCAAAGCGGGAAGTACCCCTTATTATGAGGCGGGACCCCCTGCCCGCCGTCAGCTGCCTTGCTCCCAGTCCCCCGGGGGGGTCCCGTTGCCCGAGCCGCGGTAGGACGACGGCCCCGGCTTGCCGTTGCCCGGCTCGCCGGACGCCGCGGGAGCGTCGCCCCGCGGGGCCGGTTCGTCCCCGGTCACCGCGCCCTGGGCTTCCGGCGAGGCGGCGACGGCGGTGTCCGCCTCCACCGGCGCCTGGGCTGCCTGGTCCAGCCGGCGGGCGATCCGCTGCAGCTCGTCGGCGATCCGCCGCAGGTCGTCGGCCAGGTGGGCGAGCAGCAGGCCGCTGCCCGGAACGGGCCGGCCGGGGCCGGGCCGGGTCCGCCGGACGACGACGCCCGGATCGCGGGCGGGATCGCCGCCGAAGGCCTGCAGGACCTCCCACCGCATGGCCATCTGCTCGGGGGAGGGCGCGACGCGGGGGCCCGATGCCTGCAGGGCCTGAGCGAACCGGTGGCACCCGTCCAGCACGGTGCCGCCCTCGTCCAGGGCCTGCTGGACGAAGGTGATGAGCAACCGGTCGGCCTCCGGCTCCCAAAAGCGCAGGTGATCGGGGATGCGCAACGTGCTCATGCCCTTCACCTCGTTTCGCCCGAGGGCGAGTGGTGCGGCCGGGGGCGGGTGCCACGGGCCGCCCGGAATCTGGCATCGCCGCGGTCGACGGTCACGTAATCCACGTCGCGGCGAAAACGGCCGATCTGTCGACGATGAACCGCCAGGAACCAGGCTTCTGCTTCGGGAAATTGTCGGAAATCGTTAGATAGTTCTGGCATAGTTTCGTCGCCCGGTGAAGATGTTCCTGCCACGCCGCCGGGGGTTCGACCACTAATTTATACATACGTGGGGGCTGGACGACCTTTGGCGTGAGGGTGGTGCGCGATCCGTGGCCTATTTGCTCCTGGCCCTGACCCCGCTGCTCTGGGCGGGGAACTGGACCATCGCCAAGGAGCTGGTGCGGCGGGTTCATCCCGCCGATCTGGTGATGGTACGGTGGTTTCTGGCGGCGCTGGTGCTGACTCCCATCGTCTACCTGCGGGAGGGGCGGCGGTTGCCCCGCCCGTCGGGGGCCGACTGGCTGGCCATCGCCCTGTGCGGGTTGACAGGGATGGCGGGCTACAACACCCTGCAGTACATCGCCCAGCAGCAGACGACCAACATCAACGGGACCCTGATCTACACCGCCTCGCCGGCCCTGACCTTCCTGCTGGCGGTGCCGCTGCTCAAGGAGCCGGTGACGCCCCGGCGGGTCCTGGGCGTCGTCTTGAGCCTGGCCGGCACGGCGTGGATCCTGGCGGGCGGGTCGCTGGAAGTGCTGCGCACCCTGCGGTTCAACCCCGGGGATGTGCTGATGGTCGTGGCCTCGGCCGGCTGGGCGGTTTACACGGTGGTCACCCGGGTGGGGACGCGGCGGCTGTCGCCCCTGGCGCTGACCCTGTACGCGGCCGTCGCCGGGACGGTGATGATGGCCGCGACCCGCGGACTTGTCCTGGCGGCCGGCCGCGCGCCGTGGACCTTGTCGGCCGGTGACACCTGGGCCGTCCTTTACATCGGCGTGGTGTCGTCGGCTGTCGCCTACCTGTTCTGGAACGAGGGCGTGCGGAGGATCGGCGCGGGGCCCGCCTCCATCTTCGCCAACCTGCTGCCCGTCTACACGGCGGTGCTGTCGACCACCCTGCTGGGCGAGCGGTTGACCCTGGCCCACGCTGTGGGAGGCCTGGCGGTGCTGGGCGGCGTGTACCTGGTGGCGGCGCCGGGCGGCGGCGAGCGGGCGGCGGTCCGGACGGCCGTGGGGCCGGTGGGCCGGCCGTCGTGACGGCCGGCGTCAGCCGGCGAGGGAATGGCGGCCGGCCGGGGCGCGTCCCTGATGGGGGAGCGTGGCGCGTCCTTCCCCGAGTTACTGGTCTTGCACGCGACGACGTCCACGGCGGAACGGTTGGCGACGAACACGTTCTATATCGATGGGGCCGGTCGATATCGATGGGGCCGGCGGTCGGCAGCGCCGGTGGGCAGCGGCACCGGCGGTCGGTGGGGCCGATGGGCGGTGGCGCCGGCGGCGGGTGGGGCCGGTGGGCGGCGGCAGGGGCCGCCGCTTTTCGTTGCCCGCCGTCACCCCATGGGGAACGGCGTTTCGCCGGGCGACAGAACCTGGCATGCTTCACGGAAGGAAGGGCCGGCCGCCGCGGCGAACGGAGGCCGGGCATCGGCGGAGGTGGACGACGTTGTCACGCCGGCGGTCACCGGGCAATCCGTGGATCACCCTGGCCATCATGGCCGCCCTCCTGGCGGGCGCGGGCTACGGGTGGTGGCGGTCGGAAGGCGGCAGTGGGCTGGTCCCGGGGGCGGGTTCCGCCCCTGCCAGCGACGGGGCACCCGGGTCTCCCGTCGAACCGTCCCCGGCGGACGAACCGGCGGGGCCGGGGGCGGGGGGCGGCCAAAGCGGGCCGACGCCGACGAACCCCCTGTGGCCCTTCATCCAGCCGGTCGACCTCACAGCGGATGAAACGGTGGTGCCACGGCCCGTGGCCATGGAGGCCGAGGGCACGACGGGCATTTTGTTTGCCTCGGACAACCGCCTCTGGTTCGCCGGGGGCTCGGGTGATCCGGCAACCATCTTTGAACTGCCCGCTGGACACCGCTGGGTGAGTCCCGTGGTTCCGTCACCCGATGGCAGCGCCGTTGCCTTTCTGACCCGGGCTGAAGCAGGAACTCCGTACCTGTGGGTGGTGCGCAGCGATCTTACGTCTGCGCCCTATACGGTACCCGAAGGTCTGGGACAGCCTCGACGGGTGGCATGGGCTGGCGAAGGGGCGGTCGTCGTGGGCGACCCGCCGTACCAACTTGACGTCGATTCGGGGCGCTGGGTCCGGCTGCCGGGTGGTGAGCTGGTCTTGGCCGGCCCGCCGTCCCCGGACGGGCACTGGTGGGTGTATGGAGCCGCTGCGGAGGAAGGGGGCGCTGGGCCCACCCTATATCTGGTGGACCACCGCCAAGGGGGAGCGCGGCCGCTGGATGTTGCCCCGGACGGGGATCTGGTGGCGATGCCCGGGCCGTGGCTGGCACCGGATCGCTTCCTGGTTGCCCTCGGCCGGGCAACGATGCCTAACAAGGCGGCCTGGTCGGGAAAGGGCGACGGTGAAACGCCAGCCGCCGCGGCAGCGTCGTTGCAAGCGCTGCTTGCCGTAGAGGCGGGTAGCGGGGCCGCGCACCGCCTGTTCGAAGCCCGGCCGGATGAGTCCTTGACCGTCGTTGGGGCCAGTCCCGGAGGCCGCTGGGTTGTGCTGGCCCCGTCCGCGACGCCACAGCGGGAACCCGGCGTTGGCCAAGGCAACGGCGCTTCGACCGGCTCTACACCGGCCGGAGGTGCGAATGCCGGAGGGCCGGCGTCGGGCGGAGGTGCAGTGTGGCGACTTCTGGATACGACCACCGGCTCGGTTCGGGATCTGCGGGCAGGACTGGCCGCTGCTGGCGTCGCCTGGGACGGGGGTGGGGAGTGGCTCGCCTACCTGGTTCCGGAAGGGACGACCGGTGGTGCTGTGCGCATGGCGGCGTACCATCTGGGTGAGGAAGACCAACCGCAAACCAGTGATGGCGTCGCGGGGGAAAGCGGTTCCGGAACACCGACAGGCCCCGAAAACCGTGAAACCATTGCGCCCGAGCGCTGGCCCAGTGTGGATCCGGCTCCGGCGGCGATTCGCCGGCTCTTGGCGGTTGACCTTGCGGCTGGTGTGGCATGGGTCGAACTGGTTCCCGGATCATCGCATGGGGCAGCCGTGGCAGCGCGCTGGGATCTGGCCGCGGGCCGGCTCGCACCGTTGACGCAGCGCCCTTGACGCGGTTCCCGCCAAGGCCAGCGCCTACCGGTCCGGACCCGCGGAAAGGTTGTGTCAGGTACCGGGATGGCCCCACGAGGCCTCGGCATCACCGCTCAGGATGCGGAGGACGTCGCCGGCGGAGCGGGCCGCTCTCAGGGCTTGTACGATAGTGTCATCGCCAAGGACCGTCGCCAGGTCGGCCATCATCTCCAGATGGGCTTCACCGTCGACGGCCGCAAGGCCGAAAACCAGATCGACGGGATCCAGATCCTGATTCCCGAAGGGTACCGCTGGCCGTAGCCGGACGAAGGACACGGCCGAGCGCAGCGCACCTGCGTCGGGCCGGGCGTGGGGGAGGGCGATCCCAGGTGCGATGACGATGTAAGGCCCCAGCTCGCGCACCGTCGCCACCATCGCCTGCACGTAGGAGGGCTGCGCCGCACCAATCGCCACGAGCAACCGCCCTGCTTCCTCGACAGCCGTCTCCCAATCCCGAGCCTGGACATCCAGCGCGATTCCTTCTTCCGCGATCCACCGTTTCATGGATGCACCCACCTTTTCCCGATCGAGGGCTACGGTCAAGGGCCCGCCGCCACCCACCGGCTAAGGCTTAAGGCAGCACGCCGGTGAAACGACCACGTCAGCATTCGCTTCATGCCCTGTCCAAACAGCTACCCCCGCCGGCACGGCGGCCCGTCTGGAGCCGTTCCTGTCCTGGGAGCATACCCATTGGCTGGCCGGACTGCCCGATTCTTGCCCGCCGTTCCCCCTGCCGGATGGGAGGAATTCATACCGGCTCGCCGAAACACCAAAGTGGTCAACATGTATATACCACTTGGGCAGACCCGCGGAAAGGAGGGATACGGTGCTGCGGATCGCCACGGTGTGCGGCGTGGGTATGGGCACCAGCCTGTTGCTGAAGATGAACGTGCAGGATGTGTGCCGGCAGTTGGGCGTGGAAGCCGAGGTGGAGCACATGGACGTGACCCAGGCCAAAGGGGCCCGGGTCGACGTGATCATCGCATCGGCATCGCTGGCGGCTGATCTCGGCGATCTCGGCAAGCCGGTCTTGCCGGTTCGCAACTTCATGAATAAGGAAGAGATCCGCCAACGGTTGCAAGAGTTCCTGGACGGAAGAGCCAGCTAGTGCTTCAAGCGATGCGGGGGCATCCGGGCCGGTCTACAAGTTAACTGCGGCCGGCCAAATGAGGGGTGGGTACCATGACGTTGCAGGCCATCGCCAAGTTTTTGGCAGACAACCTGTTCGGTCAACCGGCTCTGCTCATCGGTCTCGTTGCGTTGATCGGCCTCGTCGCACAGCGCAAGAGCTTTTCCGAGACGGTCCAGGGCACCATCAAGGCTGTCGCGGGCTTTCTCATCATCAACATCGGTGCAGGAGTCCTGGTCGAGGCCCTGAATCACTTCACCCCCATCGTCCAGGCGGCGTTCGGCATCACGCAGCCCCCTTCGCAGGGAATGGGGCTCGACCAGTTCATGGCCGAGTATAGTGACGACGCCACCCTGATCATGACCTTCGGCTTCCTTCTCAACGTCCTGCTGGCCCGTTTTACCCGTGCCCGCAACATCTACTTGACGGGCCACCTGATGTTCTGGATCGCCCTGACGCTGATCGCCGTCATGGTCGAGGCGAATCCGCAAATTGGGCAGATGCAGCTCGTGTTGATCGGTTCCATCATCGCCGGTCTGTACTGGACGCTGCAGCCCCTGTACGTTCAGCGCTTTATGAACCGCATCACGGGGAGCTCAGACCTGGCCTATGGACACACGTCGTCAAGCAACGCCTTCCTGGCGGGGCTCGTGGGACAGGTGGCCGGTAACCCCGAGCGGAGCACCGAGAATCTCAAGCTCCCTCGCCATCTGAGCTTCTTCCGTGATGTCACGGTCAGTACCAGCGTCGTGGTCGCCCTGGTGGCGGCCGTGGCTGCCATTGCGGCCGGCCGCGGCGCCGTGCAGGAGCAGGCCGGTGCGATGCATTACATCGTGTACGCCGCGCTGGAGGGCCTTAAGTTTGGCGCCGGCACCGCGGTATTGCTGATGGGTGTGCGCATGATCCTGGCGGAGATCGTGCCTGCGTTCCGTGGGATCGCCGAAAAGCTGGTGCCCGGTGCGCGCCCGGCCCTCGACTGCCCGATCGTCTTCGACTTCGCGCCCACGGCTGTGTTGATCGGGTTCCTCTCGGCGTTTGCCGCCTTTGCCGTTCTCATGGTCGTCTTTGGGGCCCTGGGGTGGGCTGTGATCATTCCGCCGATGATCCCGCTCTTCTTCCCGGGCGGCGCGGCCGGCGTGTTTGGGAACGCGACCGGGGGTCTCCGCGGGGCTGTGCTTGGAGGAGCGCTGACCGGTGTCCTGCTGGCCGTCGGCCAGCCCATCGCGGCCGCGATGCTCTCGAACACGGCGCCGGAGCTCGCCGTGCTGGCGGACCCGGACTGGTTCATCCTCATCGTCGTCTTCAAGACCCTGTTTGGATGGATCTGGGGTTGATGCCCCTGCCGCATCCAACGCGGGCGGCCGGTGTCCGCGCCGGCCGCCCGTTTCATTGCGGGGAGGTGGACGAGGTGTCGGCTGATCGCTACCTCGCCGAAGTCCGGCGACTCTTGACCCACATCGAGACGACCCAGATGCCCGTGATCCGCGAAGTGGCGCGTGCCGTCGCCGACCTCGTCAAAGGAGGAGGTGTGGTCCATCTCTTCGGTGCGGGGCATGCCCACCTGGTTGCCGAGGAGGCCTTCGCCCGAGCCGGAGGGCTGATCCCAACGGCTGCCGTCCTCGATCCGGGCTTCATGGTCTATGGAGGCTTTCTCAAGAACAGCGCTCTGGAGCGTTTGCCAGGTTTCGGCCGGCTGGTCTTCGAGCATCACGACGCCAAACCTGGAGAGATTCTTGTTGTTCATTCACAATCAGGGAAGAACGCGGCACCCGTTGACGTCGCTTTGGCAGCCCGGGAGCGGGGGTTGCGGATCGTCGCCATCACGTCCCTGGCGCACAGTCGCCAGGTGCCTTCCGGTCATCCCAGTGGTCGCAAGCTCTTCGAGATCGCGGACTGGGTCATCGACAACGGGTGTCCCCATGGAGATGCGGCCCTTGATTTCGGGCCGGGCCGACCACGGGTAGCGCCCCTGTCGACGGTCGCCGGCACCGTGATCTGGAACATGGTGGTCGCGGAAGTGGCGGCCATCTTGGCATCACACACGGCGACCGAAACTGCGCACGAGTCTTCCGACAGCGGCTTCTTCCCATTCTGGGTAAGTGCGAACGTCGAAGGCGGTCAGGAGGCGAACCAGCGATACATCCAGATGTACCGGGACCGTTGGCGGAACCTGATTTGACCCTGTGGACAGATTCTGACCTCGCGCGGGGGGTTCGACTGATGGGCGTCCTGGGGGGCAATCGGGCGGCCCTTTATCAAGAGATCATGGACGAGATCCGCCGTCAGATCCGCGAGGGGCATCTGCGCCCCGGTGACCGGATCCCCTCCGAGCGAGAATTGGCTGAGCGGTTTGGTGCAAGTCGTATGACGGTCCGCCACGCACTGAATCAGCTGGCATGGGAAGGTGTCATCGTCCGGCGACAAGGTCAGGGAAGCTTTGTCGCGGAACCCAAGATCCCTCTCGGCTTGCAGTTCTTGACGAGCTTCTCGGAGGACATGAGGCGAAGGGGTCTCGTCCCATCGTCCAGGTTGCTCTCCGTGGCGGTGGTCGAGGCGGACCCTGGTACAGCCGAAGCCCTCGGTTTGGTTGTTGATCGCCGGGTCACCTCGATTCGCCGGATCCGTTACGCGGACAACCAGCCGCTGTCCCTGGAGCATGTCCAGGTTCCTTACCGGCTGCTGCCGGCGCTTGCCGATCACGTGCGCCAGGTGTTCAAAGGCAGCCCACGCAGCAGCTTCTCCCTGTATGAGTTCTTCACCCGGGCTGGGATTGGGCTGCATCGGGCCCGGCAGACCGTCGAGGCGGCCGTGGCCACGGCGGACATGGCTCGCTTGCTGCATGTCCCGGAAGGCGCGCCCCTTCTTCTCTTGACCCGGGTCAGTTACGACGATGGGGGACACCCGGTGGAGGTTGTGAAGGCCTGGTACCGAGGGGATCGGTACCGGTACGAAACGGAACTGGTTCGTCCGACGGCCGCGGATGCGACCGGGGAGAACCTAGGGGCGGTTGCAGGTGGTGAAGGCGGGGAGACCATCCGGCCTCGGCCAGCCCAGTGAGGATCACAGGGAGGTTTTGGACGGTGGAGGCGTTGGGACACCTGATTCTCCGCAGCCGCCGCATCGTCGTCCCCGGCGGCGTCCTGGACGGTTACGTCCGCATCGCCGGCGGGCGCATCGTCGAGGTGGGGCGCGGGGATCCGGCGCCGGCGCGGGGTGGCGCGGCGGCCACCCGTGGGACCGTCGCCGGTGATGAGACCGCCGCCGGTGATGAGACCGTCGTCGATCTCGGCGAGGCCTGGCTGCTTCCGGGGATGATCGACCTACACATCCACGGGGTGGGGGGCTGGGACACCTACGACCTGCGCCCCGAAGCGGCGGAGCGCTTCGGGCTCCTCCTGGCGGCCACCGGGACCACGGCCTACTGGCCGACCCTGGCCACGGCCGCCTGGGACGACATGGAACGAGCCTGTGCCTTCTGGGGCGCGTTCATCCGGCACGGGTGGGGCGGCCCCCTGGGCGGCCCCCTCGGCGATCCCCCGGGCGGTCCTCTGGGCGGGCCGGGCGGGCCGGGTGATGCGGGCGGGCAAGGGCCCGCGGCCCGGTCCATCGCGCCTGGCGATCCGGGCCCATCGGCCGCGGTGACCCGCCGCGCAGGGGCCCGCCCCCTCGGGCTGCACCTGGAGGGGCCCTTCCTCAACCCCCGCAAGCCCGGGGCCATGCGGCCCGAGTGGATGGTCGACCCCGACCTCGACAAGCTGGAGCGGCTCTTGCAGTCGGCCCGCGGCACCGTGCGACGGGTCACCCTGGCGCCCGAGCGGCCCGGCGCCCTCGACCTGGTGCGCCGCCTGCGGCAAGAGGGGATCGTCGTCGCGGCCGGTCACAGCGAGGCCCGTTACGCCGAGGCAGAAGCCGCCTTCCACGCCGGGGTCACCCTGGGCAACCACGTCTACAACGCCATGCCCGCCCTGCACCACCGGGAGCCGGGCCTTTTGGGGGCGGTGATGGACCTTCCCTTCGATGCCGAGCTCATCGCCGACGCCGTCCACGTCCACCCGGCGGCCATGCGGCTCCTGTGGCGCTTGAAGGGAACGGAACGCCTGGCGGTGATCAGCGACGCGGTGGCCGCGGCCCTCCTGCCCCCCGGCCGCTACGACCTGCGGGCCTTCGTGGTGGAGGTCCGCCCCGACGGGACCAGCCGCCTGGCCGACGGGACCCTGGCGGGCAGCACGGCGACCATGCTGACCTGCCTGCGGGTTCTGGTGGAACAGGTCGGGGTGCCCTGGCCGGAGGCGGCACGGATGGTGTCTGCGGTGCCGGCCCGGATCGCAGGGGTGGCCGGCCGCAAGGGGGCCATCGTCCCCGGGCTGGACGCCGACCTCTTCGCCCTGGACGAGGACTGGCGCGTCGTGGCAACCTGGGTGGAAGGGGTGCCCGTCCACACCCCGGCCCACCCTCTGACCGTGGAGAACCTGCTGAACCGGCAGATCGCCACCGCCGGACCGCGCTGACGGCCCGATCCCTGCCCGGCCTAGCCGCCCGGTGCCCGCCGGGGTCGCCAGGGCTGGCGGGCGGAAACCGGGCGGTAGAACCGGGCGGTATCTGGAGGGTCGACCATGCATCCCCGCATCCGCGTCGCCGACTCCTATGACGCCATGAGCGCCGCCGCGGCCGAGGCCGTCGCCCGCCGGCTGGCCGCCCGGCCCAGCCTGCGCCTGGCCCTGCCCACGGGACACACGCCCATCGGCCTCTACCGCCGCCTGGTGGACCTCACCCGCCGGGAGGGGCTGCGCTGGGACCGGGCCCGGATCTTCCTGCTGGACGAGTACCTCGGGCTGGGTCCCGACCACCCGGGCTCCTTCCGCCGGTACATGGAGGACCACCTGCTGCGCCACCTGGACCCGGCCCCCGCCGTGGACAGCCTGGACGGGCGGGCGGCGGATCCGGCGGCGGAGTGCGCCCGCTACGAGGCGGCCCTGGCGGCGGGTGGACTGGACCTGGTGGTGCTGGGGATCGGCCGCAACGGCCACATCGGGTTCAACGAGCCCGGCTCGCCCTTCCAATCCCGCACCCGGGTCGTCACCCTGACCCCGGAGACGCGCCGGGCCAACGCCCCCGACTTCGGCGGCGATCCGGAGGCCGTCCCGCCCCGGGCCCTGACCGTCGGCATCGCCACCATCCTGGAGGGCAAGGAGATCTTCGTTCTGGCCGCCGGCGCCGCCAAAGCCCCGGCGGTGGAACGGGCCATCCAGGGCCCCCTGGACCCGGCCCTGCCCGCCTCCGCCCTCCAGCGCCACCCCAAGGTGACCTGGTTCCTGGACCGGGAGGCAGCCCAGGGGCTCGACGACCCGGCCATTCCCGCCCTGGCGGGGCCGGCCGCGGGACGGCCGCCTTCGCGCCGTGGCCCGCGGCCGGACGGCGGTGCCGGGGGCGAAAGCCGTGGCTGACGAACCGGCCCGGCGGCGGCCCGCCGAGCCTGGACCCGGTACGGCGCCGCCGCCCGGCCCTGCGTCCCCCGTCGGGACGGGGATCCCGCCCGGTCCGGTTCCGCCACCGGGCGCGAGGGGGCTGGATCCTGGCCCCGAGGGGAGCCGGGCGGGTGCCCCATCGCCTCCTGGCCCCCACGGCCTGCCGCGGTTCCGCCTGCTGGCCCTGGATCTCGACGGCACCGTCCTCGACCCGCGGGGGATCATCACCCCGCGGGTGCGCCAGGCGGTGGCCCGGGCCCAGGCGGCGGGCATCGTGGTCGTGCTGGCCACCGGGCGGGTTCTTCCCTCGGCGTGGGTTTACGCCCGCCAGCTCGGCCTCAAGGGGCCGCTGGTGGTCAGCGACGGTGCCGTCCTGGCCACCTTGGACCGGCTGCCCCCGTTCGGGCCTCCTGGGGCTCGTCCGGCATCGGGGGCCCCCGGGTCCGCCGGTTCCACCGGGAAGAGGGGACCGGCGGAAGGGGAAGGGGCGGAGGAAGGGGCGGAGGAGTGCACGCCCCCCGCTCCGGCCCCCGGTCCGGCCTTCGGGCCTCCCCTCGCTCCGGCCCCCGGGCCGGCCCAAGGCACGACCGCCGCGCCGGTCCCCGGTTCGGCCCTCGGGTCGGCCTCCGCTCCGGCCGCCGGGCCAGCGGGGCTTCCAGCCGGCGGCGGGAACGGGCCTGGCGGGCAGGACGGCGAGGGGGACCCTGCCGGCAAGGGCCCGGAGCGCCTTGGGGCATTGCCCCGCCGCGGCCCCTGGACCGTCTTCGACGTGCGTCCTTTCCCGCGGGACGTGGCCGCCGCCGTCACCGCCGAGCTGATCGCGGCCGGTTGCCCCGTGGTGGTTCAATTCCCCCAGTCCCTGGCCAGCAGCCGGCGGCCCCCCGTGGGGACCCTGGTCCGGTCCCTGGCCGTTCCCTACCTGCGCCATTACTGGGCGCTGCGCCGGTACGTGGCCGTCGTCCCCGGGGTCGAACTGGCACGGTTCGTGGAGCGGGCACCCGAGCCGCCGGTCAAGGTCTCCGCTCTGGGGGACGCCGCCACCTTGCGCCCGCTGGAGCAGCGGATCGTCCAGCGGTACGGGGCCAGCCTGCGCCTGACCCATTCCGGCCCGGGCAGCTTCGACCTGCTGCCGCCGGGGACCCACAAGGCGGCGGGGCTGGAGCGGCTGGCCGCGCACCTGGGCATCCCCCGCGAACAGGTGGTGGCGGTGGGGGACAACGACAACGACTGCGAGATGCTGCGCTGGGCGGGGTTGGGGGTGGCCATGGGCAACGCCCATCCGGACGTCAAGGCGGTGGCCGACTACGTGACGGCGACCAACGGCGAAGACGGGGTGGCGCGGCTCATCGAGGACGTCCTGTTGAGGTCCTCCTGAAGGAATCGAGGGCGCATGGAGGACGGCGGGCCCCTCGTCCCGGCCTGGGATCCGGCCCCGGCTCCGGCCGGCCGGCCCCGGGATGGAAGGGAACGCTGGCGCCCGCCGTGGCGCCGGCATGCCGCCACCGCACTGCCACCATGACGCCGGCATGAAAGCCGAGAACCGGCGAAAAAAGCAGTACAATCGCCTTGGTGGGCACGGGACAGGCCTGCAGGGGCCTGGCCCTGGGGCAGGGCAGCCTGCCGGATCGGCGGTGATCCGCCGGGGCGGCGGCCGGCTTCGGGTTCCGCCGTCGCCCGGTCCGGCGGCCCTTGCGAGGGGCCGGCGGGTGCAGGTTCCACCCGCCCACCGTCCATCCTAGACGCCGGAGGCGTGTCGCCGTGGCCGAACCCCACTGGAGCCGCCAGCTGATCTTCGCTGTGGCGGGCAACCCCGCCGTGACCCGCTTTGTCACCCGGTACGGGATGCGCCTGGGCGCGTCCCGCTTCGTCGCCGGGGAAGATCTGGAGTCCGCCCTGGACGTGGCCCGCCAGCTGAACCAGGAGGGCTTCCCCCTGGCCATCCAATTCCTGGGCGAGCACGTGACCCGGGCCGAGGCGGCGGCCGAAGCCGTCGAGGAATACCTGCGGCTGCTGGCCGCCCTGGAAGAACGCGGCATCGACGCCTACATCTCGATCAAGCCCAGCCAGATGGGCCTTGAGGTGGACGAAGAGCTGGCCTATGCCAACTGCCGCCGCATCCTGGAGCGGACGGCGGCGGTGGGCCGGTTCGTCCGGATCGAGATGGAGGACTCGCCCTACACCGAGAAGACCCTGCGGCTCTACCGCCGGCTGCGGGAGACCTTCGGCACCCGGGATGTGGGGATCGTACTCCAGGCGTACCTGTACCGCTCGGCCAAGGATCTGGAGGCGCTGGCGGACCTGGAGCCCAACATCCGCTTCGTCAAAGGGGCGTACAACGAGCCGGCGTCGGTGGCCTACCCCGACAAGGCCGACGTGGACCGCAACTACCGGCAGCTGGTGCAGCGGCACCTGGAGCGGGGGCATTACGCGGCCATCGCCACCCACGACGACCGGCTGATCGAGGAGCTCCTGCAATTCATCGAGCAGCGGGGCATCCCCCGGGACCGGTTCGAGTTCCAGATGCTCTACGGCATCCGGCCCCAGCTGCAGCGGCAGATGCGGGACCGCGGCTACAAGATGCGGGTCTACATCCCCTACGGGCGCGACTGGTACGGGTATTTCGTGCGCCGCCTGGCCGAGCGCCCCGCCAACGTGGGGTTCGTGCTGCGGAGCCTGATCCGGGGCTAGGGGGCGGGGGTGCGGAAGCGGGAGGCCATTTCCTTTTTTTGGAAGAACCGGGAGGAACGATGACCCCGGAGCGAGAAGAGATCCCCAGCCGGCGGCCATCGCAGGGTGGCCGGGCTGGCAAGGGCGCCCTCATCATCCCCGGGTCCTGATCAGCGTCCTTCTCGGCGGCTCCGGGCCGTGGAAGGTGCCGCCGGCGGCGTCGCCGTCAGGGACCCCCAGTGCAGCCATCGTGGCCGTGTCGCAGGGCCCAGGTGCGCCCACCGGTGTGTCCAACCAGGGATGCTGGGGCGAGGGTGGGGGGGCTGGGGGATGGCTCGGTCGTCGCGGATCCGGGGAATCGTCGCGGGGGCGGTTCTGGGCATCGCGCTGGTTGCCCGAACGGCCATGGCCAACGGGCTTCCGGTCCAGGAGGTCCGCCATCCGGCGGGGGGGCTGGTGCCCGACGACAACACGCCGGTGGGCGTCGCCCATGAGACCCTGACCTTCGACTTTCGGGGCGCCAGCCCCAATGGACACGTGTGGCTGCCGTGGGTCACGGCGTCCTACGAGCTGGAGAATCCCTCCCCGGTGGCCCAGCGCCTCACCGTGGCCTTTCTGTACCTCGACCAGGCCGGGGTGGGGGGCCTTCCCGAAGCGGCGGGGGAAGGGGAGCGCGGCCTGGTGATCACCTGGCGGGGGCAGTCGCTGCCCCTTGAGGTCACGGACCCGCCCGCCGCGGTGCTGGAGGAACTGCGGGGAACCGAGCTCCATTGGCTGGACCCCGCCACCGGCCGGCGATACGCCGTGCATCCCGTCGACGCTGCGGGGACGATCCAGGCGGCGGTGGCCTCCCTGGACATCGAGCCGGGAGGCGGGGGCCGTCTGGAGGTCCGCTTCCGGCAACCCTATGCCGGGTGCGACCAGTGCAACCGCCGCCTTGGCAAGCCGATCTGGCATTACACCTACCTGCTCCGGCCGGCCCGCCACTGGGCCCACTTTGGCTCCCTCACGATCCGGGTGCTGGCGCCGGGCGGCATGGCGGTGGCGACGGAGCCGGCCCTGGAGCCGGCCGGTGAGGGCGTGTGGGAGAAGACCTTCGCCTCCCTGCCCCCCGGCGACTTGCACGTCTCCATCCGCCCGCCGGGCGTTCCCTGGGTGCCGTGGGCTGGCCTGGCGGTCGTGGCGGCCGCGGGGGCGGTGGCATGGGTCGCCCGCGGGCGGCTCCGGCACCGGCCACCCGGCGACGGCGCCGGCCGGGCCATGGGAGTCACGGGTGGGTCCCACCGGCCGGGGTGAGGCCCGGGCGGCCGGGACCGGGACGGAGGGAGCGCGACACCGGTCCGGCGCCGGGGGCCGGGCGGGGGTCGTCAGGAGGCGGAAGCCCGCCGGCGCAACTCGGCCACCACGTCGGCCCAACCCACCTCCCGGGCAACCAGGAGCACCGTCAGGTGGTAGACCAGGTCGGCGGTCTCCTCGACGAGGCGGTCCGGCCCTTGATGGCCGCCCGCCACCACCGTTTCCACCGCCTCCTCGCCGACCTTTTGCAGGATCCGCGGCAGGCCGGCCGCGAAGAGGGCGGTGGTGTAGGATCCGGCGGGGCGTTCCCGCCACCGGCTGCGGATCACCGCCTCCAGGCGGGACAGGAAGGCCAGGCCGTCCCCCTCGGCGGCGTCCCGGTCCGGCCGGTGGGAGGGGGCGTGGCCCGCCGGGGCGGCCGGTTGTTCGGACCCGCTCGTCCCCCGGTCCCCGGCGGCCGTGTCAGGGGTGTCGCCGGTGTCGCCGGGGGCCCGGACCGGGGCCGGGGCCGGAACGGCGGTCGCCCCGGCCGCTGCCGGGGCCGGCGCCGGTGGCCCGGCCGGTCCCGTTTCCTGCGCAGGCGTGTGCGGGATGACCGGGGAGCCCTTCCGCCAGCGGCCCCGGACATCGCGGTGGAAGCAGCTCCGCTCGCCGGTGTGGCAGGCCGGGCCGGAAGGCTCCACCACGTAGAGGACCGCGTCGCCGTCGCAGTCGATCCGCACCTCGTGCACCGCCAGCTCGTGACCCGACGTCTCGCCCTTGCGCCACAGCCGTTGCCGCGACCGGCTGTAGAACCAGGCCTTGCCGTCGGCCAGGGTGCGGGCCAGCGCCTCCCGGTTGGCGTAGGCCAGCATCAGGACCTCCCCGGCCGTCCGATCCTGCACGACCACCGGGACCAAACCCTGCTGGTCGAACCGGAGGGCGGCCAGGCCGGCCGGGCCGGGGTCCGGGGTCGCCGGCGATCCAGCGCCCCGTTGTTCCTCGCCGGCCCGCGGCTTCTCGCCGTCCCGCGGCTCCTCGCTGCCCCGCGGGTGTTCGCCGTCCTGCGGCGCTTCGCCGCCCCGCAGGTCTTCGCTGCCCCGCGGGTCTTGGCCGCCTGGCTCGCCGGGGCAAGGTCCCGGCGGATCGGCGGCCCTGGGCGGTCCGGCCTGCTGCCCGGGCGCGCCTCCCGCCACCCCGCCCGCGGGGACCTGGCTCCGGGCTTTCGCGGAGGGGTCTGCGTTCACGGTCGTTCCTCCTCGTTGCGTTCCGCCACGTTGGGGGACGCCACCGGCCGCACCGGGATGCCGCGGGCGGCCAACAGCGCCTTGATCTCGGCGATGGTGGTCTCCCCCCAGTGCAGGATCGAGGCGGCCAGGGCCGCATCGGCCCGGCCCTCGGTGAGCACGGCGGCGAAGTGGTCGGGCCGGCCGGCGCCCCCGGAGGCGATGACGGGGATGTCCACGGCCCCCGCCACCGCCCGCGTCAGCTCCAGGTCGAACCCGTCGCGGGTGCCGTCGGCGTCGATGCTGGTCAGCAGGATCTCCCCGGCGCCCAGCGCCGCCACCCGGCGGGCCCATTCCACCGCGTCAAGGGGGGTGGGTTTCCGCCCCCCGTGGGTGTAGACGATCCAGCGGGGAGCCCGGCCGCTCCCAGCGCCGGGACCGGCATCGCCGCCGGGGCGGGGCGGGCCTGGCGGGTTCCTCCCCGCATCGATGGCCACGACGATGCACTGCCGCCCGAACCGCTCTGCCGCCTCGGCGACCAGCTCCGGCCGGGCCACGGCGGCGCTGTTGATGGCCACCTTGTCGGCGCCCGCCGCCAGCAGGCGGGCGATCTGATCGCCGTCGCGGATGCCGCCGCCCACGGTCAGGGGGATGAAGACCTCCGCCGCCACCCGGCGCACCACGTCCACCATGGTCTCCCGGCCTTCCACGGTGGCGCTGATGTCCAGGAAGACCAGCTCGTCGGCGCCCTCCCGGTCGTAACGGCGGGCCAGTTCCACCGGGTCGCCCGCATCCCGCAGGTCCCGGAAGTGGATGCCCTTGACGACCCGGCCGCCGTCCACGTCCAGGCACGGGATGATCCGGCGGGTCAGCACGGCGGATCCTCCCCCCTCGGGGCCGCAGCCGCGGCCAGGGCCTCCTTCAGGTCGAGGGTCCCCTCGTAGAGGGCCCGGCCGGTGATGACGCCGGCCAGGCCGGCCTGCCGCAGCCGCGCCACGTCACCCACATCCCGCACGCCGCCGGCGGCGATGACGCGGAAGCCCGCCTGGAGGAAGGGCCGGAACACCGCCGGATCGACCCCGGCCAGGGTCCCGTCCCGTCCCGTGTCGGTGACGATCAGCTCCGTCACCCCCGCGGCCTGGAGCGCCTCGAGGACGGAGAGGGGGCCGGCGGTGGCCGTCCACCCTTCCACGGCGGGGCGGCCGTCCTTGAGGTCAAGGCTGACCAGCACGCGGCCGGGGTAGCGGGCCGCCACCTGGGCGACCACCTCCGGCCGGCGCACCGCCACCGTGCCGAAGATCACCGCCGCCGCACCGTCCTCCAGATACGCCTCCGCCGTGGCGGCGTCGCGGATGCCGCCGCCCACCTGGACGGGCACCGGCACCGCCGCCACCAGCTGGCGGATCAGCGTCCTGTGGACGGGCCGCCCCTCCCGGGCGCCGTCCAGGTCGACCACGTGGAGCCGGGGGGCGCCCAGGGCCGCGAAGGTGCGGGCCACCGCCACCGGGTCGTCGCCGTAGACCGTCTCCCGCCGGTAGTCGCCCTGCCAGAGGCGGACCAGGCGGCCGCCGCGCAGGTCAAGGGCCGGGATCACAAGCACCGCACATCGCTCCAAAGTTCCGCAGGATTTGCAGCCCCACCGGGCCGCTCTTCTCGGGGTGGAACTGGGTGCCGGCGACGGGGCCGGCTTCCACGGCGGCGACGAAGGGACCGCCGTAGTCGGACACGGCCACCCGCATCCCGGCCGCATGGACCGAACCGGCCAGGGCGGCAGGGGGGCGTGGGGGTTCCAGGCCGCCTGCCGGCCACGGCACCCGGTACGAGTGGACGAAATAGGCGTAGAAGGTCTCGCCCAGCCCCGCCAGCAGCCGGCTGCCCGGCGGGGCCACGACCCGGTTCCACCCCATGTGGGGGACCTTGAGCCGGCCGTTGGCGGGGACGCAGGCCAAGCCGGTGGAGCCGGGGGCCGCGCCGCCGGGGTGCGTGCCCAGGGCCGGGAAGGGCTCGACCCACCCGGGCAGCAGGCCCAGGCCGGGCCAGAACCCATCCTCCCGGCTGCCCTGGAAGAGCAGCTGCATACCCAGGCAGATGCCCAGCAGGGGCCGCCCGGACGCCACCAGCTCCCGCAAGCAAGGGACCAGGCCCGTGGCCTCGAGCCGCCGCCAGGCGGGGCCGAAGGCGCCCACCCCTGGCAGCACGATCCCGGCCGCCCCGGCCAGCTCGGCGGGGTCGGCGGTCAGGCGGGTGCGGCAGCCCACCCGCTCCAGGGCCTTGCCCAGGCTGTGGACGTTGCCCGTGCCGTAATCCACCATGGCCACGTAGGGCCGCGTCATGGCCTCGCCTCCTCCGGCCGCCCCGGCTCCACGGCAGGCGGCTGCCTCCTCCCGCCGCCCCCGTTCACTCCAGCACGCCCTTGGTGGACAGGGGGCCTCCCGGCCGGCGGGCCAGGGCCTGGGCCAGGGCCCGGCCCGCCGCCTTCCAGATCGCCTCCAACCCGTGGTGGGCGTTCCGCCCGCGCAAGAGGTCGACGTGGAGGGTCAGCCGGGCCTCCATCGCCACCGCCCGCCAGAACTCCTCGGCCAGCTCGGTGTGGAAGGCGCCGAAGGACCGGGCCGGCACCTCCACGGCCCACACCAGGTACGGCCGGCCGCTGGCGTCGACCACCACCCGGGCCAGGGCCTCGTCCATGGGGACATAGGCGGCGCCGAACCGGGCCACGGTGCCGTAGTCGCCGGCGGCCTGGCGCAGGGCGCGGCCCAGGCAGATCCCGGTGTCTTCCACCGTGTGGTGGCCGTCGACCTCCAGGTCGCCCCGGGCCACCAGGTCCAGGCCGACGCCGCCGTGGACGGACCAGGCGGCCAGCAGGTGGTCGAAGAAGGGGAGGCCGGTGTCGATCCGCTGCCCCGGGCGCGGGTCAACCCCCTCCAGATCCACCCGGCAGTGGATCGCCGTCTCCCGGGTCTCCCGCCGCACCTCGGCGCGGCGCCCGGCGCTGCTGCCGCCTTCAGTGGCCATCGGCCATCCCTCCCGGCACCGGCGGGACCGGGGCCAAGTCGCCCGCTAGGGTCCCTGAACGGCCCCCCTGCTGGAGGAACGCGGCCAGGGCGGCCACCAGCGCCTCGTTTTCCGCCTCGGTGCCCACGGTGATGCGCAGATACCCCGCCAGGGCCGGTTCCCAGGGGAAGGACCGCACCGCGATCCCCCGGCTGGCCAGGGACGCCTGCAGGGCGGCGGCCGCCCCGGCCCGGGCCCCCGCCGGTTCGACCCGCACCAGGATGAAGTTCCCCCGGGACGGCAGGGGGACCAGGCCCGGCAGGCGGCGCAGCTGCTCCAGCAGTTGCTCGCGGCGGCGCCGGGTGGCTTCCGCCCGCTGGCGGAACACCGCCGCGTGGTCCAGGGCGACCCGGGCCGCCACCAGGGCGAAGGTGTCCAGGTTGTAGGGCTGCAGCCACCGGCGGAGTTCCTCCGCCACGGCGGGGGCGGCCACCCCGTAGCCCACCCGGGCCCCGGCCAGGCCGAAGGCCTTGGAGAGGGTCCGCAGGACGATCAGGCGGGCGGCGGCCGGGTCCTCCCCCCACGGCCCGGTCCCCGCCACCCGGTTCCCGTCGAGGACGCTCTCGCCGGCGAACTCGGCGTAGGCCTCATCGACCACCAGCCACACGTCCGGCCGCTTGAGCAGGCCGGTCACCACGTCCAGCGAGCAGCTGAGGCCCGTGGGGTTGTTGGGCCGGCACAGGAAGACCAGTTTTTCGCCTGGTAAGGCGTCCAGGACCGGTTCCAGGTCCTCCAGTTCGACGGCGCGTTCGGGAGGAACCGGCACCGGCCGGTACGGCACACCCGCCGCCTCCGCCGCCGCGGCGTAGTAGCCGAAGGTGGGGGAGGGGGCGACGGCCGCCATGCAGCGCCGCCCCAGGGTCCCCAGCACGGCCTGGATCAGCTCGTCCGAGCCGTTGCCCAGCACCACCGCCGGCTCCGGCACCCCGGCGTACGCGGCGATGCGGGCGATGACCGCTTGCCGCAAGGCCCGGGCGGGGTAGCGGTGGGGGGCGCCGCCGGCCAGGGCCTCGGCCAGCGCGGCCGCCAGGCGCTGCCGCAGGTCGTCCGGCCAGGGTTCGGCCTCGTTGGCGTCCAGCTTGATGGGCGCCGGGTTGTCGGCCACGGTGTACCCCGCGGCGGGGGCCGTGCTGGACCCAGCACTGGCCCCGGCCGGGCCGGGACCGGTGGCGTCCGGCTCCGCACCTTCCGGCCGGCCACCTGCGGTCCCCACGCCGCGGCCCGCCCCGGCCTCATGCACCGGTCCGCCGCTCGGCGTCGCTCCGGCCTCATGCACCGGTCCGCCGCCCCGCGTCGTCCCGGCCTCACCCGCCGGCCCGCCGCCCGGTGTCACCCGGGCCTCAGCCGACCGCCCGCCACCCGGCGCCGCCCCGGCCGCGGCCCGTTCCTCCCGCAAGCGGATGCTGGCGGCGTGGGCCGGCAGCCCCTCGGCCTCGGCCAGGGTGCGGGCGGCCGGGGCCCAGGCGCCGACCCCCTCCCGCCGCCCGGCGAAGAAGGGGATCACCCGCACGAAGGCCTCCGGACCCAGGGCCCCCTGGAACCGGGCGGCCCCGCCCGTGGGCAGGATGTGGTTCGTCCCGGCGGCGTAGTCGCCGGCCGCCACCGGGGCCCAGCCGCCCAAGAACACGGCCCCCGCCGCCCGCACCCGGCCCAGCCACCCTTCGGGATCCCGCACCTGCAGGCTCAGGTGCTCGGGAGCCAGCCGCCCCGCCAGCTCGACGGCCTCCTCCAGGTCCGCCGTGGCGACCAGGAAGCCCCGCTCCAGGGCGGCGCCGGCCACGGCGGCCCGGGGTGCCGTGGCCAGCTGCCGGTCCAGCTCGGCGGCCACCGCTTCCAGCAACCCGGGGTCGGGACTCAGGCAGCCGGCGACCGCCAGGGGATCGTGCTCGGCCTGGGCGAGGAGGTCGGCGGCTACCCAGCCGGGGTCGGCGCTATCGTCGGCCACGACGACGATCTCGCTGGGGCCGGCCAGGGCGTCGATCCCCACCCGGTGGGCCACCGCCGCCTTGGCGGCCGTCACGTAGGCGTTGCCGGGCCCGGCGATCTTGTCGACGGCCGGCACCGTCTCGGTCCCGTAGGCCAAGGCGGCGATGGCCTGGGCGCCGCCCACCCGGATCACCCGGTCGACCCCGGCCAGCGCCGCAGCCGCCAGCACCACCGGCGGCACCGACCCGTCGGGCCGGGGCGGGGTCACCAGCACGATCTCCCGGACGCCCGCCAGCCGGGCCGGGATCGCCGCCATCAGGACCGTGGAGGGGTAGGCCGCCCGCCCGCCCGGCACGTAGAGGCCGACCCGGTCCAGGGGATGCACCAGGCGGCCCAGGCGGTTGCCCGCCTCGTCGGTCCAGGTCGTGCTGGCCGGGACGAACCGGCGGTGGTAGGCGGCGATCCGGGCCGCCGCCTGCTCCAGGGCCTGCCGCAGCGGGCCGGGCAGGCCGGCGAGGGCCGCGGCCGGAGCCTCCGGCGGCAGGGCCAGTTCGTCCCGGGTCAGGTCCGGGGCATCCCAGCGGCGGGTGTACTCAAGGAGCGCCTCGTCGCCGCGGCGCCGCACATCCTCGACGATGGCCTCGGCGGCCGCCCGGACCTCGGGCGAGAAGGGGCGGCGCCGGTCCAGCTCGGCCAGCAGCTGCTCGGCGGTCAACCGGCGCACGGCGATCGCCTCCCCTCGGCGGGGGTGGGGGAAGGGGCGGCGGTGGCCGCCACCGGGCCGGCGGGCGGTCGCGACCGGCGGGAGGCCGCCTCCAGCCGCTCGGCCAGGGGCAGGATGGCCTCCTCCCGCAGGCGCAGGCTCGCCTCGTTGGCGATGAGCCGGGCCGTGCTGGTGAAGAGGACCTCGTACTCGACGAGCCCGTGGGCCCGGAGGGTCCGGCCCGTGGCGACCAGGTCGACGATCACGTCGGCCAGGCCCACCAGGGGCGCCAGTTCCACCGACCCCGCCAGCGGGATCACCTCGACCTCCAGGGGCCCGCCCCCCAGGGCCCGGCGGGCGCACGCCGGGTACTTGGTCGCCACCCGCAGCCGGCCCGGTTCGAGCCGGCGCCGGGCCCACCAGGCGGCCCCGGCCGCCGGTCCCGCCACCGCCATTCGGCAGGCCCCGACGCCCAGATCGGCCAGCTCCACCACCCCGGGCGGGTCGAGCCAGCCGGTGGGGCCGTCCCCGGCCTGTTCCTCCAGCACGTCCTTGCCGGTGATGCCCAGGTCCGCCCCGCCGAAGGCCACGTAGCTCCACACGTCCCCGGGACGAACCAGCAGCAGCCGCACCCCGCCGGCGGGGTCGTCCAGCACCAGGGCCGGCGGGTCGTCGCCGGCCGCCAGGGGGGCCGCCGCCGCGATGCCGGCCTGGCGGCAGAGGGCCGCCACCTCGGCCAGCATCCGCCCCTTGGGGAGGGCCAGGGTGAGGGGCGGCCGGGGCCGCAGCCCGGCCGGGATCGCGGCGGCTCCCGGGGACAAGGGGCGGGGGCCCCCGGCTGGGGTGGCGGAGGGACCTGCGGTGAAGGCGGAACCCGTGGGCGGCAACCCACCGCCGGGGGGCAACCCACCGCCGGGAGGGATCGCGGTCCCACCGGCCGTCCCGGATGGGCCGGGCGTCGCCCGCGTCGTCGGGGGTTCGGCCGCCACGGCCTCCGCCGCCATGGCTTCTGCCGCCATGGTCTCCGCCGCCATGGCGGCCGGGCCGGGGGTGGAAGAGGGGGGGATCGGGGTGATCACAGCCATCGCTCCCTGTTGCGGATTGCCGGGGGCGGTCCTTCGCCGGGGACGCCTCGGCTCGAGGCGCCCCGGCGACTGGGCCCCGGGTGCCCGGCGACCTGGGGCCGGGGACGCCCGGCCAGGGGGCCCGAGGTGCCTGGCGACGAGGCCCGGGACGCCCAGCCAGGGGCCCGGGACGCCCGTCCCCAGTTTCCGGGACGCCCGGCGGTAGCGGCCGCCCGTCACCCAGTTCCGGGACGCCCCCGGAATGCCGGAGTTGCCGGAACGCCTGGGAATGCGGGGGCTTCCGGGGCTCCCGCAGAGGCCACGGCCCGCGGCCCTCACCGGCCGGGCGGCCAGGCCATGCGCAGGACGCGGCGGCGGCCGTCGAGCCACAGCAGCCGCAGGCACCCCAGGCGCCGGGCGGCGGCCAGGGCTTCGTCCTCCGTGGCCGGTTCGGCCATCACCACCGCCGACGCGCCCTGGGCCCGCAGGCGCCGGGCCTCCTGCCAGAGGCGCTGCGGATCGGCGGCCGTCGCCGGCCCGGCCACCAGGTAGTCGACGGCGGCCCGGCCGGGCCACCCCGGGTGGGGAACCGCCCCGATGCCGCCAGCCACCGGGGCGGCGGCAGGCCCCCCGGCCTGGGCGGATCCGGCGACCTCCGCGAAACCGGCGGCCCCGGCGACCCCCGCGCCCCCGGCGACCCCGGGGGCCGTGGCGGCCCCGGCCGCTTCCACCAGCGCCTCCAGGTCGAAGGCCAGCCCCACGGCGGGACCCCGTCCCCCGAACCGGGCCAGCAGGCCGTCGTAGCGGCCGCCGGCCGCGATGCGCCGCCAGCCGGCGAACACCTCCACCACCAGGCCCGTGTAGTACTCCAGGTCCCGGACCAGGCCGGGCTCGACCCGCAGGGCCCCGGCGGCGCCGGGGAAGAACCGGCAGGCCGCCCGCAGGGTGGCCGCCAGCTCCGCGGCCGGTTCCACCCCCAGCGCCTCCAGGTGCTCCAGGGCTTCGGACACCGGGAAGCTGCCGGCCAGGAATCGGTAGGCCTCCTGGGCCCGGTCCGGACCCAGGCCCGCCTCCAGGGCCCGCCGCAGGGCGACCCGGTCGCGCCGCGCCAGGGCGGCGGTCACGGCGGCAGCCGCCGGTTCGTCCAGGCCGGAGGCGGCCAGGAAGGCCTGCAGCACGCCGGTGTGCCCCACGGCCACGCGGACGGGGAAGGGCACAAGGCCGCTGCCGCTCCCCACCGACGGCGCCGGGGAACCCCGCCATGGCCACGCCAGGGCCACGGCCCCGTCGCCCAGGGACCCGGGATCCGGGGGCGGGGCAGGGGGATCGGCAAGGGGCGAGGCAAGGTCCCCCCACAGGCCGCCCACCGCCTCCAGGGCTTCCACCAGCAGGCCCAAGACCTCCACATCGCCCGCCGGGGCCGGCGCGCCCAGCAGTTCGACGCCGGCCTGGGTCACCGCCTGGAACCGCCCGTCCCGGGGATCCCGCCGGAAGACCGGGTCCAGGTAGTACAGGCGCCAGGGGTCGCCGCCGGCGAGGCGCGGTGCCGCCCAGCGGGCGACGGCCACGGTGTGGTCCGGCCGCAGGGCGAGGACCCGCCCGGCCGGGTCGACGAACCGGCACAGGGCGGTCTCCGGGAAGACGTCCAGCAGGTCCTCCCGGGCTTCTTCCCAAAAGGGCGTGCGCACCCGGCGGTAACCCCACCGGCCGAAGAGGGCGGCCAGCTGGCGGCGCGCCTCCTCGGCCCGGTCACCGGCACCGGCGCCGGCCCCGCCTCCGGGCCACGCCGGTGCGGGTGGCCACCAGGTGGAAGGAGCGGTCGAGGCGGCAGGCTCCATGAGGGCGGACCTCCCTGCTCACGGTTTCAGGCCACGTGCGGCTCAAGGTCACGCACCGTTCGCACGGCGATGCGGTGTTGCCGCGGCCACGGGCTGTGGATTGCTTTAACACTTTAGCACTTTAACACGATAAAGCAACCGGATGCAATGGGTTGCGACATCGGACCGCGGGAATCACGGGGCGGGGCCGTGGGACCGGTGGACAGCCGGCGGGTGGAACCGGCTGGGTCACCCTGGAACGGGCTTCCTAGCGCGCGGGAAAGGGTTCCGGGCTGCAACGGGGAAATGCTCAGCAACCGGTCCCGCGGGGGCCCGCCGGTCCCAGGGGCGTGGGCGCAGGCTGGGGCCCGCCGCCCGGCAAGCGGCGACCCCGGCATCGGGCCGGACCGGGGGCGGCTCGGCCGTCCGGTGTGGGAGCGCGGTGGGTGCTGCACAGTCCGGGTCGCGCGGTGATCACCTCGCCGCCCCACCGTGATCCGGCCCGGCCTGCGCGGTGGTCGCCCCTGCGCGGCCCCGCCGCCCGGCGCCCGGGACGGGATGCCGGTGGCGGCCCCGCCGCGTCCCGCCGGCATGGTGGCGGGTCCGGCCGCCGCGGGACCGGGAGACAGGGAGGCATGTCCCGTGTATGACGTGATCGTCGTAGGCCTGGGCGGGATGGGCGGCGCCATCGCCTACCACCTGGCCCGGCGAGGCCGGCGGGTCCTGGGCCTGGACCGGTTCACCCCGCCCCACGATGCCGGTTCGTCCCACGGTCGCAGCCGGATCATCCGCCAGGCCTATTTCGAGGATCCAGCCTACGTGCCGCTGCTCCTGCGCGCCTACGAGCTCTGGGAGGCTCTGGCCAGGGACGCCGGCGAGACGCTGCTGGTCAAGACGGGGGGCCTGATGATCGGCACCCCCGACTCGGCCATCGTCGCCGGAAGCACCGAGAGCGCCCGGCGCCACGGGCTTTCCTACCGCATGCTGAGCCCGGAGGACGTGGGCCGCTGGTTTCCGGCCTTCCGCCTGGAGCCCCACGAGGTGGCGGTGTACGAAGAGGCGGCCGGGGTCCTGTTCCCCGAGAAGACGGTGGCGGCCCACCTGCGCCTGGCCGAAGCGGCCGGCGCCGAGCTGCGGTTCGGCGAGCCGGTGGAATCCTGGGTGGCCGGCGACGGCTCGGTGTCGGTGCGCACGTCCCAGGGCCGGTACCAGGCGGAGCGGCTGGTGCTGGCGGCCGGCGCGTGGAATCCCGGCCTTCTGGGCGGGACCTTCCCCCTGGAGGTCGAGCGCCAGGTCAGCCTCTGGTTCCGGCCCGCCGAGCGGCCCGACTGGTTCGAGGACCACTTCCCCATCTTCATCTGGGACCGGGGGGACGAACCGGCCCTCTACGGCCTCCCCGGTCTGGAAGGCGAGGGGATCAAGGTCGGCCTGCACCACGGGGGCCTGCGCGGCGACCCCGACGCCCTGTCCCGGGAGGTGACCCCGGCGGACGTGGAGCCGGTCCAGCGATTGCTGGCCCGGCGGCTGCCCTTGCTGGACCCCGAACCGCAACGGGCGGCGGTGTGCCTTTACACCAACACGCCGGACCTCCACTTCCTGGTGGGGCCACACCCGGACCACCCGGCCGTCCTCCTGGCGGGGGGCTTCTCCGGCCACGGGTTCAAGTTCGTGCCGGTGATCGGGGAGGCGGTGGCGGACCTGGTGGAGGGCAAGGCGCGGCCCGACCTGGCCCTCTTCAGCCCGGCCCGGTTCCGGCCGGCGCCCGAGCAGGGGAGGTCCTAGACGGTGGCGCTGCGGGGGATGGCGTACGTGCTGGGGGCGGCCGCCCTGTGGGGCACGCTGGGCGTGGTGGCGCGGATGGCCTACGCCGGCGGCGCGCAGCCCGGCGAGGTGGTGTTCTTCCGGGCGGCCATCGCCTTCGCCCTGGCCTTGCTGGTGGCGTGGCGGCAGGGGATCCCGCTGGCGGTGCCGCGGCGGCGCTGGCCCTTGCTGGTCGCCTACGGGACCATCAGCGTCGGCCTGTTCTACCTGAGCTACTTCTGGGCGGTGCGGCTGCTGCCCGTGGCCGTGGCGGCCGTGTTGCTGTACACGGCGCCCGTCTTCGTCGCCCTGTTGGCCCGGCTCGTCCTGGGCGAGGCGCTGGGTGTGCGGCGCCTGGTGGCGCTGGCGGTGGCCCTCGGGGGGGTCGTCCTGGTCAGCGCGCCCGACCCGGCGGCCGGCATCACCTGGACCGGGGTGGCGGCCGGGCTGCTCTCCGGGCTGACCTACGCCCTCTACAGCATTTTCGGCAAGGTCGCCCTGCGCGACCTGGACCCGGCCGCGGTGGTCGTCTACACCCTGGGCATCGGCGCCCTGGTGCTGCTGGCGGCGCTGCCGCCGGCACGGCTGCTGGACCTGGCCTGGTCGCCGGCGGTGTGGGCCTGGGTGGGGGTGCTCGGCGTCGGCCCCACCTTTCTGGCCTACCGCCTCTACACGGCCGGCCTGCAATGGGTCCCCGCCTCCACCGCCTCCATCGTCGCCACCGTGGAGCCGGTGGTGGCGGCCCTGCTGGGCTGGTTCGTCCTGGGGGAGGCGCTGACGGCGGGCCAGGGGGCGGGGGCCGCGCTGGTGCTGCTGGCGGGCCTGCTGGCCCAGGATGGGCGGGCTGCCCGTCCCGCTGCCCGGGCGGCCGGACCGGTGGCCGGAGCGCCGGGAGGCCCCCGTCCACCCCAAGGTCCCCAGCCACCCCATCGCCCGCCCGGGAAGGAGGCGGAAGGACCGTGCCCGTCCGCTGGCTGAACGCGGCCGAGGTGGAACGCTGCCTGCCCATGGCCGAGGCCGCCGACGCCATGGCGGCGGCCTTTGCCGCCGTCAGCGCCGGCCGGGTCCAGATGCCCCTGCGGATCGGGGTCGATGCGCCCACGGCCGGCGGGACCACCCTGTTCATGCCGGCCCATGACCCCGACCTGGGCTACACCGTGCTGAAGATGGTCTCCGTCTACCCCGGCAATCCGGCCCGGGGGCTTCCCGCCATCAGCGGCCTGGTGACCCTGATCGACGGCGCCACCGGCCGCCCCGTGGCCGTGATGGACGGGGCCATGGTGACGGCGCTACGCACCGGGGCCGCCAGCGGGGCCGCGACCCGGCTGTTGGCCCGCGACGACGCCTCGGTGCTGGCCGTGCTGGGCGCGGGGGCCCAGGCCCCCTACCAGGTTTTGGCCGTGTGTGCCGTCCGGCCCATCCGGCAGGTGCGGATTTACAATCGAACGCGGGAGCGGGCGGAACGGCTGGCCGAGTGGCTGGGGCAACGGCTCGGCCCCGGCATCGAGCGGGTCGTCGCCGCCAGCCCGTCCGAGGCCGCCCGGGGCGCCCACGTGATCTGCACGGCCACGGCCAGCCCCGAACCCCTCCTGGCGGCCGGCGACGTGGCGCCGGGAACCCACATCAACGCCGTGGGCAGCTTCCGCCCCGGCATGCGGGAACTGGCCCGGGACCTGGTGTGGCGGGCGCGGCCCGTCTTCGTCGACCAGCTCGAGGCCGCCGAGGAAGAGGCCGGCGAGCTGATCGACGCCCTGCAGGCGGGCGCCGTGGGACCCGGGGATCTGGTGGAACTCGGCCAGGTGCTGGCCGGTGGGCACCCGGGCCGGGTCGACCCCGACCAGGTGACGGTCTTCAAGAGCTGCGGCCTGGCCGCCCAGGATCTCTACGCGGCGGCCCGGATCTGGGAGCGGGCGCGCCAGCTGGGGGTGGGGCGCGATGTGGATGGATGAGGACCGGGGAGGGAGGGGGCGGTGAGCCCGCTGGCGCCCTTGCTGGCCCTGGCCGGGGCCGTCCTCGCCATCTCCTTCTCGTCGGTGCTGATCCGTTACTCCCAGGCGCCCAGCGCCGTCATCGCCTTCTACCGCATGGCCCTGACGACCCTGTTTCTCCTGCCCTGGGCCTGGCGGGACGCCGGCCGGATCCGCCGCCTGCCGCCGCGCCTGCTCGGGGCCAGCGTGTTGAGCGGGATCCTGCTGGCCGGCCACTTCCTCACCTGGATCGCCTCGCTGCGGTACACCTCGGTGACGGCGTCGGTGTTGCTGGTGACGTCCCACCCGCTGTACGTGATGGCGGCCGATGCGTGGCTGCTGCGGGAGCGGGTCCCGGCCCGGCGGCTGGCCGGTGCGCTGCTGGCCCTGGGCGGCGTGGCCGTCGTCACCTTCGGCGGCGCCGGGGGGGCGGACCTGGCCGCGGGCGGCCGGGCCCTCTACGGAAACTTCCTGGCGGTGGCCGGCTCCTGGTTCTTCGCCGGCTACATCCTGATCGGGCGGCGGGTGCGGCAGGTCCTTCCCGTCATGCCCTACACCACCCTGGTGTACGGGGTCGCCGCGCTGGTCATCGCCGTGGGGCTGGGCCTCACCGGCACGCCCTTCGGGCCGTATCCGTGGCGGGAGTTCCTGCTCTTCGTCGCCCTGGCGGTGGTGCCGACCCTGGGGGGCCATACGGTCCTTAACTGGGCCCTAGAGTGGGTGCCCGCCAGCGTCGTCTCGGTGTCGATCCTGGGGGAGCCGGTGGGGGCCTCGCTGCTGGCCTGGCTCCTCCTCGGGGAGGCTCCCTCGCCGGTGGAACTGGCCGGCGGGGCCCTGACCCTGGTGGGCCTGTTCGTCGCCACCCAGACGGCGGGCCGGGAGGCGGCGCGCCCGGCCGGGCCGGTCGGGGCGGCCGGGACGGCCGGGACGGCGGAAGCGGCGGTGAAGCCCGGAAAGCGCCTGTGACCGGCCCTCAGGAACGGTCCTCACGAACGCGGGCGGGGCGGGGGGCGGGCACGGGCGGGGTAAAACCCGGGGCAAAACCCGAGGGAGGCACGGGGCGGGGCACGGAGGTCACGCCCGGCGGCGCCACGCCCGGCGAGGTCGCACACGGCGGGGCCACGCCCGGCGGGGACGCGGTCTGACCCGCCCTGGATCGACCCGGGTGGGGCAGGCCGGTCCAGCGAGCCCGCTGCCGTCACCCTTCGGTCCTGGCCGCGTCCTGCGGGGACGCTTCGGCGGCCTTGGGGACGGTTTGGCCTCTGCGGGGACGGCTGGCCTGGGAGGAGTCCGTCGCGGAGGGGGCTGCGTCGCGGCCGGCGCCTGGGCCGGTCGGAGCAGTCGGGGCGGCTGGGGCGCCCGGCGTGGCCGGGGCGGTTGGGGTGGCTGGGGCGGCCGGGCCGGTTGAGGCGGGACCGGCCAGGTGGCGGCGGGCTGCCAGGCGGTCGAGCACCAGCCGGTAGCCGTCGGCACCATAGTGGAGGAACCGGTTGATCCGGCTGATGGTGGCGGAGCTCATGCCCGTTTCCTTCTGGATCTGTTCATAGGTCTGGCCCCGGGCCAGGCGCTGGGCCACCTCGAACCGCAACGCCAGGGACTGGATCTCGCCGACGGTGCAGAGATCCTCGAAGAAGCGGTAGCACTCCTCCAGCGTCTCCAGGGAGAGGATTGCCTCGAACAAGCGGTCGACCCGGGGGTGTTGCAGGCGGGATTGGTATGCCACCACGGCTCCTCCTGTCCGCCAGCCCTGGACGACGCCCACCCCAAGGGCTCAGTCGCCAGCCTCCGTCCCCAGCGGCTCCCCCACGGAGGCTCCGGCAGGGCGCGGGCCTTCGCGGCGCGTGGCCGCCCTTCCCGGACCCTCCACGCCGTCGCCCGCTGCAGCACCGCTCGCACCGTTCAGCGGGAGGTCCGTACCGGACCCCGCCGCCCCTTCCGTCACGGGCACGCCGTCCCGGGCGCGCCGCTCCCGGCACCGGGGGCAAATCCCATAGAACTCGAACCGCTGGCCCAGGATGACGAACTCGGATCGCTCGGCCACCCGCTGCCCGATGCCTTCCAGGGCGCCCGCGTCGACATCGAAGATCGCCTTGCAGTCGATGCACTGGACGTTGGCGTGGGCGTGGGGGTTGCCGTCGTACCGCTGCACGTCGCCCGGGAAGCCCAGCTGGCTGGCCAGGCCGAGCTCCACCAGCAGCTCCAGGGTGTTATACACCGTGGCGGGGCTGATCATGGGGAAGCGCTCCCGGGCCTGCTGGTAGAGCTCTTCGGCGCTCGGGTGGTGCGACCGGCGGGCGTTCTCCTGCAACAGCTCGTAGATGGCCAGACGCTGGGCCGTGACCCGGTACCCGCGGTCGGCCAGAAGTCGCCGGAATTCGTCCATGGCCAGGGCCATCACGTTCACAACCTTTCACCGGTGGTTCCGGCCCGGCGGGCCGTCCGATCCCGGTCGGGCGCATCCGGCGGGAAAGTCGACGAATATCTACGAATCCGGCTCAAATAGTTGCAACTCTCAAAAGATCCTATTTTGATCTTAGGTTGGCCCTTCGAAGGGGGTCAAGAGCCCGTCCCCGGTCAAGCCCCTTCGGGCACTGCCTTCCCGCCGGAGGACCCGGCCGCGGGCCGGACGGCCAGCATGCGCAGGCCGTTCAGCATCGCCAGCACCGTGCTGCCCTCGTGCCCCAGAACCCCCAGGGCCAGTTCCAGCCGGCCCGCCAGGGTGAGGCTGACCAGGACGGCGATCACCCCCAGGGCGAAGGTCAGGTTCTGCCAGATGGTCCGGGTGGCCCGCCGGGCCAGGTCGAAGACGAAGGGCAGCTTCTCGATCTCGTCGCTGACCAGCACCACGTCGGCCGTCTCCAGGGCCACGTCGGTCCCCGCGGCCCCCATGGCGATGCCGACCCGCGCCCGGGCCAGGGCCGGGGCGTCGTTGACGCCGTCGCCCACCATGGCCACGGGACCCAGGGTGCGGGCCAGCTCTTCCACCGCCGTCAGCTTGTCTTCGGGCAGCAGTCCCGCCCGGACCTCGGTGATCCCGAGCTGGGCGGCGGTGACCCGGGCCACCTCCGGGCGGTCGCCCGTCAGCATCACGGGGATCAGCCCCGCCCGCCGCAAGGCGGCCACCGCCTCCCGCGCCCCGGGGCGCGGCGTGTCCTGGAGGGCGACGCAGCCCAGCAGGTTCGACCCCACGCCGACCAGCACCCCGGTCTTGCCCTGCCGGGCCAGTTGCTCGAGGAGGGGTTCGGCCGGGCCCGGGTCTGCGCCGTGGCGCTGGGCGAAGGCAGCGGTCCCCGCCCACACCGTTCCGTCGGCCGTACGGACCGCGACGCCGAAGCCGGGCTCCGCCTGGGCCTCGCCCGCCTCGCCAGGGGCGATCCCTTCGGCGGCGGCCGCCGCCAGGATCGCCCGGGCCAGGGGGTGTTCGGACAGCCGCTCGGCCGTGGCGGCGGCGCGCAACACCGCCTGCCGGTCGGCGGTCCCCAACGGGATCACGTCGGTCACCTGGGGCTGGCCGCGGGTCAGGGTGCCCGTCTTGTCGAAGGCGACCACCTTGACCGAGGCCAGTTCCTCCACGTAGCGGCCGCCCTTGAGCAGCACGCCCCGCCGGGCCGCGTTGGCCACGGCCGACAGCACCGGCGCCGGCGCGCTGATGGCCACGGCACAGGGGGAGGCGACCACCATCAACACCAGGGCCCGGTAGATCGTCTCCCGGGGGTCGGCGCCCCAGAGGAGGGGCAGGCCCGCCGCCAGGGCCGCGATGCCCACCACCGCGGTGGCGTAGATCTGCTCGATCCGGTCGATGAGCCGCTGGGTCCGCGAGCGGTCTTCCTGGGCCGCCTGCACCAGGGCGACGATCCGCGCCAGCATGGTGTCGGTGGCGGGCTTGGTCACCTCGACCTCCAGGCCGCCCAGCTGGTTCATGGTGCCCGCGAACACCTCATCGCCGGGGCCCTTGGTCACCGGGGCCGATTCGCCGGTGATGGCCGCCTGGTCCACGGTGGAGCGGCCCGACCGCACCCGCCCGTCGATGGGGATGCGCTCCCCCGGCCGCACGGTGATGAGGTCGCCGACCTGCAGCGCCTCCACCGGCACCTCTTCTTCGGTGCCGTCGGGACGCCGGCGGTGGGCCGTCTCCGGCGCCAGGTCCATCAAGGCGCGGATGGCCTGGCGGGTCCGGTCCATGGCGTAGGACTGCAGGGCGTTGCTCAGGGAGAAGAGGAAGAGCAGCGCGGCGCCCTCTTCCCACGCGCCGAGGCCGGCGGCGCCCAGGGCGGCCAGGACCATCAGCAGGTCCACGTCGATGACCCGCTCCCGCAGGGCCGCCAGGCCCGACAGGGCGGCCGGCGTCCCGCCCGCCAGGTAGCTGACCACGTAGAAGAACAGGCTGACCACCGGGGGCGCGCCGAGCCGCTCCGCGACGGCCCCGGCCACCACGCTCAGGAGGGTCAGGCCGGTCAGGATGGCCAGGTGGTGCCGGGCCCAGAAGCCCGGCTCCGCCGCACCGGCCCGGGCCCGGCCGTCGGCCGCGCCATGGCAGGCCGCCGGTCCGCCGGTCTCAGCGGGCCGGCCGGGCTCGTTGCCGCCGGCCGGCCCTGCACGCCGCTGGGCCGGTACCCTCGGGGCTGGTTCCTCCGGCTTGGTGGCGCCGGCCGGCACCCCGGGTGCAGCGGCTCCCGCCAGCTGGCTGGGGGCGACCCGTTCCGGGCGCCGGGGGCTCTCCGTCAGCGGCTTGGGGACGGCGGACGAACCGGCCACGGGGCATGCCTCCTTCAATTGAAACTGAGTTCCAATCGCATTAATTGATAACCGGTTCATGTTTGTAACCAGTATAAATTTTGGCGGCGCGCGGGTCAACGCCAGAAGCAGAAACGCCGCAACCCGGTCCCGACGAACCGGGTTGCGGCGTGGTGGAAGCGGCGCGGGCGTGGCGCCGGGGGGAATCCGTGGGCGGAGGCGACCGCCCGGCGGGTGGGAAGCTGTCCTGCGGTGTCCGGCCGGTGGGTGGGAAGCCGTCCTGCGATGACGCGCCGGTGGGGGGCAGCACAGGACCAGCGGCCAAGGACCAGCGGCCGGTGGTGAGACGCCGCCGGCGCGCGGCCGGTCACCTGCGGATGGAGCCACCCGGCGCAGGGCCGGTTACCGCCGGTGGCGCAGCTCGTAGAGGAACACGCCCGCCCCCATGCCGCCCGCGCTCATCAGCCCGCCCGTGATCAGCACCAGCGGGGCCCGCAGCCAGGGGTTGGGGACGTGTTCGAGCACCAGCATCATCAGCACCAGGAAGACGACGGCGACCCCGGCGAGAGCCGCGACGAGCAGGCGCAGTCGCGCCTCGGGCAAGCGCTCGATCTGGAGGAAGAACCCGTGGGCCTTGCTGGGCACCTTCTCCGCCGGCATGTTCTCACCGCCCCGGTGGCCGGCCCGGCCCGCCCGAACGGGCGAGCGGCGCCCCAGGCAGGCCCGGCCGGCGACAATGTTGGGTTCGACGAACCCATCAGGGGACGTCCCGCCTGACGCTTCAAGGGTACCACGGGCCGCCGCGGGGCCTCTAGCCGCCGGTTCGTCCGCGTGGTAGGTTGTTTTCATTCAAGAGGATGGGCCGCACCATCGGCCGGCGCGACGGGGGAGGAGGGGCCTTGAAGGGACTGGGAACCCTGATCAACGTCCTGACGGTGCTGGCGGGGTCGGGTCTGGGGTTGTGGCTGGGTTCGCGCTTGCCCGCCCGCACCCGGGAGGTCCTGACGGGCGGCCTGGGGGTGGTGACCGTCCTGATCGGCCTGGACATGGCCCGGGCGACGGGGAACATCCTGATCGTCCTGGGGTCGGTCCTGGCGGGCGGCCTGGTCGGGACGGCCCTGGACCTGGAGGGACGGCTGGAACAGCTGGGCCGGGCGGTGGAACGGGCCCTGGCCCGGCCGCGGCCGAGCGGTGAAGGGGCGGCGGTGGAAGGGGCTCCAGCCCCCGGGCGGGCGCGCCCGCGGGCAGCCGCGGCGGTGGAACCAGCCGCCGCCCAGGCGGCGCCCCAGCCCGTGGACGTTGCCGTGGCCGGCGATCGGCGCGATTCCGCCGAACCGGCCTCGGGCCCGGGCCTTCCCGGCGGCGGGGAGGGGGCCATCGCCCGCGGCTTCATCGCGGCCAGCCTGCTGTTCTGCGTCGGGCCCATGACCTTTCTCGGATCGATCCAGGACGGGCTCACCGGCGACTATCAGCTCCTGGCCGTCAAGGCGACCCTGGACGGGTTCGCCTCCCTGGCCATGGCGCCCGCCCTGGGCGTGGGCGTCGCCCTGTCGGCGGCCACGGTGCTGGGGGTGCAGGGCGGCTTGACCCTCCTGGCGGGGCTCATCAGCCCCTGGATCAACCAGGCGATGCTCAACGAGCTGACGGCGGCCGGCGGGGCCCTGGTGGTGATGATCGGCCTGGGGCTTCTGGAGATCAAGCGGCTGCCCGTGGCCAACTTCCTTCCGGCGCTGATCGTCGCGCCCTTGCTGGTGCGGCTGGCGGGGGGCGGGTGAGGGGACCCGGGGCACGGACCGAAGACCGGGCGCGGCTCCAACTGGGCGCGGTCCGATCCGGGCGCGGCCGGAGCCGGGCGCAACCTGAGCCGGGCACGGCCCGAGCCGGCGCAGCGCCGGCCCGGGGCCGCCGCCAGGGGAACCACCTGGCAAGCCGGGGCGTAGGGTGAAAGGAGCACTCCCAGCGACTGAGGACGCGAGGAGGGATCGACCCTATGCCTGACGGCAACCCGAACCAGGGCGGTCTCGCGGGCGGGGCGCCGACCCGGGGTGGCAACCCGCCGGCCCCCGCCGGGCCGGAGGGCCAGGGCGGGTTGGCCGGCGGCGCCCCCACCCGCGGCGGGAACCCGCCGGCCCCATCCTCCGGCGGTCTGGCCGGCGGCGCCCCGACCCGGGGCGGCAACCCGCCGGCGCCGGCCCCCGGGACGCCTCCTGAGGGGGGCACGGGAGGGCCCGCCCCCGGCACGAGCGCGGGTACGGAAGGGCCGGCCCCGGGTCCGGCCGGTTCCACCGCCCCCGCTCCGGCCGAGACGCCCGTTGAGCAGCCACCCGCCGCTCCGCAGGGTGGCCCCGCGCCCGAGGGCGCCCCGCCGTGCCCGGGCGGCCAGCTGGTCCAGGTGCAACCGGGGGATACCCTGTTCCTCCTGGCCCAGCGCTATGGCGTTCCGCTGGCCGCGGTCATCCTGGCGAACCCCCAGATCGTCGACCCGGACCAGATCGTCCCGGGACAGTGGATCTGCATCCCCTCGGCGCCGCCCGGGTGTCCCGGCGGCCGGCTGGTGGTCGTCCAGCCCGGTGACAGCCTCTTCAGCATCGGCCAGCGCAACGGGGTGCCCGTGGAGGCGATGATCGCCGCCAACCCCCAGCTGGCCGACCCCGACCTGATCCTCCCGGGCCAGGTGGTCTGCGTGCCGCGGGCGCCGGCGTCTTGCGCGGGCATCCAGTACGTGGTCCAGCCGGGCGACAGCCTGTTCGCCATCGCCCAGCGCTTCGGCGTCGAGCTGGAGGACCTGATCAACGCCAACCCGCAGATCACCAACCCCGACCGGATCTGGCCCGGCGAGGTCGTCTGCATCCCCACCGCGGGATGAACCGGCCGCCCGAGGCGTGGCCGGCACCAACGCCCGAGACCCGAGTAGCCCGCGCCCGCTACGCCCGGTGGCGCCGGTCCCCGGCCGGGAGCGGCCGCCGGCAGCGGGCCGCCGGCCGGCGGCGTACACCGCTGCGACAGCGACAGAGACTTCAAGGACCCCGACGGGGCCCGGCCGGACGAACCGGCCGGGCCCCCGTGTTCGGGCGCCCCGGCTCGGCCCCGGTGTCCGCCCCCGTACTCGGGGGCCATCCGCTCCACCGGGACGGCGTCCCCTGCGCGCCGGGGCCCGCGGGTTTACCGGGACGGCGTCCCCTGGCCGCCGGGGCCAACGGGTTCACCGGGACGGCGCCCCCTGCACTCCGGGGCCAGCCGGTCCACCGGGATGGGCAGGCCCGTCGTTCCCCCACCGGGGCCGGTCCCCACCTGGTGCCGCCGCGCCCTCGCCCGCTGGGGGCCGGCGACCCGACAGCCCCTGCCGCACCCCGCCCGCGCCGTCCAGGCCGGGGCCGCCGCCCGGCGGCGGGGTGGCGCCGGCGGCCGGTCGCTCCGCCGGCGGTGCCGGTCCGGAGGGGCATACTCCTTGCAGACGACGGCGGACCAACGGTCCCCGTGCACCAAGCCCCTTCGGGGTTGCGTCGAGGAGCGGAGAGCATGGCGAAGTCCACCAGCGGCAACGGTTCCGACCGGGGGCCCCGCCGCCCCGTGGCGCCCCGACCCGCCGCCGAGATCCGCCGCGGCGGGGAGCGGGCCGGCGGGGACGCCCGCCAGGATCCAGAGGCCCAACGCCCCGCGGTCCACGGCGGCGCCGGGGCCCGCCCCGGCCTTCAGGCCCCCACCGGGGAAGCCGCAAGCCCTGCGGAGGCCGGCGGGCGCGAGCCAGGGGGAGGTCGCGCCGCGCGCCGCCTGATCCCCCAGCCGCTCCAGGCCCGGCCTGTCAGCCTGCGGGCTGCCCGGGCCGGAGGGCGCCCCACCGGTCCCATCCCCCTGCCGGCCTACCAGGTGGCCGGAGAGGGGGCCGACCGGACGCCCGGTCCGGGCCGGGCCGGCGCCAACCGGACCCGGAGCCTGGGCACCAGCGGCCCCGGCGCCGGCGGTGGAACCGGCGGCGGCGTGGCCGGCGAGACCGGTGCGGTCACCGGGCCGGGACCCAACCAGAAGGACGACATCCGCCAGTCCCTGTGGGTGCGCCGCCCCGACCTCTTCTACGGCAAGCCGAACCGGGGCAGCCACCGGGCGGCCTTCGCCGAGCCCCTGGCGCCGGATCGCCAGGCCCTGGAGGAGGCCGGCCATCTCGACGCCCGCCGGCGTCAGGGCGTCCGGCGGGTGCCGGCGGCCCGGGAGCTGCTGCCCGTGGGGGAGCAGGGGGCCCCGCAGGCCGTGGCCTACGCGCCCGACCAGCCTGCCGAGGGCCGGGTCGACCGGCAGGTGGCCCAGCAGCTGACCCGGCGGCCCTCGCCGAGCTCCCAGGGCAAACCCATCGCCCGGACGCAGCCCGCCGGCGTGGAGGCGGGGACGGTGCGCTGGGAGGCGGCGGAGGAACCGGCGCCGGCCCCCTTGAGCACCCGGGGCGACCCGGCGGCCGACGTGGCGGCGCCGCCCGCGCCGGCGGGGGAGGCCCGCGCCCCGCGGCAGGCGGCTTCCTCCCCTGAGCAGGCGTCCGGGCCGGCCGGCCCGACTCATGCGGTCCGCGGCCATGGCGCGCCTGTCGCCCAACGTGAGGACGCAGCCCTGGTGCAGGAGGTGGGGGGCGCCCCGGTGCCCCTGACGCCCGAGGCGGCGTTGTCCGTCGCCACCGGGCCCAATGCGGACCCCAGCGTGCGGGCGAACCTGGGATCCACCCTGACGGCGGCTGGCCCGGCGGCCGGGGACGCCGGCGGCGAGCCCGCAGGGGGCGAGCCTGCAAGCGGCCGTGGCGATCCGGGGCAGGGCACGACGGCCGCACAGCCGGCCACGGGCCCGGGCACTCCCGCCGGGCAGGCCCAGGGCGACGCCCAGGCCCAGGGCGACGCCCAGGCCGCTCGCGACGAGGCGGCCGGCATCGCGGCCGGCGGGCGGCTCGAAGCGGCCGCCGAGCTGCGGCCGCGCCCGCGCCTCAAGGCGACCCTGCGGCCCCACGCCTTCCCCATGGGCAAGGGGGCGGCGGGGATCTACGGCCGGCCGCCGGGCGACCGTTCCACCGACGCCACGGCCCTCACCCGGGGCGCCATCCAGGCGGCCCGGGCCCGCTGGGATGCAGCGGGTCGCGAAGGCGAAGGGGGCGGGGAGGAAGGCCCGACCCCGTAGCGAAGCCCACAAGGACCGACGACGAGCACCAATCGACGACGCGCACCGGCCCCGCGCCGCCGGCCGGCGAGCCCCGGCCCCGTGCCGCCGGCGGGGCGCGGTGGCCCCTGGGCCGGTTGCCGGCCGGGGGACAAGGCCGCGGCGAGGTGGGATGGAGCGTTGACGTGGCCGGCAGTGGAAGGGTCGACGAACCTGCGCATCCGGGCGGCCCTGGGGGCGGCCCTGTGGGGAGAGGGGGTGGGCCGCAGGGCCCTGGCGGCGCCGTCTGGAGCCGCAGGCCTTAAGGCCCCGCCTCCTCCCGCCGCCGGGCCGGCCGGACGGCGCCTCCTGGCCCTGGCCCGGTTGGTGGCGGCCCATGAGGGCCGGGTCGAACCGGCCCTCGATGCCGCGGATCGGCCTCCTTCCGTCGGCGGCCAGGGGGAGCCCGCCGGGCAGCCCGCGGCTTCCCCCTTGGCCGCGAGGGGTTCCGCTGCCGCGCCCCGTTCGCCAGGCGATCCATCCGCCCGCGTCGCCGGGGCCTCGGGACCGCCGCCGCGCCCCGATTCCCCCGCGCCGCTGGAACCCGCCCTGTGGGCCGTGGTGGCCGGCCTGATCAACCGCCCGGACGACCTGGAATGGCTCGTCCAGGATGCCCTCACCCTGGTCCGCACGGCAGCGGCGCACTTCAACGGCCCCGCGCCGGCGCCGGCGACCCTGGCGGCGGCCGCTGCCGTGGCCGCCGCCGTCGCGGCCGCGGTGGAGGGGGAGGGGCCGGAAGGGGCCCTGGACTGCGCCGGGGAAGCCGCCTCCCTGGCGGTCGGCCTTTCCGCGGGAAGCGGCATGGCGTCTGGGGACGAACCGGCCGCGGCGGTGGCCCACGGCCTGGACACCCTGCGCCTGACCCTGGCCGGCCGCGGGCCCGCCGTCCCCCCGGGGGGCCTGGGGGCCATCCTGCGCAGCCGCTGGGAGCCCGACGGGCAGGCCAGCCGGGCCATCCCCTTCGCGCTGGTCCTGGCCGCGGCAGCCGGCGGGGTCGAACGGGCCGTGGCCGAGACGGCCGGCGCGGCGGCGGCCCCCGGGACCGCGCCGGTCCTGGCCGCCGTGGCGGGAGCGGTGGCCGGCGCCTTGCACCCGGGGACGGTTCCACCGGCGCATCCGGCGGTCCCGGCCGGCGCGGAGGACGACCTGGACGCGCTGGTTCCGGAACTGGCCCGGCTGCGCTAGCGTTGGTGACGGGAAGGAGGCGGTGCCGTGGCCGAGCGGATCCTGCTGGTGGACGACGAGGCCGCCCTGGTCAAGGGCCTGCGCCGGAGCCTCGAACAGGCGGGCTTCGAGGTGGAGGTGGCCACCGACGGGCGCCAGGCGCTGGAACGGTTCGCGGCGGGCGGCATCGACCTCATCATCCTCGATCTCATGCTGCCCGAGATCGACGGGCTGACCGTGTGCCGGGAGGTGCGCAAGACCTCCCAGGTGCCGATCATCATGCTGACCGCCCGCGACGAGGACGTAGACCGCATCGTCGGCCTCGAGCTGGGCGCCGACGATTACGTGGTCAAGCCCTTCAATCCCCGGGAGCTGATCGCCCGCATCCGGGCGGTGTTGCGGCGGATGAAGCCGGTGGGCGGCCTGGCCGTCGGCACCCCCGCGGCACCGGGCCGGGCCGGGGCCGGCGTCCGGCCCGAAGACCCCCGGCCGGAGCCCGGCGCCCGCCCGGACGGGGCTGCCGCGCCCGTGGGCCGGGGGACGCCCGAGGGCGGTGGCCCGCAGGCGGCGGGGGCCGCCCCGCGGGCCGAAGAAGCCGAGGGCGAGGTCCTGGTGCGGGGGCCCCTGCGCATCGACCGGGCGCGCTACCGGGTGACGGTCCAGGGCCGGGCCGTGGAGCTCACGCCGCGGGAGTTCGACCTCCTGGTCGTGCTGGCCCAGCGGCCGGGCCGGGTCTTCACCCGGGAGCAACTGCTGGAGCAGGTGTGGGGCTACGATTACGCCGGCGACACCCGCACCGTCGACGTGGCGGTGCGGCGCCTGCGGGAGCGGCTGGAGCCCGACCCTGCCCATCCGGTGTTCGTCCGCACCAAGTGGGGCGTGGGTTACTATTTTGCCGAGCCGGAGGAGATCGCCCGCCGCCTGGGCGGCGAGGGGGCCGCGCCCGAGACCGGGGTCGGCCGGTAGGGGGTGGAACCGGCCACCGTTCAGGTCCGCCCCGGATCGGGCCCGCCGCGGGTCCAGGGGCCCTCCAGCCCCCGTCCGGGACGCCTCCTCTGGTCCCGGCCGGCGACGCCCCTCCGGGCGGCCGGCGATCCATGTCCCCATCGGGAGACGGGTGCCTTGTCCCTGCGCTGGAAGATCATCCTGGCGCTCCTGGCCGTGACCCTGACCAGCCTGGCCGTGACGGTCCAGGTGGCCAGCGACACCACCCAGGGGGTCCTGCTGCGGGACCGCCAGTCCCGGGCGCTGGCGACGGCCGCCTTCTTCGCCGGCAGCCTGGGCGACGCCATCGCCGAAGGCGACCGGGAGCGGCTGGCGAATCAGGTGGCGGCCCTGCGGCTGCAGGACCTGGGCCGGCTCCTGGCGGTGGATGATGCCGGGTTCGTCCTGGCCGACACCGCGGCAGGGACCGACGCCAGCCTGGTCGGCCACCGGCTGGAGCACATCGAGATCGTCAGCGCCCTGCAGGGGGTCAGCCGGGCCGGCGTGCGCCGGCTGCCCGACGGGCGCTACGCCATGTACGCCGCGGCCCCGGTCCGGGGGGCGGGGGACCGGGTCGCGGGCGCCGTGGTCCTGTCCACCGACGTGACCGACGTCTTTGCCGCCGTGGACCAGATCCGCCGGCGCATGGTGCAGCTGGGGGCCCTCATCGCCCTGGGGGCCGGAGCCGTGGCCTACCTGTTCGGTGCCTACCTGGCGGCGCCGCTGCGGGAGCTGGCCCGGGCGGCGGGGCGCATCGCCCGCGGCCGGTTCGACGAGCGGGTGCCGGCCCGGGGCGGGGACGAGCTGGCCCAGCTGGCCCGGGCCTTCAACGACATGGCGGCCCACCTGGCCCGCATCGACGAGTCCCGGCGCGACTTCATCGCCAGCGCGTCCCACGAGCTGCGCACGCCCGTGGCCGCCCTGAAGACCCTGACCGATGCCCTGATCCACGACCCCGACGCCACCCTGGAGGACTACCGCGAGTTCCTCCGCGACATCGACGACCAGGTGGAGCGCCTGGCGCGGCTGACCTCCAGCCTGCTCACCCTGGCCCGGCTGGACCGGGAGAAGGAGACCGTCGACCTGCGGCCCGTGCCGCTGGCGGAGCTGGTGACGGTGGTGGCGGGGTGGCTGGAGCCGGAGGCCCGCCGGCTGGGCTGCCGCATCCGGCTGGAGGGGCGCGGCAACCCCCAGGTGCTGGTCGACCGGACCAAGATGGAGCGGGCCGTCACCAACCTGCTGGAGAACGCCATGAAGTACGGGGGCCCGGGCCTGGTGCGGGTGGTCTTCGGCGAGCAGGCGGGCTTCGATCCGGACTCGGCCGGGCGCGCCATGGCGGCGGAACTGGCCCGGTCGGACGAACCGGCCGCCCCGGCCCAGCCCCCCGGTGGCGCCGGTGACGGCGCCGGGGGCCCCCCAGCTGCCGGCCCGGGCGAGCCCGCTCCTGCCCGGCCCGCCCCCGCTGCCGGCGCCCTCCAGGCCGGCGCCGTCCAGGCCGCGGCCACCGCCGGCGAGCCGGCCGCCGGTGCTGGGGACCGGGGCCAGCCGCCCACCTCCTCCACGGCCAGCCCGAACCGGCCGCCCGCCGCGCCCGCCGCTGGCGGGGATCCGGCGGAAGGGACGGCGGCGCCGGGAGCGGCGGAATCCGGCCCGGGCGGCCCCGGCGCCGTCCCGAGCCCCGCCGGCCTCGGCAGCCCGGGCGCGGGAACCGGGCCCGAAGCCGGCCCTGCCTTCCGGGTGGTGGGCGACGACGAGGCGGTGCGCCGCAGCGCCCGCGTTGCCTGGGTGTGGGTCGTCGATCGCGGGCCTGGCATCCCGGCCGACGAGCTGCCCCACCTCTTCGAGCGGTTCTACCGGGTCGATCGGGCGCGGGCGCGGGGCGGCGACGCCTCCGGTGCCGGGCTGGGGTTGAGCATCGTGCGGGAGATCGCCCGCCTCCACGACGGGGTGGTGGCCGTGGCGAGCCAGGTGGGGCGCGGCAGCGTCTTCGGCCTGTACTGGCCCGTGGTCGAATGGCCGCTGGCGAGCCCCGGGCCGGCGGGCGCCGCCGGAGGCGGCGAGGATTCGCGCCCCGCCGCCGATGGGCTAAAATGAAACCAATTTCGACGCCTTGCGATGCCGCCGCGCCGGCTCCCGTCCTGGGCGCGGCGAGGGGGTGGACGCCATCGGACAGCCGGTGAAGAAATACCTGACCTGGCAGGACATCGAGCAGCTGGTCGATCGCCTCCTGCAGCAGATCCGCATCGAGGAGTACGATGCCATGCTGGTCATCACCCGGGGAGGCATGGTCCCGGCGTGCCTGATCAGCGAGAAGACCGGCATGCGCAACATCCTGGTCGCCGCCGTGATGTTCTACACCGGGGTCGGCGAGACCCTGGACCGCCCCACCTTTTTGCAGTTCCCGCCCGACCCCTACCTGAAGGGGAAGCGCGTGTTGATCGTCGACGACGTCTGGGACAGCGGCCGCACGGTCGCCGCCGTGCGCCACCGGGTGGAGGAGGCCGGCGGTCGTCCCGCCGTGGCCGTCATGCACTACAAGCCCCAGCGCTCGGTGGTTTCCGGCCGGCCGGACTTCTATGCCGAGGAGACCGACGACTGGATCGTCTACCCGTGGGATCCGGAGTCGGAACGGTGAGGGAAACATCGTTTTTGCAACCTTTCCGACACTTTGCTGATAAGGGTGCGTAACGCCAGGGCGATACGATGGCATCTGGAGGGGAGGCCATCGTGTCCATCGGAGACGCTTTTCCCCATTTTGGACGGACGAACCGGCCGGGGCGGGCCCAGCGGCGCCGCGCGCAGGCTGTCGTGCCCGTCCTTTTGCTGTCGATCGCCCTCCTGCTCAGCGCCTGCGGGCACCCGGCCGTGGGGAGCGGTCCCAACGAGGTGGTCATCGCCCCGGACGGTTCGGGTGGGCAGGGCGGCCTCCCGATGGCATCCAGCGACCTGGAGGGGACGCCGGCCATCGTCCCCAACCCCGGTGACGAGCGGGTGACCATCACCCTGTTCTACGGCTCCCGGTCGGGCCTGCTGGATCCCTGGCCCTGGCGCCGCACCGTCGACCGGCCCCAGCGCACCGCGGACCTGGCGCGGATCGCCCTGGAGAACCTGCTGGAGCCGCCGGCCAACTCGCCCTTCGTCTCCGTCCTGCCCAAGGGCACCCGGGTGCTGTCCGTCTCCGTCGACGACAGCCAGCAAACCGCCTACGTGAACTTCTCCGAGGAGTTCATCAAGAACCACCCGGGCGGCAGCTACGGGGAGGGTGTGACGATCCACGCCATCGTCCAGACCCTGACCGGGATCCCCGGCATCCGGCGCGTGCAGATCCTGGTCGAGGGGAAGCCCGTGGAGACCCTGGCGGGCCACATCGCCATCGACCAGCCCCTGGAGCGGCTGATGATCGTCCCCGGCGGCCCGCTGCCTGAAGGCGCCGTGCCCGATCCCACCGTGACGGACGAACCGGCCGCCGCCGGCGCGCAGGGCGAGCCGGAGGCCCGGGCCGCCGGCGACGCCGCAGGGACCGGTTCGTCCGGGTCGGACGGCGGCTGGACGCCTTGGCAGATGGAGATCGACGACGCGGTGATGAACTTCTTCCAGGACGAGGTCGTCCAGGGGCGGATGCAGTGGCTGACCGACCCGGTGGAGGCGGCCCGTTACCTGGCGACCACCTACGGATTCTACGGTTGGGATGAGTACGTGCTCCTGCACCGGACGGACCGGGGCGAGGGCTCCGGCCTGGGCGAGGCCCTGGTGCGGGTGCGGCACGGCAACAGCTACTACACCTTGCACATGATCCAGCCGCGGGAACAGGGCGACCAGGGCATCTGGGTGATCCACGACGTCCGCTCCCGCGCCATCCAGACCGGCCGCAAGCCCGTCGATCCCGACCTGGTGCGGGGGTGGCAGGAGGAAGTGGACGGCGGCGCCAACCTCTGGCGGCTGGACCCGGTGGACGCCGTCCGGCACCAGGGCGGGCTGTACGGGTTCGACCCGTACAGCGACGAGTTCACCCTGGTCCAGGTCGACTCGGGTCAAGGGCGGGCCGTGGTGCGGGTCAAGCACGATGGGCGCGAGTACGAGGTGCTGCTGATCCAGCCGGTGCGCAAGGGCGACCGGGGCGTGTGGTGGATCGACACGATCCGGGCCGTGGCGCCGGAGACCAAGCGGTAGGACAGGGCGGGGCAAGCCGCGGCACCGTTTGTCTGAGGACCGTTCCACCGGAACCCAGACACAGGCACTGAAAAGGCGGCACCGGGAGCCCGGGTTCCCGGTGCCGCCCTGGCGTCTGATTAGCTGGACGTGCCCGCCGACTTGCTCTCTTCCTTGCCGCCGAAGTAGCCGACCAGCCAGGTGAGGACCGCCGACGCCAGGATGGCCGCGATCATGTTGGCGCCGTCCAGGGTCCAGCCCCAGTTGCCCGGGATCCAGGCCCCCAGGACGCCACCGACCACGCCGGTGACCAGCGAGCCGGGCAGGTTGCCGGGGAACTGGCGGCCACCGATGGCGTAGCGGCTCACGGCCCAACCAAGGATCAGACCGACGACGATGGCGGCCACCCAACCGAGAACACCCATCATCGCAACCGCCCTCCTTTCGCCGTTGGGATTTCGGCGGGAGACCGGCGCCGGCCGCCCGGGCCCGGCCTGGGCCGGCCTTCCACCCTCACCGTATGCAGGTTGGTCAGGGAAGGTCAAAACCGGCGGTGCGGCTAACCACAAAGTGCGTCAGAAAGCAAGGGCGCTGTCCTTGAATTATCTTGCCAAATCGTCCCCAATCATTTGATATCGAGGTATTGCTCTTGTTTTCGCATTCTGGACATGCCCCGAGCTTCGGGACATGCCGGAGGCGGCCCTTGATTCAGACCCTTGCGTGGGTTGTCTTGCGGCACGGCCCCGGCGCCTGCGATGGGGCCTGGGAATGGAGATCCCGCGGATCAACGGCGGCGAGCGCGGGCTGAGCGGGCAGGAACTGGTGCGGCGGATCGTGTATTACGTGCGCCATGCCGGATACCACATCGGCGGCGGGTACTACCGCACCCGGGCTGAGGCGGCCAAGGCCGCGGCCTCCTTCACCCGGGTGACCGGGTACCGGATGTACGTGGCGCCCCACCCGTCCCGGGAAGACGGCTACTGGGTGCAAACCGGCCGCACGGTCGGCTACGCCCGGGCTGAGGCCTTTGCGCGGCAGTGGGAGCCGTGGGGCCTGCGCTACATCATGCCCGCCGACTGAGATGGGGCCGGCGGCCATCGGGGCGGGGGCCCGGTGGCCCGCCTCGGGCTCCTGTTCCGGGTGAGGCGGCGGGGGCCGGGGGCAACCACGGGCGATGCCGGCGCACCCGACGCCCGGCGTCAGGGGATCCGTCCGGGCGCGGGGCGATGGCGTCGCCCCACGAGGGGGGATGGCGATGCAGGACCGCATGGGAAGGACCGGTGCCGGTCGCTCCGGGGCCGGTCGCTCCGGGGCCGGTGCCGCGGGTGACATCCTGGCGCTGGTCGACCACGACCGGAGCAAGGCAGGCCGGAGCCGGCGCACGCCGGGTGGAACGCCGTGGGTGGCCACCTTCTCCATCGTGGCGGCCGACCCCGAGGCCCAGGTCTGGGGGATCGGCGTCCAGTCCAAGTTCCTGGCCGTGGGGGCGGTGGTTCCCTGGGCCGAGGCCGGGACGGGGGCCGTGGCGACCCAGGCCTGGGCCAACGTGGCCTACGGGCCGGACGGCCTGGCCCTGCTGCGCCAGGGCCTGCCGGCGGAGGAGGTGGTCGGGCGGCTCGTCGAGGCCGACCCCGACCGGGACCACCGCCAGCTGGGCGTGGTCGACGCCCAGGGGCGGGCGGCGGCCTACACCGGAAAGGCCTGCTTCGAGTGGGCCGGCCACCGGGTAGGGGACGGCTACGCCTGCCAGGGGAACATCCTGGCCGGGCCGGCGGTGGTCGACGAGATGGCGCGGGCCTACGAGGCGGCCCGCGACCGGGGGCTGCCCATGGAGGAGCGGCTGATCGAGGCTCTGCGGGCGGCCCAGGCGGCGGGTGGCGACCGCCGGGGGCAGCAGTCGGCCGCCCTGCTGGTCGTCAAGCCCCGGGGCGGTTACGGCGGCTTCAACGACCGCTGGCTTGACCTGCGGGTCGACGACCACCTGCAGCCCATCGAGGAACTGGACCGCCTGATGCGGCTGCACCGGCTCTACTTCGGCACCCCTGACCCGTCCCGCCAGGTTCCCCTCGAAGGGCCGGTGGTGGGGGAGGTCCAGCGGCTACTGCAGGCGGCCGGGTATTACCAGGGCCCCCTGACGGGCGTCCTCGACGAGCCCACCCGGTCCGCCCTGCGAACCTTCCAGATGAACGAAAACTTCGAAGAGCGGGTGGTCGGCGACCGGGTGATCGACGGCGACGTCCTCGACTACCTGCGGTCCCTGGCCCGGAGGCGGGCGGGGGAGGCGCCCGGGGCACCGGCCCAGCCGGGGGCGTAGCCGGCGGGGCAGCCCGTCGCCGGCCGGCACCGTCCGGACCAGCCGGAAGGCCGCCGCCGCCGGCCTCTTGACCGGCTGGGCCTGCTCCAGCGGGCTGGAGCCGCCAAGGGGCCGGCTGCCCCGGTCGAGCCGGTGCGTCCCCGGCCCGGCTGGGCGCGAGCTAGTACGAACCGATTCCGAGAAGGTGGTCAGGTTTCGTTCGGGGTGAAGACGATCTTCACCGCCCCCGACGACCGCCGGTCCAGGGCGGCCTTCAAGGCCTCCCGGTAGCGGCGGAGGGGGAAGCGGTGGGTGACCATCCGCTCGACGGGCAGATCCGGATGGGCGGCCAGCGCCTCCAGCACCAGGTCGAAGGTGTGGACGGTGCGGCCGCCCACCTGCTCGAGGCCGTATCCCACGGCCCCGACGATCTCCAGCTCCCGCATCCACACGAAGGTCCAGTCCAGCCGGGGGATTTCCCCGGCGGCCCCCAGCAGGACCACGGTGCCGCCCTCCCGGGCCAGGCGCAGGGCGTCATCCAGCGAGCGGCGGGTGCCGGCGCAGTCGTAGACCAGGTCGAACCCGCCCCGGTACACGTCGCGTCCCAGGATGGGCCGGAAGGCCCGGGCGCCGGCCTCCACGGCGACCCGGCCCAGCTCGGCGGGAGGGACCACCTGGGCGGCCCCCAGCTCCCGGGCCAGGCGAGCCTGCATGCCGTGCCGGGCCGCCACGGTGACGGGGACGTCATACCCCAGCAGGCGCAGGGCCGCCACCGTGGCCAGGCCGATGGTCCCGGCCCCGATCACCAGGACCCGGTCGCCGGGGGCCGGCGGATGGCGGAGGATGCCGTGGGCCGCGATGGCCAGGGGTTCGACCAGGACGGCCCGTTCGTCCGACAGGGTGTCGGGCACGGGGTGGAGCTGGCTCTGGTGGGCCAGCATCCGCTCGCCCCAGCCCCCGGGCAGGTCGCGGCAGTAGCCCACCAGAAACCCGGGGGCCAGGTCGCCGTCGGTGCAGTGCTGGCACAGGTAGGGGAAGCCCCGCTGGCACTGGGGGCAAGGGGACAGGCCCCGCATGGTGCAGGAGATGGAGGGGTCGACCACCACCCGGGTGCCGGCGGGCCAGGGCACGCGGGCGCCCGCTTCGGCGATCACCCCCACCACCTCGTGGCCCAGCACCGCCGGGAAGGAGCTGAAGGGCGAGGCCGAAGGGCTCGTGTGGGCGGCGATGACCCCGATGTCGGAGCCGCAGAGGCCCGCCAGCCGGGGCGCCACCACCGCCCAGTCGTCCCCCGGGAGGGTGGGGTCGGGCCAGTCGGCGTAGGACACCGGACCGGCCGGGCCGTACACCAGCCAGGGCCAGCGGTGGCCCAACAGCTTGGCCACCGCCACCCGGGGCAGGGAGAGCCGGTAGACCAGGGCCTTCATGGAGCGGGCCTCCTCTCCCGGCAGGGGCCGGCGAGGCAGGGCCGGCCTAGCTCATCGGCACCTGCCGCTGGATCCGTCCCTCGATGCGCTCGAAGATGTCCTCCAGCGAGCGCCCGGTGATGGTCAGGCCGTGGTTCTTGAGACCGATGACGGCCGCCGCCGGGTCCGGCGCCTGCCGCACCAGCTCCGCCACGGCCGTGGCCAGCTCGTACGTGCCGCAGGGGTAATTGGCCTCGGTGGAGGGCACGCCGTCCATCCAGGCATGGACGTGGATGATGGCCTGGACCTCCGGGTGTTCCCGGTAGATCATCCAGTGCTCGATGGCGTCCACCGAGACCCGCCGCGGCTCCCGGTCGGCCGGCACGCTCAGGATCATGGCCTGCCGTTCGGGATCGTAGTCCTTGACCAGCAAGATGTCGCGACCCACGACCTCCATGCGCGACTTGTCGATGCCGCTGGCGCTCATCCAGAAGGTGTTCCCCTCGTGGCGGGCGCTGAGGTTGCCGTAGCTCAACCCGCCGATCCCGTAGAGCAGCTTCAGGTGCCGCAGGTCCCGCGGCGAGAGGTACTGCTCGAGGGGGAAGGGTGCCGGCAGCAGGTCCAGGGCGGCCAGGCGCTGCCCGGCCCGGGCCAGGGCCCGGGTCGTCTCGTTCCCGTCCCACAAGGCCTCCGGCAGGTCCGGCTCGAACACGTTGTCCAGGACGAACCGGGACTGGGCCAGGGGCCGCAGCCGCTCGTACACCTCTTCGAAGAAGGCGCCCTCGTTGCGGGCCTCGTAGGCGATCTGGTAGTGGCCGAGCTCGGGCGTGATGAAGTGCAGGGACCGGTGCCCGTCCTGGTCGATGACGTAGATCAGCAGGTTCGACAGGGTGCGGACCAGATAGGGGTAGGCCCGCTGCAGCAGGTTGTCCCCGGGTTCCCCCTCCATCAGGGTGACGACGAAGGTCCCCCGGGACTGGCGGCGGAAAGGCCGGGGATCCGCCGGGTCGGCCACCTGGATGGCCAGGCCCAGGTCGGGGTCGTCGGCGGTCGTGGGCTGGTGGCCGTGCAGGTCCAGCACACCGCGCAGCCCGGACAGCAGGCGGCCGAGGAAGTCGTCCCGCGGCGGCGCCAGCAAGGCGTAACGCATCACCCATCCCCTCCCTCTCGGCGGTGCTGGTTGGCCTGGTCGACCGCTGCCACCGGCGGTAGTTTGTCCCGCACCGTCGCATGAGATTTTAGGAAGAACCCGCCCGGTTCCTCCCGGCTGGAACGAACCGGAAGCGGGCTCCCGGCCCCAGCAGGTCTGCGCGCCGGACCCTCGCCCCCGGGTGGGCGGGCCCCTCGCGTTGACCCCGTCCCAGGGGATGTCTACACTACAGGCGAACTCCTTCCATAGTTTCCACGCCGGGGAGGAACCGCCTTGGACCCAGCAGCTGCGCCCTTGCGCATCGCCATCGCCCAGGTCAACAGCACCGTGGGCGACCTGGAGGGCAACGCCCGCAAGCTGGCCCGGTTTGCCGCCGAAGCCGGCCGGGCCGGGGCCGATCTGGTGGTGTTCCCGGAGCTGGCCCTGACCGGTTACCCGCCTGAAGACCTGGTCTTCCGCCCCGCGTTCGTCGACGCGACCCGCCGGCAGTTGGACCGGCTGGCGGTGGAACTGGCCGGCGGGCCCGTGGCCCTGGTCGGGTTCGTCCACGGCGAGCGGGACCTGTACAACGCGGCGGCGGTGCTGCAGGGCGGGCGGGTGCGGGCGGTGGCCTGCAAGCGCTTCCTGCCCAACTACGGCGTCTTCGACGAGGAGCGCTACTTCGCCCCCGGCCGGCGGGCGCTGGTGCTGCGGCTGCGCGGGATCGCCCTGGGCGTCAGCATCTGCGAGGACCTCTGGTATCCCCACGGCCCCATCCGCGAGCAGGCCCTGGCGGGTGGGGCGGCGATCCTGCTCAACCTGTCCGCCTCCCCCTATCACATCGGCAAGCCCCGGGAACGGGAGGGGCTCCTGGTCACCCGGGCTACCGATTTCGGGGTGGCCATCGTCTACGCGAACCTGGTCGGCGGCCAGGACGAGCTGGTCTTCGACGGCAACAGCCTGGTGGTCAGCCCGGCGGGGGAGATCGTGGCCCGGGGCCGTCCCTTCGCCGAAGACCTGATCCTCTGGGATTACGACCCGGCCGCGGCGGCGGTGGCCCGCTGGCACGAGCCGCGCTTTCGCCACATGCCGGCGAGCCCGGAGGAAGCGGCCCGGGTCCAGCGGGTCGACCTGGAACCCGCCGGCGCCCCGGGCGCCCCGGGAGGCCCGGGAGACCCGCCGGCAACCTCGGGGGACGGGGCGGCCGCCGGCGGGCCGGTCGCCGGCCCCAAGCCCCCCCTGCCGCAGCGGCGGGTCGAGGTGCTGGAGGGGGAGGCAGAAGTCTACGCCGCCCTGGTGCTGGCGCTGCGGGACTACTTCGCCAAGAACGGCTTCCAGCGGGCGTGGCTCGGGCTCAGCGGCGGCATCGACTCGGCCCTGGTGGCCTGCCTGGCGGCCGACGCCCTGGGCCCCGGACAGGTGACGGGGGTGCGGATGCCGTCGCCCTTCACCTCCGCAGCCAGCCTGGATGACGCCGAGGCGGTGGCGCGGAACCTGGGGATCGGCCTGGAGACCATTCCCATCGGGGAGGTCTTCGCTGCCTTCCGCCAGGCCCTGGCGCCCCTCTTTGGCGACCGGCCCTTCGACGTGGCGGAGGAGAACCTGCAGGCCCGCATCCGCGGCACCCTGCTCATGGCCCTGGCCAACAAGTTCGGCGGGCTCGTCCTGGCCACGGGGAACAAGAGCGAGCTGGCCACGGGTTACGCCACCCTCTATGGAGACATGGCCGGCGGCTTCGCGCCCCTCAAAGACGTCCCCAAGACCCTGGTCTACCGCCTGGCGGCCTATCGTAACACCTGGCCGGGGGGACCAGTCATCCCCCGCTCGGTGCTGGAGAAGGCGCCCACGGCTGAGCTGCGCCCCGGCCAGAAGGATGAGGACAGCCTGCCGCCCTACGCGGTGCTCGACCCCATCCTCGAAGGCTATGTCGAGAAGGACCTGCCCGCCACCAGCCTGGTGGCCCGGGGGCTCCCAGCCGACGCCGTGCGCCGGGTCGTCCACCTGGTGGCGGGCAGCGAGTACAAGCGCCGCCAGGCGGCACCCGGGCCCAAGATCACCGCCCGGGCCTTCGGCCGGGACCGGCGCTATCCCATCACCAGCGGTTACCGGGAGGCCGTGCCGGGCGACGGAGGCTCCACGGGCGAAAGGTTTGCTTAGATGCGTTTCCCACGGTCCCGAGGCCCGCCCGCCGGGCGACCGTTGCGAAGGATGGTGGATGGGGAGGTGGCACCGTGATGGGCGAGATGGATCTCTTGGCCATGGCCGCCGCGCCCTTTACCCGCTGGCCGATCCTGGGCAACCCTGTCTGGCGCTGGCTGCTGGCCCTGGCCATCGGCCTGGCCGTGCTGGCCGTCCTGATCCTGGTGCGGGACCGGCTGGCAGGCCGGCTGGCCCGGCTGGCCGGGCGGACCGCCAGCGCTTGGGACGACTTCGCCGTCGAGCTCTTGCAGCGGCGCACGGGGATCATCACCCTGCTGGCGGTGGCGGTTTGGGCCGGGTCGCAGGCCCTGGTGATCGCCGAACCCGTCGCCTTCCGGATCCGCCAGATCACCTCCATCGTGCTGATCCTGCAGGTCGCTTTGTGGGCCAACTACGCCATCGGGTTCTTTCTGGCGCGGGTCTTCGAGTCCCGCGGCGACGACGAAGAGGTGGCGGCGGCCCTGGCCGGGGCCCAGCTTCTCTCCCGGGTCGGCCTGTGGACCATCGTCATCCTGGTAGTGCTCCGGCAACTGGGGATGGACATCACCGCCCTGGTGGCCGGCCTCGGCATCGCGGGCATCGCCGTGGGCCTTGCCCTGCAAAACGTGCTCGGCGACCTGTTCGCATCCCTTTCCATCGTCCTCGACAAGCCCTTCGTGGTAGGGGATTTCATCGTCGTCGACAACTTCGCCGGCACCGTCCAGCACGTGGGCATCAAGACGACCCGGGTCCGCGCCCTGACCGGGGAAGAGATCGTCATCGCCAACGCCGACCTTTTGAAGAGCCGGATCCGCAACATGAAGCGGATGACCGAGCGGCGGGTCGAGTTCCGCGTCGGCGTCCCCTATGGAACCCCCGTCGAGAAGCTGGAGCGCATCCCCGGCCTGGTCCGGGAGATCATCGAGGCCCAGCCCCAGGTGCGCTTCGACCGCGGTCACTTCAAGCAGCTGGGCGACTCGGCCCTGATCTTCGAGTTCGTCTACTTCGCGACGGACCCCGACTACGTGCTGTACATGGACATCCAGCAGGCCATCAACCTGGCCATATACCGGCGGTTCACCGAGGAAGGCATCGAGTTCGCCTTTCCCACCCAGACGGTCCACCTGATCGAGCCCGGGGAGGCAACCGAGCCCGTGCCAGCGAAGGGTGCCTTGGAGCCTGGGCGGGCTGCGGCAACCGCCGGGTCCGGGGCCGGGGCCGGGGCCGGGGCGCCGGCGGGAGCGTGGTCCGCCGACCCGATGCAGGCCCAAGGGCTGAATCATGCGGACGAACCGGCCCCCGGGGACGCGCCCCAGCGCCGCCGGGCGGACGAGGGCCCGGCGTGAGGGCAGGCGGAGGGTTGCCTCGTACCCTATAAAAGAGCGGTTTGAGTGGATCATCCGGTTCGGCGGCCTTTCCTGCAACCCCTCGACATCCAATGGGTATGACAAGAGTTGTCATGCCTGGTGATGTACACTAGCATCGCGACGGGAAATCTCCACATGGTTGCGGAGGGGTTGGAACGTGGGAGGGCCAGTCAACCGGTTGAAATACATCAGTTTGTTTCTTTTGTCGGCTTTGGTCGTTACGCTGGTTCCTGGTCCAATGCAAGCGGCTTCGGAAACCAAACTTGGTGTACTAGAAGGGGTCGTATTATCGCCTTCTGGTGAGCCTTTTCCCGGTGTCACTCTCTCCCTGAGAAGGGGGTACAGCATCGAAGGTTCTACAGTGTCGGAACAAGATGGGCGGTTTCGGTTTTTGCTGGTTCAGCCGGGAACCTATACGTTGGATCTGACCTACTCTCTCAGGGACGACGAGGGGTATGAATATGCTTCATTTCGCGAAGTGTTTGAAGGCCTCGTGGTAGATCCGGAGCGTCCCAACTATATTTCAATACAAACTGTCGCCCCAACTCGTGAGACCGACGCCAATGTGGTTGTCAATTTGTCTGATGAGGTGAACGCGGCGGAAGTCTCGCTTTCTGCTGATTCCAATCATGCCGTTATCATTCGTATGGTTAGACGACGGTTCGGGGCCCCACTCTCCGTCAGAATGGCACTAGAGAGGGGAATCTACAAGTTCTCGGGTCGTGAGCATTTTTACCCGAGCATTGAGTTTAAGGGGTTCGTTGTCAATGTTGACGGCACAGAACAGGTTACGGAATTGACCGTACCTCCAATTCGGGGTTCGGTGGCGGTCAAGGTGTCCGATCCACCGGACGGAACGCAATTGAATGGTGCGGTAACTTTTCTTCACCTTTCGGAGGGCTGGGAGGTCACGCTGAATGAACCATTTCATAACCCCAGCTTCGATAGACAGCTGGCCCTTCCTTCCGGCCGGTATCTTGTAGAGATTCCTGTTATCGTTGGGTCCGCTCGAATGGTGATATGGGATGTAATTGATTTGGATGACAGCTCCGGAGAATATACTTTCACGATCCGCCCTGTCGATGCTGTTGGTACGGTGAAAGCAAAACTCGTTGGCCCAAGAAACGATTTTCGTCTCGACGAACTCGAAGGGGTTGCTGAGAAGGTCGATATTGCTGATGGCGAAAGCGTCGAGCGCCCGTTGCAATGGGTTATCAACGAGTTTGGGGAGTTTACCGTCACTGCCCCGGTCGGGCACCACCACTGGGTTGTCCGATACGCGGGACAAGAAGAACACATCGTGGCAGATGTTAAGTCCAACGTCGTGACGGACCTGGGGACGATTGTCATTGGGACTGACCCTGAGCCTCCAACTTCCGGCGAGCCGCCCATTACTCCCCCGCCACCAACTCCGGGAGAACCACCTGCGGTCACGCCACGGCCGCCGGCATCAGACTACTTTGAGATTTCCGAGTCCACCCTGAAGGACCATACGGAACCTGGGAAACCAATTGTCATTGAACTCCCGGCGAATCGAACCATTTTTATTGATCCTCAGGTGAAAGACCTGCTGCGGGAACGGGGTCAGGATCTACAGCTTCAGGTAGAGAATATGGCATTTGCCGTCAGGCCGGACCTTCTTGATCTGGGACGCTGGTCGGAGGTGGACCCCGAACTTAAGGCATATCTCGATCGACAGCCCGAAGGGACCGTACGTTTCGCGATCGAGGTGGATGAGGTTCAGTTGGCCGACCCCCCAAGTGGCCTACGACCGGCAGGCGGTGCGTTTGAGGTTCGGTGGAAGGTACGCGGTTCCGGGGGCGAGGAGATTGTCCCGGCTCGTTGGCCGGTGCCGGTGTACTTCTCGGCACCCATGGCATGGTCAGGGGAGCAAGATATCGTGGCCGTGTGGAGGATTAGCCCGGAGGGTACCAAGACAGCACGGCCGTCCTGGGCCAGTGACGATAGGGTACGGTTTACCGCCCAACATCCGGGCACATACGTCATTGCTGCCCTGGAAGCTGGATTTCGGGACATGGCCGGGCATTGGGCCGAGGACATCATCGAGGCCGCCTACGCCCACGGAATCGTACAGGGGACCGACCCCTGGAATACCCGTTTTGCCCCGGATCGGCCGATCACCCGGCTTGAGTTTGTTGCGATGCTGAGCCGTGCCTTGGGGCTCGACCCCGATCCTGACGCTGCGGAAGGGTTTCGGGATGCCCGTCACACCTGGGCCGCTGGATGGGTGGGCGCCGCCTACCGGGCGGGCGTGACCCACGGATTGCGGCCGGGATACTTTGGTGCTAACGAGCAGCTGACACGACTCCAACTGGCCGTCATGCTGGGGCGGGCCCTGGAAACCAAGGGGGTTTCTTTACCAGTCGATCCGCAACAGGTCCTTGCCCGGTTTCAGGACCGGGCCTCCGTTCCCGCGTGGGCACGACGTTCCCTGGCCACCGCCGTTTTGGCCGGGGTCGTCCGAGGCGACGGCCAAGGGTTCCTCCATCCTGACGACCTCGCGACCCGGGCGGAAACCGGGGTGATGGCCGTCCGCTTCCTCCGGGCCTGGTTCGAATCGGTGGGACCTTTACCGGAGCAGGACTAAGGTCCTGTGCTTGGCGACAACTGGGACGACCTAGGGCGGGTGACAGGTAGGCGGCACGGTTTCCTGGGGGGAAAGGACGGTGCGGATTGGACAACGCGGGCGGGCGATGACTGCCAACCAGGTCAAGGGCGGCGGAGGGCGCCGGCCACGGTGGCCGCTGGCGTTTCGGGCATCGTGCCTGCTGCTGGTCCTTGCCCTGGCCGGCTGCAGCCGGGCGCCGGGTCCCGACGCCATCCTGCGCCAGTACCTGGACGCCTGGGAACAGCAGGACTACGCCGGTATGTATGCTTTCCTCGATGCCGCCAGCCGCGAGGCCATCGCGGAGCAGGACTTCATCGACCGCTACCGCCGAATCGAGGAGGGCATCGAGCGCACGGGCCTGACCGCTCGAGTCAACCTGCCCGACGACTTTCGCCCGGAGGGGGAGGAGGTCACCCTCGCCTTCGACGTGCGCTGGCAGACCGCCCTGGCCGGGGAGTTCAGCCAGTCGTACACCGCCCGGCTGGTGCGGGAGGAGGAGGGCTGGCGCCTCCACTGGACACCGGCCCTGATCTTTCCCGATCTCCAGGAGGGCGACAAGGTGCGGGCCCAGAGCCTGCCCGCGCGCCGGGGCAGCCTGGTCGACCGCCAGGGCCGGCCTCTGGCCCTGGACGAACCGGCCCGCGCCATCGGCCTGGTCCCGGGCAAGATGGCCCCGGATTCGGCTGAACGGCTGGCCCAGGTGCTGAGCGTTCCCCCCGCGGCCGTGGAAAAGCAACTGGCGCAGCCCTGGGTCCGGGATGACCTGTTCGTCCCCATCGTGACCTGGCCGGAATCCCGGGCGGAAGCGGCGGAGGAGGAGCTGCTGGCGATCCCCGGCGTGCTCATCAGCTCCAGCCGCGAGACGGCCCGCTGGTACCCCCACGGCGCCCTGGCCGCCCACACCCTGGGCTACATCGGCGCCATCACCGCCGAGGAACTCACCGCCGAGCGGCGGGAGGCCGGCTACGGCCCGGCGGATGCCATCGGCAAGCAGGGGCTGGAGCGGGTCCTGGAGGCCGAGCTCCGGGGACGCCGCGGCGGCCGGATCTGGATCGAGCGGGCCGACGGGTCGGCAGGCCCGGAAATCGTGCGCCGCGAGCCGGAGGCGGGCCGTGACGTGCGCTTGTCGCTGGACCTCGACGTGCAGCGGGCCCTTGAGGAGTCCCTGGACGCGATCCTGGGAGATTCCCGCTGGGCGGGGGGCAACGGGCGGCTCGACGGCCAGGCCGCCGCGGTGGTGCTCGACCCGTCCTCCGGTGAGGTGATGGCCCTGGCCAGCCGGCCCGCCTTCGATCCCAACCGGCTGGCCGACGGCATCACCGCCGGCGAGTGGCAACAGCTGACGGGCGACAGCAGGGCTCCCCTGTTCCACAAGGCGCTGGCGCCGCTGCCCCCGGGTTCGACCTTCAAACCCTTCACCGCGGCCGTCGCCCTGGAGGCGGGGGTCGCAACCCCCGACACGGACTTCGGGCCGAGCCCGGACGCATGGCAGAAGGACCCCTCTTGGGGCGACTACTACGTCCGCCGGGTGCCCCATCCGCCCGGCCGGGTCGACCTGATCCGGGCGCTGGTGTGGTCGGACAACGTGTACTTCGCCCGGCTCGGTCTGGCGCTGGGCGAGGAGCGGTTCCTCCAGGGGCTGGCGCGGTTCGGGCTGGGGGCGGAGTTCCCCTTCGACCTGCCCGTGGGGGCGGGCCAGGTGGCGGGGGAAGGTGGGATCCGGTCCGAGATCCAGCTGGCGGACAGCGCCTACGGCCAGGGGGAGGTCCAGGTGAGCCCGCTGCAGCTGGCCGCCATGTACACCGCCTTCGTCCGCGACGGCACCATGGCCCGGCCGCGGCTCGTCCTCAACCCCTTGCCCCCAGGCGGGGCGCAGGGGGACGAACCGGCCGCCGGCTCCGGCCCGGCCGGCGGTGAGGGCCCAGCCGCCATAAGTCCCGCAACGGCCGGGATCCTTCGCGACGCGTTGCGCCGGGTGGTTTCCGATCCCACCGGCACCGCCCACGCCCTGGATGGCGTCCGGGGCTGGACGGTGGCGGGCAAGACCGGAACCGCCCAGGTGTCCGGCGGCGAGGCCGGTGCCCGCTGGCGGTGGTTTGCCGGGTGGGCGGCGCCGGCCGGCGGCGGCGAACCCCGTTACGTGCTGGTCATTGCCGTCCACCAGGTGGGTGCGGCCGAAGAGGGGACGCCGAACCCGGCCGTGGCGGTGGCGGCTCGGCTCTTGGAGAGCCTGGCGCCGGGCCGCTAACCCGAGAGGAAGCGGCCGATTGAAGAGGAAGCGGCCCATTGACAAGGTTCGGCCCTTGCGCCACACACTCAAGGACATGGAGGCCGTTCGACGGTCGCTGGGCTGCGAACGGCCTCGGCCGGAACGCCGAATCCCCAAAAGGGGGAGCGGGGGACCCACCTTCCGGGGTGAGTCTGGTCCCCGGTCGGCGGCGCGGATCGGGCGCAACGCGGAAACCGGCCGATCCGCAGGCCGCCCGCCGCCGGGGGCCGGTAGGGCGACTGCGGCCGCCCGAACCCGACAGCTAACCCCGCAGGCGTGGCTGCAGGAGGCGCATGGGTCGATGGTCGGTAAACCTACTGGCCCCGCGGTGAGCGGTCGCCGCCGGGGGGCGGGGCGTGCGCCCGTGCCGGAGGTGATCCGGCGCGTCAAGCGCTTGCTTCTCGGGCGTCCCAAGCGGACCGACGAGGACCAGCTCGAGCGGCTGCCGGTGCTCACCGGGCTAGCCGTGTTCTTCAGCGACGCCCTCTCCTCCGTGGGCTACGGCCCCGAGGAGATCCTCTTCGTCCTCGCCGCGGCGGGCAGTGCGGGCATGGCCTACGGGCTCACCGTGGCCGCCGCCATCGTGCTGCTGATCCTCATCGTCTCGTCGTCGTACATCCAGATCATTCACGCCTACCCCGCCGGCGGCGGGGCCTACACCGTCGCCCGCGAGAACCTGGGGGAGATCGCCGGCCTCGTTGCCGCCGGCGCCCTGCTGGTCGACTACCTGCTGACCGTGGCGGTGTCGGTGGCCGCCGGCGTGGGTTCGCTGGCCGCGGGCGTGCCGGCCCTGCGAGGTCACGAGACGGCCCTGGGCGTGATCGCCGTGCTCATCCTGATGTGGCTGAACCTGCGCGGCGTCCGCGAGTCGGGCACGGCCGTGGCCATTCCGGTTTACGGGTTCGTCCTGGTGATGGGCGGGCTGGTGGCCACCGGGCTCGTTCAGCTGGCCCGGGGCGCCTGGCATCCGGGGGTCGACCCGGCCCAGGGCCTGCGGTTGGCCCATCTCCCCTGGGCGGGGGCCGGCGTCAGCTGGTTCCTCCTGCTCCGGGCGTTCGCGTCGGGGACCGCTACGCTGACGGGACTGGAGGCGGTGGCCAACGGGGTCAAAGCCTTCCGCCAGCCCGAGGCCCGCAACGCGGCCCGGACGATGGCCCTCGGCCGGACCCTGCTGGCCGTCCTCTTCGCCGGGCTGATGGTCCTGGCCACCGGATTGCACGTGGTGCCGCGGGAGGGGGAGACGGTCCTCAGCCAGATGGCGCGGGCCGTGTTCGGCGGCGGCGTGGTGTACTACGCCGTCGTGGTGGCGACGATGGTCATCCTGCTGCTGGCGGCCAACACGGCCTTCGCCGGTTTCCCGCGCCTGCTGGCGATCCTGGCCCGGGACGGCTACGTCTCCCGCCGCTTCGCCAACCTGGGCGACACCCTGGTGCACAGCCTGGGCATCATCCTGCTGGCGGCCGCCGCGAGCCTGCTCCTGGTCCTCTTCCGCGGCAGCACCCACCGGCTGATCCCCCTTTACGCCGTGGGCGTCTTCACCGCCTTCACCCTGTCCCAGACGGGGATGGTCGTCCACTGGCTGCGGGAGCTGCGGGCGCGCCGGGATGCGGCCGCCCAGCAACGGGCCGCGGCGAGGAGCCGGCGGAAGGCGGCGCTTCGGTTGGGCGGCGCCGTCGGGATCGCGCGCCCGGCCGGTCACGGGGAGACCGGCCGGCAGGGGGGCGGGGAGCCCCGGGCCATGGTCTCCACCACGGCCGCGGCTCCCACCACTGCCGTTCACGAAGGGCAGCGCCCGGACGCCGGCCCCGGCCGGGGAATCGCCGCGGCCACGGCGGGGGTGGGGGATGACCACGGGACCCGGGTGCGCCGGTGGGGTCGACCCGGCCGGCCCAGCCTGCCCGGGCTGGGCCTCCTCTGGCCCCTGGCGATCAACGGCCTGGGGGCGGTCGCCTGCGCCGTCGTGCTGGCCGTCGTGGTGATCACCAAGTTCGCCCTGGGCGGCTGGGTGGCGGTGCTGCTGATCCCGGTGCTGGTGGGCTACTTCCTGTCCGTGCGCAACTACTACCGGCGCTTCCTGGACCGGGTGGCCGCCCTGGACGTGGAGCGGCTGCGCATCGACCGGCCCGGCCGCATGCTGGTGGTCCTGACGGTGGGCGCCCTGACGCCGGTGATCCGCCATGTGGCCCGGGTGGCCCGCCGCCTGGGCCAGGAGGTGGTCGCCGTCCACGTGGCGGTCGACCCGGCCTACGCCCAGCAGCTGCGCCGGGAGTGGCGGCCGGACCGGACAGGGGGCATCCCCCTGGAGATCCTGGAGTCGCCCTACCGCAACCTGGTCGAGCCGCTGCGGGCCTACCTGGACCGGCGGCTGGCGGAGGAACCCGGCACGGTGATCAACCTGCTGGTTCCCGTCATCGTGACCAACGACCCCTTCGACGCCTACCTCCACAACGGGACCGCCAACCAGATCCTGCGTGAGCTGGTCTACAGCGAAGGGGTGCTGATCACGTTGATTCCCTTCTACGTGGACGTTGTCGGCAATGGCAACGGCAACGGCCGCGTCCACGCCTAGGACGGGACCTCGGCGAAAAGCCCAGGGAGCCGCCGGTGCCGGGCCCGGCGCCCCCGTGGCGAGGGCGGCGTCAGCGGAGCGGTCCCGGCACGGGTGGCGCGGTGGCGGCACAGCGAAGCGGTCCCTGCACGGTGGGGCGGTCGCGGCATGGGCGGAGCGGTCCGGGCGCGGCGGGCCGTCGCGGAACGGGCGCAGCGGTCCTGGGACGGCAGGCCGTCCGCGGCGGGTTGCGCGGAACTGGTGCGGCGGGGCGGACGGGGCGCGGGTGGGGCGGTCCCGCCGCAGCGCGGCGGTCGGGGCACGGCGCCGGTTCCGGGGCCACGGGCCTTCGCGGCACGGCAAGCGGCCGCGGCGGCCCGCGGCAGAGCCCGGAGGCATTGACACCGGGCCAGCCGCCTCATATACTGGCACCAGATCTTGACGCGGCTGCCACGACGGTGTGGCGGCGATCCGGTGGGCAACGGTGCCCCTGCAGGTTCGTCCTGCAGGGGCTTTGTCGTTTCGAGGAGGTGAGGGAACGTGTATACCATGGGCGCGGCGGAGCGGCTGACGGGACTGACCCAGCGGCAGATCCGGTACTACGAGGCCAAGGGCTTGGTCCGCCTTGCACGCAGTCCCTCGGGACAACGCCTGCTCACGGCCAGGGACATTCGGCAGCTGCGTCGCATCCGGTGGCTCCTGCAACAGGGGCACAACGTTCACACCATGCGCGTCATCCTGGCCGCTGACGGCAGCAGGGGAGGAGCCGCAGCGGAGCGCCCTGGGGAAGGGGGGTGTTGGGTCCACACCAAGGATCGTCGTACGGCATCGCCACAACGGACCGTCGTCGGACGCTAGTCGCCCGGACCGGCCCAAGGCTGGGTCAACCACTGAGAGGAGGAACCGGCATGAAGAAGATGTCCCCTGGTGACATCCAGGCCGCCATCCGCGACATGAACATCGGCACCATCAGCCTGCAGTTCACCGACATCCTGGGCACGGTCAAGCACGTGGAGATCCCGGCGGAGCAGATCGACAAGGCGCTGGCGGGCGAGCTGATGTTCGACGGCTCGTCCATCGAGGGGTTCGTCCGGATCGAGGAGTCGGACATGTACCTGCGGCCGGACCCGGCCACCTTCGTCATCCTGCCCTGGAAGACCCGGGAGGGCCGGCGCACCGCGCGCCTGATCTGCGACGTCTACAACCCGGACGGCACGCCCTTCGAGGGCGACCCCCGGTACGTCCTCAAGCGCGTCGTGGCCGAGGCCGCGGAGATGGGCTACGTGATGAACGTCGGCCCCGAGCCCGAGTTCTTCCTCTTCGAGCGGCCGTCGGCCGAGCAGGGCCGGCCGGTGACCCTGGACCACGCGGGCTACTTCGACCTGGCGCCGGTGGACAAGGGCGAGGAGGTCCGGGCGGAGATCGTCCTGACGCTGCAGGAGATGGGCTTCGAGATCGAGGCCGCCCACCACGAGGTGGCGCCGTCGCAGCACGAGATCGACTTCAAGTACGCCGACGCCGTGACCACTGCCGACAACATCGCCACCTTCCGGTCCGTGGTGCGCACCATCGCCCTGCAGCACGGGCTGCACGCCACCTTCATGCCCAAGCCCCTCTACGGCGAGAACGGCTCGGGCATGCACCTGCACCAGTCCCTCTTCCGGGGTGACGAGAACGCCTTCTACGACCCCAACACGCCCGACCGGCTGAGCGACGTGTGCAAGCACTACATCGCCGGGATCGTGGAGCACGCCCGGGCCATCACCGCGGTGACGAACCCGCTGGTCAACTCCTACAAGCGCCTGGTGCCGGGTTATGAGGCGCCGGTCTACGTGGCCTGGTCCTACCGCAACCGCAGCCCGATGATCCGCATTCCCGCCAAGCGCGGGCTCAGCACGCGGATCGAGCTGCGCTCGCCCGACCCGGCTTGCAACCCGTACCTGGCGCTGGCGGTGATCCTCAAGGCGGGTCTGGATGGCATCAAGCGGCGCCTGACCCCGCCCGATCCCGTGGAGGGCAACATCTACCACATGCCCCAGGCCGAGCGGGACGAACTGGGCATCGCCAGCCTGCCCGGGTCGCTGGCCGAAGCCATCCAGGCCCTGGAGCAGGATCCGCTGATCCTGGAGGCGCTGGGCAGCCACGTGGCCTCCCGCTACCTGGAGGCGAAGAAGATCGAATGGGACGTCTACCGCACCCAGATCTCGCCGTGGGAGCTCCAGGAGTATCTGGCGAAGTATTGACCGGTTGACGGGTTCTTGATACCAGCGGCTTCCTCCGCCGGCCACGCCGGGGAGGAGGGCCCTGTCGCCAGCGCCGGCCGGGACCGTGCCCCTGCAGCACGGTCCCGGCCGCATTGGTTCCAGGCCCACCCACGGGAGCGCCTGTGCGCCCGGCCGCACCGAAGCGGACCGGCGCCGGGCGGTGGTCCCTTGGCTGGTGGACGGGGACGTTGCTGGGGTTCCCGCGGTTCCCGGTTCCCTGGATGGGCGGAGGGCGGCGGGCGGGGCCCGGCAGGCCGGGGGGCATCCTCAACGGCCGGCCGGCGCCGTATGATAGCGGGGAGGCGCGGCGTCCCGGCGGAGCGGGACCCCGCGCCGCCGGGACGGAGGCGACGCGGGCGAGAGAGACGCGGGCCCCCGCCCTGGTCGCACCAGGGCGGGCATGGCGCTCCGGCAGGGCGGCCGGTCCCTTTCGGGGGCGAGGTCCCCGGCCGGGGCGCTGGTGGAGCCGGCAGAAGGCGGGAGGCAAGGGATGAACAAGCCGGAAGTCATCGTCTTCGGCTTCGACCCCGCAGGCCCCGGGGGCCGCTTACCCGGGGCCCTCCTGGATACGGGGTGGCCCATCCTGGTGCAGGTGGGGTGGCCGTCGGAACAGTGGCTTGCCCGCCGGCAAGCCGACCTGTTCGTCATGCGTCCCGCGGGCATCGAGCGCGCCGCCGAGCGCACCCGGACCCTGGGCCGGGTGACGGGCAGGCCCGTGCTGTGGATGGTGGATCCTGGGGATCCGGAGCCCGAGGGATTGTGGCAGCATCTGGCTTCCGAGGATTGGCCGGTCTGGGCGTTGCTCCCCGCCGACGCTCCCAAGTGGCAGCTGGTGGCCGTCTGCCGGGCGCTGATGGCCGGCGCCGGGCGACTGCAGCAGGCCCGGCAGATGGTGGACGAAGCGATGCGGAAGTTGGAGGACCGGAAGATCATCGAACGGGCCAAGGGCATCCTCATGGACCGGTTCGACCTGGCGGAATCCGAGGCGTACAAGCGGCTGCGCGACACGGCCATGCGCCAGCGCAAGCCCTTGCGCGAGATCGCCCAGAGCATCATCGAGTTCACCGCCCTGGACGAGACCGGGTCCCGCCGCTCCGGACGCGGGCGGCGGTAGGGAGAACGCACCGACCCGCAAGGCCGGTGGCCTTGCGGGCCGGTGCGGGGCCGTGGGGAATGTCCCCTGGATTCAGTCGCCGCCGCCACGGGCGGACGCCGGAGCCGGTGCCATCACGGGTGTGCTCGGCAGGGGCGCCACCTCTTGCGCCGTCGCGGCGGCGGCGACAAACTCGGGATACGCCACGGTGTCGTGCTCGCCCAGGTCGAGGCCGTGCTCTTCTTCCTGGGGCGTCACCCGCAGGCCCATGGTGGCCTTGATCAGGGCGAATGTGACGTAGGAGGCGGCGAAGGTCCACACGGCCACCGCGACCACCCCGATGAACTGGGCGACCAGCAGCTGGCTGCCGCCACCGAAGAGCAGGCCCTGTTCCTCATGGAAGAGGCCGACCGCCAGGGTGCCCCAGACGCCGGCGGCACCATGGACGGGGATGGCGCCGACCGCATCGTCCACGTGCCACCGCTCCAGAAGGGCCGTTCCTGCGAGGACGGCGAGGCCGCCCACGCCGCCGATGACGATCGAGCTGGCAGGGCTCACCCAGGCCGTTCCGGCGGTGATGGCCACCAGCCCGCCCAGGGCGCCGTTGAGGGCGGCCTCCACGTCGGGCTTGCCCTGCTTGAGCCACGCCGCCAGCAAGGCCGCCAGGGCACCGGCCGCCGCCCCCAGGTTGGTGGTCACGGCGATGCGGGCGATGTTGGCATCGGTGGCAGCCAGGGTGCTGCCGGGGTTGAAGCCGAACCAGCCGAACCAGAGGATGAAGACGCCCAGGGCCGCGAGGGTGACGCTGTGACCGCGAATCTTGTGGGGCCGCCCGTCAGGGCCGAAGCGCCCCAACCGGGGACCCAGCAGGATGAGGCCGGCCAGCGCCGCCCACGCACCGACGGAATGCACCACCGTCGAGCCCGCGAAGTCCAGCATGCCCAGTTGGGCGAGCCATCCCCCGCCCCAGATCCAGTGCCCGACCACCGGGTAGATCAGCATGGACATGACCGCGCTGAAGACCAGGTAGGAGGCGAACTTCGTCCGTTCGGCCATGGCGCCCGAGACGATGGTGGCCGAAGTACCGGCAAAGACCGTCTGGAACATGAGGAACGCCAGGAACGGCAACGACAAGTCGAGGTGGCCGAAGCCGGCCTCCTGGCTGAACCAGCCCGTCGTCCCGACCAGCCCGGCGGCGTCGGCTCCGAACATCAGGGCGAAACCGACGGCCCAGTAAGCCAGCGAGGCGACGGCGAAGTCCATCAGGTTCTTCAGGACGATGTTGGCCGCGTTCTTGGCGCGCGTGAAGCCCGCTTCGACCAGTGCAAAACCCGCCTGCATGAAAAAGACCAGAAAGGCGGCCAACAACGTCCACGCCGTGTTGAGGGCAACCGCCACCGCGTCGGCACTGACGGCCTCGGGCATGATCCTCACTCCCTCCCACGAGCTGTAAGCCGAGCACAGCAGCAGGGACCGCAACAACAGGCAAAGCCCACCCGCAGCGCTACGGCTGCAGGTGGGCTCCGTTGCCCGTGGCGGACGCCGCTGTCCTGTCCCGGCCCTGCCTGCGCGCACCCCCGCCTGCGGCGGGACGCCCAGGTCGACCTCACTTCCGAAGGTAGGGACCTCCTGCGGGGCCGTCAACGATCCCGCCCTGACCCGCGCCCTGACCATCCCCTGACCAGAAGATGACGGTCGGAGAAGCCTGGAGGAGCGCCGCCGGGCGCCACCCCTACGGGCCGGCCGCTGCCGTGCCCGCGCCTGGACCGCTGACGCCTCGGGCGGGCCGGCCGGAGGGACAGGCACGGCCCGGGGAAGCCCGCGTACCATGGCCCAGGCAGGATGGGCACCTGCCCGGCCTCGCCCAGGAAGGGCCCTGCCGGCCAGTCTGCGGTTTCCGGCCGGGCCTGCCGCCTGCCAGAGGAGGTCGAAACCCCATGTGCGGTATCGCGGGCTGGATCGACTGGGAGCGGGATCTCACCCGGGAGGGGGCCGTGCTGAAAGCCATGACCGGCACCCTTGCATGCCGTGGCCCGGACGACGACGGGTACTGGGTCTCCCGCCACGCCGCCATCGGTCACCGGCGCCTGATCGTCATCGACCCGGCCGGCGGCGCACAGCCCATGGTGCGGGAGCGGGGCGGCGGCCCCGTGGTCCTGACGTACAACGGCGAGCTCTACAACACGGCCGAGCTGCGCCAGGAGCTGGCGGCCCTGGGCCACACCTTCACGACCCGCTCTGACACCGAGGTGGTGCTGGCGGCCTACCTGGCCTGGGGCGAGCGGGCGCCGGCCAGGCTCAACGGCATCTTCGCCTTCGCCGTGTGGGATGAGGGCGCCCAGCGGCTCTTCCTGGCCCGGGATCACTTCGGCATCAAGCCGCTGTTCTTCTTCGCGCGGGGCGGGACCCTGGTGTTCGGGTCGGAACTCAAGGCCCTCCTGGCCCATCCGGCGGTGGAACCGGTGGTGGACGCCGAAGGCCTGGCCGAGATCTTCGCCGTCGGCCCCGCCCGGACGCCGGGCCACGGCATCTTCCGGGGCGTCCGGGAGGTCTTGCCCGGCCACTTCGTCGTGTTCGACCGCCGCGGCCTGCGCCAGGGCCGGTACTGGCAGCTGGAGAGCCGGCCCCATACCGACGGCCCGGCGGAGACGGTGGCGACGGTGCGCGACCTCCTGGCCGACGCCGTGCGGCGCCAGCTGGTGTCCGACGTGCCCTTGGGCTCCCTGCTCTCGGGCGGGCTCGACTCCAGCGCCGTCACCGCGCTGGCCGTGCAGGCCCGGGCCGAGGCGGGCCAGCGGGACCCCCTGCACACCTTCTCCGTCGACTATGAGGGCAACGACCGGTTCTTCCGGCCCAACGACTTCCAGCCGGAGGCCGACGCGCCCTACGTTGAGCTGATGGCCCGGACCCTGGGCACCCGCCACCGGGTGGTCCGCCTGTCGACGGCGGCCCTGGTCGAAGCCCTGCCCGCGGCCATGGCCGCCCGGGACCTGCCCGGCATGGCCGACATCGACGCCTCCCTGTTGCTCTTCTGCCAGGCGATCCGGCAGGACGTCACCGTGGCCCTGTCCGGCGAGTGCGCCGACGAGGTGTTCTGCGGCTATCCCTGGTTCTACCGCGAGGACGCGCTGCGGGCCGAGACCTTCCCCTGGTCGCTGAAGGTCGATACCCGCCTGGCCGTGCTCAGCCCCGAGCTGCGGGCCAAGCTGCGGCCGGTGGAGTACCTGGCCGAGCGCTACCGCCAGGCCCTGGCCGAGGTGCCGCGCCTCGACGGGGAGGAACCGGCCGCCGCCCGGCGGCGGGAGATCGCCTACCTGACCCTGACCCGGTGGATGCCGGTGCTGCTGGATCGCAACGACCGGATGAGCATGGCCGTGGGGCTCGAGGTCCGGGTGCCCTTCTGCGACCCCCGGCTGGTGGAGTATGTGTGGAACGTGCCCTGGGACCTCAAGACCATGAGCGGGCGGGAAAAGGGCCTGCTGCGCCACGCCCTGGCGGGAGTCCTGCCGGAGGAGGTGCTCTGGCGGAAGAAGAGCCCCTATCCCAAGACCTTCAACCCGGCCTACCTGGCCGCCATGCAGGCCTGGATGCGCTCGATCCTGGACGATCCGGCCTCGCCGCTGCGCCCGCTGATCGACGAGGCGGCCGTGCGCCGGCTGGTGGAGGCGGAGGAGGAGTTCGACATCCCCTGGTTCGGCCAGCTGATGCGCCGGCCCCAGATGCTGGCCTACCTGGCCCAGGTGGACCTGTGGCTGCGGAAGTACAAGGTGCGCATCGCGGTTTGACGCGGTTGACGCCGCAGTGGCGAGAGAAAGAGCCCGGGCGGCCGGCGAGACCCCTCGCCGGCCGCCCGGGCTTGCGTTCTCCCTGTCCCGGCTTTCCCGGCTCGTCGCACGGCTTCCGCCCCGGCCTCAGGGCCGGCTTCCGGCCCCGTCACCGGGACTCCACCCGGGACTCTGCCGCGGGACTCCACCCCGGGACATTGCCCCGGGACTCCGATCCGGGACTCCGCCCGGCGGGTCAGCCCTGGTTGGCCGCCTGCTTGACCAGCTGGACGTCGACGGACACCCGGACCTCGTCGCCCACCAGCACGCCGCCCGACTCCAGCAGCATGTTCCACTTCAGGCCGAAGTCCTTGCGGTTGACCTTGGTCTCGGCGTGGAAGGCGGCCCGCTCCTGACCCCACGGGTCCTTGCCGCCGCCCTCGTAGGTCATGTCCCAGGTGACTTCCTTGGTGATGCCGCGGATGGAGAGGTCGCCCGTGACCTTGTACCGGTTCTCGCCGGTCTTCTCGATGCGGGTGCTGCGGAACTCGATGTGGGGGTAGTTGGCCACGTCGAAGAACTCCGCCGAGCGCAGGTGCTCGTCGCGCTGGGGCTCCCGGGTGTCCACGGTGGAGGCGTCAATGCGCACCTCCAGGCGGGCGCCCTGGCTCAGGTCGTTGATGTCCGGCGCCTCCAGGTAGCCCTCGATCTTGCCGAAGTGCCCCTTGACCGTGGAGATCATCATGTGGCGCACGGCGAACTCCACGGTGCTGTGGGAGGCGTCGATGTTCCACCGCGTTGCGGTGGTCGCGGTCTCGGCCACGATCCCGACCTCCTGTTCCTCGGGCGGCTGGCGTCCATGGGAAGCAACGAACCAAACCGCCCACAACTTACTATTAGTGAGTAACTACATCCTATAGTGTCACTTCCCCCGTTGTCAACGGCCGTGGTACCATGGGGGTGACGGCATCCCGGTCGCCGGCCGGGCCCGCGGCGAAAGGAGGTGGCCACCGCCCTTGGATCCGGTGAAAGTGTGCCCCCGCTACGAGCAGGCCGTGCAGATCCTCGGCAAGAAGTGGACGGGCCTGATCCTGCGCGTCCTGATGACCGGCAAGAAGCGCTTTTGCGACTTCAAGGCGAGCCTGCCGGAGATGAGCGACCGGATCCTCTCCGAGCGCCTCAAGGAGCTGGAAGATGCCGGCATCCTGGTCCGGCGCGTGCGGGATACCCGCCCGGTGCTGATCGAATACGAGCTGACGGACAAGGGCCGCGCCCTGGAGCCCGTGGTGGCCGCCATCCAGCACTGGGCCGACCAGTGGTGCGACGGCAACCTGGACTTGGCGGACGAACCGGCTGGCCGCGAGCCGGGCGGCGGCTCGGCCGCGCGGCCTTGATCCATCGCCCAACGCGGCCTTCAGGCATCGCAGCAGAATGCCGGCGGCCCGGGATCCATCGGCATCGTTGAGGGCCGGGCATGGCAAGGCCCACCACGTCACCCGCCGGAGATCCTGATATACTTCCCTCGTATGTCATTCACCCAGGGACCGTTTCCGCCCCAGCGCGCCGGCGGCGAAGAAGTGGGTGCAGCGATGCTGAGCATCATCGTGCCGACCTACAACGAGCGCGACAACGTGGAGCGTCTCGTCGAGCGCATCCGGGCGGCCGTGTCTATTCCCTTCGAGATCGTCTTCGTCGACGACAGCCGGGACGACACGCCCCAAATCCTCGCCCGGCTCGCCGCCCGGTATCCGGAGGTCCGGTTCGTCCACCGCGAAGACGACCGGGGCTTGGGGACGGCCGTGGTGACCGGTTTCCGCCTGGCCCGGGGCGATCTGCTGGCCGTGATGGACGCCGACCTCCAGCATCCCCCGGAAAAGCTGATGGATCTCGTCCGGGAGGCGGAGCGGGGTGCGGACGTCGTCGTCCCCAGCCGGTTCGTCCCCGGCGGGAGCGACGGCGGCCTCAGCCCGTTCCGGAAGCTGGTGTCCTGGTCCGCCCGGTGGTTGGCCCGGCTGCTTCTCCGCCGCGTTCGTCCCATCACCGACCCGACCAGCGGTTTCTTCCTGCTCCGCCGGTCTGTGATCGAAGGCGTCGAGCTGAACCCCGTCGGCTGGAAGATCCTCATCGAGGTGCTGGTGAAGGGCCGGTACCGGCGGGTGGTCGAGATCCCCTACGCCTTCAAGGCGCGGGCTGCGGGCGAGTCCAAGATGGGCTGGCGGGAGCAGTGGGAGTATCTGGTCCATCTCGTGCGGCTCATCGCCTCGTCGCCGGAGGATCGTCGCTTCTGGCTCTACTGCCTGGTGGGCGCCTCCGGCGTCGTCGTCAACTTCGCCGTCTACGGGGTGCTGGTCAATCTGGCCCACCTGTACGTGCCCTTCGCCGGGGCGCTGGCCGCGGCGTGCGCCATGATGTCCAACTTCCTGCTGAACGACCGCTTTACCTGGCGGGATGCCCGCAGCGAGCGCCGCCTGCCGGTGCGCGCCGTCCGCTTCCTCCTCGTCTCGGCCACGGGGGTCCTGATCAGCGCGGGGGTCCTCGAGCTGATCCATCGCGTTGTGCATTACCTGCTGGCCAACCTGGTCGCCAGCGGGGCGGCCGTCTGGTGGAACTTCACCCTGAACAATCGCTGGACGTGGGCCGGGGTGACCCGCCCGGATCCACGCGAGGAAGCAGCGTCCTCCTCTCGTCGCCCGGCGGAGGGCGAGCCGGTGCGGTGGTCGCGCCCTCCGGCGCGCCCGTGAGAGGGCCTTGCCGGCTGCACATCGGCTCCCTGGCCACCTGGGCTGCGCATCCGTACCCCACTACGCCCGGCCCCTTCGCCTCCGCATGGCCTCGACGGGTGCGCTGAGCGCAAGGCCCGCCAGGATGGCCATGAACGGCGTGAACGGGAAGCGGAAGCGGTCCCAGGCGGGGAAGACGAAGTGCAAGGCGAGCATGTAGAGGAGGAACAAGGCCGGGAGCGACGTGCGGCCTAGCTCCGCGGCGGATCCTGCCCGGCCCCGCGCCAGCCAGCCCAACAACCCCAGGGCCGTCAAGGTCAGAAGGACGTAGAGCGCCCACCGCAGCACCGGGACGATGTGCTCCCGGACGGCCGGCGGCACGGGACGCGACGCCTTGCGGATAGCAAAGTTGGGGGCGGTCCGTACGTCCGTCAACAAGTGCCGCCATTTCACGAAACCCAGGCGGACGAAATCCCCCGGGTTCTCCCGGATCCACTGCAAGGCGAGGCGCCGGCCGAGCCGGTCCCGTTCGACCTGACTCTCGACCGTCAACAATGGATTCTCGGCGGGATCGGTGGGCCAGAAGAAGGCCCCGTTGGCGGCCGGATTGTTCCCCTGCCAGAGGTTTACGCCCCCGTTGGTGGACACGGGGATGAAGGCCCCGAGGGCCACGTAGTTCCGGATCGTCCACGGCGCCACGACCAGGACCGTGCCCAGGGTCACGGCGGCCGTACCGGCCAGGATCCGGCGCCAGGTGCCGGGCGTTCGCCAGGCACCCAGGGTCGACAAGGCGACGTAGAGCAAGAACAGACCGGCCGCCGGCAACATCACAGGGCGAATCAAAGCGGCGAACCCCAGGCAGAGCCCGCTGAGGACAAGCCGTTTCGGGGAGGGGATGAAGCCGGCGGGCCCCCGGGCCGGAACCCAGAGCCCCACGCCCAGCAACATGAAGAGCATGAACGGGATCTCGGAGTCCAGGACCGTGCTCCAGAGAAGGTGGTCCGGCAGGATGGCCGTCAAAAGCCCAGCCGCCAGACCGGTGCCGGCCCCGAACAGCCGGGTCGCCAGCCAGGCGGTCGCGACGACGATGCCCGTTCCCATCAGGGCCTGCACCACGATGGCGTAAAACCAGTCCTCGCCGAAGATGCGGACCACGACGCTCAGCAAGAGGGGATAGCCGATGGGGCGGTAGGCGCTGGGTGTGCCGGCCTCGGTCACGTACCCCTTGCCGTGGGCCAGGTCGACGGCGATGTTCCAGTACGCCCGGAAATCGGAGATGGGCACGGGCTGGAGATAGACGGCCAGGCCGACCCGCAGCGCGAGCGCCAGGGCGGTGACCGCCAGGAAGGCGATGGCGACGGACTTGGATCCTTTCGTGGCGTCCATCAAAGGGGTCGACTCCTCACGCAGGGTTCGCAGGGATCCCAAAGGCATTCCCATGGGACAGATTAACCCGAGGGGGACACCGGGGGCGAGCCGGTTGTTCCCACCTTTTCGGTCGAACCCCGCGGCCTCGCGGCCAAGAAGGTCCCATGCCCCCGCTGCCGAAATGCCTGACAGATGTTGCCGGGCGGCGCCGCCGGCCGCCCGGGCCAGCCGCCGTGCACGCCTGCGCACCGGGGGTCTGCGGGGGAAGGGCCGAAGCGCGGGCCCGGTCCTTCTCCCGCGCCGCGCCCGGTCAAGAAAAGGGGGAGAGGACCCATGGCCAGCCGCGAGCCTGTAGAAGTGATCGTCGAGACCCAGTACGGCGCCCTGCGCGGCCAGCGCCTCGGCGACGTCTGCGTCTGGAAGGGCATCCCCTTCGCGCGGCCCCCCGTCGGCCCCCTGCGTTTCCGGCCGCCGGAACCGCCGGAGCCCTGGCCGGGGGTGCGGGACGCCACCCGCTTCGGCCCCGCCTCCGTCCAGCCCGACGACCGGCTGATCAGCAACCTGACTGGCGGCGCCGCCTTGCCCCAGGATGAGGACTGCCTCTACCTCAACATCTGGTCGCCTTCGCCCGAGGGCCGGCGCCCGGTGATGGTGTGGATCCATGGCGGCGCCTACATCACCGGGGCCGGGTTCATCCCCTGGTACGACGGCACCGCCTTCGCCCGCAACGGCGACGTGGTGGTCGTCACCATCAACTACCGCCTGGGCGCCCTGGGCTTCCTCTACCTGGAGGAGGCCTTCGGGCCCGACTTCGCCGGCTCGGGCAACCTGGGGATCCTCGACCAGATCGCCGCCCTGCGCTGGGTGCGGGAGAACATCGCCGCCTTCGGCGGGGACCCCGACCAGATGACCATCTTCGGCGAGTCGGCGGGGGCGGGCAGCGTGGGCGTGCTGCTGGCCGCGCCGGCGGCCCGCGGCCTCTTCCGGCGCGCCATCCTCCAGAGCGGCTCGGGCGCCCTGGGCGTGCGCAGCCCCGAGTCGGCCGCCTGGGTGACGGCCCGGGTCCTGCAACAGGCGGGGGTGGAACCCGGCGACCGCCAGGCTCTCTACGCCCTGCCCGCCCGGGCCTGGGTCGACGCCCTGGCGACCCTGGGCCTGGGCCTGCCGGTCGGGCCGGTGGTGGACGGCACCGTGCTGCCTGAACACCCCATGGCCGCCCTGGCCCGGGGGGCGGCCCGGGACGTGGCCGTGCTGACCGGCGTGAACAAGGACGAGTACAACCTCTTCGCCCTGGCCGATCCCGCCTGGCTGGGGGACGACGAAGCCGCCCTGCGCCGCCAGGTGGAAGCGGTGGTGGGTCCCGCGGCGGAGCGGCTGATCGCCGCCTACCGGGACCGGGGGCAGGGGCCCCTGGGCCGGCGGCTCCTGCCGCTGATGAGCTACGCCGTGTTCGTCCGGGGCATGCTGGCCACCGCCGACGCCCAGGTCCGGGCCGGGGGCGCGGTGTGGGCCTACCGGTTCGACTTCGAGACCCCGGTGCTGGGCGGCGTGCTGGGCGCCTGCCATGCTCTGGAGATTCCCTTCGTCTTCGACAACCTGGACCGGGCCGGGGCCGACCGGTTCACCGGGACCGCGCCCGAGCGGGCCGCCGTCGCCCGGGCGATGCACCGGGCCTGGATTGCCTTCGCCCGCCACGGCGATCCCCAGCACGACGGCCTGCCGCCGTGGCCCCGTTACGATCTGGACGAACGGGCCGTCATGGTCTTCGACGTGGAGCCGCGGGTGGAGCGGGATCCCTGGCGGGACGAGCGGGCCCTCTGGGCGGAGGCGGCGCCGGCGTCGTAGGGCGCTGTCCTGGACAGCGCCGTGGCTTGATCGACCGGTATCGACCGGCGAAGCCCGTTCTGTCTTCCCCGTGCCCCGCATAGCGTGGTGCCGCGGGCCCGGGCCCGCGGCACCACGGCGAGGCCATTCTCCGGTCCCGGACCCGGACCCGCGGCACTTCGGGAGGACGGGTCCCGTCCTCGGAAAGGGGCACCGGCCATGAAGCTGTCCAGGGAGACCGGCTTCCTCATCCTGGGGATCTGGCTTTTGCTCATCGGGCTGCTCCCGCTGCTCAACGTCAGCCTGTCGGCCGGGGAGACCGTGGCCAACCTGCTGGCGGTGGCGGCGGGGATCCTCTTGATCTGGGGCAAGTAGGACGAGCGACCGCGGCGGCAAGGCCCGGCAAGTCCCCCAAACCGGAGCCACCCGTTGCAGACCAGGGGTCGCCCGTCGCAGGGCCGGGGCCATGTCCGGGGTTGGGGCGGCGGGCGGGACGTGGCCGCGACCTCAGTCCAGGCCCGCCGCCACCGCCGGCAGGACCGACGCCGTCTCCGCCAGGATGCGCTCCCGGGATGCCCGCGGGATCACCCACCAGAAGTGGGGGAGGACCCGCTCCCAGTGGGCCAGCAGGTCCCGGGCCCGGGGGCTCCCCGTCCGCCGGGCGTGGAGGACCAGCAGCCCGTAGAGGGTCTCCCGGGCGGCCTCCTGGGCCGCGGGGCTGGGCACGTCGGGCAGGCGGTAGAGCTCCACCGACGGCGCGTGGTGGCGCACCGCCAGGGCCCCCTGGGGATCGTAGACGAAGGCCGTGCCGCCGGTCATGCCGGCGCCCAGGTTCCGGCCCGTGGCCCCCAGGATCACCACCGTCCCGCCCGTCATGTACTCGCAGGCGTGGTCGCCGGCGCCCTCCACCACCGCCACGGCGCCGCTATTGCGCACCGCCAGCCGCTCGCCGGCCGCCCCGGCGCAGAGCAGGGTCCCGCCGGTGGCGCCGTAGAGCACCGTGTTGCCGGCCAGCACGTTCCGGGCCGGGTCGGTGGGCGCGCCGGGCTCGGGCCGGATGACGATCTCGCCCCCCGCCATGCCCTTGCCCACGTAGTCGTTGGCCGCACCGGTCAGCTCCAGGTGCAGGCCGGCGATGCAGCAGGCGCCGAAGGACTGGCCGGCGGTGCCGCGGAAGGCCAGCTGGATCGTCCCGGGGGGCAGGCCCTGGTCGCCGTAGCGCCGGGCGATGGCCCAGGCCACCGTGGCCCCCACGGTCCGGTCCGTGTTGCGGATGGTGTAGCTGCGCCGCACGGGCCGCCGCCGCTGGATGTAGGGCTCGAGCTCCGCAGCGATGCGCCGGCCGAGGTTGTCCTCCTCCGGCAGGGGGTTGCGCAGCTGTAAGCGGCGCAGGGGAAGGGTGGGCAGGGGAGACGCGCCACCGGCCCCACCGGCCGAGCCCTCTTCGACCGGCGCCGCCGGCACCAGGAGCCGGCCGAGATCGACCCGCTCCGCCCGGGGCAGGGACGGCGGCTTCTGGACCAGCAGGTCCGCCCGCCCGATCACCTCATCCAGGGAGCGGTAGCCCAGCTGGGCCAGCAGCTCCCGCACCTCCTGGGCCATGTAGAGGAAGTAGTTCATCACGTGCTCCGGCGTGCCGGGGAACCGCTGCCGCAGCCGCTCGGCCTGGGTGGCGATGCCGACGGGGCAGGTGTTGGTGTGGCAGGCCCGGGCCATGACGCAGCCCTCGGCGACCAGGGCCGAGGTGCCAAAGGAGTACTCGTCGGCCCCGAGCAAGGCCGCCACCAGCACGTCCCGCCCGGTTTTCAGGCCCCCGTCCACCCGCACCGTCACCCGGCCGCGCAGGCCCGTGGCCACCAGCATCGCCTGGGTCTCGGCCAGGCCCAGTTCCCAGGGCAGGCCCGCGTGCTTGATGGAGCTCAGGGGCGACGAGCCGGTGCCGCCGCTGTGCCCGCTGATCACCACGATGTCCGCGTACCCCTTGGCGACCCCGGCGGCGATGATCCCGACCCCCGTTTCGGCCACCAGCTTGACGGAGACCAGCGCCTCGGGGTTGGCCTGCTTGAGGTCGTAGATCAGCTGGGCCAGGTCTTCGATGGAGTAGATGTCGTGGTGCGGCGGCGGCGAGATCAGGGGCACCCCCGGCACCGTGTGGCGCAGCCGGGCGATCAGCTCCGTCACCTTGTGCCCGGGGATCTGGCCGCCCTCGCCGGGCTTGGAGCCCTGGGCCATCTTGATCTGCAGTTCCACCGCCGAGGCCAGGTAGGCCGGCGTGACGCCGAAGCGGCCCGAGGCCACCTGCTTGACGGCGCTATTGCGCTCGGTCCCGTAGCGGGCGGGGTCCTCGCCGCCCTCGCCGGAGTTGGAGCGGGCGCCCAGCCGGTTCATCGCCACGGCCAGGTTCTCGTGGGCCTCGGGGGAGAGGGCGCCCACCGACATGGCCCCGGTGGAGAAGCGGCGGACGATGGTCTCCACCGGCTCCACCTCGTCCAGGGGAACCGGCGGCCGGTCGGAGCGGAAGTCCAGGAGGTCCCGGAGCTGGCTCGGCGGCCGGTCGTGGACGAGCCGGCTGAAGCGGCGGTAGTGCTCGTAGGTGGCGAGGAAGTCGCCGTCCAGCACCCCCGGGCGGGGCTTGGCCGCCGCCCGCACCGCCTCGTGCAGGGCCCGGACCACCTCGGGGCTAAACTCGTGGAGCTCGCCGTCCTTCTTGAACTTGAAGAACCCGTACCCGTCGGCGGCGGTGGCGGTGAGCTCGGTGGTGCCGCTTGGGCCGGCGGACCGGCCCGGTCGACCTGGCTCGGCGGGCTTGTCGTCCCCAGCGCCGGCAGGGCCCGCGGGCCCCGCCGCAGCGAGCGAGCCTCCGCCCGCCCCCGCCGCCGGTTCGTCCGTCCTCCCACCGGCCCGCGCGCCGGCCCCCGCGGCATGGCCGTTCCCCTCCGCCGCTGCCGGTTCCACCCGCTCCGGGCCATGGGCCGCCGCAGGCGGGACCGGGTAGGCCTGGCGGTGCCAGTAGAGGACGTCCTCCGCCAGCTCCCGCAGCCCGTTGCCGCCCACGGCGCAGGGCGTACCGGTGAAGTACCGCTCCACCACCGCCGGATCGAGCCCGATGGCCTCGAAGATCTGGGCGCCCTGGTAGGCGTCCAGGGTGGAGATGCCCATCTTCGACATGACCTTCTTGAGGCCGCCCTCCACCGCCTGGATGAACCGGAGGACCCCCTCGTCGCCGGCCATCTCCCGGGCCACGGCCAGCGCCAGGTAGGGGTGGACGGCCGATGCCCCGTAGCCCACCAGGGTGGCGAAGTGGTGGACGTCCCGCGGCTCGCCACTCTCCACCACGATGGACGCCAGGGCCCGCTTGCCCGCCCGCAGCAGGTGGTGGTGGACGGCGCTGGTCGCCAGCAGGGCCGGGATCGGGGCGTGGCCCGGCCCGACGCCGCGGTCGGTCAGGACCAGGATGGACGAACCGGCGTCCACGGCCGCCTCGGCCTGGCGGCAGAGGTCCTCCAGGGCCGGCTGCAGGGCGTCCGGGCCGGTGGCGGGGAACCGCATGGGCAGCTCGGCCACCCGGAACCCGGCGCCGCCGGGGGCCCCGGACGCCACCTGCCGCAGCCAGGCCATCTGGGCCCCGGTCAGGACGGGCCCCGGCAGCTCGATCACCCGGGCCTGGGAGGGGTCCTCCACCAGGAGGTTGGGGTGGCGGCCCAGCCGCACGGTCAGGGAGAAGACCAGCTCCTCCCGCAGGTGGTCGATGGGCGGGTTCGTCACCTGGGCGAACCGCTGCCGGAAGTAGTGGTGGACCGGCCGGTGGACCAGGGAGAGGACGGCGTGGGGCGTGTCGTCGCCCATGGACCCGTCGGGCTCCTTGCCCGTCTCCACCATGGGCCGGACGATCACCGTCAGCTCCTCCCGGGTCCAGCCGAAGGCGGCCAGGGGGAGGGTGGGAGCCGGGCTCGCCGGCGCGCCCGTCCCCGCCGTGGCGGCGGTGCCGCCCGGCGGCCCGCCGGCCGCGGCCGGTTCGTCCCCGGTCCCGGCGCCCGCCTGGCTCCCGGGCGTTCCGGCGGTGGCCGGCGGCCCCGTGACGATGGCCTCGGCCCAGCGGCCGTAGGGGCGGCGGGTGGCCACCTCCGCCTTGACCTCCTCATCCCGGAGGAACCGGCCGGTGATCAGGTCGACGGCGATGATCTGGCCCGGCCCCAGCTTGCCCCGTTCGTCCACGTCGGCCGGATCCGCGTCCAGCACCCCCACTTCGGAGGCGGCCACCACGATGCCGCTCTTGAGCACCGTGTAGCGCATCGGCCGCAGCCCGTTGCGGTCCAGGCGGGCACCCACCCAGCGCCCGTCGCTGAAGACCAGGGCCGCGGGGCCGTCCCACGGCTCGGTCAGGCAGGCGTGGAACCGGTAGAAGTCCCGCAGGACGGGAGGGAGGTCCGCCACCTTCTCCCACGCCTCGGGGACCAGCATCATCAGGGCGTGGCGGGCGTCGCGGCCGGCCAGCACGAGGAGCTCCAGCACGTTGTCCAGCATGGCCGAGTCGGACCCCGACGGGTCGATCACCGGGGCCACGGCGCCGGGCGTGAGCTCGGGCCAGCCGGGCACGGCCAGCCACGGCTCCCGGGCGGCGATGCCGTTGACGTTGCCTTGAAGGGTGTTGATCTCCCCGTTGTGCCCCAGCAGCCGGAAGGGCTGGGCCCGCTCCCAGGTGGGCGTGGTGTTGGTGCTGTAGCGCTGGTGGAAGAGGACGAACCGGGTGGCGAAGTCCGGGTCCTGCAGGTCCAGGTAGAACCGGTCCAGGTCCCCGGCCCGCAGGAGCCCCTTGTACACCACGGTCCGGGACGACATGGAGGCGATGTAGGGCCGGGCCCGGCCCGCCGGGATTCCTTGGCCCGTGGCAGCGGCCGGATCGCCTTGATCCCCGTGGCCCGCGGGCGCGGCCGAGCCGCCCGGCTCCCCGTGGCCCGCGGCCGCGGCCGGGCCGCCCGGCTCCCCGCCCGGGACGAACGCGGCCGCCCGGCGCTCGAAGGCCCGCCGGGCCAGGTAGAGGGCCCGGTCGAAGGGGAGACCGGGGTTCAGCCGCGGCCCCGGCACGATCACCGCGTGCCAGATGGAGGGCCGGCTCGCCGCGGCGATGGGGCCCAGCACGCCGGGATCCACGGGCACCGGGCGCCAGGCCACCAGGTCGAGCCCCTGCTCCCGGCAGCATTCCGCCAAAAGCGCCTGGGCCCGGGCGGCCGCCTCTTCCTCGGCGGGGAAGAAGCACGCCGCCACGGCGAAGAGGTCTCCCGCCGGCAGGCGCACCCCCTGGGCCGCCAGCTCCCGGACCAGAAGGCGCCGGGGGATCTCGGTCATGACGCCGGCGCCGTCGCCGGTGATGCCGTCGGCGGCCACCCCGCCGCGGTGGCGCAGGCGGTGCAGGGCCTCGAGCCCCAGCCGCACCAGGGCCGGATCGGGCCGTCCCGAGAGGGTGGCGACGAAGCCCACCCCGCAGGCGTCGTGTTCGGGCAGGCGGTTCCCGCGGCCACCGGGGGGATTCCAGGGCTGCTGGGGGTCCAGGTGGGTGCGCTGCATCACGGGATCTCCCTCCTTTGGCGGCGGTGATGGGCGGCGCCGGGTCATGGGCGGGCCGGCGGGGCCGGCGGGGCCGGCTGAGCCGGCGGGGCCCGCTGGCCGGCCGGGCCGGCCGGTCCAGGTGGGCCGGGTGGGGCCGGCTCGCGGACCGCCCCTGTGCAAGTCGCCCATTCGTGTTCCTGCGGAAGAACCGGCCCCAGGGCGGCTGCGTTCCTCGCCGGTGGCGGCCGGTTATGCAGTCCATTGTATGAACCCGGCGCAGCGGGTGTGGTCAATCGTTCAGGTTTTCGCGCACGTTTCGACCGGACAGGCGGTGATGGTCTGTGCTATAGGCTTGCGAACTTGGGACAGGTCTGCGCAACAGTTCGTTCGGTGGAGATTGGCAGCGCATATTTAGGCATGATTATACGGGGTGCGGGAACCCCGTCAAGGGATCGTTAAGAAAGTTTATGATGGTCAACTTGCAAAGGGCCCCGCCAAGTGGTGGAAGAGTTGCCCCGTGCCGGCCAGCGGTCGCCCGGGCGGGATGAGTGGCATTCCAGGCCGGTGAACGGCATGCAGGGCGCCAGAAGGGTGCCAACGGTTGCCGTCGCACGGGTGATCACACGGCCGCCGGCCGAGGCTTGGCGGGCCAGGGGCGCGAAAAGACACGGACCGGGAGGAACCCGGCCGCCGCCCGGGGTGCCCGGTCCCCCGGTGGGACGGCCGGTTCCTTCCCGGCCCGCCTCCCGGCCCGCTTGCTCTGCGGGCGGGTCGCCGGCTAGTTGCGGATCTGCTGGCCGCCGAAGGCGCCCTTCAGGCCGCCGGAGGGGTAGCCGGCCAGGCTGGTGTTGACGGCCGCAGCCCCGGTGGCGGCGCCCTCGGTCGCCGGCAGGACCTTGAGGGCCTGCTCCATGCGCCGGACGTCGTCCTCCAGGTGACGGACCAGATCGGCCGGGGCGGGGGGCACGGTGTAGAGACCGCGCCGGCGCAGCCACTCGTAGTGCTGGCCCGCCATCTCCAGGTGCTGGCCGGCCATCTGGTACAGGGTCCGCCGCAGGTGCCGGTCCGCCGCCTCCGTCGCCGCCACCATCATCCGCAGGGCCATGTGCTTGCAATCCTGCAGGCAGTCGGCGATGGCCAGGGCGTCGGGGTCGGCCAGCCGGACGGCGCCCGCTTCCACGGGACCGCTTTGGGCCGCTTCGGGCCGCCAGGCGGACGCCGGGGCGGTGTACCCGGCCGTCTGGGGGGCGCCGCCCCGGCCGAAGGCGTCGCCCTGCAGGCCCGTCCCCGGCCGCGAACCGGCCGCGGGGCCCGTCCAGGGGTTGGGCGCCCACTCGGGACCGAAGCCCACCCGGGGCGAGTCGAAGCGGATGCCGCTGGTCCCGGGGCCGCCTTCGGGCCCGCCCTGGGCGGTCCAGTGGCCGCGGAAGCCGGGACCGGCCTCAGCCACCGGCACGGGGCTGCCGGCCACCTGGGCTGCGGCCCCCGGCCCATAGCCGACCGGGCGCACGGCGGTGAAGGCCTCGGCGCCGGGCGCGCCCTCCGGCCGGACCGCCTCCCGGCCGCTGGCCTGGGCGGACAGGTCCCCGCCGCCGGGACGGCCGGCCCGGGCAGCCATGCCCCGCGCCGCCCCGGCCCGGGCCGCCGGGCCTTCCTCGGCCCGCCGCCACTCCGCGGCGGCCTCCATGCGGCTGCTGCCAGCCACCGCCCCGTACCCTGCTACCTCCGGCTCCCGGGCGCCGGCCAGCCCGGCCCGCCAGTAGGCGGCCCGGTCCAGGGCTCCGGCCCGTCCGGCGCCGGCCGGGCCAGCCGTGCCCAGGCCGCCCTCCCAGCGGGCCTCCAGGCCCGCTGGCTCCCGCCGGGCGCCGGCTTGCCAGCCCTCGTTGTTGCCCGCGCCCGGCTCCCAGCCCACCAGCTCCGGCCGGTGGCGCAGGGCGTCCCGGGTGGCGTCGGCACCATCGCCCCGGGGGCCCAGTTCCGGGCTGCCCCCGCGGATGGGCCGCCAGCCGTCGCCGGCGGGATCGCCGGCCCGGGCCGGGCCGCCGGGGTGGCCGCCCGGTGCCGCGGCTCCCCGGCCCTCGGCGCCGGCGCCCGCCGGGTAGCGGTGGTCCTGGGCCGCCGCCGACGGCCGGTAACTATAGGTCCCCGGACCGGTGGGCGGGTACCCCGGCGCCCCGCCGGCCTCGGCGGGATGGACGGGCCCGCCCCGGCCGGCGGGAGACGGGTTCCACCCGGCCCCCGCTGCACCGGGCGCTCCGGGGCCCCATCCGGTCCCGGCGCCGGCGGTTCCACCCGCCGCCCCCGCACCCCAGCCGGCCCCGGCCGCACCGGCCGGACCCGCTGCCCCGGGGCTCCACCCGGTCCCGGCCGCGCCCGCCGGACCGGTGCCCCAGGCCGGACCCCGGCCGGTCGCCGCGCCGGCCCCCGGACCGTGGGCCGGCACCACACCGGGCCCCATGCTGGGCCCCCAGCCGTCCCCGGGCCGGCCGCCCGGTCCGGCCAACCCGCCGGGCCCACCCGGCGCCAGCGGGCCGCCCGCGCCGATGGCCGTGCCCGCCAGGCCGGCGCCTGGCGCGGCGGCGCCGGTTCCACCGTCCCAGGAGGCCCCCAGCCCGTACAGCCCGCCCTCGCCCGCCAGGGCCTGCTTCAGCTGGTGACACTGCTGGCGGAAGGTCCGCTCGTGGGCCCCCAGCATCTGGACCACGTCGGCGTCGCGGGCCGTGCTGGCGGCATGGAGCAGCTTGTTCGCCACCGCGTCACAGGCGACGATCAGGTCCCGCAGTTCCAGGACCTCGTGGACCGTGCGCTGCACCCTTCCCCCTCCTTGCCCGCCGCTCCCCGGCGGCGCGACATGATGCCACTCAAGAGGAAGCCTGTTCGCGGCCGCGAACGGTTAGGATAGCAGTTTCTGGAACCCAGGGGGAACGGGCGCATTGCCGGGGAAATAGTCCCATCATCGTTCCAGGTCCAGGAGGGGAGAGGGTCCCGTGAGCGCCCTGTGGAGAAGCGGTCGACCGGCCGGCGGGGCGGCCCGTGGAGGGGCCGGCGCCGGCGGGCCGGCCTGGGGGGAGGCCGGCAGCGGCGGAGGGGCCGGCGGTCGTGGGGCGGCCGGCGGAGGCTCCGGCCGCGACGGGGCGGCCGGTGGCGAGGCCGGTCGCAGGGGGGAGGCCGGTGGAGGGGTCGCCGGTGAAGCGTTGGCAGGTGGAGGGGCCGCTGGCCCGCCCGGCGAACCCTGGGCCGGCTGGTGGCGGATCCTGATCCTGGGCACCGGCTACCTGGGCATCCAGGTGGTCTGGACCCTGTACAACGCCTACCTGCCCAACCTCTACGGCCAGTACCTGGCCAGCAACTTCCTGATCGGCGTGATCATGACCCTGGACAACATCGCCGCCGCGACGGTCCAGCCCTATTTCGGCGCCCTCAGCGACCGGGTCGCGACCCCGCTGGGCCGGCGAATGCCTTTCCTATATATAGGCGTGCCCGTGACGGCCCTGGGGCTGTGGCTGATCCCCCGGGAGACCGGCCTGGGCTCGCTGCTTTTGGCGACCGTCCTCATGAACGTGGGCATCAGCATCTACTCCAGCCCCGCCACCGCCCTGATGCCCGACGTCACCCCGCCGGAGAAACGGGCCCGGGCCAACGGCATCATCCTGCTGATGGGCGGAGTGGGGGCGATGCTCGCCATCTTCGTGCTCTCGCCCAGCTTCGACCGCGCCCGCACCCTGCCCTTCGACCAGGCGGCCGTGGTCGTCCTGGCCTCCCTGGCCCTGGTCGCCCTGGCGATCCCCGAGCGCCGGCTGGCCCGCTACGCGGGGATCGAGGGGGACGAACCGGCCGGCGCGGCGGGTTCCTCCGACGCCCTGGCCCAGCGGGGCCACCTGCTGGTCGCCCTCAAGGCCGTGGCCCGCGCCCCCGACCGCCGCGCCTTCTGGCTGCTGCTGGCGGCCCTGGCCTGGGTGGCCGCCGTCAACGGCGCCCAGAACATGTTCACCCGCTTCGGCACCGAGGCCCTGGGCCTGAGCCAGGTGGAGGCCACCTACATGCTGGGCTACTTCGCCGGGCCCTTCATCCTGCTGTCCATCCCCGCGGGCGTGCTGGGCGACCGGATCGGCCGGTTGCGGGCGACGCGGATCGGCAGCACGGGCATCCTGGCGGCCTTCCTGGCTCTCGCCGCCAACCCGCCCGCGGCCCTGCTCCCGGGCCTCTTCGGCTTTGCCGGGGTGTGCTGGGCGCTGCTGATGACCAACTCCTACCCGATCCTGGTCAACCTGGCGCCGCCGGGCACCCTGGGCACCTACACCGGGCTGTGGAACCTGGCCATCGCCGTGGCGGGCCTGATCTCCCCGCCCGTCTACGGCGCCCTGGTGGACGGGCTGGGGTGGGCCGCCTTCTTCCCGGTCGGGGTGGCGTTCCTGGCGCTGGGGACCTGGTGCCTCCTGCGGGTGCGGAGCGGCGAGGCGGACACCCCGGCGGGCGACGGCCACTGAGGGCCGACCCCTTGCCCGCGGCTCGCCCGTGTGCAAGGAATTAATAAGGTTTGGACCGTGCGGACGTTCTGGCGCGGGCAGCGGGCGACCGGCCACCGGGCGCCGCGCCGCCCAGCCGCGCCGCCGCAACCCGATGCCCAGGGAGGACGATCCCATGCCCGAGAAGGTTGCCGTCGTCGGCCTGGGGTACGTGGGGCTGCCCACGGCGCTGCTCTTCGCCGGCGCCGGCGTCGACGTGCTGGGGGTCGACATCAACCCCGAGCTGGTGGCCGCCCTGGAAGCCGGCCAGTGCCCGGTGGAAGAACCCGGCCTGCCCGAGCTCCTGAAGGAGGTCCGGGCGACGGGCCGCTTCCGGGTGACCCAGCGGCTGGAGAGCCGGGACGTCTACATCATCACCGTGCCCACGCCCCTGGACCGGGAGACGGGCGGGGCCGACCTGACCGCCGTGCGCAAGGCGGCCGAGGCCGTGGCCCAGGTGGCCCGGCCGGGCCAGATGGTCATCCTGGAGTCCACGGTGCCGCCGGGCACGCTGAACCGGCTGGTTCGTCCCATCATCGAGAGCCGGGTGCCGGGGCTGGACTACGTCTTCTCGCCCGAGCGGGTGCTGCCCGGCCGGATCCTGATCGAGCTGCCGGGCAACCCGCGGCTGATCGGGGCCGACTCGCCCCGCGCCGCCGAGCGGGCCCGGGCCCTGTACGCCACCTTCGTCCGGGGCGAGATCCGGATCACCGACCCCACCACCGCCGAGCTGGTCAAGCTGATGGAGAACACCTACCGGGATGTCAACATCGCCCTGGCCAACGAGTTCGCCATGGCGGCGGAGCGGGTCGGGGTCAACGTGTGGGAGGCCATCGAGCTGGCCAACCTGCACCCGCGGGTCAACATCCACCGGCCGGGGCCCGGGGTGGGCGGCCACTGCATCGCCGTCGACCCCTGGTTCATCGTGGAACGGGCGCCCCTGGCCACCGCCCTGATCCGCCAGGCCCGGACGACCAACGACCGCATGCCCGTGGTGGTGGCGGAGCGGGTCGAGCAGCTCACCGTGGGGCGCCTGCTGGGCGGGCGCCTGCCCGTGGGCCCGGCCGTGGACCCGGCGGGGGCGGCCAACGGCACCGCGGCGGGTGCCGCCACCGGCGCCGCGGCGGGCCGGGCCGGTGACGCCCTGGCTGGGACGTCCACCGGGGCGGCCGCGGGCACCATCAAGGTGGGCCTGCTGGGCCTGGCCTACAAGGGCAACTCCGACGACAGCCGCGAGTCGCCGGCCTACGTGCTGGCCCGCATCCTCAAGAGCCGCGGCTTCGACGTGGCCGCCTACGATCCCCTGGTCCGCCGGGGCGCCCTGCCCAACGCGACCCTGGAGGAGACGGCCCGCGGCGCCCACATCCTGGTGCTGGTCACCGACCACGACCGGTTCCGGGAGATCGACCCCCAGGCCCTGCGGCCCCTGGTGGCCCAGCCGGTGCTGCTGGACACCCGCAACCACCTGGACCATGACCGCTGGCGGGCCGCGGGCTTCGAGGTCTTCGTGCTGGGGGACGGGAAGAACGGGCTCGTCCAGGACGGCCTGGGGCCCCACGCCGCCGCGGCGGTGGGCCCCGCCGTGGACCCAGCCGTGGGCCCCGCCGTGGACCCGGCCGGGGGCCCCGGCGACCCCGCCCGGGCCAGCCGCTGACGGCCCGGCGGTGGCCACCGGAACACCGGAAGCGGAGGAACCGACGTGGAGCCCGACGACCGCCCCGGGACCCCGGCGCCGCCCCCTGCCGGTTCGGGCGAGGCGCCCCGGCCCCTGCGGGTCCTGGTCATCACCAACATGTATCCCAACGCGGACGAACCGGCCTTCGGCCTGTTCGTCCGGGGCCAGGTGGAGGCGCTGCGGGCCGCCGGGGCCCAGGTGGACGTGCTGGCCATGCCCCGCCGTGGCCGGGGCTGGCGGGGCCGGCTGGCCTACGCCGCCTGGGCCCTGCGCGGGCTGGCCCGGCTGCCGCGCCGCTACGACGCTGTCCACGCCCACTACGCCGTCCCCAGCGGGGTGGTGGGGCTCTGGTTCCGCCGCTGGGCCCGCCGGCCCCTGGTGGTGACGGTCCACGGTTCCGACGTGCTGGTCCTGCCCGACCGCTACCCGCGGCTGGCGGGCGCCGTGGGCCGGGTGCTGCGGGGCGCCGACCACGTCATCGCCGTCAGCCGGTTCCTCCGGGACCGGGTGGTGGAGCGGTTCGGCGTGCCGCCCGGCCGCATCACCGTGCAGAGCGCCGGCATCGACACCCGGGTCTTCCATCCGGACGCGCCGGGGGCCGAGGCGGTCCGCGCCCGTTACGGCGACCGGCCTCTGGTGGTGTACGCCGGGAACCTGATCCCCTTGAAGGGCGTCGATGCCCTGGTGCAGGCCTTCGCCCGGGTGCGGGAGCGGCGGGGGAGCGGGCACCTGTTGCTGGTGGGGCCCGCGGTGGACCCGGCCTACCGGGAGCTCCTGGAGGCCCGGGCCGCGGCCCTGGGGATCGGCGCGCACGTCACCTTTGCCGGCCCCCAGCCGCCCGAGCAGGTGGCCGCCGCCATGGCCGCCGCCGACGTCTTCGTCCTGCCGTCCCTGGAGGAGGGACTGGGGCTGGTGGTCCTGGAGGCCCTGGCCTGCGGGACCCCCGTGGTGGCGAGCCGGACGGGGGGCATCCCGGAGATCGTCCAGGACGGCGACTACGGCCTGCTGGTGCCCCCGGGCGACGTCACCGCCCTGGCCGGCGCCATCCGCCGGGTGCTGGACGAACCCCGCTTCCGCGAGCGGGCCCGGCGCTACGGGCCCACCCTGGCCGCCCGCCACGACCGCTGGCGCCAGGCGGCGGAGCTGGTGGTGCTGTACCGGTCCCTGGGCCAGGCCACGGGCCCCGGTGGGGCGGGGCGGGGGCAGGAGGCGCCGTAGGGGCGGACCTTGGGGCCGGCGAATCGCGGGGCCGAAGTCATCGTGACGCTGACGCGAGCTTTCGTCCTGAGGGAGGGTGCCTTCCCTGCGCATCGAACTGCTGGGACTGCCCCTGGATGCCCTGACCTTCGACGAGACGGTGCAGACCATCGTCGAGCGGGTTCGCCGGGGCGAACCCACCCTGCAGGTCTCCATGAACGCCGCCAAGTACGTGCGGGCGGCGGAGGATCCCCTGCTGCGGGCCTTCATCCGCCGGGCCCACCTGGTCAGCCCCGACGGCGCCGGCCCCCTCTGGGCCGCCCGCCGCTTCGGCCTGCGGGTGCCCGAGCGGGTGCCCGGGGTCGACCTGATGATGGCCCTGTTGCCCGAGGCCGCCCGCCACGGCTGGCCGGTCTTCCTGCTGGGTGCCCGCCCCGAGGTGGTGGAACGGGCCGCCGCCGAGGCCGCCCGCCGCTGGCCGGGCCTCCAAGTGGCCGGCACCCACCACGGCTACTTCCGCCCCGACGAGGAGGGGGCGGTGGCGGAGCGGGTGCGGGCCAGCGGGGCGACCATGCTCTTCGTCGCCCTGGGCAGCCCCCGCCAGGAGCGGTTCCTCGAGCGGTGGTTCGCCAAGACCGGTGTCCTCTACGCCCAGGGGGTGGGGGGCGGCTTCGACGTGCTGGCCGGCATGGCCCGCCGGGCGCCCCGCTGGATCCAGCAGGCCGGGCTGGAGGGCGTCTACCGGATGATGCTGGAACCCCGCAAGCGCTGGCGCCGCGTGGTGGTCGACAACGCCCGCTTCGTTGCCATGGTGCTGCGGGCGGCCCGCCGGCGGGGCGCCGGTTCCCAGCGGCCCGGCGGTTCGGGGCCCCCGGGACCGGCAGGATCGTCGGGTTCGGCGGGTGCGGCAGGTTCGTCCCGATCGGCGGGCCATCCCACATCGGCGGCCCGGCCGCCCGGCCGGTGAGCCGTCGCCTCCGCAATCCGGTCGCTTCCGAAATCCGGTCATCCTGTCGCCTCCGCCCAGCGATCCCATCTTATCGCCGCCTTCCGCCGCCGGGCGCCATCGTCCGGCCCCTTCCAACCCGGTTCCACCGATTACCACCTCCTCCCGGCGGAATTGGGACCCAACGCGGGCAGGACATGCCGTGCCGGGGACGAACCAACCCAACCATGTGACAAATCTGTCCAAGTTGTGACACCGGACCCCGCCCGGCTGGGGTTGGTTCGTGCGGAGGTGAGGGGAGAGGATGGGACCGGAGCCATTCCCATGGGGTTTCACAGGGGGTTGCGGGGAAGCACCCCGCTCCTTGTCGGACGGCGGCGATGCGCCGGAGGCGGCGGACGGCGCGACTGCCGTCGGTCCGAAGGGGGCCGTAGCGCAAGGGTTGGTGAAAGGGGAACGGATCCCGGCCCACACCCAGGACGGAGAGGAGGGTAGGGAACCCGGGCAGCACCCGTACCAATACGGAGACAGCCGCGATACTCGCAGCGGTACCAGTGGCGCGACTCTCGCCGGAACTCTGGGTGATCCCACCGCATCCCCCTGGGATTTAGATTTGGTGGTCACCTTGCGCGCCAAGTGGAGCAGCTGGTTTAAGGTCCGACCGCCAGGCGGCCGTACCAGTCCGGTGGGAGGGAGTACCTGACCACCTGGCTCGACGGGGATCGTGGTCGACCCTAACCGCGGCGGCACCGTCCACTGTGGTCGCCGGCCACCCTTTGACGACGTTTACTGAACCCTGCTTGGCGCTGTGGAGCAGGCCCGGTAGGTCGACGTCAGGTGGAAGCAGCCTTTCAGAAAAATTTGCATAACGAACTGAGGAGGAGTGGTCATGACAAAATCGCATGGAGGGCTGGTTAGCATATTTGTTAAGGTTTTCACTGCAGTGATCCCTATCCTGCTGTGCTTTCAAACTGTAGTAAAAGCGGCGTCTAACGAACCAATTGTCTCTGTCAAATTGAAACATTTTCTTGGAAATAAACCTGCTGTTAGAATAACAGTTTCTGTTCCGTACCAAATTAACAATAATATCGACCTTAGCCCAGGAACTGAATACGAAATAAAAATTGATGATGATGGCAAGAATCTCAATTTAAAGAAAGGGCAAAATATTATTGCAGTGGCAACCTCGTTTAGGGCTACACCGGCAAAGGATTCTGGCATAATATCCATTAATGGAAGATCGTATATTGGCACAATTATATTCGAAATAGAAAATGGCCATATAAGACCGGTCAATTTAGTTCCGCTTGAAGAATATATTAAGGGAGTAGTACCGGAAGAAATGTATCCTAACTGGCCCATAGAGGCTCTGAAGGCCCAAGCTGTCGCCGCAAGAACGTATGCATTAAGGCTAATTGGAAAAGTTATCGACGATAGTGATCGATTTCAGGTGTATGGCGGATACAAGAATGGTCTCATCAAGAGTGACCAAGCTGTAGATCAGACACGAGGGCAGGTACTTACCTATAAAGGGAAGTTGATTGAAGCTCTATATTCTGCTTATAACGGTGGACAAACCGAGTCCAATTCCGCTGTATGGGGTGGAGATCCGCTTCCATATTTTATTGCCAGGAAAGATCCTTATGATCCCGGTTTGGAATGGAGCATCCAGCTAAACAAATTCCAGATAAAGCGCGTCGACGAAACCTCTTCTTGGGATCACTTGGTAGAGGTAGATAGAAACTTTGTGACATATTTGAAGAAGCTTGTTGCTCCTAATTACGACATCCGAATTATATCATTTGATAACGTTAATTTAAACACTGATGGAACCATTGATATTAATGTCACCCTAATTCTAAGAGAGGAACCGAACGTACAAGCGAAAGTCGGTATGGTGGACACCAAAGAAAAGCCTTTAAATGTACGCGATAAGCCAAACGGGAAAAAGTTGGCTTCGTTGGCTAAAGGTAAAACCATCGTAATTCTTGGTGAGGAAACAGGCTGGTATAAAATTGCCTATGGCGATTCCAATGGAATTAACTACGGATATGTTTCATCCGCTTATGTTCGAATGGGAGTAAAATTACAACGAGAAACGTTCATTGATAACGTTCTGGAGCCATATTTACGGTCTTCATTGGTCAACCTTCAAGAGATTAAAGAAGACGTCGATTCTTATCACCTTATTGGAACAAGACGGTATGGCCATGGCGTCGGTATGAGTCAGTGGGGTGCGTACTATAGGGCGCGGCAAGGGCAGTCGTATGAAGAAATCCTTGCATTTTATTACCCGGGTACTCAAATTTCTAACATATACGGTGAAGATGAGCCCGAAGTAGATTGGTTTTACGTTGGAGGCGGACTATATATGTCGGAGGATGAAGCTAATGTTGCTGCACAGAAGTTTACTAGATTAACTGGTTACAAAATCTATACTGCACCCCATCCATCAAGTTCCGGGTTTTGGGTTCGTTCCGGAAGGATCACCGCCTTTGAAAAAGCAAAGGAATTTGCGGCGAAGTGGTCGCCGCTCGGCTTGAAATACGTTTTAGGACCGGATGGTGTTTATAAGGTTGAGTTGGTGTACTATGTTGGAGGAGGTTTATTCCAAAGTCAGGATGATGCGGCCGATGCCGCAGCCCGACTGTCCAAGCTCACGGGCTACAAAATGTACGTTGCACCGCACCCCGAATTGAATGGGTTTTGGGTCAGATCTGGACGGGTTTCGACTTATGAGCAAGCACGACGATTTGCGGAACAATGGTTGAGGTACGGGTTGAAATATGTCTACTCCTCGCCATCTTTGTAAGGAGTGTACTAAATCTATAGGGGGAGGTCATCATTCACATGCGGCGCGTCGACAATTTGATATACGAGGCGGCCACCAAATTCGAGGCACATTCATTCACCTTCAGAGGATAAGAAGGTTATCAAATTGTATAGGTGATATTGCGAAGAGAATTCGGGCGGAGAGAAGGCGAGTGGTTTATGCTCGGGTTTGACAGTTAACAGTCCTTCTTGGTGCCACGCCGCCCCAAGAACCCGCATGAACCAAGGGGTTTCCATGGGGCGGCGGCTGTTTTGGGTCAAAAGTGTAGTGCCCCGTGTATTCGTGAAACACTTATGTAGTAAGCACGGTCATACTATGATGTTGTGCCATTTTCGTCCGCCGGAAGACCTTCAAGAACAAAGACAGCTCCACTACCCCTGCTCCAAGCGCGGCACAGTGCGCCATTGGCTGCAGTGCGTCTACCGGCCCGAGGCGGAAGAGCTCGAGTTGTACCACTACTACCGGGCCTTGGATGTGCTGGCCAAGCACAAGGAGACCATCGAAAATCGCGTCTTTGCCCGGGCTCACGACCTGTTGTGGACCGATGTCGACGTGGTGATGTGGGACGCACATCTAGCTACTTCGAAGGCCGCGGACCCGAGGGCCTGGCCGCCTACGGCTACGAGCGCCCGGACCGGCCCCAGCTGGTGGTGGGTGTGCTCATAACCCGGGACGGCTACCCCATCGCCCACGAGGTCTTCCCCGGGCGATACTGCGGACAAGGCGACCGTGGAAACCGTGCTGGATGCCCTCCAGCGGCGCTTTCACCTGCGCCGGGTGATCTTCGTCGCCGACCGGGGCATGGTCAGTCGCCAGATCCTGCGGGCCATTGAAGAGGCCGGGATGGAGTACATCGTCGGCATGCCCCTGCGTCGGCACCGGGCGGCCGAGGCGGTCTTAAGCCAGCCGGGACGGTATCGCAAGGTGAACGACCGGCTCCAGATCAAGCAGGTGATCCACCAAGGCCAACGCTACATCCTCTGCTACAACCCCCTCCAGGCTGAGCACGACCGCCAGGCCCGGGAGGCGGCCCTCGCGCACCTGAAGCAGCGGATCGAGCGCGGGGAGGCCAAGCAGCTGCTGCGCAACCGCCTCGTGGCCCGTTACCTCAAGGCCCTGCCCCAGGGCGCGTTGGTGGTCGACACCGATGCCGTGAAGCGGGCGGCCCGCTACGATGGGAAGTACCTGCTCCGCACCAACACCAACCTCGACCCGGAGGCCGTGGTGCGGGCCTACCAGGACCTCTGGCGGGTCGAGCGTGCCTTCCGCACCCTCAAGTCCGCCCTGGACTTGCGGCCCATGTTCCACTGGACGGAGCGGCGGGTCCGGGGGCACGTCATGGTCTGTTTCCTGGCGCTGGTCCTGGAGAGCCTGTTGTTGCGCAAGCTCCGCCAGCAAAACCCCGAGGCGAGCTCCGAGGACGTGCTCCACGATCTCGCTCAGCTGCACGCCGTGGCCGTGGAGCTGGACGGCGAGGCCTACCTCACCCGGACCGAGCTGGTGGGCCAAGCCTACGAGGCCTTCAAGGCCGTCGGTCTGCGGCCGCCGGCGCGGGTGCAGCCGATGCCACGTCCCGAGACGACCCCTGCCGGGTAGTGTAGTGGTACGCGGCCCCCGTGTGCCCAAGAAAGCCTTGTGTTTCAAGGGTTCTCAAGGATCACGGTGTCAAACTCGAGTCTGAAAAAACCCTTGGCTTTTTCGGCAAGGACGGCCAGGACGCAAAGCGAAGAATCCCCATATGGAGACGGTACCGAAACCGGGGCCGATGCACCATGCTGGGAAGGTTGGATCGACGGCGGAACTTCTTCGATGAGATCCTCTTTGGGCACATGCTGCCCGCGGAACATCCCCTCCTGGACATCGACCGGGCCGTCGATTTCTCGTTCGTCGAGGAAGAAACGGCCGATCTGTACAGCGCCGATCAAGGCCGGCCTTCGTATCCGCCGGAGCAGCTGGTGCGCGTCCTCTTCCTGGCCGTGTGGGCCAACCTGTCGGACGTGCAGGTCTGCCAGCAGCTTCGCTACAACGTCCTCTATCGCTACTTCTGCCGCCTTGGCTGGGAGGATGCGATTCCCGACGACACGACGCTGGTGCGGTTTCGGCAGCGGTTGGGGAGGCACGGTGGCAGCGGCTGTTGCACCGGCTGGTGGACCAGGCGCGGGCGAAGGGGTGCCTGAGAGGCCGCTGGCTGGTGATGGACTCCAGCCCGGTGGTGGCCCACGCGGCCGTCTGCAGCCGGCTGCAGCTTTTGCGCGAGGGGCGGCAGAGGCTGGTCCAGGCCGTTCGGCAGGCGGCGCCGCAGGTGGCGAAGGAACTGGAGGCGCTGGCCGAGCCGGTGCCGGACGAGACTTGCGAAGATCAGGATCAACTGCTGCAGGCAGAACAGGAAGGGACGGAGGCCTTGTTGGCGGCGATTACGTCCCGGACCGCCGCCCGGGCGCCGGCGGTCCGGCGCGTGCGGAAGCAAGTGGAGCAGGTGCTGAAGGACGAACGGGTGGCGAGCTATGCCGACCCGGAGGCGCGTTGGGGGCACCAGCGCCGGGAGAAACCTTTTTTCGGCTACAAGATGCACCTGGCGACGGATGAGACCGGCTTCGTGCTGGCGGCGGCGGTGACAGCGGGGAACGCGAGCGACCTCGAAGGGGCGCCGGCGCTGGTGGAACAAGCGCGCGTCCAGGGCCTCCGGCCGCGGCGGATGGTGGCTGACAAGGCCTATGACGCCAGTGGCCTGAGGCCGGATCTCGTTCGGCAGGGCATCCGCCCGTACATCCCCCAGCGGACGCAAAGGCAAAGGCTTCCGAAGCAAGGGTTCACGTACGACAAGCGCCGCCGGCAGTGGATCTGTCCCGAGGGCCACCGCTCCATCGGCCAGAGCCCGCACCAGCGCGGGGGGTGGCTGGTGTACTTTTCGGAGCGAGCCTGCCGCGGCTGCCCGCGGGCGGGGCGTTGTCTGAGCCGGAGCCAGACGCGGAAAGTGTTGTACTGGCATCCGGGCACGGAAAGCGAACCGGCCGCGGGGGCTGAAACGGGCCTTGCGGGTGCGGACGGTCATCGAGCGCACCTTTGGGGAGGCCAAGCAGTGGCACGGCCTCGGGTGGAGCCGTTACCAAGGCCGGGAACGGACGGCGATTCAGGTGCGGCTGACCTGCCTGGTGCTCAACGCCAAGAAGATGGCTCGGCGCTTGCAAGACGCACGTGGACGTAGGAAGAGGTCTCGGACCATGGAGCGGGCGGCCGCTTGAGCGGACGGGCACCCGTAGAAAGCCCGGCAACCCTGCAGATCCGCTCCCCTGTAGTGCCACGCATACCATCCAGCCTCTGGCAACTATCTTCGGCCCCATGGGATCAGCTTTCCGCCGCTTTTTCAGAGTTCTCGTTGGAGACCCGATGGTCTAGCGCCGCAGGTAGCGGTCCCAGATCAGCTGGTGGAGGTCCTCGGACTGCGGGGCGGAGAAGGCCTGGAGCCCGAAGTCGTCGAGGATCAGCAGGTCGGGTGCGAGGTAGCCGCGGAAACGCTGCTCGTAGCTGCCGTCGACGCCGCCGCCGCCGAGGTCCCCCAGGAGCCTGGGTGTCTTGACGTAGCGGACACGGTACCCTTTCTCGCAAGCGGCGTAGCCCAAGGCCTGGGCGATGTGCGACTTGCCAACGCCCACCGGCCCACAGATGAGCACCGACTCCTGGCGCTCCAGGAAGCGCAACGTGGCGAGGTCGCGGATCTGCCCCGCCGGGATCTTGGGGTTGGCCTTGAAGCCGAAATCGGCCAGCGTCTTGACCTCCTCGAACCGTGCCCGGGAGGCCCCGAGCGCCAGGGCCTTCTGCCCGCGCCGGGCCACCTCGTCCTCCAGCAGGAGTGTGAGGAACTCCGGGTTGCCGAGCTGTTGGCGCTGGGCCTGCTCTGGCCGCGCCTCCACGTTGGCAAGGGTGCCGCTGAGCTTGAGCCGCTTGAGCGTCTGTTCCAGGTGATGGACCTGCATACTGGGTCACCTCCCGGCCGTGGAGAACGTGAGGGGCCCTGGCCCCGCAGGTAGGCGCCCGCCCTGGCCGGCGACGGAGGATCGGGCAGAGGGGCCTGGTCTAGGCCGCGGGCCAGGATGGTCTTATCGGTCCGTTGGCGGGGGTCGCCGAAGACCATCGCCGCCTAGCAGGTGGCGTTGAGGCGCTCGGCGCCGTCGGTTTGCGCGAGCCGGAGGATGGCGTGGGCCTGGCGTAGGTGGGTCAGCATGTTAACCGCTTAGACGGATTTGAGGGTGCGGAAGAGCCTGTTGCACTGACTCTGACGAATCTGACGAATCAGAAGTAGGGGAACGTACCGGGTCGATTCGACAATTCTTCATGGGCTGACGGTCAGGACTATGTAGGCTGACGGCCCGGTCGTTCCCCTTCTATGCCAACCCCGCCACCGTGCATCTAAAGGGCAAGGTGGCGGATCGCTCCCTCACCCTCCGCCAGAGCTTCAGCAAGTTGTGGGTCAAGCAAAGCAGCTTCCACTCGCTGTCACACGCCGCCAGACCCCGACGCAGGAACCGGTCGGCCCCTCGCACGGCCTTGATCTGCCCGAACACCGGCTCCACGGTCTGGCTGCGCTTCGCGTAGATCGCCTGCCCTCGCCGGGTCCGCAGCTTGCGTTCCATCCGCTCCCGCAGGCTCAGCCCCATGGGGATCCGGCCCCGCGGAGGCGGGTCGTCCTTCCAGGCTCGGCGCTGCTTCCACTCTTTGCTCGTCGCCAGGAACAGCTCCGGTCCCTCGCTCGGTGCCTGCCTCACGTTCGCCTCGCTCCAGTACCCCGCGTCGGCCACGACGGCCCGGATGGGCTCGTCCACGCCCGCGGCCCGCAGTTTGGCTTGCGCCTGCTGGAGCATCGGATGCAGTTGGCTCACGTCGTTGGCGTCTTGCGTCACCGCCGCGGCCACGATGAGTTGGTCTTCGCTCACCACCGCCTGAGCGTTGTACCCTTGCACAAAGCCCTGCCGGGTCTTCATGATCCGGCTGTCCGGATCCGTGATGTTGGCCTTCGCCGCTGGATCCACCGAAGGATCCGGCGCCTTTGGCTTCCGCCCCCGCCGCTTCTTGCCGGTCGCCTGCTCCTGCGCCTTCCGTTCGTCGATGCGGGCCTGCTGCTGGGTCGCTTCCCGGGCCGCCTCGTCCTCCAGCCGCCGCTTGCATGCCTTCAGCCGCTCCCGCCGGCTCTGGCGGCGACGCAGTTCTTCCGGCATCGCGTCCCCCCGGCGGCCGGGGCCGTACCGCTCATCCTCTTCCCGATCGGTCGCCTCCGCCTCCCGGAGCATCTTCTCGACTTCCTCACGAATCGCTTCGTAGGTGCGGTTGGCCGCCAGCGGGGCGCTGGCCTTGACTTTCGTCCCGTCCAGCGTCACCACACCCACCGTCCCGAGCCCCGCCGCGCGGCACAGCCGCAGCACCTGGGTGAAAAGCTCGGCCAGCTCCCGCTCATGGCGCTGGCGGAAGCGGGCGATAGTCGCGTGATCGGGAGGCTGGTTGGCGGCAATCACCCGGAAGGCCACATCCTGCATGCACAGCCGCTCGATCCGCCGGCTGGACCGCTCGCCGACGCAATAGGCATACAGCAACAGCGTGACCATCATAGCGGGGTCGTAGCTCTCCCCGCCCCATCCGTCGGCGCGGTACTTCTCGTAAAAGGCTCGCAGGTCCCTCTGCTCGACCGCGTCGATCAGAAACCAGGTCAGATGGTCCTCGGGCAGCCAGTCGCGGAGACTCGGTGGGAGCAGGTACAGTTGGTCGCGGTTCACCGGGCGGAAGTGGTAGGCCATAGGAACACCTCAGGCGATGGCGAAATCCAACCGATACCTTCACTTAACCCCGCGTGGGCACAATCCTGCGGCAATAACTGGGTTCGTGAAACAGGCTCGGAAGGGCCGTTTGATCCGCCAGAGGTTCTCACAGGCTAACACCACGGCCTCCGGGTCGAGGTCGGTGTTGGTCCGCAGCAGGTCCAGTAGCGAGCCGCCCGTTTCACGGCCCCCATGTCGACAACTCGGGTACCCTGGGGCAGAGGCCAGATTCAGTATGGTAGTTTCTTCTATGTGCGCCTTGACCTAGGACCTCGTGAGCATGAAAATGAAAAAATGATTGCACAGGCAACGGTTTTGCGGAGCGGCCAAGTGGGAAATAGCCAACTGTGCCAGCAATGGGAGCGAGCAAGGTTGCGGGTCGTGCTGGCGACGAGCTACCAGTTCCCCCACCAGGGCGGGCTCTCGACCCATGTGGACCTTTTGGCCCGGGGCCTGCGCGAGCTGGGCCATGAGGTCCGGATCCGGGCCTTCAACGACCTCCCCGCGTGGCAGTGGGCGGCCACCCGCGGCCCGTCGTGGCTGTTCAACCGCCTGGGGCGGGGCTGGGGCACCACCTGGAGCAGCGCCATGCGCGCCCGCTTCGTGGCGGGGCTCTTGCGGCGGGAGGCGGGCTGGCTCGACGCCCTCAACGTGGAGGACCCCATGGCCGCCGTGGCGGCCCAGCGGGCCGGGCTGCCCTACGTCTACACCGTCCACGGCTACGCCACGGGTGAGCACGTGGCGGCCCGGCGGATCCGGGCGGGGACGCCGCCCGAGCGCTGGCACCTGGAGCTGGAGAAGAAGGCCCTGGCCGGCGCCTCCCACGTGATCACCGTCGACGCCCGCCTGCGGCGCCACGCGGAGCAGCTGGGCGCCGCGGGCCGGGTGACGGTGATCCCCAACTTCGTCGACGGCACCTGGCCGGACCGCGCGCCCGCGCCCGGCGAGGCCCGGCGGCGCCTCGGCCTGCCCGCCGGCCGGTTCGTCATCCTCTGCCCGCGCCGGCTGACGCCGAAGAACGGCGTGGCCTACGCCGTCCAGGCCATGGCGGCGGTGCGGGACGGGCGCGTGCCCTGGCCCGGGGATGAACCGCCGCTGCTGGTGGTGGTGGGGCACGGGCCCCAGTGGGCCGAGCTGCGGGCGGCCGTGGAAGGGGGCCGGCTCGAACCCTATTGCCGGCTGGAAGGCGGGCGCCCCCACCCGCTGATGCCCACCTACTTCGCCGCGGCCGACGCCGTGGTGATCCCGTCGGTCCATGAGGCCGGGGTGGAGGAGGCCACCTCCATCAGCGCCCTGGAGGCCATGGTCTTCGGCAAGCCGGTGGTGGCCTCGGCCGTGGGCGGGCTGCGGGAGATCGTCCGGGACGGGGAGACAGGGCGGCTGGTGCCCGACCGGGATGCGGTGGCCCTGGCCCGCGCGCTGGCGGACCTGGCGGCCCGCCCGGAAGAGGCGGCGCGGCTGGGCGCCGCGGCCCGGCGGTACGTCCTCGAGCACCACTCCCACCTGGCGGCGGCGCGCCGGTTCGTCACCATCTATGAAGAGGTCCTGCTGAACCGGGTCGCGGCGGGGCGGGAGCCGGAGATCGGGGGACCGTCCGCAGGGGCCGGCCGCGGGCGGGTCGAATTGCTTGACCACTTTGGGGAGGAGAGGTGAACCATGGCCCAGCATCGTCACGCCAGCGCCGCCGGCAGGGACCCCCGCCTTGACCCCCGGCAGGGGCGGGACCCCGGGCGCCCCACCGGGGCCGGCGGGGGGCCTGGCGGCGGGCCGGCCGCCCGGGCGATGCCGGCGAAGGCGCCGGGCGGCAAGGGTGCCCGCGGCGGGCAACCGGCCGGCGCAGGGCCTGGCCAGGGGCGGGCGGGCCGCGTGGGACCCGGCGGTGGCCTGCGCGCCGGCCTGGCCGGCCCCCGGGGACCGGCCCGGCTCGCCGTCCAGCTCATCGCCCTGCTGATGCTCTTCACCGTGCCCTACCTGGCCTTCCGCTTCCTCCTGGTGGACTTCGTCTGGTCGCCGCTGCGGTGGCTGAGCGACCTGACCTCCGCCGGGCTCGGAGCCCTGGCCGTGGGGGCCCTGGCCGTCGACCCCGGCCTGCGGGCCGCCTTCTGGCCGCAGCGCGGCGGGACGAACCGGCTGCTCTGGGCGATGCTGGGCGCCATCGGCCTGGCGGTGCTGGCCGTGGTTCTCTCGGCCGCGGTCAACGGGCGCGGGCTGATGGATCTGGCCACGGGGATCCGCAGCCTGGTCCTCTGGGCGACCCTGCTGCTGGGCGCGGCCACCGTGGAGGCGTGGGAGGCGGCCTACGGGCCCCTGCCCTTGCCCGGAGCCGGCGCGGCTGGCGGGCGGCGCGCCGCCGGCGCCGGTCACCGGACGAACCGGACGAACCGGGCGGGCCGGAAGGACCGGAAGGCCCACCGGGGCGAAGCCGGCCCGGCGGGCCGGGCCGCCGGGGCGGACCGTTCGGCCCGGCGCGCCCCGGCCCTCGGGGAGGCTGCGGGCCGCCCCCCGCGGGGTGCCGGTGCCGCCGGGCCGGGCGCGGCGGACGCCGCCACCGCCCAGGGGGTGGCGGCGCTGGCCGGTTCGTCCGGCGCATGGATGAACGGGCTCTGGCGCTGGGTGATCGGCCTGGGCGTCTTCATGGCCGCGGTGGAGACCATCGGCGTGCTGCTCTTCGGCTGGTTCGGGCCCTGGAAGTGGGTCGCCACCCTGACGGGCTCCAACGTGGGCCGCGCCGTCGGCCTGATGAAGAACCCCAACACCCTGGGCTGCTTTCTGGTGCTGGCCCTGATCCTCCACTGGCCCCGCTGGGCGACGGCCGTGGCCGAGCGGCGGCGGGACCGGGGCGCCTGGGCCATCGCCCTCCTGCTCATCGTGGGCCTGGCCCTGACCTACTCCCGGCAGGGGTGGCTGGCGCTGGCCCTGGCCCTGGTGGCGGCCGGGTGGCTGGCGCGCCGGGTCATCCCCCTGCGGGTGACGGCGGCGCTGCTGGCGGTCACCTTGATCGTCACCCTGGTCGCCACCATGCTGCCCGTGCCCGTGTGGAGCGTCCTCTTCCGGGGGGAGGACGGCGGCGCCAGCGCCACCCGCGGCCTGCAGATCCAGCGCATCCGGGAGACCTTCGACGAGGAGACCGTGGAGCTGAGCCGCGCCTCGGGCCGGCTGGCCATGGTGCGCTATGCCATGGCCATGCTGCGGGATCACCCGGTCTTCGGCGTGGGGCCGGGCCGGGTGGGCGGCGCGGGCGCCCTGCGGCCCGACCCGGAGATCCGCGAGCGCTACCAGATGCCCGATTACGCCTACGCCGACAACCAGTACGTGCGCACGGCCATGGAGCTCGGGGGCCTGGGGCTGCTGGGCCTGGGCGCCATCATCCTGGCCACCCTGGCCCTGGCCTATCGGGCCGTGGGGGTCGACCGGCTGCTGGGGGCGGCGGTCACCGCCGTGGTGGTCGCTATGGTAAGCTTTGGGTTGGGTCAGAATTCCTGGGAGAATCAGCCCCTTGCGGCCGTGTACTGGCTCGTCCTGGGGGCGGCCTGGATGCTGCAGCGGCAGCGGGAGCGGGCGCCGGGGGCCTGAAACCCGAACCGGAAGCGGATCGCCCGCAGGCGCGCCCTCGGTGCGGTCCAGCCGGGCCCGGGCACGACGCGTTGGCATCGCACGTTGGCATCTCGCCTTTGCATCTTTCGTAGGCATCGTTCGGGACAGGGGTCTTGGGGAGACGATCGCCACGACATGGGGTGGATCTGGCAGGCCGGCCGGCGCCTGGCGGGGGTGGCCGAGAAGCTCCTCCTGCTGGTGGATGCCCTGGTGCCCAAGAAGCGCCAGGTGCTGTTTTCTGCCAGCAACGGCTGGACCTATTCGGACAACGCCCGGTATTTGTATGAATACATGGCCGCCCACACCCGGGAGCGGCTGATCTGGTGGTTCCACGACCCCCATTGGGTGGGCTGGGCGCGGCAGCGGGGGATGGAAGCGGTCTTCGCCCGCAGCCTGGCCGGGCTCTGGACCGCTCTGCGTAGCGGCGTGTGGGTGATGGATCACGGGCCCCTGCTGCCCGTCTGGGATGCCCGGCGCCGGATCACCGTCCAGCTCTGGCACGGCGTGGGGCCCAAGCGGGAACCGGCCCGGACGGCGCCGCGCCGGGTGGTGGAGAAGCAGCGCCAGTTCTTCGCCCGTTACGACCTGTTCACCACCCCGTCGCGGGAGGTGGCGCCCGAGTGGGGGACCTCCATCCCCCTCAAGCCCGGGGCCCTGGTCCTGGACGGCTACCCGCGCCACGACGTGCTGCTGCGGGACGACCGGGAGGCCGCCCGCCGGCGCATCGCCGGCGCCCTCGGCCGGCCGCCGGAGGCGCTGCCGGCGCAGATCCTGCTCTACGCCCCCACCTGGCGGGAGCAGGGCGTCGAGGCGGAGCCCGACTGGACCCGGCTGGAGGGCCTTCTGGAGGAGGCCGACGCCCTGGTCCTGCTGCGGACCCACCCGCTGTACTCCCGCTGGCGCCCCCACCGGGTGGGGGAGCGGCTCGTCCCCTTCGGGCGGGATGTGGCGCCGGACATCTACGAGCACCTGGCGGGGGTCGACGTCCTCCTCACCGACTACTCCAGCCTGGCCGTCGACGTCCTGGTGCTGCGCCGGCCCATCGTGTTCTACGTGCCCGACCTGGAGGCGTACGACGCCGCCCGGGGCGTCCACTGGCGCTTCCCCGACGAGTTCCCCGGCGACGTGGCCACGGACATGGACGAACTGGCCGCCGTCCTCGGCCACGTGCTCCGCACGGGCCGCCTGACGGAGGCCGGGGCGCGGCGCCAGGAGAACCTGTTTCCCCGTTACTTCGCCCAGCCGCCCGGGCAGGCGTGCGCCCGGCTGACGGCGCGGATCGAGGAGCTGATGAACCGGCGATGGCCCCCCAGGACCTCGGCTTGAACGGACAGGACGAACGCGGCCGCGCCCGCGGCCGGTCCTCCGCGTTGCACGCGGTCATCCTGGCCGCCGGCGTGGGGAGCCGGCTCGGCGATCTCACCCGGCACCGGCCCAAGGCCTTGCTCCCCCTGGACGGGGAGGCCGGAAGGGGGGAGGCAGGGGCCGGGAACGGGCCGGGGGACCCCGGGAACCCGGTGGGGGAGGCGGACGGCGGGGGCGGCACCACCTTCCTCGACCACAGCCTCCAGTGCCTGGCGGGCACCCCGGTGACCCGCGTCTACGTGGTCGGCGGCCATGCCTTCGAGGCCCTGGAGCGGCACGTGGCGGCCCGCTGGCGGCCCTGGCTGGAGTCGGGCCGGCTCGTCCTGCGCCGCTTCCCCGGCTACCGCACGGTGAACAACGCGGGCACCGTCTACTTCGCCCGGGAGGCCTTCACGGAGCCCTGCCTCTTGCTCAACTCCGACATCGTCTACCATCCGGCGGTGCTGGCCCGGGCGGTGGAACAGGTGGCGGCCGATCCCGGCCAGTCCTTCCTGGTGGTCGACGGCTCGGTCGACCTGGCGGAGGAGGAGATGAAGGTCGCCCTGGACGGGGCCGGGTTCGTCCGGGCGGTGAGCAAGCAGCTGGCGCCGGCCGAGGCGGCGGGCGAGTACATCGGCATCCTGTACCTGACGCCGGCCGACGCCGCCCGGGTGCTGGACCTGACGGCCCGGGTCCTGGCCGCCGGCACGACCCACCTGTACTACGAAGACGCCATCCACCGGTGCCTGGGCGACCTGCGGCTGCGGGCGCTGTTCATCGACGGCCTGCCCTGGACCGAGGTGGACACGCCCGACGACTACCGGCGGGCCCGGGCGATCTATGCGGCCCTCGGCGGCGGGGCGGGGACCGGCGAAGGCGGGGGACCGGGCGGTGCGGCCGGCACGGCGCATTGAGGTTAGCCGGGTCCTCAAGGTGGTCGAGTCGACCGCCGAGGGCGCCCGCCGGCTGGCCGAGGCCCTGGAGCTCTTGGAGGTGGGCCGGCCCGCCGTCCTCTCCGGACCGGGACGAACCCGCCAGCTGGCGGCCGACCTGATGGCCGGCGCCGGGGACCTGGGCCTGGGGGAACGGGGGAGGGTGGCCGGCCGGGAACAAAAGACCGCGGGCGCCGGCGGAAGCCGGCCGGTTCCGGGCGAGCCCGGCGGCCCCGGGGAACCGGGGCAAGGGAAGGGGAACGTCCCCCCGGGGCCCTGGATCGTCCACGCCCCGACCCTGGCCGAGAGCGACCGGCTGGCGGAGCTGGCGGCCGCGGCCGGAGCCGACGGGATCATCGCCGTGGGCGGCGGCAGCGTGCTCGATACGGGCAAGCACGTGGCGGCCCGGCTCGACCTGCCCCTGGTGGTCGTGCCGACCCAGATCTCCCACGACGGCATCGTCTCCCCGGTGGCGGTGCTGCGCGGGCCGGACCAGCGCAAGCACAGCCTGGCGGCCTCCATGCCGGCCGCGGTCATCGCCCCCCTGCACTGGATCGCCGAGGCGCCCCGGTCCATGATCCTGGCGGGGATCGGGGATCTGCTCTCCAACCTGTCGGCGGTGGAGGACTGGCGGCTCGCCGCGGACCATGGCCGCGACCGGTTCGACGACTTCTCCGCCTTCCTGGCCCGCCACGCCGCCCGGTCGGTGCTGCGGGTCCTGGCGGCCGGGGGGGCCGATGACCCGGCCTTCCTGGAGGACCCGGCCTTCGTCGTCGAACTGCTGGAGGGCCTGATGCTCAGCGGCCTGGCCATGGCCATCGCCGGGACGAGCCGGCCCTGCAGCGGCAGCGAGCACCTTCTCAGCCACGCCATCGACTATCTCTACGGCGGGGTGGCGGCCCACGGCCTGCAGGTCGCCGCCGCCACGGTGCCCATGCTACGCCTGCAGGGCCAGGACGAGCTGGCCCGCGAGGTGGAGGGGGTCTTCCGGAAGCTGGGGATCCCCTGCCACCTGGCGGCCCTGGGCCTTGGGCCCGACGCCATCGCCGCGGCGGCCCGGCAGGCGCCGGCCATGCGCCCGGGCCGCTTCACCATCCTCGACGTGGTGGAACCGGCGGCGGTGGCGCGGGCGCTGGCGGGTTGACGGGAGGACGGCGTCTTTGTCGCGACAACGGCTGGCTCGCTCGGTGGGCCTGTTCGTCCTGCTCACCACCATCGGGCGCATCCTGGGGTTCGGGCGGGAGATGGCGCTGGCCGCGGTCTTTGGTGCCAGCGACGTCAGCGACGCCTACACCATCAGCTTCTCCATCCCGGGGGTGCTGTTCGTCGCCTTCGGCACCGCCATCACCACGGTGATGGTGCCGATGCTGGCGGCCCACCGGGGCCGGGGCGACCTGGACCGCTTCCGGCGCCTGGCGTGGACCCTGTTCCACACCCTGCTGCTGCTCCTGCTGGTCCTGCTGGCGGTGGCCATGGCCGGCGCGGGGGGCCTGGTGCGCCTGTTCGCCCCGGGCTTCGCGGGCGAGCAGTTCGAGCTGGCCCGGCGGCTCACCCTGATCATGCTGCCCGGGATCGTCTTCATGGGCATGGAGGGGTGGATGGAGGGGGTCCTGAACGCCAGCAAGCGGTTCACGGCGCCGGCGGCCGCCTCCATCCCGATGAACCTGGTGCTGATCGCCGGCACCTGGTTCCTCGGCAGCCGCTACGGCGTCGAGGCCGTGGCCTGGGCGACCCTGGCGGGCTTCGCCTCCCAGGTGCTGCTGCAGTGGGGCGCCCTGCGGCGCGCGGGGGTGGGCTACCTGCCGGTGCTGGAGCTGGGGGACCCCGAGCTGGCGGTGGCGGCGCGGCGGACGGTGCCGGTTCTTCTGGCGACGGTGACCCGCCAGGCGAGCCAGGTGGTGAACCGGGCCCTGGCGTCGGGCCTGCCCGCCGGCAGCGCCGCGGCCCTGTCCTTCGCCTACCGGGTTTACCAGCTGCCCCTGGGCCTGTTGGCGATCCCCCTGGTGACGGTGCTGTATCCCGAGATGGCGGAGCAGGGGTCCCAGCAGCGGATGAAGGCCCTCTCGGCCACCCTGAACCGGGCCCTGCGGCTGCTGACCTTCATCATGGCGCCGCTGACGGTGGGCACCCTGCTGCTGCGGGAAGAGGTCACCGCCCTGATCTACCAGCGGGGCGCCTTCGATGCCCACGACACGGTGATGACCGCCACCGCCCTGCTCTTTTACGCCCTGGGCATGGTGCCCTTCGCCTGGCGGGAGCTTCTGGCGCGGGCGATGTACAGCCTGGGCGACACCCGCACGCCGGCCACCAACGGCATGATGTCCATGGGGCTCAGCATCGTGCTGGCGCTGGTGCTGGTGCGGTTCCTGGACCACGGGGGCATTGCCCTGGCCACGTCCCTGTCGACCTGGTGGGCGGCTCTCGTGCTGATCCTGCGGCTGCGCCGCCGCTACCGGGAGCTGCGGTTCCGGTCCCTGGCCGTGGGGGTGGTGCAGGCGGCGCTGGCCACGGCGGCCATGGCTGCGGTGGTGGAGGTGCTCCACGGCCCGGTGATGGGCGGGGTGGGCCGGCTCCTGGCCGGCTCTGGCTTCGGCTCCGGGTTCTGGCCCCGGCTGGTGGGCACCGGCCTGCTGGCTGCCGCCGGCGCCGCGGCGTACGCCCTGATGCTGGTTCTTCTCCAGGTGGAAGAGCGCCATTACCTGGCCGACCTGGTCCGCCGCCGGGGGCCTCGCCGGGCCCGCGGCGGACCGGTGGAAGGGACGCAGTGACGCGGGTACGGGCCCGGGCGGCGGCCGGGGCCGGTTGCGGCGGCGGGACGGCGGGACGGTGGGTTTAGGGGCGGGCGGTGGGCCCGGGGCGGCCGCCGCCGATGCCGAAGGAGGGACTGCAACTTGGACGAACCGGCGCGCACCATGGCCGGCCCGGCGGGGGCCCGGGAGGACCGCCGCCGCATGGTCAAAGCCCAGGACGCCTGGTGGACGGTGCTGGCCATCGACCCCCTGGCGGTGCCGATGACCCTCTGGATCGCCCACCACACCCGGCTGACGCCGCGAACATGGTCACCGCCATCGCCAACGTCATCGGCTTCGGGGCGGGCCTGGCCTTCCTCGGCGGCTGGCTGTGGCTGGGGGCCGTCCTCTACCAGCTGGCCTTCCTGTTCGACTGCATCGACGGCAAGCTGGCCCGCTACAAGCGGATGAGCTCGCCCGTCGGCGCCTTCCTGGACTGGATGCTGGACCGGTCGATGGACGTCTACGCCGCGATCACCCTGGCCGCCGGCGCCTGGCGGCGAAGCGGCGATCCCCAGGTGCTGATCGCCGGCCTCGTCTGGCTCGGGCTGTTCTGCATCCGCTACCTGATGGTGCAGCGGCGCCACGTGCTGCTGGGCTTCGGGCGTGAGCCCGCGACCTCGGTGCGGCGCACCGTGGGCCGGCGCGGCCTGGCCCGCCGCTGGATCGAGTTCTGCCGGCGCCACCGGCTCTATCCGGTGCCCAGCAACATCGAGATCTTCCTCGTGACCTTCACGGTGTTCCCGCTGGCCGGGCGGCCCCTATGGGGCTTCTGGCTGGGTGCGGCGGCCTTCGCGTTCCTGTCCGTGACCGGGCTCCGGACGGTTTTGCGGGAGCTGGCGCGGGGCGGGGGGCTGCGCGAAGGGCCGGAAGACTAGATCCTGCAGCGGCTGGACGACATCAAGCGGGATCAGGACCGGATCCACGGCCAAATCGATGACGTGCGCCGGCGGAGTGTTCCCCTTTACCCCGCCCGGCCCCCCAGGTACGCCGCCCGGATCTGCTCGCTCTGGCGCAGGGCCTCGGCCGGCCCTTCCAGGACGATCCGGCCCGTCTCCAGCACGTAGGCGCGGTGGGCGATGGACAGGGCCATATGGGCGTTCTGCTCCACCAGGAGGATCGTGGTCCCCTGGCCGTTGATCTCCTTGATGACGTCGAAGATCGTCCGCACCAGCAGCGGGGCCAGGCCCAGCGACGGTTCGTCCAGAAGGAGCAGCCGCGGCCGGGCCATCAGGGCACGGCCGATGGCCAGCATCTGCTGCTCGCCGCCGGAGAGGGTGCCGGCCACCTGGTGGAGCCGCTCCTTGAGGCGCGGGAACAGGGTGAAGACCCGTTCCCGGTCGCGGGCCAGCTCGGCCCGGTCCCGGCGCAGGAAGGCGCCCAGCTCCAGGTTCTCCTGGACGGTGAGGTTGGCGAAGATCCGCCGGCCCTCGGGGACGTGGGAGACGCCCAGCCGCACGATGTCTTCGGGCAGGCGCCGCAGCAGGGACCGCCCCTCGAAGGCGATGGTGCCGCGCCGGGGCGGGGTCAGCCCCGAGATGGCCCGCAGCAGGGTCGTCTTGCCCGCGCCGTTGGCGCCGATCAGGGTGACGATCTCGCCTTCGGCGACGGACAGCGAGACCCCCTTCAGGGCGTGGATGGGCCCATAGTAGACGTGCAGGTCGCGGACCTCCAGCATCAGGACGCCTCCTCCCCGAGGTAGGCTTCGATCACCCGCGGGTTGCTGCGGATCTCCGCCGGGGTGCCGGTGGCGATCAGCACGCCGTGGTCGAGGACGTAGATCCGCTCGCAGATCCCCATGACCACCGACATGTCGTGCTCGATGAGCAGCACCGTGAGGCCGAAGTCCTGCCGGACCCGGGCGATCAGCTCCATCAGCTCCCGCGACTCCTGGGGGTTCATCCCCGCGGCCGGTTCGTCCAGGAGGAGCAGGCGGGGCTTCAGGGCCAGGGCCCGGGCGATCTCCAGCCGGCGCTGGAGGCCGTATGGCAGGTTGCGGGCCAGGTCGTCCTTGTGGGCCAGCAGGCCCAGGCGGTCCAGCAGGGCCAGGCTCTCCTCCGCCATCCGCCCCTCCTCGGCGAAGAAGCGGGGCAGCCGCAGGATCGAATCGAGCACCGTGTGGCGGGTGTTCACCTGGTACGCCACCCGCACGTTGTCGAACACGGTGAGGTGGGGGAAGAGGCGGATGTTCTGAAACGTCCGGGCGATCCCCAGCCGGGCCAGGGCGTGGGGCTTGAGGTCGTTGATCCGGCGCCCGTCGAAGGTGATGGTCCCCTCGGTGGGCCGGTAGACGCCCGTCAGCAGGTTGAACACGGTGGTCTTGCCGGCGCCGTTGGGGCCGATCAGGCCGACCAGCTCGCCGGCGTCCAGGTGGAGATCGACCCCGTCCAGGGCCTTGAGGCCGCCAAAGCGGATCCCCACCTTCTCCATCTGCAGCAAGGGCATCAGCGGGCACCTCCCTGGCCGGTGGCGGCATCGCCGGCAGCCTCTTCGGAGCGGAAGCCGGGGAAGAACCCGGTCAGGGTCCGGGTGCCCAGCAGGCCCTGGGGCCGGAACAGCATGACCAGGATCAGCACCAGGCTGTAGAGGATCATCCGTACCTCCGGATAGGCCTGCAGGCCCGTCGACACCAGGGTGAGGAAGGTGGCAGCCAGGATGGCGCCGGGCAGGCTGCCGATCCCGCCCAGGACGACGAAGACCAGGATCTCGAAGGACTTGAGGAAGCCGAAGTTCTGGGGCTGGATCACGTAGAAGTTGTGGGCGTGGAGCCCGCCCGCCAGCCCCGCGAAGAAGGCGCTCAGGGCAAAGGCCATGACCTTGTAGGTCGTGGTCGGGACGCCCATGGCCGCGGCGGCCACCTCGTCTTCCCGCAGGGCCAGGGTCGCCCGGCCGTGGGCCGAGTGGGTGAAGTGGACGGTGACCAGGATCGCCGCCACCACGCACAGGTACAGGGCGGTCCAGCTGGTCAGGTGGTCGACCCGCATCCCCGCGGCGCCGCCCACGTACTCCACGTTGAGCAGGATGATCCGGACGATCTCCCCGAAGCCCAGGGTGACGATGGCCAAATAGTCCCCCCGCAGCCGCAGGGAGGGGATGCCCACCACCAGGCCGACCACCAGCGCGGCCAGCGCCCCCGCCAGCAGGGCGACGGCGAAGGGCATGTCCAGCTTCTGGGTGAGCACCGCCGAGGTGTAGGCGCCCACGGCCAGGAAGCCGGCGTGGCCGATGGAGAACTGCCCGGCCAGCCCCAGCACGATGTGCAGGCTGACGGCGGCCAGCACGTTGATGCCGATGTTCATCAGCACATTCTCGTAGAAGCGATCCAGCAGGCGGGTCGCCAGGGAAAACTGCACCACGGCGTAGACCAGGATCAGCCCTGCGCCCACCGCCGCGGCCCGCCGGGGTTGGGGTTTCACCATGCTGCCACTCCTCGCGATCCGGCTTCTCCGTCCTTGCTCGGACGCCTCAGACCTTCTCCGCGGTGCGCCGCCCGAACAGCCCCTCCGGCCGGAAGAGCAGGATGAGGATCAGGATCAGGAAGGCGGTGGCGTCCCGGAAGAGGGACAGGCCGGCGGCGCTGACCAGGGTCTCCACCATGCCGATGACCAGGCCCCCCACCATGGCGCCGGGGATCGAGCCGATCCCGCCCACCACCGCCGCGACGAAGGCCTTGAGGCCCGGCAGGACGCCCATCAGGGGGTCGATGCGGGTGTAGTAGAGCCCGTAGACGACCCCGGCGGCCCCGCCCAGGGCCGAGCCGATGGCGAAGGTGACGGAGATGGTGCGGTTGACCGAGATGCCCATCAGCCGGGCCGCCTCCAGGTCGAAGCTGACGGCCCGCATCGCCTTGCCGATCCGGGTCTTCTGGACGACGAACTGCAGGATCGCCATCAGCGCGACGCACACGGCCAGGATGACCAGGGCGTCGACGTTGATGCTGGCCCCCAGGATCTCCAGGCGCCGGTTGGCGAAGGGGCTCGGGTAGGCCTCCGATTGGGCCCCGCGCAGGTAGATCGTCGTGTACTGGAGGAACAGGGACACGCCGATGGCGGTGGTCAGGGCGGCCAGGCGGGGGAAGTTGCGCAGGCGCCGGTAGGCGACCCGCTCGATGGTGACGCCCAGCAGGGCCGACACCGCCATGGCCAGCAGCAGGGCGGGGATGAACCCCAGCCCCCATGCGGTCAGGGCGTAATAGCCGGTGAAGGCCCCGATCATGAAGACCTCGCCGTGGGCGAAGTTGATCAGCTTGATGATGCCGTAGACCATGGTGTAGCCCAGGGCGATCAGGGCGTAGATGGTGCCGACGGAAAGGCCGATCAAAAGCTGCTGGAGCCAGATGTCCATACAGGCGGCATCCCCTTATACCGGTGGAACAGGTGGCGGCATACCGGTGGAACAGGCGGCGGCTGGCGCCGGTCCGGCCTGTCTGGACCCCGGGCGCCGCCGTGGTGCACCGGCCGGCGGCAGGAGGGGGCGGGCCCCCTCCTGCTCGAGCCGGATGGTTTCGTCGTGGCCGGTCGTGACCGGGTCCGGCGACCGGTCGTAGCCGGGTCCGGCAGCCGGCCCGGGATCGGGTTACGGGTTGACCTTCGTCCGGAAGGTCTGCTGGCCGTCCTTGTACTCGATGACCACGGCCGCCTTCACCGGGTTGTGCTCTTCATTGATGGAGATGGTGCCGGTGACCAGCTGCACGTCCTTGGCCTGCTCCAGGGCGTCCTTGATCGCCACCGGGTCGGCCGAACCGGCCCGCTTGATGGCGTCGGCCAGCAGCATCACCGCGTCGTAGCCCAGGGCGGCGAAGCCGTCGGGCACCTTGTCGTACTCGGCCTGGAAGGCCTTGATGAAGTCCTGGATGCGGGGATCGGGGTCGCCCGCCGAGTAGTGGTTCGTGAAGAAGGTATTGTTCAGGTTCTCGGCGCCGGCCAGTTCGACCATGGTGGGCGAATCCCAGCCGTCGCCGCCCATGATCGGGATGTCGAGGCCGGCGTCCTCCCGCGCCTGCTTGACGATCAGGCCGGTTTCCTCATAGTAGCCGGGGACGAACAGGAAGTCGGGGTCCGCCGCCTTGATCCGGGTCAGCTGGGCCTTGAAGTCGGTGTCGTCCTGGACGTAGGACTCCTCCGCCACGATCTGGCCGCCGCCGGCGATGAAGGCCTGCTTGAAGGCCTCCGCCAGGCCCTTGGCGTAGTCGCTGGAAGAGTCGCTGAAGATGGCCGCCCGCTTGACGCCCAGTTCCTCCAGGGCGAACTTGGCCGCCACCTGGCCCTGGAACGGGTCGATGAAGCACACGCGGAAGACGAACTCGTGGGTTTCCCCGGTGTCGGGGTCGACGGTCACGATGGGGCTGGTGGCCGTGGGCGCGATGACGGGGACCTGGTTCTCGTTGGCCAGGTCGACCATGGCCAGGGTGTTGCCGGAGGTGGCGGCGCCGATGATGGCGACGACCTGGTCCTGGGTCATCAGCTTGAGGGCCGCGTTGGTCGACTCGGCGGCGTCGGACTTGTTGTCCGCCTTGACGAACTCGATCTTCCGGCCGTCCAGCAGGCCGCCCTGCTCGTTGATCTGGGCGGCCGCCAGCTCGGCGCCCTGGACGAAGGACTGGCCGTAGGAGGCTACGCTGCCCGACAGCTCGGCGTTGATGCCCACCTTGATGACCCCGCCGTCACCGCCCCCGGCGCCGGAGCCGGCGCCCGAGCCGGTTCCGGCGGGCCCGCACGCGGACAGCACCAAGCCGAGAATCAGAAGAAGGGAAGCAAAAACTGATTTTGAGCGATACACACCCATACCTCCTCTTGCGATCCTGGCTGAATGCGCCAGGTAGCTCCTATTTTAGCGCCTAGTTTGGGGATGTCCAGCAGTCCGCTGGCCGTGTGTAGAAAAATTCGTACGGGTATGGAAGATAGGCGCCGGATACCATATCATGTCGCCTTCCATTCTGGGCGTCGTTGGGAGGAAGAGGGCGCCGTGAGGGCGCTGGACCTGTTTGCCGCGATGCGCCGGGACCGGTGGCTCCCGAAGGCCGCGGCCCATGGACCCCGGAGGCGGGTGGGGGAATCCGCCCGCAGGAAGAATGGGCGGATCGAAATGGGGTGACCAGACTTTTCGGAAGGAGGGATCCCGGCCGTTTCCGAAGCCTCTGGGCGGGGCAAAACCCATGCTGGGGGCGGCCCCGTCCGGCCGGGCCTGCAGCCGGGCCCTCCGGTGGGGTCTTCCGGCTGAGCCTGCCGGTTGGGGCCCCTTGACGAGCCCGCTGGGGAGCCTTCGGGCGAGCCCCCTGGCAAGCCCCTGGGGAGGTGCCACCATGTCCGCCGTCCGCACCGTCCGTGCCCCCCGCGGCACGGCGCTGTCCTGCCGGGGCTGGCAGCAAGAGGCCGCCCTGCGCATGCTGATGAACAACCTCGACCCCGAGGTGGCGGAGAACCCCGACCAGCTGATCGTCTACGGTGGAACGGGCAAGGCCGCCCGCAACTGGGAGGCCTTCGAGCGCATCGTCGAAACCCTCAAGACCCTCCGGGACGACGAGACGCTGCTGGTCCAGTCCGGAAAGCCCGTGGCCGTCTTCGAGACCCACGAGAGGGCGCCCCGGGTGCTGATCGCGAATTCGCTGCTGGTGCCCAAGTGGGCGACCTGGGAGCACTTCTGGGAGCTGGAGGGCAAGGGCCTGATCATGTTCGGGCAGATGACCGCCGGCTCGTGGATCTACATCGGCTCCCAGGGCATCACCCAGGGCACGTACGAGACCCTGGCCGCCGTGGCCCGGCAGCACTTCGGCGGGTCGCTGGAGGGCCGGGTCGTCCTGACGGGCGGCCTGGGCGGGATGGGCGGCGCCCAGCCCCTGGCCATCACGATGAACGGCGGCGTGGGCCTGATCATCGAGGTCGACGAGCGGCGCATCCGCCGGCGGGTCGACATGGGCTACTGCGACCGCTGGACGGCGGACCTGGACGAGGCTCTGCGCTGGGTCGAAGAGGCCCGGCGCAAGAAGGAGCCCCTGTCCGTCGCCCTTTTGGGCAACTGCGCCGAGGTGGAACCGGAGCTGGTGCGGCGCGGGTGGATCCCCGACGTGGTGACGGACCAGACCTCGGCCCACGACCCGCTGGGCGGCTACGTGCCCGCGGGGCTCGGCGTGGCCGAGGCGGAGCGGCTGCGTTCGTCCGATCCGGAAGAGTACGTGCGGCGGTCCATGGCCAGCATGGCGGTCCACTGCGAGGCCATGGTGGCGTTCCAAAAGGCGGGGGCCGTGGTCTTCGACTACGGCAACAACCTGCGCGGCCAGGCCAAGGCCGCCGGGTACGAGGAGGCCTTCAGCTATCCGGGGTTCGTCCCGGCCTACATCCGGCCGCTGTTCGAGGAGGGCAAGGGGCCCTTCCGCTGGGTGGCCCTTTCGGGCGATCCCGAGGACATCTACAAGACGGACCGGGTGATCTTGGAGGAATTCGGCAAGGACAACGAGGGCCTGGCACGGTGGCTGCGGCTGGCGGGGGAAAAGATCCCCTTCCAGGGCCTGCCGGCGCGGATCTGCTGGCTGGGCTACGGCGAGCGGGACCGGGCGGGGCTGCTCTTCAACCACATGGTGAAGAAGGGGGAGCTCAAGGCGCCCATCGTCATCGGCCGCGACCACCTGGACGCGGGGTCGGTGGCCTCGCCCTACCGGGAGACCGAAGGGATGAAGGACGGTTCCGACGCCATCGCCGACTGGCCGATCCTCAACGCGCTCTTGAACACGGCGGCGGGGGCCTCGTGGGTATCGGTCCACCACGGCGGCGGGGTGGGGATCGGGTATTCGATCCATGCCGGCCAGGTCGTGGTGGCCGATGGCAGCGACAATGCCGAGTGGCGGCTGGCCCATGTGCTGCGGACGGACCCGGGCATGGGCGTCGTCCGGCACGCCGACGCCGGCTACGAGCGGGCGCAGCAGGTGGCCCGGGAGCGGGGCATCAAGATGCCTTCCTTGGGGATCGGGATGGGCGAGGCCTGAGGGGCGCGGGGGGGCGCGGTGGGGCCTAACGGCAGCAAAAGGAGCGCGGCGGGGCGTGACGAGGGTGAAGCAACGGGCCGGACGTGACGACAGCGAAGGAGCGTGGATGATGCAGCCAGTCCGCGAGCCCGTCGATCTGCTGGTGGGCCCGGCGGCCCAGGTGGCGACGCCGGTGGGGCGGGGGCGCCACGGGCCCCCGGCAGGGGCCGGCCAGGGGCGGCTCGAGGTGATCCCCGGCGGCGCCGTCGCCGTGCGGGACGGGCGCATCGTGGCCGTCGGGCCCTATGACGAACTGGCCCGGCGCTATGACCCGGCGCAGGTGCTGGACGCCACGGGCTGCACCGTGGTGCCGGGCTTCGTCGACCCCCACACCCACCTCTGCTTCGCCGGCTGGCGGGCGGAGGAGTTCGAGCGGCGCCTGGCGGGCGCGACCTACCAGGAGATCCTGGCGGCGGGGGGCGGGATCCTCGACACGGTGCGCCGGACCCGGGAGGCGTCGGAGGTCGAACTGGCCGCCGCCGTGCGCCGGCGGCTTATCGAGGTGCTGCGCCTGGGCACCACCACGGTCGAGGTCAAGAGCGGCTACGGTCTGACCACGGCCGCCGAGCTGAAGATGCTCCGGGCCATCCGCCGGGCGGCCGACCCGGCCGACGACCTGGACGGCACCTGGCCGCTGGGGCCTGGGGCGGGGGAGCCTGCCCCCCGCCCCAGGCTGCGGACGAACCGGCCCGGGGCTGCTGCCCCCGGCGCTCCTGGTGCCGCCGGCAAGGCGGCCCCCGGGGGGCCCGGAGACGCCATCCCCGCCGGGGGGCTGGTTCTTCCCGAGGTGGTGGCGACCTTTCTCGGCGCCCACGCGGTGCCTCCCGAGTACCGGGGCCGGCCGGACGAGTACGTCGACCTCATGGTGGAGGAGATGCTGCCCGCGGTGGCGCGGGAGGGCCTGGCGGAGTACGCCGATGTCTTCTGCGAGCGGGGCGTGTTCGACCTTGAGCAGACCCGCCGTATCGTGGAGGCCGCCCAGGGCCTGGGCTTTCGCATCCGCCTCCACGTGGACGAACTGGCCCCCCTGGGCGGCGCCGGGCTGGCGGCCCAGGTGGGCGCGGTGTCGGCCGACCACCTGCTCCACGTCCGGGACGAGGACATCCCCCGCCTGCGGGAGGCGGGCACCATCGCCACCCTGCTGCCGGGTACGGCCTTCTTTCTGCGGGAACGGTACGCCCCCGCCCGGAAGCTCATCGAGGCGGGCGTTCCCGTGGCCCTGGCCACGGATTACAACCCCGGCAGCCACCCGGCCGGCAGCATGCCCCTGGTGATGGCCATCGCCTGCGTGGGCATGGGGATGACCCCGGCCGAGGCCCTGGTGGCGGTGACCCTGGGCGGCGCCTGGGCGGTGGAACGGGCAGACCGGGTGGGCAGCCTGGAGCCGGGCAAGCAGGCCGACCTGGTGGTGATCGAGGCCCCCTCGTACCAGCACCTCGCCTACCGGCTGGGCACCGTGCCGGTGGTGGCGGTGGTGAAGAGGGGCCGGGTTGTCGCGGCCTGATGGGCCGGGTATCGTGGACGGTGTCGTGAACAGGGCCGCGGTGCGGGCGGCCGGAATTTAAGGAAGGCGTGTCCATGGTACCTCCGCCGCGGAAGTTCAACGGCAACCAGCCGGGTGCCGGCCCGGCCGCGAACCGGACGGGCGACCCGGGTACGAACGCCGGTGGCCACCCGGGCGGCCGCCCGGGCAGCAGCGCGGGCGGCAAGGATCCCCGCGTCGACGCCCTGCTCCAGCGGGAGACCCGCTGGCGGGATGAATTCGGCCGGCTGCGTTCCATCCTCCTGGACCTGCCCCTGGAGGAGACCGTCAAGTGGGGCCAGCCCTGCTATACCCACGGCAGCAAGAACGTGGTGCTGATCCACGGCTTCAAGGACTACTGCGCCCTGCTCTTCTTCAAGGGCGCCCTGCTGGACGACCCCCACGGGCTGCTGGTTCGTCAGACGGAGGCGGTGCGGGCGGCCCGGCAGATGCGGTTCGCCAGCCTGGCGGAGATCGAGGCGCAGGAGCCGGTCATCCGCGAGTACGTTGGCCGGGCCATCGCCGTGGAGGAGGCGGGGCTGCGGGTCGACTTCAGCGAGGGGCGGGACTTGCCGGTTCCTGGGGAGCTGGAGGAGAAGCTGGCCGCCATGCCGGAATTGAAGGCGGCCTGGGAGGCCCTGACCCCGGGGCGCCGGCGGGCTTACATATTGTATTTCACCCGGGCCAAGCAGCCCGCCACGCGGTTGAACCGGATCGAGCGGTCGATCCCGCGGATCCTGGAGGGCAAGGGGCTCAATGACTAAAGCGGCCGGTGTCCTCATCGGCCTGGGTGCCGGCCTGCTGCTGGAGCATCTCTGGGGGCAGCGCCGGTAGGCGGGTAAGGGAAAGGGGAGCAATGGATGCAGGCGCCGAAACCGCCGAGGGCCGGAATGCCCTTCACCGGCATCGCCACCTTTGCCCGGGCGCCCTACGTGCCCCCAGAGGCGCTGCAGCCCGGGCAGGCCGATTTTGCCGTCATCGGCGTGCCCTTTGATGCGGCCGTCGGCTTCCGGCCGGGCCAGCGCCTGGCGCCGCGGGCGATTCGCGATCTCTCCACCCGTTACGCTCTCCCCTGGGGGCCGGACAACCCCGGTTACTGGGACATCCAGGACGATCGCTGGTATCTCAAGGGCTGCCGGCTGGTCGACCTGGGCGACGCCGATCCGCTCTACACCGACCTGGAGCACCTGGACCGCAGCGTGGCCGCGATGGTGGGAGCGGCGTTGCGGGCCGGGGCCGTGCCGGTGGTGCTGGGGGGCGACCATTCGATTACCTTCCCGGTGTTGAAGGCATACGGCGAGCTGCTGCAGGCCGTGGACGGTCCGGGACCGGTGCAGGCCGTGGCCGGTCCGGGACTGGTGCAGGCCGTGGCCGGTCCGGGACCGGCCGCCCGGTCCGGGGGATATGGCGGCGGCCGGGTGAGCGGCCAGGAGAGCGGCGAAGGGAGCAGCCAGGGGACTGGCCATGCGAGCAGCCGGGGGAGCGGCGGGGGACGGCTGCACATCCTGCAGATTGATGCCCACCTGGATTTCTCCGCCGATGTGGCCGGGTTCCTCCGGTCCAATTCGAGCCCCTTCCGGCGGGCGGCCGAGCTGCCCTTCATTGGGTCCATCACGGTGATCGGCGTCCGCGGCATCCGCACGAGCCCAGAGGCGTACGCCGCCGCCGTTCGGCGGGGAAACCGCATCGTGACCATGCGGGAGTGGCGGCAGGCGTGGGCTACCGCTCGAAGTGCCACTCCGACCGCTGCTCGGATGGCAGGCGTTGGGGCGCATGGGGGCAGCCCCGGTGGGGGCGGTCCGGGCGGTGCAGCCGTCGGGGACGAGCCACCGGTCCGGAGGGGCGGAGCCGGCGGCGACGGCGAGGCCGTTGGGGAGAGTCGGGGCCGCCGGGATGGCGGATTGGGCCGGGGCCGGGCCCGGCCCCGGGCTGGGGGCCCGGACTGGCGGGCCGTGCCGGAAGGGTGCTTCCCGGAAGGCGCGGCAATGCCCGACGCCGGGTTGGAGCAGGAGGCTGCCCAGGATCCCGCCGATTTCCTCGGTGAGTTCTTCTCAGCGATCCCCCCGGGCGCCCCTCTGTATATCAGCCTTGACATCGACGGCCTCGACCCGGCGGTGGCGCCCGGCACGTCGAGCCCCGAACCCGGCGGGCTCAGCTACGAGGAGGTCCGGGAGATTCTGCGCCGGGCCGCGGCTCGTGGCCGGATCGTGGGGATCGACGTGGTGGAGGTTAACCCCTACCTCGACCCGGGTGGTGTCACGGCCCTGCTGGCGGCCCGGCTGGCCATCGAGGCGATGGCCTTGGGATTCGGTCAGAACCCTTTGGGTTCGGTCTAAACCGGTCGAGGGGCGGGAGGATCAGCCCGCCCAAGTGAACCGAATGCCCAAGCGAACCGATATCCGGTGTTATTCGGCGAACGGTGTTATTCGGTTAACCAAATGACCTTGTGCTGGCCTGGCGCCCTTGTGCTGGGGCCGAGAGGGGGGAGGGGTGGGGTTCAACCCTTCCCGAAGCGGTCGGAGTACGTTTGACATCGAGGAGTGGAGCACGACCCGGGGGGTCGCACCCCGGGTCGTGTTGTTTCGGCAAGGGCTGACGCGTGGGCAATGGTGCCTCGAGGATTAGCCGGGCCGGCATCTACAGGGGCACGGCAGGCGGCTCAACGACCAGAGTTAAAGAATGACATAATGGTCCATTCTGTTCAATTCATTTAAAAATATTTTCAGGTCGCACCAGTAACTCGCAGGCATACCGGAAGGAGGATATCGAATCACGTGGAATAATGTCCCACAACATCCACCCAGGGAGGGGGACCCATACGGTGTTGCCTTTGCGCAAAGGGATGGCCGCCATCTCGGTATTGGCCATCCTCTTGGTGGTCCTCAACATTACCGTCCCAACAGCCTTCGCAGAGGAGGCAAGCCCAACTACAACCCTCGTGGTCCGGGTCGTGGACGCCGAAGGCAACGGCCGTCCAGGAGTCAACGTAACCCTTGGTTTGGGTTGGGTTGGTGACGGCGATACGGATGAGGCTCCGTCGATTGGCCAGGGAATTACGGACGAAAACGGCGAAGTTACTTTCGAAGGTCTCACGCCGAGGGATCATTACTGGGTTTCAGCCCATGATGCGACTCTGGCCTTAACAGCTGGGCAGAGCCTGAGGGCGGGGGAACAAAATGAGGTTCAACTCGTTATGGACACAGCTAAAAGAGCGGGAATCACGGGTCGAATCGTTGGATCAGCGGCTACACTGACGGTTTCGGACGGATCGCGCTGGTGGAAAACGAATTTGGGTAAGGACGCTTCCTATTCCATTGAGTTGCCTACGTTGCCTCAAAGTTATCTATATGGTTTCGAAATGCAGTATGGAACGACCATTTATCAACGAAACTTTGAACTTTCCGAGGAGAAACCCATAAACCTTCCTACTGTGATAGTAGACCCAGCATATGACGGTTGTAGTGACGTGCAGGTTTCACTAGCAACACCGAACGGATTTGAGTACAAACCCGTAAATATTGAGTTTGTACCACTTATGGTTGATGCCGGCTCGAATTGTCGGGAGCCTGGAACCTCCATAAACAATGATGGTAGTGATGAAAAATACAATAATAATGATGACATTGAGTGGTCAAGCCCTATTGCTTCGACTAGCGATATTAGTCTTACAGGCCTTTCTCCCGGTACTTACTTCGTCGAAGTTACTTTTCGTGATGGGGAAGGTCACGAGTGGAAGGATATAGTAGCAACAGAAGAGGTGCTGAAGGGCGGCCAAAACCAGTTGAGTCTTGCGGTCTCCAGTCCTACCGTCATTAAAGGTGTGGCGACGATTAAGAATGAGCCGGTAATCAATGACAGAATATCGGTTCATGAATATACATCATTTGAATCCGAAGACGATCAGCAGTTGCCTATTTGGGCCGTTTGGGTTTCATCCGGTCAAACCGACGAAGAGGGAGCTTTTGAAGTATTGGTTCCAGAGGGTTACGTTCAAGTTTGCATTGGTAGCGACGGAAGCAATTGTTGGGATCGATACATCCCGAGTGGAAAAGTATTAGATGTAGGTGCCATCGATTTCGGTGATGATGGACACGAACTTCGGCCGGTAGGGAATAGCAGTTTGACAGTTACGGTAAAAGATGGCTTTAAAAATCCAGTCGCTGGCGCAAGTGTCGAGATCGAATACTGGTCGGAGGGGCTCGAAGATTGGCTTCCTATTGAGCAAGGAGAGACAGATGAACAAGGTCGTGTCGACTTTAGCCGTCTTCCTCAGGGTCGTTACTGGGTAACCGTTGAGCGAAACAGTGCTACAGGGTCATTGTGGGTTGAACAGGAAACCTTGGTCGAAGAAAATGATGAGGACCTGGTCGTTGTGGCAGACACCGACATTCCGCAAGGGGAAAAGGGTGTCAAGGGTATCCTGAACTTTGATGGGCCTCTGTACAAAGCTGTCATCACCTTTGACCTTCTTGACGAACAGGGACACCCCGCTTATCGGAGATGGTCAATTGAATCGCCCGATGGATTTCCCCGTTGGAACTATTCCGTGTTGTTGCCCAATGGAACGTATTTGGTTGAGGTGGCTGGGTGGGATGCTGATGGCAATTGGATCGAATCAGTAGGTGGAAAGCTTGTTGTGGACGACGTTATTACCTTACCGTCAATGAACCTGTGGGACCAGCAGTGCTTGTCGGCAAGGGGCTATGTCAATGGCGCGAAGACAAGTGGCTACGGCATAGAGGGGTACCACGCTGATTATGAAAGAAATGTATGGCTGTCGGATTGGGTTCGGATGGAATATGTAAAGAGCGTGGATGGGTATGAAGGACAGGATACAACTTGCGGTTGGATCGTGGATACGTTTGACGAGCCGTTCTGGGTTGGTCCGCTTTTGCCGGAGAGTGAAGGTGCGGACAGTTGGGCCTTAAACGGACTCCCGCCGGGGCATTACATGGTTTTTACGGATCCCTATCAGGTACTAGATGACGGGAGTAGTATTAGCTATACCTACTTCGAGTATCTCGACCTTGTTGAATCTCGTGGCGACGTGAACCTCGAGTTGGAGGAGCCAGGTAGGATTACCGGACGGGTGGTTCGGGATGGATTACCGCAAAAGGCGGTGGAAGTGTCGCTCTGGCCGAGTAACGAGGAAGAATGGGTAAGATGTCAATCGACGGTTACAGATGAGAATGGCGAATTCACATTTTACAGCATGCCTGGACAGTTTTATCTTTCGCTGTCGGGTTGTGATCCGGAACAGTTTGTCCTACTAGTCGGCGGCCGCACGCTGGACAGTGGCGTTTTCGATGTGGAATGGCACGGGGAAGTGGCACTGGGGGACGTGATGCCAGTCGGTGATGGTTCCACGGAACCCGAACCGCAACCGGTACCCCCTCCCGCCCCCGCTCCCGCCCCGGCACCGGCACCGGCTCCGGAGAGTGGTTCGGATACCGTGACGCAGCTGGATCCGGACCGGATTGCCGAGGTCGTTGAGGCTCCCGGGACGGAGGTGTCGTTTACGGTCCCCACGGGTCAACCGGTAGCGATCCCGGCGAGCGCCGTGCAACAGCTGGTGGCTGCGGGTAAGGATGCGGTCCGGTTCGACTACGGTGCGGTTGAAGTCAGCCTGCCCGTAGCCAACCTGGATCTGAGCCGGCTCGCGACGGTGAATCCGGACCTCGGAACAGTTGCCGGCAAGTCGGATGTGCAGCTGCGGTTCACGGTCAAGGAGGCTGAACCGGCCAGCTTGCCTGCCGGCTATACGGCGGCTGGGGGTCTATACGAGATCAACCTGGAGGCGGTCGCTCCCGACGCGGAACCGGTGGCAGTTAACAAGTTGCCCGAACCAGTCGAGATTACGGTTCCGGTGATCTGGACGGGCAATCCGATGCTCGTTGGCCTGTGGTACCAGCAGGACGACGGTTCCCTGGTCCCGGTGCCCTCATGGCCCGCTGGGGACGGAGCGCTGACGGCCGCTCTTAGGCACTTTAGCCGGTATGTGGTCGCGGCCCGTCAGCCGTCCTTCACGGACGTCAAGGGCCACTGGGCCCAGCGAGATGTCGAAGCGGCTTATGCGCACGGCATCGCCAACGGATTTGACGCGGCGACCTTCGCCCCCGATCGGCCGGTGAAGCGCATCGAATTCGTGGCGATGTTGACAAGGGCCCTGGGTCTCGAACCGGACGCCAGTGCCGCGCAGCGGTTCGAAGACCTGACCCCTGCGTGGGAGGGCGTCGCCGGCGCCGCTTACCAGGCGGGGCTCGTGCGAGGTGTCTCGGCATCCCGGTTCGAACCGAATCGGCAGCTCAACCGCCTGGAGCTCGCGGTGATGATCGGACGTGCCCTGAAGGCCCACGGGTTCAGCCTGACGGAGGAACAGGTCTCCAACGTCCTCGCACAGTTCAAGGACGGTGCCGCTGTGCCGGCATGGGCCCGTGAGGCCGTGGCACTGGCGGTAGACGCCGGGGTCGTCCGAGGCGTACGGCGTGACGAGCTGGTGCTGAACCGCACGGCAACCCGTGCCGAAACGGCCACGATTGCCGTACGCTTCCTCGAAGCATGGCTGCGTGAGGACGAAGAATGATGGCGGCCTGAAGGGCCATCGGATAGCAGCAAAACGGTAGTGAAGGTATGCCGTCCGGTGCAGGCGAGGGAGGTGCCCCCTCGCCTGCACCCGTATATCAGGGGCTCCATCGCCTGGCCAGTCTCTACCGGCCTCTTCCGGTCAAGGGAATCCATCCTTTCACGGCGAACCTTCCCGCGGACAGGTCGAAGGAGGGATGCCATGCAGATCCGGGTGCGCCTGGGCCCCGACCTGGCCCGAGCCGCAGGGGTCCCCGCGGCGGTGGTCGAGACGCCCGATGAGGTTCGCGTGGACGAGTTGCTCGAGCGGCTGGCACAGACCTATCCGGCCCTCCGGGAGGCGCTATCGACGGCGCTGCTGGTCGCCGGCGGGCGCGTCCTGGGGCGGCAGGACCCGGTTCCACCCGATGCCGACCTGGCCCTGTTGCAACCCATGGCGGGCGGCGGAGGGGCAGCCAGCGAAGAAGGCGGTTCGGCCTGACCAACATCAAAAGGGGGCGATTTGGGTGGCACTGCCCTTGCGGACCGCGGACGAGACCGTCTTCGTCGACCGCTTCACCGACGGGGTGCTCGACCCCGAGCAACCCATGCTGGGGCCCGTCCGGGACGGCGGGCACATCGTCGCCAACACCGCACCCGGTTGCTGGGGTCCGATGATCACGCCCCACCTCAAGGGCGGCCACGAGGTGACGGTGCCCGTGGCCGTCGAGGGGGCGGAGGTCGGCGACGCCGTCGCCATCCGCATCAAGGACATCACCGTGACCTCCATCGCCACGGCCTCGGGCAACGACCGCCCCATGGAGGGGCGCTTCCTTGACGACCCGTATTGCGCCGCTCGGTGTCCCAACTGCGGGACCATGTACCCGTCAACCCGCCTTGAGGGCATCGGACCGGGGTCGGTGCGGTGCGCCAACTGCGGTGCGGACGCGACCCCCTTCACCTTCACCAACGGCTATACCATCGTCTTCGACGCCACGCGGCGGGTGGGGGTGACCGTCCACCGCGAGGCGGCGGAGGCCATTGCCCGTGACGCGGCCCGCTACGCCGCCCTGCCGGCCCGTTCGACCCAGAACCCCATCCTGCGCTTTGCGCCCCATGATCTGGTGGGGGTAGTGGCGCGGTTGCGGCCCTTCCTGGGCCAGCTGGGCACGGTGCCGGCCATCCGCATGCCCGATTCCCACAACGCCGGGGACTTCGGCTCGGCCCTCATTGGCAAGCACCATGAATTCGCCCTGACGCCGGAGGAACTGGCTCACCGTACCGACGGCCACATGGACTGCGACGCGGTGCGGGCCGGGGCGATCGTCATCGCGCCGGTGAAGGTGCCGGGAGCCGGGGTCTACCTCGGGGACATGCATGCCCTGCAGGGCGACGGCGAGATCGCCGGCCACACCTGCGACGTCTCGGGGACGGTGACCTTGCAGGTCGAGGTCATCAAGGGGCTCAATATCGACGGGCCGATCCTGCTGCCGCTCCCTGAAGATCTGCCCTATCTGGCCCGGCCCTTCACCGAGGAGGAACTGGCCCGCGCCCGGGCCGTGGCCGAGCAGTGGGGCCTGCGGGAACTGGAGCGGACGGCGCCCATCTCGGTGATCGGCACGGGGCCGGACCTGAACGCCGCCACGGACAACGGCCTCCAGCGGGCGGCCCGGCTCCTGGACATGACGGTGCCGGAGGTGAAGAACCGGGCCACCATCACGGGAGCCATCGAGATCGCCCGCCATCCCGGCGTGGTCCAGGTGACCTTCCTGGCGCCCGTCGACCGGCTGGCTCGCATCGGGCTCGGCCCCTACATCGAAGCCCAGTACGGGATCAAGGTCTGAGGGATGGGATCACGGTGTAAGCCAGCATCCCGGTCTGCAGGGCCCCGGTCTGCGGGGCGCTCCAGGCCGGGTGCCCAGCGAGCGGACGGCGCCTCGGGGTGCCGTCCGCTCGCCGTTGACCCGTCCCTTGCGGAGCTGTGCCCGGTGCCCCACCTGGCTACATCCTGGTTTCGACAGGAATCCCCCTTGGCCCCGGCGAATCTTTGACGTCAGTTTTCTCCATCGTTACCCGGCACGTGTTTCTTACCGGGCACGTGGCCTCCCGGAGGGGCCACGCCGGCGGGCCCACCAGCCGAGGGCGCGCAAGGCGATGGGGCCGCGAGGCGGCCATCATCGCCGCAAGGCGCCCCATGCAAGCGGCCCCGTACGACAAGTGGTCCCGGCGGGCAAGCGAGCCGGCAAGCGAGATGACAAGGCGGGGACGCCGGTTCGACCCGACACCCGCGGCAACCGCGGCGGCCTGCCCAACCGCGGTGGCCCGCCCAACCGCATCAGCCGGCCAATCCGCGGCAACCGGCCCATCCGGCCTTGACCTGGGGGGACGAGACGTGGACGCACCCGAGCTGGCCCTGTGGCTCCGCACCGCCGCCGAGTACGGCGCCTCGGACCTCCACCTGACCGTGGAATCACCCCCCGTCGTGCGGGTCAACGGGGAGCTGGCCGACCTGCAGGGGCCGCGGCTGCGCCCGGAGGAGATCGAGGCGCTGGTTCGTCCCATCCTGGATGAGGGGCTGCGGCAGCGGCTGGAGCGGGACGGCCAGGTCGACTTCGCCTACAGCCTGCCCGGCGTGGGCCGGTTCCGGGCCAACGTCTACCGGCAGCGGGGGAGCCTGGCCGCGGCCTTCCGCCTGATCCCCATGACCGTCCCCGATCTGGACGAACTCGGCCTCCCGCCCGCGGTCGCCGGCCTCTGCGAGCTGTCCCAGGGGCTCGTCCTGGTCACGGGGCCCACGGGCAGCGGCAAGTCGACGACCCTGGCGGCCATGATCGACCGGATCAACCGCACCCGCCGGGTCCACATCGTGACCCTGGAAGACCCCATCGAGTACCTGCACCGCCACCGCCTGAGCCTGGTGAACCAGCGGGAGGTGGGCCTGGACGTCGCCTCCTTCGCCAGCGGCCTGCGGGCCGCCTTGCGGGAGGACCCCGACGTGATCATGGTCGGGGAGATGCGGGACCTGGAGACCATCGCCACGGCCCTGACGGCCGCGGAGACGGGGCACCTGGTGCTGGCCACCCTGCATACGCCCAGCGCCCCCCAGGCGGTGGACCGGATCATCGACGTCTTCCCCGCAGAGCAGCAGAACCAGGTTCGGGTCCAGCTGGCGGGGGTGCTGGAGGGCGTCATCGCCCAGCGGCTGGTGCCGGCCGCCGACGGGCGGGGCCGGTTCGTCCTGGCCGAGGTGCTGATCGGCACGGCAGCGGTCCGCAACCTGATCCGGGAGGGGAAGACGGCCCAGCTGGTGGCGGTGATGGAGACCTCGCGCCAGCAGGGCATGGTCACCATGCGGGAGAGTGCGGGCCAGCTGTTGAACCGGGGGCTGGTGACCCGGGAGGCGTTGCTGCGGGCGGGGGTGCGGTGAGCCGCCGGCCCAGGTGGGGAGGGCGCCGGCCTGAGCGGCCGAGCCCGCTGGTTCATGGTGGGGGGAGGGGACCGGGTGGGGCCGACGGTGGCCGTTCTGGCCGGGGTGGCCGGCCTGGCGGTGGGCAGCTTCGTCAACACCTTCATCGACCGGTGGCCGCGGGAGGAACCGGTGACCGCCCCGCCGTCCCGCTGCGAGCACTGCGGGCGGCAGCTGCGGCCCCTCGAGCTGATCCCCGTGTTGAGCTGGATCGTCCTGCGGGGGCGGTGCCGGACGTGCCAGGCCCCCATCGGCTGGCAGGCGCCGCTGGTGGAGGCGGCGACGGGCCTTTTGTGGGCGGCGGTGGCCATCCATGCCCGCAGCCCGGCGGAGCTCCTGCTGGGGCTCGGGTTCACCGCGGTGCTGGTGGCGGTCACTGGGGTCGACCTCAAGTGCCAGCTGATCCCCAACGTGGCCCTGCTGGCCGGCCTGGCCTGGGCGGGGCTGGTGGGCCTGGCCCTTGCGGGGGTGCTGGGTGCGGGGGCGCTGGATGCGGGGGCGCTGGGCCCGTGGACCGGTCGCCTGCTGGCGGCCCTGGCGGGCGGCGCCGTGTTCCAGGTCCTGCGGTGGGCGTCCCGGGGCGGGTTGGGATTCGGCGACGTGAAGCTGGCCGCCTGGCTGGGGCTCTATCTGGGGCCGCGGGCGTTGCCGGCGGCCCTCTTTGCCGCGGCCATCGCCGGGGGGGTGGTGGCGACGGTCCTGCTGGCAACGGGCCGGCGGGGACGGCGGGACGTCATCCCCTTCGGGCCCTTCCTGGCCCTTGGGGGGCTGGTGGGCTGGTTCGCCGGTGAAGCGGTCCTGGACGCCTACCTCCGCTGGGGGGCGGGCTAGCCCGGGATGAGCGGCCAAAACCAGGTGGGCCCAAAAGCTAGGTGGACCAAAGCCAGTGGACCAAAGCCAGGCGTGCGACGGGACCGGGGGATGGGGAGTCCTGGAGACCGGGGGTTTGGGGGGAGGACCATGGCCCGATGGCTGTTTCGCGGCCAGCTGGGCGACTACCTGGTGGAACAGGGGTGGATCACGGGGGACCAGTTGCGGGCCGCCCTGGAGGAGCAGCGCCGGACGGGCCGGCGGCTGGGGCAGATCCTGCTGCGCCACGGCTGGATCACCCGGGCCCAGTTGCAGGAGGCCCTGGCGGCCCAGCTGGCGGTCCGGGTGTGGGACCTGCGCCGCAACCCGCCCAATCCGGCGGTGGCGCGGCGGGTGCCCGACTGGGTCGCCCGGCGGTACCAGGTGCTTCCCGTCGATGACGACGGCCGGCGCCTGGTGGTCGCCATGGCCGATCCTACCGATCTGGAGGCGCTGGACCAGGTGCGGCTGGTGACCGGCCGCGAGGTCGAACCGGTCCTCGCCGACGAGGACGACCTCAAGGCCGCGGTGGGCCGGATCTTCGGCCTGCTGGAGGTGGCGGAGCGGGCCCTGCGGGCGGCCCGGGGGGAGGGGGAGCGTCCCCCGCGGGCAGGTGAGTTTAAAGGGGACGAAACAGCACCCCAACAGTCCCCGCACACCCCGGTAGAATTGTCTGTAGAAGGCGCGGCCGGTAGCGGTCCCGACCAGCAGGCGGCATCCTTCCCCTTGCTACGAACCATGGCGCCGGACCGGCGTATTTCTGCGGTGGATTTCACCAGTCACCGCAACCCCGCTGCGACTACTACTCTTGAGGCGGCCACCCGCGTGGGGAACCGCGAGCCGGGGCCGGTACTGACGACGGAGCGCGATTCGTTCGCTGAAGCGCAAGCGCCCGTGGTGGAGTTTGTTCATAATCTGCTGGAACAAGCTGTCAGGCAAAAGGCGTCCGACGTTCATCTGGAGCCAGGTGAGGGTGTATTTACCATTCGTTTCCGCATCGATGGGGTGCTCCACAGGGCGATGCAGCCTCCTGCGGCCCTGCATCCGGCGGTGACGACCCGTATCAAGGTACTGGCCGGGATGGACATTGCCGAACGCCGGCTTCCCCAGGACGGGCGCTTTCGCATTACGGTCGATGGGCGGGAGTTCGATTGCCGTTGTTCAACGATGCCGACGGTCAACGGGGAGAAGGTTGTCATCCGCCTGTTGGATCGGGCCATGGGGGGAGCGCAGCTTGACCGGCTGGGGCTTCCAGATTTCATGGTGCAACAGTTGCGGGATCTGGTGAGAAGGCCCTACGGCCTCCTGTTGGTGACCGGGCCGACGGGCAGTGGTAAGTCGACGACCCTCGCGGCTCTCCTTCGGGAGATCGATCGCTCGCGCCTAAACGTAGTCACCGTGGAAGATCCCGTTGAGTACGAGATTCCTGGGGCAAACCAGAGCCAAGTGAATCCCAAGGCTGGCTTGACCTTTGAAGTAGCGTTGCGCCACTTCCTCCGGCAGGATCCCGATGTGATCATGGTCGGCGAGATCCGCGACCGGGAGACGGCCGATACAGCGGTACGGGCAGCCCTCACGGGCCACTTGATCCTCAGTACCCTCCATACCAACGACTCACCTTCAAGCATTACGCGCCTGGTGGATATGGGGATAGAACCCTTCTTGCTCGGCTCGTCATTGCTGGCGGTCCTTGCCCAGCGGCTGGTCCGGGTGCTGTGCCCTCATTGCCGCCAGGTCTATGACCCGGACCAGGGGGTTCGTGCTGTGTTCGCCAGCTCCGGTGTCGCGCTGCCGGACGAGGCTGTGTTGTTCAGGCCCGTCGGTTGCAGCGAGTGCCGTGCCGGTTACGCCGGCCGGCGGGCCGTGGCCGAATTGCTGGTGGTAACACCCGAGTTACGCGAATTGATCGTCGGGGGAGCGACCGCGGCCGAACTGGGTCGGCGGGCGGTGGCCGGCGGCCTGCGGACTCTGCGTCAGAATGGGCTGGACCTGGCTCTCAACGGCGTCACGTCGGTAGAGGAGGTGCTTCGTGTCACCGAGGCACCGGGTTGGGGTCAGGCGGCCACCATTCCCGCGGGTGGATCGGCTCCGTAAACCAAAAAGGTTGGCCGAAAGGGGGGGGATTAGCTGTGGGGTTTTATTATGTGGCCCGCCATGGGGCCAGTGGGCGCAAGGTACAGGGCCGCATCGAGGCCGAATCGATTTCCCAGGTTCTGGGTCTTCTTCACGCTTCGGGTTATACTCCCCTTGCCATTCGGCGTGAAAGCCGCTGGCGGGACGCCGACATCCGCGAACTGCTCGGACTGCGGCGTTCCAGCCTGGCCACTCGGGAACGGGCCGCGTTCTTCCGGCAGTTGGCGACGATGGTGCGGGCCGGGTTGCCCCTCAGTGCGGCCATGGAATCGTTGATCGAGCAGAGCAGAGGCCGCCTCCGCCAGGTCTCGGCCGGAGTTCTGCGGGATATCCGCTCAGGACAGTTGTTGCATGAGGCCCTGGCCCGGCAGGGCGGCGCCTTTGACGAGGTCCATGTGGCCCTCGTGCGGGCGGCGGAGCTGGCCGGCCGCCTCGATGAGGTCTTGAGTCGCCTGGCATCCGATGAAGAACGCCGCTTGAGGGTGGAAGGTAAGGTCCGCTCCGCACTGGCCTATCCTGCCTTTGTGCTGGTTGTCGCCCTAGCCGTGGTGGCAGTGATGGTTACCTTTATCGTGCCCACCTTTGTTGGCATCTTTGAACAGTTCGATGTGCCCTTGCCCTGGCCCACCCGTTTTTGGGTGGCGCTCATGACACACCCAGGCTTAATGTACCTCGTTCTCGTGGTGACAGGGCTGCTGATCACAGCTGTCTGGCTGTGGGCCCGAAGTGCTACAGGGCGGCGGTACGTGGATGCCTGGCTCCTCCGGGCACCGGTGTTCGGCCCTGTGGTCCGTTCATTGGTGGTGGCCCGGGTCACACGAGGTCTGGCCTCTATGGTGCGTAGCGGCTTCCCCCTGTTGGATGCCCTGGATGCCGCAGCGCGCCTTGCGGGGAACCACGTGTTTCGGGTTGCCCTGGAGGAGACACGAAAGGGGGTGGAACGCGGCGGCGGTTTGTCCGCGGCGTTGCGGGTGGGTGGGGTGTTCCCGGCCCTCGTCGTTGACCTGGTGGCCATTGGCGAGCGGAGCGGCGCCTTGGACGAACTGCTAGAACGGGCGGCCACCGTTGCGGAAGAGGAGACCGACAACAGACTAGCGGCCCTGACCTCACTGCTTGAACCAGTGTTGGTCGTGCTGATGGGCGGGGTGGTGGGCTTCATTGCTCTGTCCGTCTTTCTTCCTCTGTTCTCGCTAATGTCCAGCGTGACTCAAATAGGGCCGTGAGTGGAACGCCAGTATACTTTGGGCGAAGGCCCTCGATCGCAGGAGGAACCCGGCTCGGCGCGCCGAATTGGGGTTCCGTAAATCGTCCCTTTGGCCGGCCGCATGTCGAAATCATTGCCTCAATGGACGGACTGTTGGTACGGCCGAGTGGACGGGAATGGGGAGACCTATGGGGAGGGAGTAGCCATGGTGGGGACTAGGGGGCTGCTGTATACCTGCTCTGGTGGTGACCGAAAGCCGGAACGGCGCCAGCGGCAGCGGGGCTTTACCCTGATTGAGCTGGGCGTTGTACTGGCGGTCTTGGCGATCCTGGTGGCCATTGCCGTGCCCACGTACTTGCGGATGGTCGCACGGGCCAGGGAGTCCGAGGCCCAGCAGGCCTGGAGTATGGTGAAAGCCGAATTGTGGAGCCACTTCCTGGAGCGCGGCCAGTTCCCCGATGGTTCGGGCGGATGGCCGGGTGAAATCGATCAGCCTACCACAGCGAACTGGAGCTTCACCTATAGCGAGGGTCAAAATGCTGTGACGGTGGTTGCGACACCCACTTCCCAAAACAGTGGCGGAACCACGCTCTGTTGGACGCTCGACTCCGACGGCGAAGTTACATCTGAACGCGGGGCGGATTGTCAGAATTAAAATGAGGTGGCAAAGGGGGCGGGAACCGTGTTGCGTCGACAAAAGCATCGGCGGCCGGTCCCGCCCTTCTGTCATATTGGTGACCAGGACGGTATGATTCTCGTCGAAGTGTTAGTCGCCCTTTTTCTAACGATCCTGGTCACCACTTCTTTTCTGGTGGTCATGACCAAGTTTCGGGAGGGATCGGTCCGGGCAGAGGTGCTCCAAGGCGCCGTCGACTGTGCAACGGGCGTCGTGGAACGGATCCGCGGGGGTCTGGCCCCGATCCCGTATGGGGTCGTGGACGGAAACTGTGCCGCTGCAGGGTGGCCGAACCTTACATACCGAGTGGAGTTGCTGCCGAGGGGTTCTGGCAGCGGAAATTCTGGCGAGACGTGGGATGCCATCCGGGTTATGGTCTTCCCGGCAACACAGCACGGCCAACAAGGTGTCGCCATCTATCAGCTAACGACGGCGGCGTCGCTGCCCACGCGCTGAGATGATAGCAGTCCCAAGGGGCCGGTATCGCCGGTCCCGTGGTCTAATCACCCTTACGTGCTGCGAGCCGGCGGGGAAGGGTGGTGGGGGCGGTGGGCCTTGTTTGAACGAAGAAGTCATATGGGTGGTTTCCTTATGGTTGAACTGGGTGTGGCCCTCGTCCTCGCCGGCGTCATGGTGGCCGGTGTGAGTGCATTGTTGGCTTGGACCGCCACGGTTCAGAGCCGTGCTAATGTTGCTGCCGATTATGCAGCAGCTTCCCACGTGGCGGCGGACGCCGTGGTTCGTATAATCCGCCAGGCAGGTGCGGCTGGTGACGTAGCGCTAGGCGGAGGGACCCAAGGATCCCTGGTTGTGTGCGGGATCCGGGAGAATCATCTCGCCTGGCGGGGGGTAGTGGAGGTTGACGATGCGGGACGGCTCGTCCTACGCCCCCTTACGTCACCCGTTGCGGGGTGTCAGGGGAACGATCCTCAGTCCGTGCAGGTATTGGTTTCTGGGATTCGGATCCAAAGCTTGCGCTTTGCGTACTTCACCGATGGCGCTACCGACTCGGCACCAGGATGCACGACGATCGGAAACGGTTCCGGCAGTTTGCCTCCGTGCAGAGCCGTAAGGTCCGTACAATTCACCCTAACTCCCGCTGCTCCAGCCGGAGCCCACCAGGTGGCCCTGCGGGTGGTTCCACCTCCGGTTTCGCGCCTCGTTACCCTGAGGAACTAAACACGGCACGCCCGGAAGGTTTTAAAGAAAAGGTGGGCTGAGGATTCGACCTCACGGGGAAAGGGGGGAGTGGAACGTGAAAAAGGGTTTGAGCCGGAACAGGGCGGGGCAAGAGGGACAGGCCCTGATTCTCGTTGCAGTTCTTCTCGTCGTGCTCAGTGTGATTGTCTCTGTCAATCTGATGTTATGGGCGCGGCAGGCTGCGACGGCTGCACGCCGGGCCCACGAGCAAACGGCCCATTATTCGGCCGAGGCCGGCGTGGCTGCGGGCCTTGCGCGACTCATGCAAGGGGACGCCAACTTCTGGTCCGGGAAGCCCGTGACGGAAACGGTGGATCGGGGTGCCTATCGGGTCACATTGAAATCACGGGTGACAGGCGGCGAGACCACGTATGTTCTAGAAAGTACTGGCTGGTCCTTGGCACAGCCGAGCATTCAGCGAACAGTTCAGCTTACCGTCAGTTCTCCCTTTTTCTACCCGACGGTTGCGGTAAGGGACCTCCAAATCGACAATTGCTTTGACTTCCTCGTGACCTGGTACTGTGCCAATATAACGTTTGCCCCTGAAGCCGTTTACGGGCGCAACCTCGATTCGCCGAGAATTCAAAGCATAGTCGGGGTGCGTCGCGGAACCGTTCCCCTCCCCCAGCTGTCCTACGCCGCGGTTGCACAACGAGTACCCAATCCGTCCACCCGGCTTGAGGTAAGCGGGTCGAACTGTCAAATGACCATATCCGGGTGGTATCAAATCCGCTCAAGGAGCCGGTGCAGCAACGTTACCGTTACCGCACCGTGGGTCGGCATCGATGGTGACGTCGAGGCAGCGTCACTCGATGTGCGTGCCGGCTCCGTCCTCGTTGTCGCAGGTAACATTGATGTTGATCAGTTGCGATTCATCAATGCCGATGGTGGGACCACGGGGGACGGGATCGTGGTTGCTGGGAAGGCGATCCGTCTAACCAGTGTGGACTTCGTGAGTTGGAATGACCGGAGCAGGACGGCTCTCCTAGCTCTGGATACCAATACGCCGGATTGTCTCTCTAATCTCCCGGGCTGTACATATAACCCGCGTTCACCGAATTCAGCTAGCGACCCATCCAACAATGTGGAGATCACGGACTTTAGTCTGATCCTTCGGGGACCCGTTTCGCGCTCGATGACCGTGTTCGCGGCACCATATCGTGTCCCACCCGAAAGAAATCCGGTGCCGGAGATCCATTTGGCCATGGGTGGCACGTTGGGAAGCGTAGGCGAGGCCTCCATCGAGGGTTCGCTGGTCTCAGCAGGCGACGTGCGGTTGGAAGGGTTGGGCCTCATCAAGGCGCCGTGGACGATCACCGCCAACCCTGGTGCGGCTCAACCGCTGTTCCGGTTGGCTGGCCAGCTTCCCGCTTCAGGAGTGTTGCTTGTTCTTGACTGGGTTGAAGAGGAGGGGGGAGGATCGTGAGCCGGTTGACGTTTCGGGCCCGGACAGGGCTTGGGGTGGATTTCGGAACCACGGGTGTCCGCTGGGCCCGCTGGTCGCCTCGGGACGGCTTACAGGTGGTATCCGGCCGGCAACGGGGCCCCGTCGTCGCCAGCGTACCGGCCGAGGAAACGATCCTCCGAGTGATGCCCACCCCGCCGGTGCCCCGGCGGGAATTGCCTGCGGCGTTGCGCTGGGAGCTTCAACGGATCTTGCCATACCCGGTGGAAGAGGCCGCCTTCGACTTCGTCACCTTGCCCGGTCCGGGTAACTATCAGATGGACGGGCCCGATCATCCTTCGGACGATTTGCCGAGTCTGGAGGGGGTGGCGGGGTATGTGGTGGTCTCCGGAGCCCCGGTCGAGGTGCTCGAGGCACGGACCCGCCAGTTGGTCCAACACGGGGTCCGGCCGGCGGCTCTGGAACCGGAATGGGTGACGCTGTGGCGCATCGCCCGGTTTTTTCAACTCTTGGACGAGTCTCCGGCCGCTTGTGCCGTGATCGACTTAGGCCACACCTCGGCGCGGTTTTTGGTACTTGGCGCCGACGGGATACCGGCAGCCTTCCATCGCTCGGCTTCCGGCGGGCAACGTATTGAAACCGAACTAGCCGGGCAACTGGGTGTGACTACCGCGCAACTACATACGTTACGACTCGGCGAGCTGCGCGACGACTCCGTAACGTTAAGTGGGACGGCGGCGGTCACAGAGCTAATCGGGGATGTGACCCGGTTGCTACGGCGGGCGCGGCGAGAAACGGGGATGACGTCTACCGGGGTCTGGGCCATCGGAGGCGGAGCGGCTTGGCCGGCCTTGGTCAAGGCGCTTTCCGAGGCAGCGGACATTGAGATCCTGGTGCCGGGTACCGGCAGTGCGCAAGAAAAGGCATCCCGTTTTCACGATAGGACGGTGCCGGGCACTGGTGGCCAAAGGGGGCGGTGGGCCACTCAATGGGCCACTGATACGGCGGTCGCGCTCACCCGTTGTCCGGCGCCTTCGGTGGTGGCCGCGGGGCTTGCTCTATGGCACGCGAACCGTTGGGCAGCAGCTCAAGGCCTCGACTGGTTGGAGCCGCTGAGCGGTGACCGAAGCCAAACCGCTACACCTGGCTCTCATGCACCAGGGGTACGGGAGGTGGGCCGGTGAGGGAGGCCGATGCGCCGGTGCAGATCCCGCACAGGACATCGAAGCGAATTAGGCGACGGGGTCATGTGCCAGTACCTGCCATGAACCTGTTGCGTCCCGCCCTACCAGCCCGCCGTGCAAGGGTAGCCACCCTGTTGGTCGGTGCGCTTACCCTCGGGGCTGCCCTTGACGTGGGTCTGGTCATGGGGTGGCTCGGGCTGTCACTGAAGAATACCCAGCTTCAGCAACAGATCGCTACAGCTAAGGCCGAGCAAACCCGTTGGCAGGCTGACGCAGTTCGGTACGCCGGAACGGTTCAGGCCCGCGCCCGACTCCTGCAACAGTTAGAGGTGTTGCGTGCCCTCCCGCCGGGTTATACTGGCATGGAAGAATTTGCCGATGGCCTGGCAGCGGCTTTACCCGACGGGGCGCGCCTTCTGACGGCCAACGTGGCTGACGGCGGATTCGTCCTAATCACGGGTACAGCAACGGATTATGAGAGCGTCGAGCGCTTTGCCCGGGCGCTCGAGGCGGGAGGGATGTTCCGTTACGTCCGCGTGGCCACCGCTGGGCAGTCCGAAGCCAGCGGCGGGTCCTCGGAGATGGAGAGCGGGCCAGTGACGTTCCAGGTGGAGGGGTGGCTCGGGGAGGCGGCAGGCCATGGCGGTGGAATTTAAAGGCCCCATCCCCGATCCGGCTAACCGGCCGCGTGGGGAACATGGGGCGGCTGTACCGGTGGGATTGACGGGAATTACCGCGAATTCTTCGATGCTGATCCGTTTGGCGCCCTGGCTATTGCTGATCGCGGTCGCCTTCGCTTTGATATTCGTCCCTTTCATGGTGTTGCCGGAGATTCAGCGGTGGTCAGCGTTGCGCGACGAATACGCCCTCGCCATGCGGGAAGTTGCCGACGCAGAAACGGCCGCCGCATCGCTGGCAAAATTAGCGAGGGAACTACCGCAGCTGGAGGCCCAGGTGGCTGAGGCAGAGGCAACGTTGATACCCGTCGACCAGTTGCCGGGGGTTGTGACGCGAATTGCTCGCCAGGCCGGGGCCACTGGTACCCAGCTGGTCTCGGTGGTGTTTGAACCCTATCAGGCGATTACACCCAACGTCGAGCCTGGTGACCAGGAGGAGGCGGCATCCCAAGCGGGCGGCCCGGCCCAGCAAGGGACTTCGGCTGGGCGGGCGGAGCAGGTGGCTTCCGGTCATGACCGGAGTCAGGTTCCCCGTTCCCCCGAGGCAAGCCAATACGGTCGGGTGGTCATGGAGGTCACGGCAACCGGGACCTGGAGCCAGCTGGCCGACTTGCTTGGGTCCCTGGGCCGCGACCCGGGCCTCAGGGTCCAGGCCTGGGCGGCCAGCGAGCAGCCGGACGGGGAGCTTTACCAGATGCGCATCCGCGGTAGTCTTTACATCAAAGGTGCGCCCCCCATTGTCCAGGGGGCACCGGTATCCGTCCGTGACCTTGAAGGTGCTGGGAACACCGCGTCCGGGGTGGGGGACGCGAACCCGGAGGCCCAGGGCCCGGAGGCGCAGCCGAGCCAGTGACGATGCCACATTGGCCGCTGCGCCGATGTGAGGCCCACCGCTGGCAGCTGGCACTCGTGTTACGCTGGATCGACGGCATACCGCGCCCGCGACGTTTGCCATACCCCGTCCCGATCCGCCAGGACCAACCCCTCCCGGGCGGCCGGCACGGCCATACCCCAGCCTTCGCGCAGCATCGTCGCGACTTCGGCCATGGTGTAGGGAAAAAGCTCCACGGGCCGGTCCAATGGCGGGTAGGGGATCGGCATGCGACGGTGAAACGGAAGATTGGATCGATCAAGGACGATCAACACGTCGACGTCGCTGTGCGCCGTGGCGTCGCCTCGTGCCATGGAGCCGAACAGGACAACGGCCTGCACCGTCCGGTCCTGCTCCAGCAGTCCGGCGGCCCAGCTCCGTAGCTGGCCGAGGACGGCGTTGCGGTCAAGTTTCCAGACCTTGACCTGCACAGTGTTCCACCACCTTACGAGCCAATCGAACGGCTTCCTTGGCATCCCTCAAGGAATAGTGCACGGCTGCGGGTCCGGCAGGTGAGCTTCAGGGTACCGCGTCGGTATGAAGAGCCGATCCAAGAGGCTTACGCTCTCGATGAAGCCCCTACTAGGCCGGGCCGTATAGGGCAGGTTCTCCAAGAGGACACGAACGGAGTGCCCCCAGGCGACTTGGCCCTTGAAGAGGTGAAGAGCCTTGAGAGCCGCCTCGGCTGCCTGGTGCGCAGCAAAACACGCCCAGGCGTAATCGCCCATCTCAACGCTGTTTTCGGCATGGCGCAGGTTCATGCGCGCCTGTTCAAACCAGTCTCGGGCCCGGTTCACAGCCGGTGACCTCCATAGTGGCTATGGGTTTGGTATGGAACGGTAGGTCACTCAATGGGCAGCCACATGTAACTATTGTATCCATGAAGCTTACGGATTCGGCCATGGTATCGATCAGACGCCGTAGCGGAATGGGTCGGCCGCCACCCCAGGCGGTTGCAATGACGTTGTTTGTCATCCCCCAGCATGTTACCCTTGTGAAAGATGGATACGGCAATTGCTGGATTGCCAGAAGGGAGAGGCATGATGCCCCCGTTGCCACGGATCGCCGTCATCCTGGCGGGCGGTGAAGGCCGCCGGCTGTGGCCCGCCAGCACGCCCCAGCGTCCCAAGCAGTTCCTCCGGCTCTTTGGCGGGAAGACCCTGCTCGAAGCCACGTGGGAGCGGGCCCGCGCCGTCCCGGGGATCGAGGACGTCTGGGTCGTCACCGGCGCCGCCTACGCCGGCCTGACCCGCCAGGTGCTGCCGTCGCTGGCGCCCGAGCACCTGGTGATCGAGCCGTCGGGGAAGAACACGGCGCCCGCCCTGGCCCTGGTGGCGGGCCATGTGGCGCGCCGGTATGGCGACGCCACGGTGCTGGTTCTTCCGGCAGATCACTACATCCCGGACGTAGAGGCCTTTGCTCGCGCCGCCGCCCGCGCCCTGGACGCCGCGGAAGCCGCCGAGGGGCTCGTGACCTTCGGCATCCAGCCCACCCGCCCGGAGACGCAGTACGGCTACATCGAATTGGAGGAACCCGGCACCGGGGACCGGGGCGAAGCCGAGGCCGCGGCCGCGGCCCCGGCGTCGGCGTCGGCCCTCGATCCCGAGGGACCCGGCGGCCTCCGCAACAGGGGCGGCGTCGCGGCGGCGAACGACCCGGGAGCCGGGGGCGGCGGTGGGAGCGACGGGGTGACGGCCGCCGTGCCCGTTCGCCGGTTCGTCGAGAAACCCGGCCCCGAACAGGCGGCGGCCTTCCTGGCCGCGGGGCGCTACCTCTGGAACAGCGGGATGTTCGCCTGGCGCAACAGCGTCTTCGGGGCAGAGCTGGCGCGCCTGGCGCCCGATCTGGCGCGGCTGGCCGCCCGTATCGCGGCCGGAGAGCCCCAGCGGCTCTGGGAGGCCGGCTGGCATGCCCTCCCCTCCATTTCCGTCGACTACGCCGTGCTGGAGCGGGCCCGGCAGATCCTGTGCATCCGCGGGGAGTTTGCCTGGGACGATTTGGGTTCCTGGCTGGCTATCGAGCGCCACGGGACCCCCGACGAACACGGCAACGTGGTGATGGGCGCCGGGCCGGCGGTGGTGGAGGGATCGTCTGGCGTCACCGTCCTGACCGAAGAACTGCCCGCGGTGGTCCTGGGGGTGCGGGACCTGGTGCTGGCGGCGACCCGGGACGGCGTCCTGGTGGCGGGGAAGGACAGCATCGAGGGGCTGCGCCAGGCCTTGACCACCCTGGAGCAGAGGCTGCGGCACCTGGCGCGGGCCGGCGGGTTGCCGGTGGTGGAACCGGCTCCCGTGGCGGCCGGCCGGGAGCCCCGCTGAGGCGCCCGGCCACCCGCGTCGAACCTTGACCCCGAATGCCCCCGGCGCCTTGTCCGAATGGATTGAACGGGTTGAATTGGGATCCACCGGGGTCGTCGGATGTGCCTGTGAATCAAAGGGAGGGTCGTCCCTTGCCGCAAACCGTCCGCAAGGCCGTGATCCCGGCGGCGGGTCTCGGCACCCGCTTCCTGCCGGCCACCAAGGCCCAGCCCAAGGAGATGCTGCCCGTCGTCGACAAGCCCATCATCCAGTACGTGGTGGAAGAGGCGGTGGCCGCCGGGATCGACGACATCCTGATCGTCACGGGCCGCGGCAAACGCGCCATCGAAGACCACTTCGACCGCTCCGTCGAGCTGGAGTGGCACCTGGAGCGCGGCAACAAGGACGAGATGCTGGAGTGGGTGCGGTATATCGCGGACCTGGCCGACGTGCACTTCGTGCGCCAGAAGGAGCCGCTGGGACTGGGCCACGCCGTCCTGCAGGCCCGTCGCCACGTGGGCGATGAGCCCTTTGCCGTCCTCCTTGGCGACGAGATCTTCATCGGGGAAGAACCGGCCCTGTCCGAGCTCATCGCCCGCCACCGGGAGACGGGGGCCAGCGTGGTGGCGGTGCGGGAGGTGCCCCGGGAGCAGGTGCGCCGCTACGGCGTGGTGGACGGGGAGCCGGTGGGCGAGCGGCTGTTCCGGGTCCGGGACATGGTGGAGAAGCCCGACCCCGCCGAGGCCCCCTCGAACCTGGCCATCGTCGGCCGGTACATCATCGAGCCGGAGATCTTCGACCTGCTGGAGCGGGTGGGGCGCGGCAAGAACGACGAGATCCAGTTGACCGATGCCCTGCGGCTGCTGGCCCAGAGCCAGGCCGTCTACGCCTATCAGGTCCAGTCGCGCCGGTACGACGTGGGGGAGAAGCTGGGCTTTTTGCAGGCGACGGTGGAGTTCGCCCTGATGCGGCCCGAGCTGGCGCCCGACTTCCGCGACTACCTGGTGGGGCTGGTGGAGGAGCTTAAGGCGGGCCGCTGGCCGGGGGTCGAACAGGCCGCGGCCACGCGGCAGGCCGGGCCGGCGCCGCTCCGGCGGCCGCGGTAGCGTCCCCCTTGGGAAGAATGGTCCATCCGGCGGCCGAGTCCGCCGAGTACGGTGAAGGCATCGCGGTCGGGGACGCCAGATCGCTGGTAGGGGGGCCCGAGCGGTGGGGCGCAGCAGCGCGGGAACGGGGGAAGGCGGGGGCGATCCGATGGAGCGGATCCAAGTCGCCGGTGCCGTCAACGCCCTGTGGCTGGTCGCCTTCTTGCTGATCCGCTACCTGGCGGAAGACGGACCGGCGGCTGTTGTTTTACCCGGGGTGAGCACCTCCGCCCGGCTCTTCGGGTGGGTCGTGCCCATGGGCCTGATCGTATTCCTAGTTGCATGGGGCGGGTACGCCCTCGGCCGGGCGGCGGCCCGCCGGGAGCGGTAGCCAGCCGGTCCCGGCGGGGCCCCAACGCCGGTAACAGCCGGACTGGCCATTCAGCCGCCCCATGGGCGCGTTCCGGCGCATTGCCGGGCTGGTTTTGGGCCGGTTCCACCCACGGGTCGGGTTCCGGGAGGACGACCCGCTAGACGAGGTAGTGCTCCGGGCCGTGCGCGGCCACGACATCCCCGTGGTGGTGGACTTCGACTTCGGGCACACCGACCCGATGTTGTCCTTGCCGCTGGGGGTGCGGGCAAGGTTGGAAGCGGCGCCGGACCGTCCGCGGCTCTTCCTGCTCGAACCGGCGGTGGTGTAGGCACGCCGGTCGCGTCGCGGGCTCATCGGCGCGCCGGGTCATCCCGGACGAACGCGGCCGCCTTCCGCGGGTCGACGTTGCGGCCCGTCACCACCACGACCATCTGTCGCGGTTTGGGGAGGGGGCTGCCTAGAGCCCACGGGAAGACGCCGTGCAGCGTGGCGGGGCTGCGACGACCACCGGCGGCTGCGCCGCCCGCACCGTTGCCACCCTCGCAACTGATGCCGCCGGCAGTCTCCCGAACCGCCTCGCGATGCGGGCCCATCTCGCGACCCGCCTCGAGAAGGGCCGCCACGGCCGTGGCGGCACCGCCTTCCACCAGCAGGCCGTGCTCCTCCAGCATGAAGGCCATGGCCCGAGCGATGGCTTCTTCGGAGACCAGCACGGCATCGGTGGCCAGTTCGCTGACCAATCTGAAGGTCCAGCGGTTGTCCAGGCCGATGCCGCCCACCAGGCTGTCGGCCAGGCTGGGTTCTTCCGGCAGGGTGATGGGCTGGCCGGCGCGGAGGCTGTGGAACATGACCGGCCCCCGTTCCATGGAGACGCCGATCAGCTGGGGGGCCGTAACGGGCCGCCTCAGGCCCGCGGCAGCCGCCGGCCGTGGGCTTGTGGTGCCGGCGGGTTGCGTGACCGCGACGCCCGGCGGGTCACCGGTCCCGCCTCGCCCGACGTGCCGCAGGGCGAGCCCCACGCCCGACAATAGCCCGCCCCCCGACAGCGGAACGATGACCGCGTCCACATCCGGCAAGTCGTCCAGGATCTCCAGACCCACGGTGCCCTGGCCGGCGATGACGTCGGGATCGTCGAAGGGATGAACCGGCACCAGCCCCTGCTCGGCGGCCAGGCGGGCGCAGAGGGCCTCGGCGTCGTCCTGGGTGGGGGCGAAGACCAGTTCCGCGCCCAGGCGGCGGATGGCCTCCAGCTTGAGGGGCGGGACGCCCTGGGAGACGCACACCACGGCCCGCAGGCCCAGCCGCCGGGCCACGTAAGCCACCGCCCGGCCGTGGTTGCCGGTGGAGAAGGTCACGACGCCGGGGACAGGGCGACGGGGCGCCGGGTCCGACGCCGGGGCACCCGCCGGCCTGCCGTGGCCGGGACGATCCGATACCGCCAGGCGCACCACCTTGCTGGCCGCGCCGCGGAGCTTGAAGGAGCCCGTGGGCTGAAGGGTCTCGAGCTTGAGGTAGACCTCCGCTCCGAGCCGCTCCGACAGCGCGGGGGAGGGGATCAGGGGAGTGCGGACGGCGATGCCGGCGATGCGGGCCCGGGCGGCGAGGAGTTCCTCGCGCCAGGCCGGGTCATCCGCCAGGTGCTGGCGCTCCGGGTCCGGGGCGCCCTGGTTGGGCGCCTCCGGGTTCGCATCCCTAGGGGATGGGGCCCCCGGGTTCGTGCCGCCGGCGGGCACGCCCAAAGGCGGCTGGTTCGTCAGGGACATGGGCCGGCCTCCTCGGCTGACTTCGTTTGTATCAATGAGCCCCTGGATCAGTGCGCTCCTTCGAGATGCCAATGGCGAGTCGCTGCTAGGTGACCTGGCTGACCTGGGTCGGTCGATCCCTCGCCAGGCTACCTGGGCTGCACCGGGACGTCAATCGGCACCGGCACGATGGCCCGCCGCACCGGCGCGGGCGGGACGCCGGCGGTCGAAGGCGGAACCGTCGGTCAACGGGTACCGGGTCCGCGGTGACAACGAACAAGCCGGTCAGGCCGTCGCGCGACGGCTTGGCCGCGGCCGTCATCGCGGCCGCCCGGGCCGCCGGATAACGAACAAGCCGGTCAGGCCGTAGTCCGGCCGTTCGTGGTGGTATGCTGGAAGTAAGCGACTTGGTCCGGGGATTGACGGCTTCCTCCATCGACCGTTCCGGTGGAACGGTGCAACGGAAAGGCGGGGAGTGGGCATGGCGCGGCCGGAGCATCTTGAGGACCTCATCCGGCGGCTGCGCGCCGTTCTGATCCAGGCAGAAGATGTGCGCTCGGCCTGGCTCTTTGGGTCGGTCGCCCGGGGCCAGGACCGCAGCGATTCGGACGTCGACGTGGCCGTCTGGATGCGGGCCCGTCCCGACTTCGAGCGCTTTGCGGCCCTTCAGCTGCGCCTCGAGCAGGCCGTCCACCGCCCGGTTGACCTGGTGGTCCTCAACGACGGCAACCCCCTCGTGGCGCAGGACGCTGTCCGCGGCATCCCGCTCCTTACCCGGGACGCATATGGCGAACTGGAATTCGTCCTGGATGTGGACCGCCAAGCCGAGGATTTCCGGCTTTTTCTGGAGTCGTTCTGGGAGGAGCGGCGGCGGGCCGCGAAGGAGGCACGGCGGTGAACCTCACTCCTTCGCAGCAGCACGGAATCAGGGTCCGTATTGATTTTGCACGGCAAGAACTTGATGACTTACAGCGGTACAGAGAACTCACATGGCTGCAGTACCAGTCTGACCGGGACGCCCGCCGCATCGTGGAGCGCATCATCGAAAACGTGGCCAATGCGTTGCTTGACATCAGTAAGATTCTGCTGTCGTCGCTGGGTCAGCCTACGCCCGGAACGTACCGGGAGATCATGCTCGCCCTCGCGGCGGCCGAGCTGGCGCCGGAGGATCTGGCGCAGGACCTGGCAACCCTTGCCGGATTGCGGAACACCCTGGCACACCGGTACCTGGACTACAAGTGGGACGGCATCCGCTGGTTCCTCGGGCACGGCATGGACCGCGTCACGCAGTGGCTGAACCGGTGCGAGGAACTGCTGCCCGGCGACAGTGATTCGTGAATGGAAGGGTGGGGCTGGTGCGGGAGCGGGCCCGTCCCCCCGACCGGCCCCACACCCCGCACCCCAACCCCGCGCCCCGCGCTCCGCGTAATTACCTCGTAACGGCCTCCGTCCCCGGCCTCCGTCACCGCCCCGATGCCCGCTACGCCCCCCTGCCGTCCCATCCTCGCCGGGGGAGAGCCCATGGCTCCGACCTCCGGCCTCCGTCCCGACCTGCGTGCCGCCCGGGCGCTTGTACGTTCTACCCGTGCCACACCTCGCGCAGGACCCGCAGGGTGTTGCCGCCGATCACCTTTTTGATCTCGTCGTCGGAGTAGTTGTGCTTGACGAGCCAGCGTACGATGTTGGGCCACGCCTCGGCGATGTTCTCAAGACCCCGCACGTAGGGCACATGGGGATGGTCCTCGCCCGCCGCCTTGCTGGCGCCGATGGACAGGTGGGCGGCGAAGGCCTTGTGCAGCGCCACGTGATCGCCGAAGAGCAGGTCGGGCCCGAAGGTCACGTGGTCGATGCCCACCAGCTCCACGCAGTACTCGAAGTGCTCCATCACCGACTCGATGCTGTGCTCGGGGTGGTTGCGGGTCAAGGTGGTGTGGGGAGCCGCCTCGATGCCGATGACCCCGCCCCGCTCGGCGCAGGCCTTGATCACCTCGTCGGGCTTGAGCCGCCGGCTGGGCCAGAGGGCCCGGGCGCCGGCGTGGGTGATGAACACCGGCTTCTTGCTGTGCTGGATCGTATCCAGGGCCGTCTGGTCGCCCGAGTGGGAGACGTCGATGGCGATGCCCAGCTTGTTCATCCGCTCGACAGCCTGCCGGCCGAAGACCGTCAGCCCGCCGTCCCGCGGCTCCCGCAGGCCGCACCCCAGGGCGTTCCCTTCGCTGTAGGCGATGCCCATCATGCGGATGCCCAGCCCGTACAGCACGTCCAGCCGGTCCAGCTCGTTCTCGATGGGCGTGGCCGCCTCCAGGCTGGGGATCAAGGCCACCCGGCCCTCGGCGTGGGCGCGCAGGATGTCGTCGACCCGCTCGGCCCGGATCACGAAGTCCTGGTGGGCCAGGTCGGCAAAGCGCATGCCGATGTCGTGGATGATGTCGGTCCACTTCCAGCCCATCTTGGAGGTGATGGTGGCGGCGCCGTTGAGGAAGTTCTCGCACACGGCATCGAGCCCCGACGCCGCCAGGCCTTCGTACCCGGTGAAGATCCGGCCCTCGCGGATGTAGTCGAACACCTGGGAGACATCGTCGGGGATCACCATCAGGTGCTCGTGGAGGGAGATCACCACGTTCTCAGCCAGCAGCCGCTGGACCCGCTGCTCCTGGGTGTCCGAGACCTCGACCACGTAGGGCGAGACCCGGTCGATCTCCTTGGCCAGGACGAAGGGCCGGTAATCCACGCCCGGCTCGAGGAACTGGAAGGAGCGGTAACCGTCGTAGCGCTTCTTCTTCGCCAGGGGACCTTGGGGAGTGGGGTTGCTCACAAGACCGCTTCCTTTCTCGCTTGCCTTTTGCGGGTTCCCTATTTGCGTCGCATCACGAACTCCAGGAGAAACTCGCGCACCACCTGGCGGAAGGTCTCCGGTTCCTCCACCTGGGGGGAATGGCCGCTGCGCTCGAAGACCACCAGGCGGGCCTTGGGGATCAGCCGGGCGATCTCCTCCGAAGCCTCCAGGGGGGTGATCCAGTCGTGCCGGCCGCAGATCACCAGGGTCGGCACCTGGATCTCGGGGAGCCGGTTCGTCAGGTCGAACTGGGGCTGGTTGCGGGAGAAGGCCCAGTTGTGGGTCTCGTGCCGGAAGCGGATCCGCTCCAGCTTGGCCCGGGCCCGCTCCGGGTCGTGGTCGTAGTCGTAAAGGGGCAGGATCGCCGCGTAGCAGGCGCGGAAGTCCTCGTCGTCCCGGACCTGGCCGGCGAAGAGGCGGGCGAGCATCTCCCGGTCGACCCCCGGCAGGTTGCGGGCCAGGGCCGTCTGGATCGCCTTCTCCTGGTAGCGGTTGCTGGCCGCCGTGTCCCGCAGGATCAGGGCGTACAGGTTCTCCGGGTACCGCAGGGCGTACTCCAGCGCCAGGTGCCCTCCGTAGGACCCGCCGGCCAGGACCATCTTGCCGAGGCCCAGATGCTGCCGGAGCCCCTCGATGTCGGCGACCCATTGCTCGTGGCTGTAGGGGGGCGCCCCCTCCGACTCGCCGGAGCCCCGCTGATCGAAGCAGACCAGCTTCATCCCCAGTTCGGTGAAGGGGAGGAAGGTCTCCCGATCGCCGGCGCGGCTGCCCAGGCCCGGGCCGCCGTGCAGGGTCAGCAGGGGCACGCCCTCGCCGAAGACCTCGTAGACCAGTTCGACCCCGTTGATCCGGGCACGCAGGGGACCTTCGGGCATGGTCTCACCTCCACGATGGTTTTACTAGATCAACCAATTTGACCTAGCGATGTGCCGTGGATTCGGCATCGCGCAGGCTGCTCCTCCTGCCCGCCGTCGATTGCAGGCAAAAATTTTTCGAAATCCTCCGGGGACGCAGCAGGAACCGGCGCCCCCGGGGCGAATCGGTAGGGACTAATCCGGCGGTTGAACACGCCGCTATGGTTTATCTAGTCAAATATCCCAGCCCCCGGCGTTCGGCAGCGCCCGGCGTTCCATCCTTCCGCCCGGCGCCGGGGGCCGGTGGAAAGGGGGGAGGACCGTGACGGGGAGGAACGGCCCGCCGGACGACGGGCACCCCGGGACCGCCGGCCGGGGCAAGGTGGCCGGCGGGGACCTTGAAAACGCGGGCCAGAACCCAGGGGGCGCGGGGGGCCTGGCGCCCGGCCACCGGGCCGGCCGGGCCGGGACGGGCCCGGCACGGTCCGGGAGCGCCCGCCAGGGGAAGGGCGGGGCGCGGGAGGGCTACGTGATCCACGCGGTCGTCAAGGCGCTGGACGTCCTCTTCGCCTTCCGCGAGCCGCCCCACGAGCACAGCCTGGCCGACGTGGCCCGGATCACCGGTCTGGGGAAGAACCAGTGCTTCCGCTGCCTCAAGACCCTGGAGGCCTACGGGCTCGTCCGCCTTGGGGACCACGGCCGGTACGTCCTGACGCCGATGCTGCTCAGCCTGGCCGTCCTGGCGGCGGAGGAACGCTCCCTGATCCGGGTCGCCCAGCCCATCCTGGACCGGCTGGCGGCGGAGACGGGGGAGACGGTCCACCTGATCGCCCTGGTCGACGGCATGGCCGTGGTGATCGACCGGCGGGACGGGCCCGCGGGCCTGCGCCTGGCCACGCCCTTGGGCGCCCGTAGCCCGCTCCACGCGGGGGCCGTTCCCAAGGCGATGCTGGCCTTCATGCCGGAGGCCGAGCAGAACCGGGTCCTGGACATGCTGCCCTTCCTGCCCCGCTACACCGAGCGGACGGTGGTCGACCCGCAGCAGCTGCGGGCGGAGCTGGCGGAGATCCGGCGGCGGGGCTACGCGATCAGCGACGAGGACATCGAGACCGGGGCGCGAGGGGTCGGCGCACCGATCTTCGACGCCCGGGGCCGGGTGGTGGCGGGGGTCAGCGCGGGGGGACCTTCCCTCCGGATACCCCGCGAGCGGCTCGAGCACCTGGGCGAACTGGTGCGGCTGGCGGCCCGGGACATCTCCCGCCAGCTGGGGTACGCCGGGGCGGTGGGGGCCGCGGCGGGTTCCGGCTGAGCCAAGCCGGTGGTTTAGGGCTGAACAAGCCTGAACGAGCCATTGGAAAGGGGCATGGGACCGTGCAGGGGGCATGGGACGTGCAGCATGGGGGGCAGCCCAAGGGCGGCCCCCGGGCATCGCATTCAACAAGACAGACGTCGCCTTCGGCAGGACCAGGGAAGGCCTGGCGGCGCTGGGCCGCGGGCCTTCTGGTGGCGGCAGCAGCCCTTCTGGCCGCGTGCGGCGGCCCGGGGGGCGGAACCGGCGTCGACAGCGGCGGTGGAACCGGCGGCAGCGGCGGGGCGGGCGGCACCACGGGCGGCCAGGCCGCGTTCAACCCCAACGCCACCGTCACCCTGGTGACGCCGGCCGACCCGACCTTCAACCCGTGGCATCCCAACGCCTATGCGGAGTCCAACGTCATCAACGAGATGATCTTCCCCGGCCTGACCCGGTGGGACGAGCACATGAAGCCGGTGCCCCACCTGGCCACCGAGTGGAGCGTCTCCGACGACGGTCTCGTCTGGACCTTCAAGCTGCGGGAAGGGGTCAAGTGGTCCGACGGCCAGCCGTTCACCGCCGACGACGTGGCCTTCACCTTCAACGAGATCGCGCTGAACCCCGATCTCGGCGCCAACCACAGCAGCGAGTACAAGGCGGTGGAGAAGGTGGTCGCCGTCGACCCCCACACCGTCGAGTTCCACCTCAAGGAACCCTTCGCCTCGCTGCCGTCGTACCTGACGTACTACTCCGGGATCCTGCCCAAGCACGTCTTCGAGGGCGTCAAGGACCCCTGGAGCTTGAACGACTTCAACAAGAAGAACCCCATCGGCACGGGGCCCTTCATGGTGGCCGAGTACGTCTCGGGCTCCCACGTGCGCCTGGTGCCCAACCCCAACTACTGGGGCGAGAAGCCCAAGGTCAAGGACGTGGTGATCCGCATCGTCCCCGACGTCAACGCCCAGATCGCCCAGCTGCTGGCCGGCGAGGTGGACATGCTGTCCATCGACGACCCGACGTTGCTGGACAAGCTCCAGAACAACCCCAACCTGGAGCTGGAGCGGGTGCTGACCAACGTCTACTACTTCGTCGCCCTCAACCAGGACGACCCCCGCTTCCAGGACAAGCGGGTGCGCCAGGCCCTGTCCTACGCCATCGACAAGGAGGCCATGATCCAGAACCTGCTCAAGGGTTACGGGCAGGTGGCCACCGGGCCGATCCCGCCCCTGCAGGCCGAGTACTACAACGGCGACGTGGCCCGCTACCCCTATGATCCTGAGAAGGCGAAGGCCTTGCTGGCCGAGGCCGGCTGGACACCGGGGCCCGACGGCATCCTGCAGAAGGACGGCAAGCCTTTCCACATCACGATGACCGCGGCCCAGATGCGCCAGCTGGTGCCCGCCACCTTGCTGGTCCAGCAGTGGTGGAAGGACCTGGGCATCCAGGTGGACGTGGACGTCCTCGACTGGAACAGCTACATCGAGAAGGCCATCGTCAACCGGGACTACGAGGCGACCCTGGCCTGGTGGTCGACGCCGGCGGACCCCGACGTCTACCCCTACTACGCCTCGGAGGCGGCGGGCCGCGGCAACAACATCCCCAACTACCGCAACCCCGCCCTGGACGACCTGCTCCGCCGCGGGCGCGCCGCGACCAGCGAGGAGGAGCGCAAGGCGATCTACGCCGAGGCCCAGGCGCTGATGGCGGAGGAGCTGCCCTACCTCTACCTGTGGTGGCCCGAGAGCATCGTGGTCTACAACAAGGCGCTCCACGTGCCGCCGGGCAGCTACGCGGTCAAGGGGCTCTACGTGGACGAGTGGTACAAGACCCGCTGACGCGACCGGGCCCTGGGGCCCGGCCCCGGGGAGCCGCGGCCCGGATGAACCGGCCGGCGCCATGGGCGGACGAACCGGCCGGCGGCGGGCGAACCGGCCGGGCCCCGGGCCCGTCGTGGCGGGCAGCCCGGCCGGTCCCAGGGCCGAGGGGGCAGGTGGCCGGGCCGGGCCCCGGGCCCGCAGCGGCAGCGGCCCGGCCGGTTCCACCCGGTCCTAGGCGGGGGAGGTGCAACGGAAGCCATGACGGCCATTCGCTTTGCCGGGCGGCGGTTGCTCCAGGGCCTGGTGGTCCTCTGGGTCATCACCGTGGTGACCTTCCTGCTGGTCAACGTGGCCCCGGGCGGCCCCGGCGCCGTGATGCGCATGGAGACCACGGCCGAGCAGCGGGAGGCGCTGATCCGCCAGCTGGGGCTCGACCAGCCGCTGCCCGTGCGCTACGCCCGCTGGCTGGGGGACGCCCTGCAGGGCGACTTCGGCCAGTCGATGAACAGCCGCGAGCCGGTGATGCCCCTGGTGCTGGAGCGGCTGGGCAACACGGCGGTCCTGGCCGCCGCCACCCTGGCCCTGTCCCTGGTGGTGGGGCTGGCGCTGGGCATGGCCGCCGCCCTCCGGCGGGGGTCGTGGATCGACCACCTGGCGACCTTGATCTCGACCTTCGGGGTGTCGGTGCCCGACTTCTGGTTCGGCATCCTCTTGATCATGGCCCTTTCGGTGCGGTGGAACCTGCTGCCCAGCGGGGGCATGGCCACCGTGGGGGCCGAGTTCTCCCTGGCGGATCGCCTCCGGCACCTGGTCATGCCGGCCTTCGTGCTGATGCTGGTGATCCTGCCCAACATCCTGCGCTTCGTGCGGTCGTCCCTGCTGGAGGTGTTGCACCAGGACTTCATCCGCACGGCGCGGGCCAAGGGGGCCGGGCCGGCGCGCATCATCCTGGCCCACGCCCTGCGCAACGCCCTGATCCCCGTGCTGACCATGCTGGGCCTTCTGATCCCGGCCCTCTTAGGCGGCTCGGTGATCGCCGAGAGCGTCTTCGCCTGGCCTGGCATGGGCCGGCTGGCCGTCGAGGCGGCCATGGGCCGGGACTACCCGGTGATCATGGCGGTGACGGTGGTGGCGGGCGTCGTGGTGGTCCTGACGAACCTGGTCGTCGACCTGGCCTACTCCCTGGTCGACCCGCGGATCCGCCATGCCGCCGGGTGAAGCCGCCGGGAAAGGGGGAAGGACGTGATGATCTCCAATCCGGAAGCCAGGGCCGTCCCCGGACCGGACGCCGTCCCCGGACCCGGTGCGGTCGCCGGACCCGGTGCGCTCCGAGGACCTGAGGCGGTCCCCGGACCCGGTGGCGGGCATCCACCGGGCACCCCTCCCGGCGCCGGCACCCCGCCGGCCCAGGCCGAGGCGTTGCAGCCCGACGCCGAAGGCTTCTGGGCGCGGGCCCGCCGCCGGCCGGCCCTGCTGCTGGCGGGCGCCGTGCTGCTGGCCCTGTACGCCGTGGTGTGGCTTGGGCCGGCCCTGCTGCGGCTCGACCCCGACGCCACCAATCCCCTGGCCAGCCTGGCCCCGCCGGGCCCGGGCCACTGGCTCGGCACCGACGAGCTGGGGCGCGACATGCTGGCCCGCATGCTGGCCGGCGGGCGCATCACCTTGACGGTGGCGGGCCTGGCCGCCGCCATCGCCCTGGGCTTGGGGACGCTGGTCGGGGCCCTGGCCGGGTTCTACCGCGGGTGGGTCGAGACGGTCCTGATGCGTTTCGTCGACGCCGTGATGGCCATCCCGTCCTACTTCTTGATCGTGGCCGAGCTGGCGGTGCTGGGCGACTCGCCGGCCGTGGTGGTGGCCGTCATCGGGCTGAACTACTGGATGCCCGTGGCGCGGCTGGTGTATGCCGAGTTCCTCAAGTGGCGCGAGCGGGAGTTCATCGAGGCCGAGGTGGCCCTGGGCGCCTCGCCCGCCCGCATCATCTGGCGCCACCTGTTCCCCCAGGTGATCCCCTCGCTCCTGGCCCTGCTCTCCTTGACCGTGGGCTGGGCCGTGCTGGCCGAAAGCGGCCTGAGCTACCTGGGCCTGGGCATCCAGCCGCCCGACGCCTCGTGGGGCAACATGCTCAAGAACGCCCAGACCTACATGTGGACCCAGCCCATGCTGGCCGTATACCCCGGCGCCGCGATCCTCCTGACCGTGCTCTGCTTCAACGTGCTGGGCAACGGGCTGCGGGACGTGCTGGATCCGCGGGACGCCTGAGCGGCCGCGAGCGGCCGGGACGCCGGGCCCGGGAGGTGGACGACCCCATGGTGGTTCTCGAAGTCCGCGGTCTGGAGGTGACCTTCCCCACGCCGGCCGGTCCCGCCCGGGCCGTCGGCGGCATCGACTTCAACCTGTACGCCGGCGAGATCCTGGGCCTGGTCGGCGAGTCGGGCAGCGGCAAGAGCGTCACCGCCCTGGCTTTGATGGGCCTGCTTCCACCCGGCGCCCGGGTGCGGGGCCAGGTCCTGTTCAACGGGACGAACCTGCTGGAGCAGAGCGAGGCCCAGTGGCGGGCGGTGCGGGGCCGTGACCTGGCGATGATCTTCCAGGAGCCGATGACGTCCCTCAACCCGGTGATGACCGTGGGGGCCCAGATCGCCGAGGCCCTGATCCTGCACGGCACGCCGGCGCGGCAGGCCCGCCGCCGGGCGGTGGAGCTGCTGGAGCGGGTCGGCATCCCCGAGCCGGAGCGCCGGGTCCGCCAGTACCCCCACCAGCTTTCAGGCGGCATGCGCCAGCGGGTGATGATCGCCATGGCCATGGCCTGCCGGCCGCGGGTGCTGATCGCCGACGAGCCCACCACGGCCCTGGACGTGACGGTTCAGGCCCAGATCCTCGACCTGATGAAGACCCTGCAGGAGGAGACGGGCACCGCCATCCTGCTGATCACCCATGACCTGGGGGTCGTGGCCGAGATGTGCCACCGGGTGGCGGTGATGTACGCCGGCCGGATCGTGGAGAAGGCGACGGCGCCGGAGCTGTTCGACCGGCCCCGGCATCCCTACACGGAGGGGCTGTTGCAATCCCTGCCCCTGGCCGCCGCGCCCAAGGCGCCCTTGCGGGCGATGCCGGGCGCCGTGCCCCATCCGGCCCAGCTGCCGCCGGGCTGCGCCTTCGCCCCGCGCTGTCCCTACGCGGTCGGCGCCTGCCACCGGGAGGTGCCGCCCCTTGCCGGCGGGGTGGCGTGCCACCGGGCGGAGGAGCTGCACCTGCAAGGGGTCGAACGCGGCACGGAGGTGGCGGCCGGATGAAGCCGATGGGACACGACGCGCTGCAGCAGAGGGAACTCCAGGACCCCGGGGGGCACCGGGAGCCCCGGGAGGCGCCGGAGCCCCTGGTACGGGTGGAAGGCCTGCGCAAGGAGTTCCCCCTGGGCGGCGGGCTGCCCGGGCGGCGGCTCAAGGTCCACGCCGTGGATGGCGTGAGCTTTGCGATCCACCGGGGCGAGGTCTTCAGCCTGGTCGGGGAGTCCGGGTGCGGCAAGTCGACCACGGGGCGGCTCGTGCTGCGGCTGCAAGAGCCCACCGCCGGCCGGGTCTGGTTCGACGGCCAGGACCTGGCCCGCCTCACCGGGCCGGCCCTGCGGCGCCTGCGGCGGCGGATGCAGATCGTCTTCCAGGATCCCTTCGCCTCCCTGAACCCGCGGCTCACGGTGGGCGAGCTGATCGGCGAGCCCCTGCTGATCCACGGGCTGGGCGACCGGGCCGAGCGGCGCCGCCGGGTGGCCGAGCTCCTGGAGCAGGTGGGCCTGAGCCCCCAGCACGCGACCCGCTATCCCCACCACTTCTCGGGGGGCCAGCGCCAGCGCATCGGCATCGCCCGCGCCCTGGCCTCGGGACCCGAGTTCCTGGTCTGCGACGAGGCCGTCTCGGCCCTGGACGTGTCGGTGCGGGCGCAGATCCTGAACCTGCTCCTCGACCTGCAGCAGCGGCTGGGCCTGACGTACCTGTTCATCTCCCATGACCTGGGCGTGGTGCGGCACATCAGCGACCGGGTGGGGGTGATGTACCTGGGCAAGCTGGTGGAACTGGCCCCCGCGGACGAGCTCTTCCGCCGGCCCCTGCATCCCTACACCCGGGCCCTCCTGGCCGCCATCCCCCGGCCCCACCCCCTGGCGCCGGCGCGGGAGCGCATCGAGCTGCGGGGCGAGCTGCCGAGCCCCGTCAACCCGCCCCGGGGGTGCCGGTTCCACACCCGCTGCCCCCTGGCCACCGACCGCTGCCGCCGGGAGGAACCGGCCTGGGTGGAGCACGCCCCGGGCCACTGGGCCGCGTGCCACTACGTCTGAGGGTCGGATGGCCCCGCCGGGAGGGCCCTGGCCACCGCCCCCGCTAGCGGCTTCCGGCCGCCTCGGGGGCGGGACGGCGGCCCGTGACGAACCGGCGCAGCCGGCCCGCCATCCCGAGCCCCACCTCCAGGAGGTCGCCGGCCTCGGGGGCCCGCAGCAGGACCAGGAGCAGCAGGTAGACGGCGCAGCCCGCCAGGCCCGGCAGGCCCACCAGGCCGAGTTCCACCACGGCTCCCGCCGTTCCCGCGCCCAGGGCCGCCGCCCGGATCTGCCACCGGTCGAGGAGGGCGCGGTAGGTTGTGGCCATCACCAGGCCGGCCACCGCGGCCGCGGCCGCCACCCGGCCGGCCCGCACCAGCAGATCAGCCAGGTCGACCGCCCGGCGGCCCCGGTGGAGCCGGCCCAAGAGCAGGACCAGGCCCACGGTGAACGACAGGCTGGTCGCCAGGGCCAGGCCCGTGATCCCCAGCCACCGGCCCAGCACCACGTCGCCCACCACGTTGACGCCCATGGCCACCACCGCCGCCAGGGCGGGGGTGCGGCTGTCCCGCTGGGCGTAGAGGGCGCGGCCGGCCAGGTCCCGCAGGGCCATGGGGACGAGGCCCAGGCCGTAGGCCGCCAGGGCCAGCGCCGTCAAGGCGGCGTCCCGGGCATCGAAGCTGCCCCGGCCGTAGACGAAGGCCACGATGGGGTCGCGCAGGGCGACCAGCGCCGCCGTCATGGGCGCCAGCACGGCCATCAGGAGGCCCAGACCCCGCTGCAGGAGGCGGCGGAAGGCGGCGCCGTCGGCCGCGCCCGCCACCGCCGCCAGGGAGGGGTAGAGGGCCTGGACCAGGGCCATGGCCAGCAGGCCATGGGGCAGGGTGACGACCCGGAAGGCGTAGTTCAAGGCCGAGATGATGCCCTCGCCCAGGGTCGACCCCACCATCCGGTCGACGAAGACGTTGGCCTCGCTGACGGCGGCGCTGAGGAAGAGGGGCGGGAGCAGGGCCACGATGGCCCGCAGCCCGGGGTCGGCCGGGTCCACCACCCAGGCGGGGCGGTAGCCGATGCCCCGGGCCTCCGGCAACTGCACCAGCACCCGCAGCAGGGACCCCACCGTGAAGCCCACCGCCAGGGCCCAGGGCCCGTAGAGGCTGCCGAAGAACAGGGCGGCGGCGATCATCGCCAGGTTGAAGGGGATGCCGGTGAAGGCCGGCCCGGTGAAGCGCCGGTGGGCGTGGAGCAGCCCCGTCAGCAGGTTCATCAGCGTTACAAATAAGGAAGCGATGAGGAGGACCCGGGTCAGCCCGGCGGCCAGGCGGACCTGCCCGGGGTCGAACCCGGGCGCCATGAGCCGCACCAGGGGCTCCGCCACCACGCCCAGCAGGGCCAGGCCCGGCACGACGAAGGCCAGCACCCCGAGGGCCAGGCTGTTGAAGGTCCGCACCGCCTGGTCCCGGCGCCCGGCCGCCACATACCCCGCCAGCACCGGCGTGGCGGCGGTGGCGATGGCGGTGGAGACGAGCCCCAGGATCAGGTTCGGCACCCCGTGGGCGACCAGGAAGGCGTCCAGCTCGGGGCTGGCGCCGAAGACCGAGGCGAAGATCGCCTCCCGCAAAAAGCCCAGGACCCGGCTGCCGGCGGTGAGAAGGGCGATCAGCAGGGTGGCCGTGGCCACCCCCTGGGCGGCCAGGGTGCGGCCGTTTCGCGGCGGGCGGGGGGCGCGGGGCATGCCCTTGGGCGCCGCAGGGCCGTTCGCCACCCCGCCGCCGTACTGCGGCATCGGGGCGTTCGGCGGCGCAGGACCCGTCTGCAGCGCAGCGCCCCGGGGCGCGACCGGCTCGCCGCGCCCCTGGGGCGGCCGGGTTGCCCCCCGACCGGCAGGGCCTGTCCCCCGCGGATTCCGTTCCTGCCGGGCCAACGTGTCCCCTCCCCGCGGCCGCGGGCCCTGGCGGAAGGGCCCCCACGGCTTTCCACGGCTTCTACGATAGCCCAATTCGACGCCCTCCGGCGGCCCCCCTGGGCGACCAACCTCCAGTGCCCCACGGACGATCAACTCCCGCCGTCCCCCGGCGGTCAACACCCGGCGTCCCCTACCGATAACCCGGAAGGATCGGACGAACGGGGGAGTGGCCTGTGGACCTGGGAAGCATCATCGGTTTCGTCGTCGGCATCGCGGCCGTCCTGATCGCCAACGTGATGGAGGGCGGCCACCTGGAGCAGCTCCTCAACCCCTCGGCCAGCCTGCTGGTCTTCGGCGGCACGCTGGGGGCCACGCTGGCCAGCTCCGGCCTGCAGAACACCCTGCTGGTGCCGGGCGCCATCGCCTACGCCCTGCGGGCGCCCCGCCACCAGCCCGGCGCCCTGATCGAGAAGCTGGTCGCCCTGGCCCAGCAGGCGCGCCGGGAGGGCCTGCTGTCGCTGGAAGACGAGCGGAAGAACCTGGACGACCCCTTCTTCGCCAAGGGGCTGCAGTTCGTCATCGACGGCGCCGACCCCGAGATGGTCGCCGAGGTGATGGAAAACGCCATCCAGGCCGAGCAGCGGCACCACCTGGTGGCCGCCGGCGTCCTGGAGACGGCCGGCGGCTACGCCCCCACCATGGGGATCATCGGCACCGTCCTGGGGCTGATCCACGTCCTCGGGAACCTGCAGGACACCGCCTCCCTGGGCCCCGCCATCGCCGTCGCCTTCATGGCGACCTTCTACGGCATCGCCAGCGCCAACCTGCTCTGGCTCCCCCTGGCCAACAAGATCAAGGCTAACGTCCAGGCCGAGACCGAGCTCCGGCGGATGGTCGTCGAGGGGATCCTGGCCATCCAGAACGGCGACAACCCGATGATCGTCCGGGAAAAGCTGGAGGCCTTCCTGGCGGCCGGGGCGGCCAAGGGGGGCAAGGCCGCCGGTTCCGGCGCAGGGGCGGCGGCCGGCGAAGGGGCCGGGGCCGGCGGGGCCCGCGGGCAGGCGGGGGCCCGGATGGCCGGGGTGGGTGACTGATGGCCACGACCGGACGGCGGACGGCCGGGATGCGCAGCGGGGGCGGCGGGTGGTCCGGCCGGGCCGGGGCCGGACCGGGTCCGGGGCCCGGCGGCTTCGGTGGATCCGGCGGGGGAGCGGGAGGCGCCTTCGGCGAGGGGGCTGCCTTCGGTGGGGCGTCCGGCCCCTTCGGGGGCGGCGGCTTCGGCTCCGGCGCCGGATCGGGCGGTGGAACCGGCCTGGCGGCCGGCCGGGAGCGGGACGGCCGGGATGGCCGGGGCTCCCGGCGGGGCGCCGTCCGGGCCCGCCGTTCGGGCGACTCCCAAGGCGGCCACGGGGGCCACGGCGGCGGGGGCCACGACGGGGCCGGTTCCATGCGCTGGCTTTTGACCTACGCCGACCTCATCACCCTGCTGCTCGCCTTCTTCGTCGTCATGTACGCCATGTCGGAGGTCAACGCCGCCCGCTACCAGGCCCTGGCCGCGTCCCTGCGGGCCGCCTTCGCCACGGCCGGGGAGACCGTCATCGACACCGAGGGCGTCTCCCCCGATGCCCGCAAGGTGCTGGACGGCCTGAACCAGGACACCGGCCAGCCCTTCCCGCCCGTCTCCGAGCCCCCTGTGACGCCCCCCCAGGCCGGCCCCGGTTCCACCGGTTCCACCGGACCGGACGAACCGGCGCCCCCGCCGGGGGCCCCGGAGCCCGAGCTTCCCACGGGCACCCGCCTGCCGCCCATGTCGCCGGAGGAACGGGAACAACTGGAGGGCCTGGTGGAGCGGGTCAACGCCGCCCTGCGGGAAGCGGGCCTCGGCGGGCGGGCTTCGGCCCGGCTAACGGAGCGGGGCGTGGCCATCATCTTCGACGACCAGGTCTTCTTCGACCTGGGCCGAGCGGAGCTGCGGCCGGAGGGCCGGAACCTTCTGCGCCGGCTGGCGCCGATCCTGGCGCGGGTTCCCGGCACGATCCTGGTGGAGGGCCACACCGACAACCTGCCCATCCGCAGCGGGCGCTACCCCTCCAACTGGGAGCTGTCCACCGCCCGGGCGACCACCGTGGTGCGGTACCTGGCCGAGCAGGCGGGCCTCGATCCGCGGCGCCTGGCGGCGGCCGGCTACGGGGAGTGGCGGCCTCGCTACCCCAACACCAGCGAGGCGAACCGGGCCAAGAACCGGCGGGTGGAGATCGTCCTCCTGCGGCCGAGCCTGGATCCCACCGCCCGGACCGGCGAAACGGCGGACGACAACCTTCGACAATAGGACTCCTGACGCGGCCCGTCCCAGGGAAATGGGCCCCTGGTCCTAGGCAATCTCCATTGATGTTCCCAGGTTCAGTCCTTAATGTGTGTGTCAAATGATGGGTCTGCAGCCGGCAGGCGGGGCCAGCAACGCCCACAACCCGCGCCCCGCCGGGATGGGAGGGGACGAGGTGGCACGCGCAGCAGGCGGTCCCGGAGACAGCCGACACCCGCACGAGCCGGGTCTCCTGGGGCATCCCACCCCTCACGGGGAGGAACCAGGCTCGGCCCCGGCGGGGAGAGCCCCGTCGGGGGAGGGGCCCGCAGTCCCCCAGACCCCGGCCCGGGGCGGGACGGCGGTGCCGGGCCAGGCCCCCAGCGTGCGCGACGCTGCCCTGGGCGAGGGCGAGGCGGTATCCACCGAGGGGTTGTTCGCGGCCGAAGCCCTGGTCGCCTACGAGCCGGCGCCGCTGGCTGATGTGGCGGTCCGGGGCGAGGTGGCGGACCGCGAGGCGACGGCCCGGGACGAGGTGGCGGCGGTCCGCGACGCGGCGGTTCAGGGCGACGTGGCGGCCGTCCGCGAGGCGGCGGTCCGGGGCGAGTTCGCGTCCCCGCCCGGGGCGGCCCAGGCCCTCGGGGGGCTGGCTGCCTCCTTCGACCTGGGGGTGGAACCGGCCGCCACGGCAGCGCCCGCCTCAGGCGGCACCAGCTTCCTGCGGCGGGCCGGTCCCACCGCCATCCGCCACCTCCTGAACATCCTGGCCCTGTACGATCCCCTGACCCACCGGCACAGCCGGCGGGTGGCCGCCCTGGCTTGCCGCCTGGCCCGGCGGGTGGGCTGGCAAGGGGAAGCCCTGCGCCTGCTCAACCTGGCCGGGATCCTCCACGACACCGGCAAGCTCGCGGTGGATCCTCGGATCCTCCACAAGCCCGGCAAGCTCAACGCCGAGGAGTGGGAGTTGATCCGGCGTCACCCCCTGGTCAGCGAGCAGCTGACCCGCCGGGTGGCCGGGCTCCCCACGGTGGCGGCCTGGGTCCGCTCCCACCACGAGCGCTGGGACGGTGGCGGCTATCCCGACGGCCTGGCAGGCCCTGCGATCCCGCCGGCCGCCCGCATCCTGGCGGTGGCCGACGCCTTCGACGCCATGGTGGGCGGACGCCCCTACCACCGGCAGGTGATCACCGTCGACATGGCCCTGGCCGAGATCGAGCGGAACGCCGGGCGCCAGTTCGACCCCTACCTGGCCGAGGTGTTCGTGGCGATGATGGAGACCGCCCGCGATGCGGCCGCCGGGCAGGAGCCCTGAACAGGGGAGCTCTGTGGTCCGGGGCTGGGTCGGGACGGCGGCGGGAGCGAAAGGGGGGAGTGCGGTGAAGCGGCTGGTGAAGTGGCTGGCCGGGCTCGGCCTGGCGGCGTTCCTCCTGGTGGGGACGGGCGGGACGAGCGAGGCGAAGATGATGGTGAGCCCGTGGGAGCCCTCGTCCGTCACCGGTTCATACGACATTCAGGCCGATTGACAAAAGCGGCTCTGGCCCAACCGGGAGACCACCGGACAGCGTGCCCGCTGGGGTGTTACCGCCGGTGACAACCCAGCAGTAGCAGGGAAGGTGGGCAACCGGGAACCCGAGCCCGGTTGCCCACACCGTCCCTGCGCCAACGCGGGCCGCACACAACGAGAACCGGCCCATGTGGAGGTTGGCCACGTGGAGCACCATGCAGGAAACCGGACGGCCGATCGGGTGAACGCCGACGCTGCCTTACACACCGCCTCGATGCGGCGTCTTGTGGAGCGCGGTTTGAGGGCGCTCGCCGACCGGGATGGTGTGACCGCCCTGCAGTGCTTCCAGAAAGCCAGGGACATAGCGGATCAGCACCGTCTTGGCTCCGACGCCCAGGCTGGGATTGCCTTTAACCTAGCCCTGGCTTACCAGCTGATTGGGGATTTCGAGAGCGCGGTCCTCGTGCTCCGTCGTCTCCTCGCGAGCGACCTTTCTCAAGAGCAACACGCGATGGTTCTGAACAGCCTTGGTGCCCTCCAGTCGGCGCTAGGGGACCATCGCGCCGCCGCCCATGCCTTTTTCCGCGCCTGGCGGCTGATGCGCCACCGCCGGTTCGTCTCGGAGCTCCGCGTGGAGGTGGCGGGCAACCTGGCGGCCCTTTATCTCGAGTTGGGCCGCCCCGGCAGGTCCCTCAAATGGGCCACCCGGGCCGTCTGGCAGGCCCGCCAGGCCGGCCGTTCCCACCGCCAGTTCGCCAGCCTCCAGCTCATCGCCGCCCAACTGGCCCTGGGCCAAACGGAGCGGGCCGCCAGGGGCATCGCCCGCCTCAAGGGGTCCATCCTGCCCGAGCACGCCAGCCTGTACTGGCGGCTTTGTGCCGACTGGGCCTTCCAGAAAGGCGACCGCCAGCAGGCGGTGGCCCTGGCGGCCCGCTCCCTGGACGCCGCCGTCGGCGACCTCAGCGCCGAGGACATCGCCGCTGCGGCCCAGACCTTCGCCCGTTATGGCGGCTGCGACGCCGTCAAGCGGCAGACCCAGCGCCTGATCGCCCACGCCCGGGCCTGCCGGCCCTGGATCACCGCCTTCACCCAGGCTTGTCGCCGGCTCGACCTGCCCCAGGAGAAGCAGGTGGTCGCCCTGCTGGTGGCGGAGGACGGGCTCATCCTCACCCGGGCGGGAGGCGGGGAGATGCTGGACCAGCTGGCCCTGCGGGGTTACCACGCCGGAGGGCGGGTCGACGAGGTTCGCCAGCTCGCAGAGGGGTCGGGTCGCGGGCCGGGCGGCCGGTTCGTCCCCGGTGGCGGGGGGATGGTGGAACCCCACCCGGCGGTTATCCCGGGCGGGGTCGCGGGGCGGTGGGGATGGGCGCGGCTGGGCGGTCCGCCGGGACCGCCGGGGCCGGTCCGGACCCGCGACGCTGCCGGTGGGGACGCGGCGGACCCGGGTGGCACGGCGGAATCTGGTGGCACCGACCCTAGCGGTTACCGCCGGAAGGGCCCGGCCAACGGGACCACGGGCGGCCATGGCGGCGTACCCGAAGCCACGGCCCCCGGGTCCGCCACCCCCGGAGCCGCGACCATGGGGCCTGCTGCCCCCGGCGTCAGCAGCCCCGGCACCGGCGCCTCTAGAGCCGCCACCTTCGGTGCCGGCGGCCCCAGCACCACTGCTCCCGGCGCCACCAGCCGTGGCGCCGCCATCGCCGGCGATGGCCCGGCCCTGCCCGCCCCCTTCGCCCCGCTCACCCTCGCGGGGCAAACCTCCGGATGCACCGAGCCGCCTCATCCCGCCGCCTGGGTGTGCGTGTGGCCGCCCCAGGCCGCCCTAGCGCGGGCCATCGCCACCCTGGCCGTCCAGCTCCACCAGGCCGCCGTCCGCGAGCAGGAGCGGAAGGAGCAGGAAGAGGCCGTGGCCAAGCTGACGGCCTTCCACCAGGCGGCCGTGGCCCTGGGGGGCCCCTTGCCGACCCCGGAGCTGATCGCCCGCTTGCTGGCCCTGACCCAGCAGCTGAGCCGGTCCGACGGGGTGGCCCTGCTGTTCACGGAGCGGAGCCGCGGGATCTGGGCCGACGGCCTCGACGGCCGGATCCTCTGGCGGACCCGGGCGGTGCGGCGGGTGGCCGCCACGGGCCGGCCCGGCCGGCTCTCCCTGCGCCGGCCCCGGGACCGGGAGGAACTCGGCCGGCTGGGCCTGGCCTCCCTCCTGCTGGTCCCCGTCTTCTTCGGGGAGGACCGCTGCTCGGCCGTCCTGGCGGCCGGGCGCCTGGCCGGACCCGAGTACGCCGAGGCCGACCTGGAGCTGGTGACCTTCATCAGCCGCCAGTTCGGGCTCGCCCTGGAGAACGCCGCCCTGCGCGACGACCTCAGCCAGCGCCTGGACGCCCTGACCCGCGACCTGGAACTGGCCCGGCGCCTGCAGGAGGCGTTCCTCCCCGCCCCCGTGCTGCGGCATGGGGACGTCCAGGCCGGCGGGGTGAGCCTGCCGGCCAAGTTCGTCGGGGGCGATCTCTACGACTACCTTCGCTTGCCGGGCGGGGCCTGGGGCGTGGCCCTGGGCGACGTCATGGGCAAGGGGCTGGCCGCGGCGATGCTGGCGTCCATGTTCCTCTCCCGGATCCGCGAGATCTGGTCGTGCGCGACCCCCGGTCCCGAGGCGATCCGCCGGCTCGACCTGCGGCTGGCCCCGGACCTGCGGCGGGCCCGGGCCCTGGCCACCCTGGTCCTTGGCCTGTTCGACCCGGACAGCGGGCTGTTGCAGGTCTGGCTGGCCGGGCACGACGGCCCCCTCCTCTGGCGCGGCGGGGCCTGGACGCCCCTGAGCCGGGGCGGCGGCACCGCCCTCGGCCTGCAGCCCGGGGCGGGGACGATCCTCGAGGCCCGCGAGGTCTTGCGGCCGGGGGAGGTGGCCCTCTTCTACTCCGACGGCCTGGGGGACCTGCTGCTGGGACGCCGCGGCAGCGGCCGGGCCCACGACGTGGCCGCGGCCTTGAACCGGCAAGGCTTTGAGCCGCAAGCCGGCCGGTTGCAGGAGTTCTTGCGCAGGATTCGCAGCTACGCCCAATCCTGCACCCTGCAAGACGACGTCACGGTGGTGATGATCGGTGTCGCGCACAGCGCTGCCCGCGCAGATCGACGCTGTCCTGACGGCGTGTTGCTGGCTTGACGGCGACCGGCTCTACTGGTTCTCGTTCCGGGAGGAACCGGCTTCGGCCGGGGAAGCGGCCCCTGCGGCGCCGCCTGCCTCCGCCCCGGCGCCGCCTGCCCCGGCCTCGTCACCGCTGGCCTCAGCCCCGGGGTGGCCCGTCTCCGCCGCGTCACCGCTGGCCTCAACCCCGGCGCCGCCCGCCTCCGGCGCATCGCCGCTTGCCCCGGTCCCGGCGCCGGCCCATACCACCGCGCCCGCCCCCTTGCCCCTAGCTGACCGGGTGCGCGAGACCGGGCCGCCCCGCGGAGGGCCCCCGGGTCCGCCCCCGGCTGGGGCCCCGGCGGCGGGGTCGTGGGTGGTGCCGGCGGCGGCCGCACCGGCCCCGTCGGATTCGGCGGCGCGGCCGGTTCCACCGGTTCAGGCCGGCGGGGCTCCCGGGTCGCGGGGGGCGGCCGCGGCTTGGCCGGTTCCGCCGGTTCCACCCGCGGCGACGGCGGCGGCGGTGGCTGCCTCCCGTGACCAGGGCCCGGGAAGAACCTACCCTTGGCCGGTCGCGGGTTGGGACGGCGGCCTCGGGGTCCGGGGCGCCGCGCCGCCGGTGCCCCCCGGCGTGGAAGGGCTCCGGGAAGAGCACCACCATGCTCGCCCGCACGGGCACGGCCACGACGGCCCTGCCCACCGGGACCCGGGCGAGGCGGAGGGCATGCAGTTCATCGTCCTCGGCAGCCGCCACCGTCTGGGCTTGCTCTGGGGACCGGCCGGCCGGCCCCTCACCCCGGCCCAGCGCCGGATCCTCTCCCTCCTCAGCCAGGGGCGTCTCGAGATCGACGACCTGCCGCTGACCGCCGGGGAGGCCCGCGGGCCCCGGCGGCCCGGACCCGCCTACCGCGCCACCTTCCGCCGGCCGTCGGGCGTGTCCACCGCCCGCCGCCGGCTGCAGCAGGCGCTGGTGCGCTGGGGCCTGGGGCCCGCCCTGATCCAGCGGGTCGTCCTCGCAACGGCCGAGGCGATGATCAACGCCGTCCGCTATGCCGGCGGCGGCCAGCTGGTGGTGTGGCTCGACGGCGAGGGGGTCCGGGCGGTGATCACCGACAAGGGCCCGGGCATCGCCTTCGACAAGCTGGCCCAGTCGCTGCTGAGCCCCCGCAACCAGGCGAACCTGGGGCGCGGTCACGGTTACTGGCTCATGGTGACCATGGCCAGCCGCTGCCGGGTGGCCTCGTCGGCCCGGGGCACCCGGGTCGAGCTGGTCTTCGACCGGGGTGGGTCCGGCGAGCCCCCACCCCAGCCGAGGGAGGGTTGAACGTGGCGGAAGACGTGGTGCAGCTGCCCGCCGGTCCCGGCCACTGCCTGCTGCTCAACGGGGACCTGGACTTCGAGCGGGCCGAGCGGATCGCCGCCGCCCTCGGGCGCTACAGCGGCGGCCCGGTGATCCTGGATCTCAGCCGGTGCCAGTTCATCGACTCCACGGGCATCGGCGTGCTGGTCGACGCCCTCCGGTCCTACGCCGCCCGGGGCATCGAGGTTACGGCGGTGCGGGTGCGGCCGGCCGTGTTCGAGGTGCTGGAGATCGTGGGGGCCGTCGACGTCTTCGGCCGCGGCCTCTTCGAGATCGTGCCCGAGGAGGCCGAGGAGGCCTAGGCGCCCCCTGCGGCAGGGCGTGGCCGGTTCCGCGCCGGTTCGCCACCGGTTCTGCGCCGGTTCCGCACCGGCTTGGCGCCGGTTCCGTACCAGTTCCGGGCCGGTTCGGCAACGGTTCTGCGCCGGTTCCGCACCGGGCTGCGCAGGAGGTCCAGGCGGGGAGGAGGGAGACCCCGTGCCGGTCGGGTCGAGTCGTGCGGTGAAGGGCCCCTGGGGGAAGGGGGACGGTCAAGGCGAAGGCGGCGGTCAACGGGCGGCCCGGCCCGGTCCGGCCCCCGGGGATGAGCCCAGCCCCCTCGCCGGCCGTCCTGCCGGTGCGGCCGGCGAGGCCGGGTCCGCCGCCGGCGCAGGACGCACCGGTTCTCGCACCGGGGCTGGGGAAGGCGGCTCCCATCCGGAGGAACTGGTCCTCACGGTCCCGGCCCGCAACGCCGTCGAGGCCTTCGCCCGGGCCATCGAGGGCGCGGGCCACCCGCCCGAAGCCCTCGTCCCCCGGCGGGTGGAGGTGATCCGTCCCGGGCGGCGGCTGGCGTGGTGGTGGATCCGGCTCCCCGTGATGCGGGTGACCCTGGCCATCCGGCCCCTGGCGGAGCCCGCCGGAACCTCCGGCCATGACCCGGCAGCGGGCCGCGACGCCACCGGTCTCCGGCCGACCCTGGCCCGGGTCCACCAGGGCCAGGTCCAGATCCTGCCCGGCTCTCCGGACGAACCGGCCATCCTGGTGCCCGGGCCCGGCGTCGTCCTGCGGGTCAACGGCACCGCGGTGGCGGAGCCGGTGGCGGTTACTGCGGCGGACCGGGTGGAGGTCCGGGTGGAGCCCCTGCCCGATGGCCTGCCGGCGCAGGGCGGTTCGCCGCGGCCGGGTGGCCCGCCGGTGGGCCCTGAGCCGAGCCCCGTCCCCGACCCCGCCTTCGATCCGGGCCCTGGATCCGGCGCCGGCTCTGGTTCTGGCCCTCACCCTGGCCCTGGCCCCGACCCTGATCCTCGTCCACGCCCTCGCCCTGATGCCCCAGCGGCCGCGGCCCCCTCGAGCATCCCCACCCCAGGGCAGGACCCGGCGGCGGCCGTCCGCCCGCCATCGGGCCCCGGCTGTAAATCCCCCGTCGCCGTTCGGATCACCCCCGACGGGCTTGAGGCCGAGGTCCGGGTCCCCCCGGTGCGCCGCCGGGTGCTGAAGGAGGCGGGGCCGGGCCGGGTCCTCCATCTCGAAACGACCATCGTGGAGGGGCCTCCACCCGACCTGACGGCAGAGGCGATCCGGTCGGCCCTGGCGGCGGCGGGCGTCGTCCGGGGTATCGATACCGGGGCCGTGGCCCGGGTGGCGGCCGAGGGAGCCCCCCGGCCCGTGACGATCGCCCGGGGCCGGGCGCCCCGGGACGGCGAGGATGGAAAACTGGTCATCGCCCTCCGGGCCGACACCGCTTCTTGGGACTCCGGTTCGGACCCGGATCCCGACCCGGACCGGCTGCTATCCCGTTCCGCACCGGCCGCCGGGCCCGGCGGGCCCTGGCCCATCTCCATCCCCGAAGGCAGCCTGGTGGGCTGGATCGTCCCGCCCCAGGCCGGGCAGCCGGGGTGGGGCGTAGACGGCCGGGTTCTTCCGGCGCGGGAGGGGCGGGCTGCCCAGGTGCGCTGTGGGGCCGGTGTCGCCCTGGTGCGGGGGCCGGGCGGGCGGCGGGAACTGCGCGCCTTGCGCCAGGGGCGGCCGGTGGTGCAGCGGGTGGGGCGCCTGGCCTGGTACGTCGACGTGGTCCCCCTGCGGGTCTGCGACGGCGACGTCACGGCGGCGACGGGCCCCGTCGTCTTCGACGGCGACGTGGTCGTCACGGGCAGCGTGCGGGAGGGCGGGGTGGTGGCCGCCGGCGGGCGGATCCACGTGGCCGGCGAGGTGGACCACGGCGTGCTGGAGGCAGCCGGGGACGTGACGGTCCAGGGGGCGGTGGTCCAGGCGCGGGTGGTGGCCGGAGCCCGGGCCTTGCTCTACACCCGGCTGCGGAGCGGCATCGAGCCCCTGCGGGAGGGCTGCCGGCGGATCGAGGCGGCCATGCGGCTGGTGGAGGGGGCGGCCTCCTTCCAGAACCGGGACATCGCCCGCTTCGGGCCGGGCCGGCTGGTCCGGCTGCTGGTCGACATGAAGTTCCGCGACGTCCGGGAGCGGGCGCGGGACCTGCACCGGCTGCTGGCGGCCCACCGGGGACCGCTGGATCCACCGGTCGAAGCCTTGCGCCGGCCCGTGGCCGAACTGGCGGGCACCGTCGGCGACCGGTTCGACCTGCCGGGGCTGATCGCGGCGCTGGGGGAGGCGGCCGCGTTCCTCCAGTGGTTTGAGGTGCCGGCGCCGGCGACGGCGACGGTGGGCTCGGTGCACAACGCCGTCGTCGAGGCCACGGGCGCCGTGCGGGTGGGGCCCGGCGGCACCTACCACGCCCGGCTGTGGGCGGGGGAGCGGGCGACGGTCCAGGGCGCCGTGGTCGGCGGGAGCGTGGAGGCCGGTCGCGCCGTCCACGTCCTGGAGGCCGGGTCGCTGGCCCAGCCCGCCACGGTGCTGGCGGTGGGGGAGGGCGGCACGATCCGGGCCGGGTTCGCCCACGAGAACGTCTGGCTGCGGGTGGGGGACCGGCAGCGGCGCCTGGCCGAGCCCCGGTCGAACCTGCGGGTGGTGGGGGGAGGAACGGCCGCGGCGCGGCAGGGGGCCGGCCCGGCCGCGGCAGGGACATCGGGCAACCCGGGGGCGAGCGCGGAACCGGTGACGGATCCGGTGACGGAACCGGTCGCGACGGTGGAAGCGCGGGTGCCGCATGGCGCGAGGGCGGCCACCAACCGGACGGCGCTCGGTGTATAAAAGGAGGTGTTAGGGGGCGAGGCCTTGTCGTCGTCGCGGCTAGCCAAATCCGTCGCCATCATCTTCGTCATCGGCGTCCTCAGCCGGATCCTCGGGTTCTTCCGGGAGATGGTGCTGGCGGCGGTGTTCGGGGCCAGCCCGGTGACGGACGCCTATACCATCACCCTGTCCATCCCCTACGTGGTCTTCGCCGCCTTCGGCTCGGCGATCACCACGGTGATCCTGCCCCTCCTGGCCCAGTACCGGGCCCGGGGGCAGATGGAGGACCTCGAGCGGGTCGCGTGGACCCTCTTTCACGCCTTGCTGCTCCTGCTGCTGGTCGTGCTGGCGGCGATGATGGCCGGCGTCGACGTGGTCCTGCGCCTCTTCGCGCCGGGGTTCGGCGGCGAGACCTTTGCGCTGGCCCGGGAGCTGGCGCTGATCCTCCTGCCCGGGATCCTCTTCATGGGGATCATCGGCTGGCTCCAGGCGGTGCACAACAGCGCCCGCAGCTTCACCGCCCCCGCCGCGGTGGGGATCCCCCTGAACTTCATCATGATGGCGGGGACGTACTTCTTCGGCCGGTGGTACGGCATCGAGGCGGTGGCCTGGGCCTCCCTGGCGGCCATGGCCTCCCAGGTGCTGGTCCTCTGGCCGGGCTTGCGGCACCTCGGGCTCACCTACCGCCCGGTGCTGGACTGGCGCCACCCCGACCTGCGCCTGGTGCTGAAGCGCACGGGGCCGGTGCTGCTCGGCACGGGGGCGGTGCAGCTCAGCCAGATCGTCGACAAGGCCCTGGCCTCGGGCCTGCCGGCGGGCAGCGCCGCCGCCCTGACCTTCGCCCAGCGGCTGCAGGGCCTGCCGCTGGGGCTCATCACCTTCCCCATCATCAACGTGGTCTACCCCGAACTGGCCACCCGCATCGCCCGGGGCGAGCGGCAGGGCTTCGGCGCCGCCCTCAACCGCGGCCTGCGGGTGCTGACCTTCGTGCTGGCGCCCGTCAGCGCCGGGCTCATCCTGCTGCGGGTCGAGGTCACCCGGCTGGTCTTCGAGCGGGGGGCCTTCGACTTCCACGACACCCAGATGACGGCCTTCGCCCTGCTGTTCTACATGCTGGGCCTGACGGGCTACGCCTGGCGCGAGCTGCTGAGCCGGGCCATGTACAGCATGGGCGACACCTGGACGCCGGCTTCCACCGCCGCGGTGGCCATGGGCCTCAACATCGCGGTGAACCTGGTCCTGGTGCGGTTTTTGGCCCAGGGCGGCATCGCCCTGGCGGCCTCGGTGGCCATGTGGTGGGGGGCCCTGGTGCTCATGGTGCGGATCCGGCGCCGGGCAGGGCAGATCAGCTACCGGGCCGTCGGCAAGGGGGCCCTGCAGGCCCTGGCGGCCACGGCGGTCATGGCCGGAGCGGTGGAACTGGCCCGGCGGCTGCTCTTCGGCGACCTGGCGCGGGCGGCCCTGACCGGCGAGCCCGTGGGGTTCGTGCCCCTGGCCGTGGAGGTCGCCGCCCTGACGGCCATCGGCGCCGCGGTGTATGCCGCTGCCCTGCGGGCCATGGGCGTGGAGGAATGGGCCCTGGTGCAAGACCTGGTGGCCCGGGCGATCGGCCGGGCCGGGCGGATGCTGCGGCCCCTGGGCCGGTGGGCAGGGCGGGCGGCGGTGGCGGCCCGGCGGCCCGAGGGCGGGCGAGGCGAGGGTGGCCACCCGCGCACCGGCAATCCCGAGAGAGAAAGGGGTCGGTGATGGCGCCAGCGCGTCGCCGGCTCGGCCCGTGGGCGGCTGTGGGTACGGTGCTTTACAGTCTACCGCTCTTGGAGTTCCCGCAAGGCACGAGCAATGCTGTCGATCGCCATGCGGATCGTCGTATCTTTATTCGCAGGTAAACCCACTTTTGAGGGATCAGCATAGGCCTTGTCGATGTATTTTATCGCACGTTCGGTAGCAATACGTCGACAGTATTTCTTGAGTGAAGCCACCGCTTGCCGTAAAGCCGCTTCATCAGCCAGTTCGTGGACCCGCCGGGAATATGCTTTCAGGTCGGCCCGGCCCGCCATCGCTTGTTCCAAGGCTGCTACGCTTTTCGCCACTGGGACGAGCCACTCTGTCCGCTCTATTCCTTCTAACTCCAACGCATCGGCTTCTTCCAGCAACATTTCGATACGGAGGAGGGCTAATTCGGCGCCACGCTTGGATATCACCCTGGGTGGGCGAGGGACATATCCGATGTGGCGGCCGGTCGTGACGGCGTGCCATACATATGGGTCTAAGAGAGCCCGGTAACGCAGCCCGCCGACCGTTGCAATGTTCAGATCGACGGGTAACCCTGTTTGCCCCCGCAGATAGGCTTCAACGGTTTTCCGCTGTTTCAGGAGTTCCGGATCCTCAACCACGGCGAGAAGGTCGTAATCCTGTCCAGAGCCATTCCAGGCGTTAGAGCCATAAGCCACGACGCCAACGGCGGGGATCGAAGATCGCAGTAGAGAAAGCAACTCGTCCCAACGGCCCACCAGCTGACACCTCACTGATACCCGATCGACCGGTACACCTGAACGTGGCGTTGCCTGGCTCTTCTAAACGGATGGCCGCACATCGTGATTCGGTATTATAGTATGACACCTTGGCCCACAAAACATGGAAGGAACTTACGGAGCGGGGTTTCCCCGGGGCTCTTGGGGGACGGCCGTTGACCGGGCTGGTGCCCCAGCCCCGAGGACGGGAAGTCCCGCCGGCGGCACCTCGGGCTAAGGTTTTTGTCCGTCCCTGTCGAATAACAGGATGGTGGCGGCCACCCGTCCGCCCGGAACGCCTCGACGTTTCCGGCATCGGGGCCTTATTCGAGTGATATCAGCAAGGGGGACCGATGGATGGCCATAGGTCGGCGCGGGCCGGAACCGGACGAGGGCGTCGGGGTCCGAATCGGCCGCGGGAGCCCTGGATCCGAGCAGGTGGGCGGACCCCTCGCGTCCCCCGGTCCTCAAGAGGTGGGTCATTACGTCCTCCTGCGTGTCGCCGCAGCTCTGCTGGCCTTCGCCTTGGTAGTGCTGAATGTCATGGGCCTGGCCACCCCGGCCCTCGCCAGCAACGATCCCGGCTTCCCCCTCCTGTGGGGGCTGCGCAACGACGGCCAGGTCATCGCCGGCCAGCCGGGCACCCCGGGCCTCGACGTGGGGGCCGAAGCCGCCTGGGTGTTGAGCCGGGGCGAGGGCGTCCGCATCGCCCTGATCGACACCGGGGTTCAGCTGGATCATCCCGACCTGCAGGGTGCTTTCTGGGTCAACCCGGCCGAGGGCGCCGGTCGCCCGGGCGTCGACGACGACGGCAACGGTTACGAGGACGACGTCCACGGCTACGATTTCGTCCACCGCGACGGGACCCTCTTCGACCCCGCCGACGGGGAGGAACACGGCACCCACGTGGCCGGCATCCTGGCCGCCCGCCCCGGCAACGGCGAGGGCGTGGCTGGCCTGGCCCCCGGCGCCCGGCTCATGGTCCTCAAGGTCTTCGACGGCCAGGGCCAGAGCGACACCGCCCTGGTGATGGAGGCCATCCGCTACGCCCGGCGCATGGGGGCCCGCATCGTCAACATGTCCTGGGGAGCCCCCGGCCCCACGGACCCGGCACTGTGCGCCCTGATCGCCGAATCCCCCATGCTCTTCGTCGCCGCCGCCGGCAACGAGGCCCAGGACCTGAACGTCCAGCCCTTCTATCCCGCCTCCTGCGAGGCCCCTAACCTGATCGCCGTCGCCGCGGCGGACAACCGGGGAGCCGTGCCGGCCTTTTCCAACTACGGTCCCGGGGCCGTCGACCTGGCGGCGCCGGGCTGGTTCATCCTGAACACGGTTCCCCAACGGGACGACCCGGCCGCCCCCGGCCTCGAGCCCGGGCCGGCGCCCCTGGAGCCCGGCCTGGGGCAGGGAAGCTACGGCTGGCTCAGCGGCACCTCCATGGCCACCCCCTTCGTCACCGCCACGGCGGCCCTGGTCGCCAGCCGCTACCCGTGGCTGACGCCGGCCCAGCTCGCCCAGCAGGTGCTGGCGACGGTGCAGAAGGTGCCGGGCCTTGAGGTGTGGGTCACGACGGGCGGCATCGTCTCGGCCCGGGGCGCCGTCTGGACCGAAGCCGTGGCACCGCCCCCCTTCGCCGACGTGACGGCCAGCATGGCCCTCTACGGCGAGATCCTGCGGTCGGCGCGGCTGGGCCTGACCCACGGCTACAGCGCCGAGCGGTTCGCCCCAAACGAACCGGTCACCCGGCACCAGTTCGCCAAGCTTCTGGTCGGGGCGGTGGAACGGGCCACGGGCCGGCCCCTGCCGGACCGGCCGCCGGACGGCAGCCCGCCGCCCGACTTCCCCGACGTCAACGAGGACGACGGCAACCTGGGGCCCTACGTGCGCAAGGCGGCGGTGGCCGGGTTCATCCGCGGGTACGCCGACGGCACCTTCCGCCCCGACCAGCCCATCAAGCGGATCGAAGCGGCCCTCATGGTGTTCCGCGCCCTGGGCCTTGCGGCGGGCGCCCCGAATCCCTTCGCCGACGTGACGGGCTTTGGGGCGGCGGAGGCCGGGGCCGTCTTCGAGGCCGGCGTCATGAAGGGGGTGCCGGTGAAGGTGGCCGGCTCCGGGGCGACCGTGATCTACTTCTACCCCCAGCGGTCCATCACCCGGGCCGAGGCGGCGGCGGTGGCACTGCGGGCCCACGACGCCCTGGTGGCGGCGGGGCCGTGACGAGGGGCGGCATATGGCCCACGCTCTTGATCTATAAAAACCTGCCACTTTTTTCGATACCAGGGAAAGGAAGGTTCTCCCCGATGGCGAAGTTCTCTTCGTAGCCGGCCGATCCCAAGGGGGCAAGGGCATCCGGGCGCCGTGGTCCGAAGGCGGGGCGGAGGACCCGGCAGGGGGCATGGGGGCGGGAGACGGCCCGTCTCCCGCCAGCAACGGGATCAGGCCGGTCGATCCGGGGCGGGCCTTCCAAAAAGTGGCCCGCCCCGGGTCTTTCCCTGGGGATCGCGGGCGGGGGAGGAACCCGCCATGGTCCGCTCCGGCAACGACCCCGCACGTCCCGTCCCTCCACCCTGCGGCCGTTGGGGCCGGCCCGGTCCCCCGCCTCCTTCAACCGCCGCGGCCCCATGGCCCCCGGCTCGGGAAGCCATCGCGCCGGTGGACCCGGCCGAGCGGCGCCTGCGCCGGCAGGGCGTGGCCCTGGTCGTCACCCGGGCCGACCGCATCGGCGGGGCCCAGGTTCATGTGTTCCAGCTGGCCCGCGGGCTCCGGGCCCGGGGGATCCCTGTGGTGGTGATCACGGGCCCGCCCGGGCCCTTCACCGGCGCCCTGGCCGGGGAAGGCATCCCGTACCGGTGCCTCCCCTGGCTGGTTCGTCCGATCCGGCCGCTGGCCGATTTGCGAGCCCTCCTCGCTTTGCGTGCCCTCCTGCGGCGGCTGGATCCCGCCCTGGTCGCCGCCCATTCCACCAAGGCCACGTGGCTGGCCCGCCTGGCTGCCGCTTCCCTCGGCATCCCCTGCGTCATCACCGTCCACGGCTGGACCTGGACCGCCGGAGCGGTGGACCCCCTGCCACCCGCCGGACCGCCCCGGGCAAGCACCGGGTGCCGCCAGCCCGGACCGCTGCCCGGGGGTGGAGCCCGGCGGGAGGGGGGACCGGGCGCGGGAGACGGAGCCGGTGAGGGCCGGGGTGGGGGGCGCAAGCCCAAGCCCGCGGGCCGGTGGCTGGAGCATCTAGCCCGGTGGGGCGAGCGCCTCCTTTCGCCCCTGGCGGCGGCGGTGATCACCGTCTCGGCCCACGACTACGGGGAAGGCCTCCGCCACGGCCTGTTCGACCCGCGGCGGGCCGTGGTGATCCCCAACGGCGTCGCAGATCCCCGCCAGACGAGGCCGGGCCCCGGCGGTGGAAGCCCACGCTCCTCGACCCTGCGGATCGTCATGGTCGCCCGCTTCGAGCCGCCGAAGGATCACGCCACCTTGCTGCGGGCCGTCGCCCTCCTGGACGGCCACGGCCACCTGGTGGACGGCCCCGGCCCCCGGGGCCACCCCAACCACGACTGGGTGGTGGAACTGGCCGGCGACGGGCCGGCCCTGCCGGAGGCCGTGGCGCTGGCCCGCCGGCTGGGGATTGACCACCGGGTCCGCTTCCGCGGCGCCTGCCCCCACGGGGCCGGGGCGTTCCAGGACGCGGCCGTGGCCGTCCTCTGCACCAGGCGGGAGGGGCTGCCCCTGGCCGTTCTCGAGGCGATGGCGGCTGGCGTGCCCGTGGTGGCGACGGCGGTGGGCGGCGTGCCGGAAGCGGTGCGTCATGGCGTCACGGGCTTTCTTGTCCCTCCTGGAGACCCGGCGGCCGTCGCCCGCTACCTGGCCACGCTGCTGGCCGACCCGGCCCTGCGGCGGCGGATGGGGGCCGCCGCCCGGGCCCGGTACGAGGCCCACTACACCGTGGACCGGATGGTGGCCGCGACCCTGGCCGTCTACCGGGCGGCCTGCGCAGGCCGGTCGCCGGGAGCCGGGGGACCCCGGGGCACCGTTTGGTGAGCGGTTTCGGGATCGTAATGGAGAGAACCGTTACAGGTGAAAACGCGAGATCTCCATGTGAAGCTGATAGAAGGGAACGCATTGCACACCAAAAACCCAAGCGATAAACGGAATTCGTGCCTTGCCGTCAATCTTCCCAACGTGTTTATGATATTGCGGTAGAGTAAACCCTTCAAAAGTGACCAGGGGGATATCATATGTCCTCCCAAGGGCTATGAATAATGCGTCATTCCCCTTGGTGAACTCGTCAATCCATCGATCTTTGTAATGTCTCCTTACGAAAGTTTCAATCTCGGCAAGGTGAACGAACGTTTCTTGCTTGGGACCGACCATCGAAATGATTTCTTGCTTGATCCACTCCCGAAGATACTGGCTTGCCCGGTCGTTTCTTTGGAGCACCTCATCGACAACTTCCGAACACGTTATTAGATGTCCACCCATAAAGGCTCCTGTAAACCAACTCTTCATCCTTTCGGCCGCCTGTTCGATGGAAGAGCAACCCCACGCCAGTCGAAGGGTATACAGTGAGGGCGTGGAAAAAGGTGTAATAAGAACATTGGCATCGACCAAACAGGGGGTCATAACTTTCGCTCCAAATACGCGACGAATGTAGAGATCTTTAGCCCTAACAGGGATGCGGCTTCACCGTACCCCAAATCTCCGCTCATCGTCGCATCGATGACGGCGCGGGTAAACGCGGGGCTGTTATAGATTTCAATATTGCGGTAGAAGTCGCCCCCGGTCCGGTCGGCAGGCCGGGGTGGAACGAGGCTGGAATGACGTTCCACGATGCTCCGGTACACAGCCGGGGAGATCAGTTCAAGCTCCAGGGCGCGCCGGGCCACGACCCATGGGCTGACCCAGAAGTGCCGGGCACACCGCTGGGCGACATCGTACGGGTCCCCGGGCAGGTTTGGCCACATTTTCAGGAAGACATCGGCAGGAATGAGCAACTCCGCGGCAGCACGGTCGCAGAACCTCTCAATCTCAAGGGACGTCTCATGCTCTAGGTTGTCGTCGATCACGCTGTGGCCTAACCAAAGATGGACCAGTTCGTGGGCGAAAGTGAAGTTGCGGCGCGGTACGTAATCCCGCATGTTGATGAAGAGCAGCGGCGCCGCCGGATCGGCCAGGGCAAAACCGGCGAAATCCTCAGGATCCAATGGGCGATGGGTATTGTATCCCACGATACCGCGACGCAGCACCAGAATGCCGGCCCGTTCTGCAGCCGCGCTCAGGCGATTGAGGAAGTCCTGCCAATCCTCTGCTTGCTGTTGCTCGTGTCGAACCGGGATGACGGTGCGGATGGCCTCGGCGACCTCAACAGGCTGCACCCGTCGCCAGTTGAACCGCCCAATGAAGTCGAGTCGCCTTCCCCGGTGCAGCTGTCGCCACCAGTCCTGTTTCCGTAAGGCGTCATACAGAATCTCGAGCAGCGCCGGACTGGGTTCGTCCATCTCCCGTCGCCGGCGAAAGTCGGCCACGGGTAGGGTGAGCCGATCAGGAGGGGGGAGGAGGAGCTGGCCTAGGGAGACGTGCAACCGTCGGGCGATCAGCCGGGTCTGGTTGTAGGTAGGGCGGGCTCGCCCTTCCAGCCAAGCCGCCGCCCGCTCCGGCGTAACCCCGGTGGCCCGGGCCAAGGCCTCTGGTCCCACCTGCGCCCGCCGTATTGCCCACCGCAATGTCGCAGGATTGACGGGGACCTCCACGGTGCGCGTCAAGGCCATCGCTCCTCCTCGGCAACGCGTGCCTCAGGACCGCCCGGTGGTAAGGATGCTACACCAAAATTTGCCTTTCGGCAATGGCCGAACGAACCGGCTAGTGAGGCGTCCCTGTCCCCACGGGCGAAGTCGCCGGTTCGTCCCCGCTCGCGCCGGTTCCCCCTGGCGTACCCGCCCCCGCCGGCGGCCGCCCGGGAGGAACCGGCCCCCGACCCGCCGCGGGCCCGTCCACGGTGCCGAAGCGGGTCTGGATCACCGCCCCCACGGCCAGCGCCGCCACCACGAGGCCCGACGCCCAGCCCACCACCGGCACGTAGCGCAGGAGGCCGAGCAGCGCCACCCCCACGGCCAGCATCAGAAGGGGATCCCGCCCCGGCACCACCTTCCGTCCCACCAGGGAGGCCACGGCCACGTACCCGCCCAGGCGCGCCAGGGCGTAGGCCACCCCCAGGGCCAGGGCCACGGGGATGCCGATCACGGTGATCCCGACCAGCACCACCGCGGGGTAGAACAGCACCATGGCGGCCAGCCCGTAGAGACCCGTGCGCAGCGGATCGTTCTCGATGACCGCGCTCCACCGGGCCACGGGGCGGGGGAAGAGGGCCTGCACCATGACGGCCAGGGCGAACAGCCCGGCCAGGTAGAGCAGGTACATCCCCGACGAGAACCAGGAGAGGGGCCGGGGCGCGGGCGCCAGCCACCGCCACCCGTCCAGGCTGCGCAAGACCCCTTTGAGGACCATGTCGTCGGTCACGACCTCGCCCAGCACCTGGGCCCCCGGTTCCCGGTGGACGGCGCCCCCCAGGGCGACGACGTCGCCCCGGACCACGGCCTGCGGCCCCAGGCGGATGGGGCCCCCGAAGGCGACCACGTCGCCGTCGACGGTGCCGTCCACTTCCACATCCCCGCCGATGGCGAACACGTCGCCCCTTACCCGGCCGAGGACCCGGACGGGGCCGTCGATGGAGATCACGTCGCCCTGGTAGACCTGGCCGGCCGGAACCGTCAGCGGTTCGTTCATCACCAGGGTGTCGTCCGCCGCCCCGGGGCCGGCCGCTTCAGCCCGCGGTGGGACGGCCGCCCCCATGAGGGCCGCCACTAGCACCATGGCCGCCGCCAGCCGCGCCATCACCGGCACAACCCCGCCCATGCCCGGATCCCCAACCCGCCACCGGCGTCCGGTCATCGCCGCACCCCCAATGGCCCGCCGGAACCTCGCCATCACCGTGCCTCCAACTCCCCGCTGGAACCCGGCCATCACCGCACCTCCAGTGCTCCACCAGCGCCCGCCGGTTCCCGTCCCCCCGGCCTTGGGCCCCAAGCCGCCGGTCGCCACGCCCCCAACGGTCCTCAGCACGGGACCCCCTCCTCGCCGCCGGGACCCTTCATCCACCACCGGCCCAGGACGACCGCCGCCGCGGCCAGCGGCGCCCCGAGCAGCGCTCCCAGCCACCAGGCCTGGGTCAGGGTGACGTGGGCCGCCTCCAACCCGACCCGGACGAACCCGCCCACCTCCACGAGCCACCGGGCCGTGCGGCCAAGGCCCTGAACCAGATCCCCAAGGCCGCCCCCGGCGGCCAGCGCCACCAAAAACGCCACGGCCAGGGCTTCGGCCCCCGCGACGGCCGCCAGGGCCCGCCGCAAGGGGATCACCGCCACCGGCCCGCCGGGCACGTGGCCCGGGCCGGCCGCCCCGCCGGCTTCGCCGCCGGGACCGAAGGCGGGGGAGGGCGCGGGTTCGGCCCGCACCGCCGCCATGATGCGGTCCTTCAGGTCGCCCGGCGGATCCGCCCACTCGAGGGGAAGGCGGGGCACGCCGGGCCCGCGGGCCGGACCGGGGCGGGGAGGAGCCCCGGGGTGGTCGACTCTCCCCGGGCGGCGGGGCTCTCCGGCACGCCGGGTCATGGGGATCGCCTCCTTGAGGGAACACCGGCGGGGTCCTGCCCGTGCCCGTACCCCTGCGCCTGGCCGTGCCCCTGCTCTTGTCCGTGCCCTTGCAGCCACTCCCGCAACCTGCGGCGGGCTCGGAAGAGCCGGGCCTTCACCGCCACGGTCGTCCGACCCATGATGGCCGCCGCCTCCTTCAGGCTGTACCCCTGGTGGTGGACCAGAAGGACCAGCAGCCGGTCGCCGGGCGGCAGCTGCCGCAGCGCCGCCTCCAGCCGTCGCACCGCCTCGCGCCGCTCGACCACCTGGGCCGGGTCGTCCCGGCCGGAGGCCACGGGCTCGCCAGCCAGCGGTCCCGTCCCGGCCCATCCGGGGCCCTGAGGACCCGGCGAGCCGACCTGCGGCCTTCCGCCCGCCCGGGCGCCCGGCGTCCCGCCCGGCCCATCCGCCATCCCGGTGCCGGCCCCTTTCGCCATCCCGGTGCCGGCCTCGCCCCTGCGCCCCAAGCTGGCCCCCGCACCGCTGGCAGGAAGCCCTTCCCGGGACCGGACCGCCCGGCGCCGGGATGCATCCCGGCAGGCGTTGACGGCGATCTGCATCAGCCAGGTGGCGAAGGACCGCTCGAGGTCGAACCGGCCCAGGCCGCGGAACGCCCGCAGGAAGACCTCCTGGGTAAGGTCGGCGGCGTCCTCCGGGTGACCCGTGTAGCGGAGGCAGAGGTTGTAGACCCGCCGCTGGTACCGCTCGACCAGGGGCGCGAAGGCCTCCCGGTCGCCGGCGCGAACGGCCCGGATGCAGGCGGCGTCGGCGCCGTCGTCGGGCGCCCGGGGCGATTGGGCGGATTCCGCCTCGCCGCTGGCGGGCCCCGTTCGGGGCCAATGCGCCGATTCCGCGTTACCCCCGTCGTGGCCCGGCTGGGGCGACCGGGCCGATGCCGCCTCCCCGCCGTCGCGGGTCAGTCGCGGCGACCGGGCGGATCCCCCCGCAGCCACGTGGCCGGGCCCATGGAACGGTTCGGTTGTCCCCCAGGTCCCGCCGTAAGGCTGCGGTTCGAACCCCGCCACGACCAAGCCCCCCGGTGTCCCCCGGCGCCACCGGTTCATTCCTGCGGCCTGCGGCCGGTTCGTCCGGTTGCGGTCTACGGCCGACAGCCGGTTCATCCGGTAATACGCACGGCGAGGGAAGTGGTTGCGGGGCCGGTGGCCCGGCAGGCCGTCGCCCGGCAGGCCGGCCCGGCCCCCCGGCACGACGGGCACCATGGCGCCCCCACCGGCCGCGGCCGTTCCCCGTCGCCCGCGCCCGTCGCCGGTGCACCGGAAACAATTGCCACCATAGAGCAGCCTCATCCGTTTTCCGGTTCCACCGATGACTGGAACAGGAGGAACCGCAAGGAACCGCGTCCATCCCGCCGGAAGGGAAACCCCCGCCCGCGGGTGGGGAAGGAGGAATGCCATGTCCCTCGGGCCGCACCCGTCGCCGTCGCAGCCGTTGCAGCCGTTGCACCCGTCGCACCCGGCGCCGTGGCAGCCGTTGTACCCGTCGCAGCCGTTGCAGTCGCTGCCCCTCCCGCAACTGGCGTTGCTGTCCGAGCCGCCACAGCCGGCCCACCTGGTCCAACTGTCCGAGGGGGCGGTTTCGGGGGCCGTGACGACCCTGCTGCTGGCCCTGGCCCACCTGCTCCTGGTAGCCGTGGCCCTCTGGCGCACCCGGCGCCCGCGCCTCAGCGGGTTTCACGTCTTCCTCGGCCTGCACGCCCTGGCCTACGGCCTGCGCCCCCTGCTGAACGCCCTCACGGGCGGCTACCTGCTCTACGGCTTGCCTGCCGCCCTGGTTCCCGAAGGCGCCGCCGTCTCCTTCCTGCCGCCCACGCCGGTGGAACCGGCCGGCTGGGCGGCCTACAACCGGGGCCTGGCCCTGCAGCTGGCCTTCGCCGCCGCCCTGGTGGCGGTGTACGGGGTGGTGTGGTCCCGTGCCGGGAGCCGGGGGGCGCCCGGCGTCCGGGGGCGGTTCCGCCCCTGGGAAGGGGAGACCCCGGACCGAAACCAGGACGGGCTGCAGGACGGGAGCCGGGCCAGGCGCCACCTGGAGATCGCCTGGCTGCTGTCCCTGGCCGTCGGGGTGGGGGCCGTGGTGGCGATGCACGTCCTCTCCGGCGGGCGTTGGCTTCCCGGTCACCGGGGCGGTACCACCGTCACCGCCGCCGTCCCCTTCGGGAAGATCCTCTTCCCCCTGGCGGTGATCCCCCTGGCCGCCAGCCTGCCCCTGGCCCGGGCCACCGCCCCGACCCCCGGCGACCGGCGGGCCGGCGCCCCCATCACCCTGGCGGCCGGGTCCCTGCTGGCGGCCGGGCTGCTGCTGCTCCTCTACCAGCGGGGCTTTCTGCTCAACGCCCTGGTGGCCACCGCTTTCGTCGACGAGGCCCGGCGCCCCTGGACGAACCGGCGGCTGGCGGCCCTGGTCCTGGGGCTTCTGGTCCTCCTGGCCGCCGCCCGGCCCGCGGCGACGGCCCTGGTGTCGGTTCTGGTCCCGCCACATCCCGACCCGCCCCGCACCCGGCCCGCCCAACCGGCGACGACGGCCGCCCTCGGAGGCGCTACCCCGGCGGCCCACCCGGGCACCGGGGACCGGGATCCGGGGGGCGACACCACCACGGCAACCCGGGCCCGTCCGGGCATCCCGGCCTGCGCCCTACCCTGGGCCGCCACCCCGTCCCAACACGCCCCCAGCATCCGGCCTTCCCCGCCACCCCCGGCCCCGGCGCCCCGGGCGGCGACCCCGGCCGCCCCCGCCGGAAGGGGCCCCGCCGGCTTCATCACCCGCAGCGCCAACTTCGACGGCCCCGACGTGTGGGTGATCGCCCAGGGCTTCTTCGCCACCCACGGCCCCCTCCACGGCCGCACCCTGGCCGCCCTCCCCGCCCGGGTCCTGACCCCCGCCGCCCGCGGCCAGGCGTGCCACCTGACGGCCACCGACCTGCTCAACACCTACCGCTGGCGCCAGTTCTACTGGCAGACCGGCTTCGGCTTCAACGTGTCCCTGGCCCAGGAGGCCTATCTCAACTTCGGGGCCGCCGCGGTGCCCGTGGCCGGCGCCCTGGCTGGGGGCCTGGCCGCCCTGGCCGACGCCTGGCTGGCGGCAGCCGCCGGAACCCGCCCGGTGCCCCGTTCGCCGGGTGCGCCGGGTGAGCCGGCCTCGGCGGGTTCGTCCGGGGCCGGTCGCGACCCGCTGCGACCCCCGCTCCGGCTCCGGCCCCGCACCCTCTACCTGGCCTGCGCCCACCTGGCCGCCGCGGCCTTCACCAAGGACCCCGGCAGCACCCTGGTGTGGACCGCCGCTTACGCGGTCCTGGGCGCCGCGATCGACGCCGCCGCCGGCCGCTGCGCCGCCCGCCGGGTCCACCGGACGAACCCGCCCCCGCCCCCGCGGCCCCCCGCCGTGGCCATCTGCCGCTCCAACCCGGTGGACCCTGACCCTCGGGTCGAGCGGCTGGAACGAACCCTCTCGCGGGCGGGCTACCGGGTGCATGTCCTCGGGTGGAACCGGTCCGCCTACGGCCGGGGCCTGCGGAACCTGCCCGCCTGGCTGGGCTGGCAGCTGCAGCTGTTCCTCCGGCTCTGGCGCCTGCGGCACCAGATCGATGTGATCCACGCCTGCGACTTCGACACCCTGCTCCCGGCCCTGGCGATCAAGGGGCTGGCTTCGATCCGTCCCGCCGCCCGGCGCCGGCTCCGCGGAGGCAGGGAAGGACCCGCGCCCCGCTCCAAGGCCGTGGTCTACGACATCTTCGACTGGTATGCCGACACCGTCACCGGCCTCCCCGGCCCCGCCCGCCGCCTCCTGGCCGCCCTGGACCGGCTCCTGCTCACCCTGGCCGACGCCGTTATCCTGGCGGACGAACGCCGCCTGCCCCAGCTGGGCGCCGCCCGCCCCCGCCGCCTGGCGGTGATCTACAACAGCCCGGACTGGGAGGGGGAGCAGGAGGCGAAGCGGGAGGGCGAGGGGCAGCCGCGGCGCCATGAGCAGCCGGAGGGGAAGAGGCAGGGGACCACGCCATCCACGGCCAGGGCACCATCCCACCGAGCCCACCAGGGGAAGAAGCCGGAGGGGGAGCGGCAGGGGGAGAGCGAGCGCGAGAGGGCGGGACGGGTCCCGCGGCAGGGCGAGGGCGAAGCGCCAGGGCCACGGGACGAAGCAGGGGCGGGGTGCCGGGATTGGACTCAGGGTCGGGAACAGAGGGCAAGGCCCATTTCGCGCCGCGCCGCCGTGGAAGGGCCTACCCTGCGCCTCGCCTACGTGGCCACCCTCCAGCCCGGCCGGGGCCTGCAGGAACTGCTTGCCGTCCTGGCCCGTCACCCCGAATGGCACCTGGACCTGGCCGGCTTCGGTCCGGAAGAACCGGTCCTCCGCCAGGCGGCGGAGGACCTACCCAACGTGCGGTTTCACGGGCGGGTCTCCCACGCCGGCTGCCGCGAGCTTTACGCCCGGGCCGACGTGATCCCCGCCCTCTACGATCCCGCCATCCCCAACCACCGCTACGCCAGCCCCAGCAAGGTCTTCGAGGCCATGGCCCTGGGGAAGCCGGTGATCGTGGCCCGGGGGACGGGCATCGACCGCCGCGTCCGGCGCCACCGGCTGGGGTGGGTGGTGCCCTACGGGAGCATCGAGGCGCTGGAGGCCGCCCTGACCGAGGCTGCGGGGTGGACCCCGGCACGGCGCCGCGCCTTCTCGCGCCGCGCCCGGCGGCTGTACCGCCGTCGCTGGGGCTGGCCCCGGATGGAGCGGCGCCTGCTTCGGCTGTACCGGGACGTGGTGACGGTGCACGAGGAAGAGGTGCACCGGCAGCGCGAACCCTTCAACTCCTATGGATGGGGTTGCACCACTGGATTGGATGGCGCCACCAGTGGACTGGATTCCACCACCAGTGGACTGGATTGCACCGAGCCGCGGGACTGTGAACCTGTGGACTCTCTGGCTTGGCCAAACACGAGCATGGGCCACCCGTCCCTCGACGTTGCCCCAAATCACCCGTCCGTCGATGTTGACCAAAATCACCTGTCCGTCGACGTTGCCACGAATCAAAGCGCCCGACCCGAAGGGTCCAGCAACCCGCCGCCCGACTCCTCCCCGCCGGTCTCCCGGTCGCCCGAGCGCCGTCTTCCGGCTCCCCGGACCCCGGGCCGCGTTCCCCGGGTCCTCATCGGCCGCCATGTCTCTCCGGCCGTCCGCCGCCACGTCCTGCTCTGGGCGCTGGGCAACGGCATGGCCGTGGACCTGATCCCCGACCCCTACGAGGTGCTCCTGGCCGGCGCCCGCTGGGGCCAGCTGGACGACATGCCCCTGCTCCGGGTAGGCCCCCTGGCGCCGTCCCCCGCCGCCCGCCTGGTGAAACGCATCCTGGACGTGATGGGGAGCCTGGCGCTGCTGGTCCTCTTCGCCTGGGCCTTCGCCCTGATCCCCCTGCTGATCTGGCTGGACGACCGCGGCCGCGTCCTCTACCGCCAGACGCGCGTGGGCCTCCACGGCCGCCCCTTCACCATCCTGAAGTTCCGGACCATGGTGGTCGACGCCGAACGCACCACCGGACCCGTCTGGGCCCGGCAGGACGACCCAAGGGTGACGCGAATTGGACGAATGTTACGGTCGACGCATCTCGACGAATTGCCCCAACTGGTCAATGTGCTGCGGGGCGAGATGAGCCTGGTGGGCCCCCGGCCCGAGCGCCCTGAGCTGGCCGCCCGGTTCGCAGCGGACGAACCGGCCTTCCGGCTCCGGGAGGCCGTCAAACCGGGGCTTACCGGCCTCGCCCAGGTCGAGGGGTCGTACCAAACTTTGCCTGCCGTGAAGGTTCTTTGGGATCTCCGGTATGTGGCCGGGTGGCGACTGGTTCGGGATATCGTGGTTCTGCCACGCACGGTGGTGAGGATCCTATTTCGGGTATAGGTCTCCTCCTCAAGGGCGCCACCTTCGACCACGCCGACGTCTGGGTCCTGGCCCAGGGCTATGCGGCCGAGCACGGGTTCCGCCGCGGGTCGACCCTGGCCGCCATCCCGGCCCGGTTCCTGACTCCTCCCGCCCGGCAGGCTACCCGCTGGCGGACGGCCGCCGACCTCCTCAACGAGTACCGATGGAAGCACTTCTACTGGAAGACCCGCTTCGGTCTCAACGTGACCCTATCCCAGGAGGTCTACCTGAACTTCGGGCCCTGGCCGTTGCCCGCGGCAGGGGTCCTGGCGGGGCTGCTGGCGGCCGGGGGCGACCGGTGGCTCTGGCGCCGCGGGGCCATGAGAAGTGGGCTCCCCGACGAGCCACCGGGGCAGCAGCGGGACGGGCGCCGGGCCTGCGGCATGCCCGACGTAGCCGGGCTCTCTTCGACCGGCCGGATCAGAGAGGTTTCCTCAGGCTCCAACCCCAGCGACGGCCTGACTGTGCCCCGTGCGAGTTCCGTGCGCTCCAGCGTCCCGCCTGTGCTGCCCGGTGGACCCGGCTGGGTCTACGCTGCGTGTGCCCTTTTCGCCGCGGGCGGCTTCGTCAAGGAGCCCGGTGCGACACTGCAGTGGACCCTGGCGTACCTCATGCTGGGCGGGGCGGTAGGCCTCGCGGCCCGGGCCGTAACCCGGACGGTCGCCCCCCGAACGAAGAGCGTGGTAATCCTGAGGTCCAATCCCGTGGCCCCCGACCCCCGGGTGGAGCGGGTCGCCCGCACCCTGGCCCGGGAGGGGTTCAGGGTGACGGTGGTGGGGTGGGACCGGGAAGGCAGCTTTCCGGAACTGGAGCTGGCCCCCTATGGGCCGGTGGTGCGCCTCCGGGCCCGGGGCCGCTACGGGGCGGGCCCCCGCAACCTGCCGGCCCTACTGCGGTGGCAGCTGCAGCTGGTGTACTGGCTCCTGTTCCACCGGCGGCACTATTCCGTCATCCACTCCTGCGACTTCGACACCCTGGTGCCCGCCCTGCTCGTGAAGCTCCTCCTGGGCAAGGGGGTGGTCTACGACATCTTCGACTGGTACGCCGACACGGTGCGGGGGCTGCCCAGTTTCCTGCGTCGCTGCCTGGCCCGGCTGGACCGCTGGCTCCTGAGGTGGGCCGACGCCGTGATCCTGGCGGACGACAACCGCCTCCCCCAGCTTGGGAAGGCCCGCCCCCGCCGGCTGGAGATCGTCTATAACAGCCCGGACTGGGATTCCAAGGACGTCATCCGCGGGCTGCCGTCCCGGCGAGGGCTACGCCTGGCATACATCGGCCTGCTACAGGCCGACCGAGGACTGCTGGAACTCCTTGAGGTCATGCGCCGGCACCCGGAGTGGGAACTGGACCTGGGTGGGTTCGGGGCGGAGGAATACCTGATCCGGAAGGCGGCTGCGGCCCTGCCTAACGTTCGTTTCCATGGGCGCGTGCCCCATCACCGCTGCATGGAGGTCTACGTTCGGGCCGACGTGTTGGTGGCTACCTACGACCCGTCCGTCCCCAATTACCGGTACTCCAGCCCCAACAAGCTATTTGAGGCCATGCGATTGGGGAAGCCCATCGTGGTGGCGGAAGGCACCGGGATCGACCGGCGGGTCAAAGCCTTGGAGTTGGGGTACGTGGTGTCGTATGGCGACACGGGCCGCCTGGAGGCGGTGTTGCAGGACGCGGCCGGGTGGACGGGGGAGGAGAGGAGGGCCTTCGCGGTCCGGGTGCGGCGCATTTATGACGAGCACTTCTCGTGGCGGATCATGCAGCAGCGGTTGCTGCGCCTGTACCGTGACCTGCTTACACCTCTCACCGCCCCGGTGACTTCTCCTAAATCCGGGTCACACACGGTTTCCCGGTGAGCGGGCAGGCGCGAAAGCCGGAAGCACCCGAAGAGGGGAGGTCACAGGAATGAGGGGGTCTGCAACGCCTTTCCGAGAGGCCACCGCCGGCCCGCAAGGTTTACCCCCATTTACCCGGAACGAGCCGATCACGTTCCGCGCGATTTTTGGCAGCTACTGGCGGCTCGTGCTCCTTGGGATCGGGGATGCAGTCTCGGTTCTAACGGGCCACGTCGCGGGGACCTACGTGGGCGGATTGGTGCATGGAACCCCGGTACGTCTCGATCTTAGGCCGTGGTTGGAGGACCCGTTCGCTGCCGTGGTCCCGGTCATGTCGGCCCTCGTCTTTCTTGTCCTCTACAGGGGTTACCGGGACTTGCACCGCCCGTATTTCGAACTCGGCCGCGATGTGTTCACCGCCGGTCTTTGGTCCGTTCCTCTGACGACAGCGGTGCTCCACTTCTATAGACCCGGGAGCCCGCCGTTAGCGGTAGGTTCAGCTTGGTTGGCAGCCGGAGTGATCGCCGCGTCTCTGGTGACCTTGTGGCGCGTTCCCTTTGCCCGGTGGGCCAGGAACGCCTGGCGGGAGAGGCCGGTGGCCCTGATTTCCACGCAACCCGAGGTTTGGCAACGGCGGTTACCGTCGTACGTAATCGTTCACCGGTGCATGTCCCCAAGGGCCTTCCTTGAGGAACCACCGGCAACCCAGCGGGTCATGGTCACACCCGACGTCCGGGTGGAGGATCGTGAGCAGATCGTCGTCTGGGCTATGCAGAACCAAGCGGAGACTTACCTCGTACCGGACACATACGAGGTCCTGGTGGCCGGAGGCCGGCACAGCCAGATTACTGACATCCCCCTGTTGGAGATTCAGCGCCTGTTCCTTCCGGTGGAGCAGCGAATCCTGAAACGGGCGATCGATGTGCTGGGAGGGATCGTGTTATTCCTTATCTTCCTCCCAGTGTTCATGGTGGTGCCCCTCCTGATCTGGCTTGAGGATAGGGGGCCGGTGTTCTACAGGCAGTGCAGGGTGGGGCGCGACGGGAAGCTGTTCGACCTGATCAAGTTCCGTACAATGGTGGTGGACGCTGAGAGGGAGACGGGTCCAGTCTGGTCTCAGCAGGATGATCTGCGAATCACCCGAATTGGACAAGTGTTGCGTTCGACCCGATTCGACGAGCTTCCCCAGCTGGTTAATGTCCTTCGAGGCGAAATGAGCCTGGTTGGGCCCCGACCGGAACGGCCTGAACTGGTAACCAAATTCACCGAGCGTAATCCGCTATTTCGGGCACGGGAAGCCGTCAAACCGGGAATCACAGGGCTGGCTCAGGTTCTGACCAGGTACCATACGGAGCCCGATTGTAAGCTTCGGCTTGATTTACGATACACAATGGGATGGCGACCGGACCGCGATCTCTTGATCCTGTTGCGAACGGTACCCCTGGTACTGTTACCTAGAATGCGCGTAGAATCAGAACCCACTGGTACAGAGTGCTCTAAAGTTGGTCGCGTAACGTAGCACGTCTCCTTGGAAAGGGAGAAAATACGAAGGGATGTGACTGTGGATAGCGAGCTACCGGTAAGTTATGGTACAATTACACCTGTGCTAGCAGTTACCACAACCTAGCGTGCGCGTGGAGGGATGATGTTGTTCAACAAGATTGAACACGTAGACCAAAATAACCAGAAAGTATCACTAGTCACGGGCGCAGCAGGGTTCCTCGGCAGTCACTTGGTGGACAAGCTGTTGGCCGAAGGCCACCTAGTGGTCGGTGTGGATAACCTCAGTACCGGAAGCGCAAGAAACTTGGAACATGTTATCGGCAAGGACGAGCGTTTCATCTTTGTCACTGGCGATGTTACGGAGGAGTTAGAGCTCCCGCCACTTCGGTATGATTACATCTGGCATCTCGCTAGCCCGGCAAGTCCGAAAGATTACCGTCGGCTAAGCATTCAAACCATGATGGCCAACGCCCTTGGTACAAAGAATATGTTAGATCTTGCGGTAGCCCACAAGGCTAGGTTTCTCTTGGCAAGTACGTCTGAGGCCTATGGCGATCCCCAGGTCCACCCTCAAAGGGAGGACTATTGGGGTAATGTAAACCCGATAGGAGAACGTGCCTGTTATGACGAGAGTAAACGCTTTGCTGAGGCCTTATCAATGGAGTACTATCGCCAGTACGGAGTTGACATACGTATCGTACGCATTTTCAATACATATGGTCCACGCATGCAAATTAACGATGGTCGAGTAGTGCCGAACTTTGTCTGCCAAGCGTTGCGGGGCGAGCCGCTGACAGTCTATGGCGACGGTTCCCAGACTCGTAGCTTTGTCTTTGTAAAGGACGAGATCGAAGGCATTTTTCGCGCAATGACATATCCAGGCACAACGGGCGAGGTCTTTAATATTGGTAACCCAGAAGAACGCACAATTTTGGAGTTCGCAAGGACCATTGCGGAAATTTGTGGCGTTGAACTGAATGTTGTGTACAAACCCCTTCCTCCCGATGATCCCCGCAAGAGATGCCCGGACATAACCAAGGCAAGAATTGTTTTGCGTTGGGAACCGATTACTCCTTTAGAGGAGGGCTTGCGCGTAACGATAGACTATTTTGCTGGTGTTATGAGAGCCTGTTTCACGAACCCAGGTATTTCCACAGGATTGCGCCCACGTGGGTTTAAGTGAGGCCATTGGTTCGCATTCGCCATCGCCCGAGGTGTCCCTATGGCCTACAACTTTCGCCCGGTGAACCGTGACCAACTGTACCTGCTCCCACCGAGCCTTCGCGACTGGCTGCCCGAGGACCACCTGGCCTGGTTTCTAATCGACGCCGTCGAGCAGATGGACCTGCGGGCGTTTCGGAGCAAGTACCGCGCCGACGGATGGGGCGGGGAGAGCTACGACCCCGCCATGATGGTGACGCTCCTGCTGTACGCCTACTGCGTCGGCGAGCGGTCCAGCCGGCGGATCGAGCGACTGTGCCTCGAGGACGTGGCCTTCCGGGTGATCACCGCCAACCAGAAGCCGGATCACGTGACCATTGCCCGCTTCCGCCAGCGCCACGAGCGGGAACTGGCCGAGCTGTTCACGCAGGTGCTGCGGCTGTGCCGCGAGGCGGGGCTCGTGAAGGTCGGCGTGGTGGCACTGGACGGGACGAAAGTCAAGGCCAACGCCTCGCTGGCGGCCAACCGAACCGACGATGCGATTCGCCAGGAAGTGGAGAAGATGCTCCGGGAGGCGGAGGCCACGGACCGGGAAGAAGATGAGCGGTACGGCTCCGGGCGTCGTGGGGACGAGTTGCCGGAGGAGCTGCGCCACCGTGCGAGCCGGCTGGAGCGGCTGAAGGCATGCAAGCGGCGGCTGGAGGACGAGGCGGCCCGGGAAGCCGCCCGGCAGCAGGCCCGCATCGAGGAGCGGAAGGCGCAGGAGCAGGCGACCGGCAAGAAGCGGCGGGGGCGCAAGCCGAAGGCGCCGGATCCCTCGGTGGATCCGGCGGCGAAGACGAACGTCACGGACCCGGACAGCCGGATCATGAAGACCCGGCAGGGCTTTGTGCAAGGGTACAACGCCCAGGCGGTGGTGACCGAAGACCAGCTCATCGTGGCCGCGGCGGTGACGCAGGACGCCAACGACGTGGGCCAACTCCACCCGATGCTCCAGCAGGCGCAAGCCAACCTGCGGGCCGCGGGCGTGGACAAGCCCATCCGGGCCGTCGTCGCCGACGCGGGGTACTGGAGCGAGGCGAACGTGAAGCAGGCACCGGCGGATGGGCCGGAACTGTTCCTGGCGACGAGCAAGGAGTGGAAGCAGCGCCAAGCCTGGAAGGATGCACCCCCTCCGCGGGGCCGGATCCCCAAAGGGCTGAGCCTGCGGGAGCGGATGGAACGTAAGCTGCGGACCCGGCGAGGGCAGGCGATCTACGCCAAGCGCAGCCAGACCGTGGAGCCGGTGTTCGGGCAGATCAAGGCCGTGCGAGGGGCCGACCGGTTCCTGCGTCGGGGTCTGGCGGCGTGTGACAGCGAGTGGAAGCTGCTCTGCCTGACCCATAACTTGCTGAAGCTCTGGCGGAAGGTAACGAAGGGGTCCGCATCCTCACCCTTTGGTTGGATGGCGGCCGCGTTGGCGTAGAAGGGTAACGACCGGGCCGCCGGCCTACCCCGTCCTGACCGTCAGCCCACGGGACATGGCCGAATCGACCCGGTACGTTCCCCCAGTTCTGATCTCGTCAGGATCAGTGAAACAGGCTCATGAAAGAGAGTGTCTACAACTAGACGCACGAGTGATCAAGCATTCAGATGGGATAGAATACCTCTAGTCTGCGTCACTGGACGGGCATGTCGGACATTGGAGGTGGCACCTTGCGGGTACTCGTTACCGGGGGAGCCGGTTACATCGGCAGCCACACCGCCAAGGCGTTGGCAAGGTCTGGATTTGAGCCGGTAGTGTTCGATAACTTGAGCACAGGGCATCGCTGGGCGGTGAAGTGGGGGCCCCTTATCGAGGCGGATTTAGCGGATAAGGCAGCCATTAGAGCAACATTGCAAGCATATCAGGTGGAAGCTGTTATTCATTTCGCTGCTAGCGCGTACGTGGGAGAGTCTGTGCAAAACCCGCGAAAGTACTTTCGTAACAACGTAGTGAACACGCTAAATCTTCTTGATGCGATGCAAGATGCGGGAGTCAAACATATTGTCTTCTCGTCGACTTGCGCTACCTACGGAGTTCCTGAATCTGTACCAATCCCCGAGGACCATCCGCAGCGGCCTGTGAACCCGTATGGTGAGTCCAAGCTATTCATCGAGCGAGCTCTGCGGTGGTATCAGGAGGCTTATGGCTTTCGCTGGGCAGCACTGCGGTACTTCAACGCTGCCGGTGCTGATCCAGACGGGGAGTTGGGCGAAGCTCACGACCCCGAGACCCACCTGATCCCCCTAGTCATCGAGGTGGCCTTAGGGCAAAGGCCGTACGTTGAGATCTACGGGACCGACTATCCGACACGAGATGGCACTGCAGTTCGGGACTATGTTCACGTGGCGGACCTTGCAGAAGCGCACGTGCTTGCCCTCCACTATTTGTTGGATGGTGCAGAGAGTACGGCACTGAACTTGGGGACTGGTAAGCCCTATTCGGTGCGAGAGGTAATTGCGGCGGTGGAGCACGTCAGTCGAAAGGAGGTTGCTGTCCGAGAGGCCCCAAGGCGCCCCGGCGATCCTCCGGTGTTAGTAGCAAATGTGGAGAAAGCGAAGGCGTTGCTAGGTTGGGAGCCAAGATATACGGAAATCGAGTGTATTATAGAAACTGCTTATCGGTGGCACGCCAAACGTTTAACCCAGGGTCAGGCCGGGCCTGGACGCGGGCTGTAAGGCTACTCGTTCGAGGGACTCCTTCTCTTTGGTGTACGGGCTAGGTCAGCTACCATGAGCGGGATAAGCCCCCAAGGCTCTACTAGATACCGCCGCCACAGGCGCCGAGGCTCGGAGATAAGCCGGTAAAACCACTCTAACCCGAGCGGGCCTATCCAGCGGGGCGGCGTGGGGATGGCGCCCGCTACATAGTCAAAGCAGGCTCCCGAGGTAAGCACCGCATTAGCCTTGATTCTCTCCCAGTTGTCAAGAACCCAGTGCTCCTGCCGTGGCATGCCCATACCCACCAGAAGCACATTCGGTCCATACGCGCCAATGAGGTCCAACACCCGCTCATTTTCTTCGCCGTACATGTCAAAGTAACCGTGATGGGTCTCGAGCTGTAAACCGGGAAACTCCTTACGGAGCACCTGAGCCGCCTGATCCGCTACGCCCGGTTTCCCCCCGAGGTGGAATACCCGCCAGCACCGCTTTGCCGCTTCTGTCATCAGGGGGCGAACCCAGTCCACGTAGGTCACTCGGTGCCGGGCCTCCAAGGGGTAGCCGAGGAGACGGCCCCAGTAGACAAGGGGCATGCCGTCGATGTGAATCGCGGTGGCCCGCTCGTAAAAAGCACGCATCTTTGGGTCGCGGTGATACAGGTACACGCTGTGCAGGTTGTGGTGGCCAATGAGAACCCGACTCCCTTTGGCCACTGCTGCGGCGATCAGTGCATTGAGTTCATGAATACTCACCAAGTCAACTTGTACGCCTAGTAGGGTAAGCCGTGCCATACTTGTCCTCCAGAATCGCCTCAATTTTGGGAATCATCTCTGATATACGGGCTTCCCAGCTATGCTTGGCCACAATTTCTGCCCGAGCCCGTTTGCCCATCCTGGGCCAGGCCTCTCGCTCCGCGTAGGCCCGCCAAAGTGTACGCTTTAGGTCATCTACGTTGCCTGGATCGAACAGGTAGCCGGTCTCGCTCTCTCGGATGAGCCGCTTAGCATCCGTGAATTCCGCAGCAACCACGGGTTTGCCCATGGCCATGTACTCGTATAGCTTTAGGGGCGAGTGGTACATTGTTCCTACTGTAAGTGGCACGTGGCCGGAGTAGGTCAGGTCAAAGCCGGCAATGTAGCTGGGTATCTGATCCCAGGGCATACGGCCCATGAAGCGCACACTGTTAGCTACGCCTAGAGTCCTGGCTAATTTTTCCCACTCGACGCGCATGGGCCCATCGCCTACTATCACAACGCTATACTTCACGCCTTCGCGTTCAACCTCTGCGACGGCACGGATAAGGGTGTCCACCCCTTGCCAAGAGTGGAGCGTTCCCACGAACCCAATGACAGGTGAAGGGAATACTCTTATAGGCCGTACAGTAGCAGGATTAAACCGCTGCACGTCAACACCGTTGGGAACAACGATGATCTTCTCGGGATTCAGGTTCACTTCCTCAATCAGTAACTTCTTCAAGGATTCACTAACGCAGACCACGACATCAGCAGCGTGGTAGGCTTGCTTTTCCAGATAGCGCTCCACCTGGGGAAGAGCGAGTGTCAAGCGGTCAGAGGCCGCTTCCTTATAAAACAGTCCGTTAGTTTCGAGAATCCAAGGCACTCCCTGCCGCCGGAACCATTTGCCCAATGCTTGAAACGCGGCAAAACGCTCGTATACCCAGTCAACTGGCATTAGCTCCCGCACAGCTCGGCGGCCATTAGCCATGCATATCCCAATGCGTACCAGGTCAGCCGCCAGGCGCCTGAGGTAGCTCCGGTGAAGGGCGTGCTCGGCCTCTTGGCTCACCCAGCTTGGCGGCACACGGTCCCCCACGATGAAGCGCTTGACGTCCCACCCCAAGCGCTCAAATGCTTCCACGATGCCCAGTACATGCGCTCGCGGCCCGGAAGCGGCGGCTTCGGAACGCGTGGAGACTCGGGGAGCCCCGGAGAGATAACCGAGTTGCCTCTTCATTCCTTCATAACCCCCGGTACAAAGACATTGCAATTCCGTCCCCGCGAGGTAAGGAATCCCGTCTCCAACGGCGACGTGCTGGATTCCGTCAGGGTCTAGCGCCAAGCCAGCAGCTCGTTCAAATGTAGCGCAAATGCGAGCGCCTACATGCGAACACTCATGCAGTAGTGTCTCTAATCATCTCGTAAAAACCTTTTGTTCGCCGCGCTATCACGTCCCAATCCAGTCTCTCCAGTGCAGGTCTTCCTGCGGGCTTACCTTGTTCAAGTGCGTTCTGTATCGCTTCAGCTGATAGGGGAGGATCAAAAAGGCGAACCCACTGGTTCCCCAGAAGAGACTGCAACTCTCGCATACTTCCCATGCTAGGAACCAGTACAGGTAGATCAAAAGAAAGGCCAAGCAACGCTGAGCCGGAATTCAAGATTTCTGTGTACGGCAGAATCATCAAATCGGCTGCTCTCAAATAATATTGCAACTCCTCATCCGGAACGAACCGCGGGAAGAACCGAATTCGATCATCACCATGAGCGAGGCTGAGTAGGTGCTTGAGATAACTATCATTCAATGGCTTACCGGCTATTAGCAGACGCACACGAGAGCCGGGAAGGAATCGAAAAGAATCTATTAATGCTTCTACTCCTTTATATGGACGTATTTGGCCTAAAAACACAAGCACGATGTCGGAAGCAGATAAACCAAGGTAATTCCTTGCTTGATTCTTGTCAACGTAATCAGGGTAAACTCCCCAATAGTGGCCATGAGGTATCACGGAACTCGGAATCTTGGAAAGCATTGGATACTTAGAGCGGGCCAAATGTAGCGACATCTCGGACAAGTAAATAGCTGCATCTACATGCCTCAAAAATTCTCTATAATACCACTTGAGGACTGAGTCGGATGGTTTCTCGTGTGGCTCCAGGTTATGTACTGTCCACACAACTTTTGCGCCGCGTGCCCTATGCAATCGGATTAATGAAAACAAGGCCTCAATCTTCAAATAGCTTACAATGCTCCACCTATTCAATGGCTGCTCTGGCCAGTGAATGTGCAGAATATCATATGTTTTCCACCAACATCGCCAACGATCAAGGTCTTCAACGTGACAACCCAGTTTTTGAAGTGATGAGTACAGCAAGTAGTTATAAGGATTGTGCTTCCTATTCTTGAATGCGGGCCATGCAAGGATGCGCATGTCTCCTCACCATTTCTCCTCATGTGTGAGTTCGTTATCCGACTGTTGCTCGTTGACATACGTCTACACCAGGCTACTCTTGTGGAGGAAGGCCAAACCGAGCACCTCCGACCTACCGGCGGGCGTGGGCGCTGAAGGTGAATCCGGACAAACCCCAGCGGCCGGTTCGCGCAGGCTCAAAGAGTTCACGGAGCTTTGACTCCAACCACTTACGCCTTCTTCATCAGGTCCGCAACCCCCTCTCTGGGTGGTGCCCGGCGGCTCACTCGGGGTCGCCCGTACGAAGCGTGGGATACCGGCATTCCGAAGATGGCGACCTAGGCGTCTCTGAACTGGAGTCGTTGGCCGCCCTTGATGTCTTCGGAATGGGTCAGGGATGAATCGCATCAGTAGAGTTATCGGTCTCCGGACCTCGTTGGGTGGCGAACGCAGCGTACCCCGAACGCGATCGAATCCTGAATCCGTGCGGTAGGGTCGCCACAACCAAACAGGTTGCTCATGCGCACGGGGCCAGGCGCACCCTTTACGCTAGTGAGGAAACTACCGGTCCGGGTAATCGTGATTCGATCTTGTGTTGCGGCGGTATTTTTCTCCTTTGGACTGATGTTCCAGACGCTCAAACAGACGGCCAAAATCATCAGCGTCCATATACTCCATGATACCGATATGATATTTTCCGTCATATTATGGACAAGAAAAACAGTCGTGACAAGAAAGTCGCTCACTGACCACACGTCACCGGATATCAAACCAGCCATCAACCGCCGCGTCGTCTTGATAAAGGTCATAATCAAGAATCCCAATACGATCGTGCCTACCCCTAGACCATACGCGAGGAATATATCTATGTAACCGTTATGGCCTTGAGACGGAATCCATGGCAAAAGACGTTCGCCGGTCTCCAATGCAAACGACGTCCAAAATGCCTCATAACCAAAGCCCAAGAACGGACGCGTGCCGAGCAATATTCTGATACTAGAAGACCAAAGCGGTACCCTTCCTGTCATGGTTAGATCGAGGTCTGTGTCGAAGTATGTTGCCACCCAAATGACCCAAGATGAACTCGCCAATGCGCTTAGCATAACTAAATAAGCAAATAGCGTTGCCGCATACCTTCGTCGCACCAGCGCTAACAAGCACAATAGGACAAGAAGTAGCACAGAAAGAACAAGGGCCGTTTTTGAGTCAGAACCAAGGACATTAACAACACCTAACATCAACAGCATGGCAGAAAGTGTTGGTCGAACGGTTCGTGTAACCGTCCCAGCGATTACAAGGGTCATGTGTAGAACAGCAAAGCTACCGAGAGCGTTCTTGTGCAGGAATACACCACGCCACGACCCATAATGAATCGATTGGGACAGTCCATATTCGGGAGCCGCTGCTACGATTATGATCGAGAGAAACATTATCACAGTTGTGGCCGCGAGAGACATTTTGAACGTTAACACAGTACGATGGCGTACCACCCATACTGCACATAAATAGGTAACAAATGCTACCAGCGCTTTTCTGGCAGTTAGCGCAGGATCAACAGACCATGCAACCGTAAGAAAAGGCAGCCACACGAAGAAAGCAGCTGGCCAGCTAACATAATGCTGCGCCATATAACGAGGCTTCTTCGCCAAGAGGAGCATAGACCACAGGATGACTGGGCATAACAAGAGAATGCGAACCAAGGCCAGCGTTCGATCACTCTCTATCGGGACACCCTGGTCAATGTACAAATAGCCCAACTGAGCGCGACGCCATAGAGGAAACACTGCATTTCCGTATGCCACAATTAGAGCGAAGATGGTGATTGAGTGCACCGTTTTGCGTAAAGACATTTTGCAAAATCATCCCTTCCACAGCTTCTTCATACACCAGATAACGCCCCTAATCGCTTTCGGTCTCATGTGGGGCTGAAACAGCCAATTAGCAACGTCCTTCGCCCATGGATTTGGACAGAATGAAAGAACAATAAACCATGCAAGCCAAAATAACTTGCTAGGAATAGGGAGCGCGCTCAAACTTACGGCCTTCAATCCAGCCAACGTTACGTTAAGGAGTGTGTCTTCCTTAAACGGATGATTGGTCGGTTCGAGTTTCATGCTAGCTAAGCGGGCCGCCAAGTGATTGGGATTTCGCGATAGGAGCTTGGTTGGCACAATAGTGGCGTGGGCCAAATGGGAGTAGTTCTTCAGTAACTTAGCCTTTTGGAGATCATGCAGCAAGTAGAACCTTAGGCGGCCGGGGCGTAACCCCGTCCACGCGTTACTGCCGTGAACCCTGTACATTCCCAAAACCTGATTGATGCTGATGATCTTGCCGAATAGTGGGGAAAGTGTAAGTAGGTATCCATCCGCAGAAATGCGGAAATCTTCTTCTGGTATAGGCATGACTTGAATGAGGAAGGTCCTCGAATATGCATTGCCGGAAGTTGGTGGTGTGATATATCGGCCGCATGTCAATAGGTCGCGTAGCACCGACTCATGATTTGGTAATGACTGGCTTGGGATCGTGTAAGCGAGCGACACGTTATGTTCGTCGATCGCACCTAGTAGGTATTGAACCTTGCTACAAAGGGGCTCCATACGGAATGAGTTTACAACCGTTTCGACGGTCGTTGTTGTTAACATATCGTCGGAATCTAAGAAAATAACGATCTCGCCAGATGATCGGGCAAAGCCCGCATTAAAGGCGGAGGCTTGTCCACCGTTGTCCTTGAATACTGGTATAACCTTCCCCTGTGATGCATATTCCTCGATGATCTCCCGCGAGTGGTCAGTAGATCCATCGTCCACAACTACAACCTCCACGTTGGTGTAGGTCTGGTTTAAAGCGCTTTCGATGGCGTCCCGCAGAAAACGTCCATAGTTGTAATTGTCAATAACAATGCTGACCAACGGTTTATCCATGCGCCGCCCCCCTGAGTGTTGCCCGGTAGTCCCTGATGACATGCCACGTGCGTGGGCAGAGAAGTAGTAAGGCGATTGGCAGGCCGGCGACCGGCCCCGCGACCGGCCAGAACAGTCCTATGCCAAACGCTAGGGTCCATAATCCTGCCGGGCCGTAAGCGGGTCGGCCGATCCGCCGGACTAACTGGGAGTGAATCACCGTGTAGCTGACTAGCGCCATTATCTCCGCCCATGCGTAGCCTTTGACCCCCAAGTGGGGCACGAAGAATGTGGCCGCAAGGAAAAGTAAGACGATGTGGACAAGGTGAAACCAGGCCACCGCCCAGTTCTCCTTGTATACGTAAAGCGCTGAGGAGTGCAAGGCAAATAGGGCGTTCACTAGAACTCCGAGAGCCACGAACGGATAGACTTCCATCACGCCGTTCCAGCGCGGTCCAAAGACTCGGTCCAAGATGGGGGGCCCTACCAGGGCAAAGGCAAACAGCACCGGCCCCATGGCAAGGACTTGGAGTCGCATCCCTTCCTCAAGGGCTAGAAGGAGTCGGGCGCGGTCCGCCTGTAGCCGGGCCAGGCCTGCAATGGAAAGCCGCCAAGTAACCGACTTGACGAAGGAGAGCATCTCCACGAGCCGCATCGCCAGGGCCACCAACCCCACCGCCTCCGCCCCAGCAAAACGGCCCACCACGAGGGGGTTGACCAGGGGCCGTAGCTGCCAGATCCAGATGGAAGCCGAATAACTAAGACTGTACCCCAGTATGGCTCGGACGCGGACGGAATCTAGAAGCAGACGGGGACGATAACCGGCAAATCGGTAAAGGAGGGCAAAGATTAGCCCGTGCTGCGCCCACCAGCCCGCCACCGGGGCCCACACTCCTACCCCCAGGAGAGCCAACGGCACCGCCACCACTATGAACCCCGCCTGGCCCAAAAGCTCGACCGTGGCCACGGTACGATAAGCCAGATCCCGTTCCAACTGGGCCAGGGGCACCAGTGCAAGCAGCTGAAGGGGCAATGCCAGAAAGACGACACGAGCCACTGGGGCCAGGTCCACGATCGATGTCCACCTGGCCAGGAGAGGGGCCAGGGGCATGGCAAGGAGGGCTGCAAATAACGAGGTGCACAGTAGGAGCGTGAAGGCTTGGTGATAGTCCCCAATCTCGGGTTGCTCCGCGCGTCGGATTAGGTAGACCCCGATCCCCAGCTGGCCCAGGTTATAGGCAAAGGTGGCTACCCCCACCGCAGCCGCGTAGGTTCCATAGGGTCCGGGGCCGATCGTCCGGGTCACCAGGAGCACCGTCATGAGGGAAAGAGCCATCCCCAACCCCTGGCGGACGGCCAGGTATACGCCTCCCTGTAGAACCTGAGCCCGGAGGCTCAAACCACCACCTCCTGAAAGTAGACGCAGTTCTCTCGAGTCGCGTCGTCGGGTTTGGGTCCCACTCCTTGCCAAGACGGTGCGCCGACCGGTCGGCTGGGCCAGCTATGCCGGCAGGCCGGCTTCTCCACGGTTCTTTCGCTGAGGGAATGGACATGATACGATAACAAGAGGGGGTGCCCCCTGTGTGTTGCCTTCCCACCTCGTTATATCCAACGGGCCGGGGAGCTGCCACTTCTGAATTTCCACGAAGTTCGGAAGATCGCACAAGCTTCGTGAGTCGGGATATACCGGAAGTAGAGTTGTTCGGTATCGCAAGATGACGAAGTATGCCCAGTCGACTACGCCAGAAATCACCAGTCGTAGCCCCTTTTTCGCAAGGCGGTGGGTTCCGCTGGTTATCGCCATCGCTGACGCGGTGGCGCTCCAATGTGCACTGTTGTTGGGTGGGATCACACGGCTGGTGTTCGGCCGTTGGATGCCCATCAGGGTCGAGCCGGAGCAGTTTGAGACTGTCGCTCTGGCCGTTCTCCTTCTCCCCCCGATCCAGGCCGTATGGGGCATGTATCCCGGCTACGGAACGGGACCCGTAACGCGGCTGCGCGAGCGGAGTTATGCTATCCTGAGCTTCTTTGCCGCCCTGGCGGCCTGGGACTATCTGGTGTACTATGGGAGCCTGTCCTGCGGAATGCTGCTGTTCGCGACCGGATACGCCTTGATTCTCGTTCCCTTGTTCGAGGCCCTGGTTCGTGAAGGGCTAGTACGGCTTCGTGTGTGGGGGCAGCCAGTGGTGATCCTTGGTGCCGCACGGACGGGGGCCCTGGTTACGCGCCTTCTCCGGCGAAACCCCGGCCTTGGTTTCGTTCCGGTGGCATTGTTCGACGACGACCCGTCCAAGCAGGGACGGGTCGTCGAAGGGGTTCCCGTCGTTGGAACGCTTGACAAGATCGGCCAGTGGGCAGGCCGGGTGCAGTTGGCAATACTGGCCATGCCGGGGGCAGGACGCGATCGCGTTGTCCGCCTTGTGCGGGATCTGCGCTTTCCCCGTGTGATCGTGGTTCCGGACTTGTTCGGAATGGAAAGCCTTTGGGTGGACGCAAGGGACCTCGGCGGGCTGCTCGGGCTTGAGATCCGTAAGAATCTCTTGCGAAGGCGAAACTGGGTCCTCAAACGTCTCGTGGACTACGGTGTGGGGATTCCGCTCTTTCTCGCGAGCTTACCAGTAATCGCACTATTGGCGCTGTGGGTCAAACGGGTAAGTCCCGGGCCGGCGTTCTTCACCCAGGAACGGGAGGGCGCAGGGGGCAAGATCATCCACGTCTGGAAACTCCGCACCATGTATCCTGACGCCGGGGCCCGGCTCGAACGCTACCTGGCCGAGAATCCCGAGGCCCGGGAGGAGTGGGCACGGTACTATAAGCTCAAGAACGACCCCCGGATTTTGCCCGGGGTGGGCCACTTTCTCCGCCGGACGAGCTTGGATGAACTGCCCCAACTATGGAACGTACTCCGGGGGGAGATGAGCCTCGTGGGGCCCCGGCCTTTTCCCCGTTATCATCTCGAGGCTTTCTCGCCCGAATTCCGCGAATTACGCCGCCGCGTGCCTCCCGGGATGACGGGGCTCTGGCAAGTCGCGGCGAGGAGTGATGGAGACCTCAAAGCACAAGAGGCTCTCGATACGTACTACATTCGCAACTGGTCCATCTGGCTCGACTTTTATATCCTGGCGCGAACATTGTGGGTGGTCGTTTCTGGCAAAGGAGCCTATTGACATGGGGGTTGATCTGGTTGGAGCGGGAGCCTTCGGTCGATGAGATCGAGCTTAGGGACTTGGTTGTGCCCGTAATGCGACGTTGGCGGGCAGTGGTTGCCATCGTCATGACGGCCATCTGCCTGGTGGTGATGCGCCTTATCGTCGCGACGCCACAATACGAGGCCCGGGCACGTTTGATCGTGCTGGCGCCCAACCAGGCTGTGACCGATCTGCAGACGCTACAACTCTACCGCAATTTGGTACCGACCTACGAGGAGGTTCTTTCCAGTCGGCGCGTAATGGACGCGGTCCGCCGAGAACTGGGGCTGCAGTGGTCCGACAATGAGTACGAGGATAGAATCCGGATCAAACCGAACGAAAAAGCGCAAACGCTCGATGTACTCGTCCGGGCAGACTCACCGCTGGAAGCAGCCCGCATCGCAACGGGCGCGGCCCGAGTCATGACGCAAGTGGCGGCCGAGGTGATGCAGGAAGATAGGTTGCAAGTCTTGGATCCGGCGGTTCCCCCTGAAAAGCCCGTCAGCCCGCGCATCATCCTGGAGCTCGTGCTCGCCATCATGCTGGGAATGATGGTGGGGGTCGGCGTGGCGTATCTGCTCGACGTCTTCGATCGGCGAATCCGCGACGAGGCGGCGGTGGAACGGCGGCTTGGCTTGCCCGTCCTTGGTGTCATTCCTCACATTGATTCCTGAGGAAGGAGGCCCCGTCTTGTCGGAGGCATTCGAGCCCGAAACCGCCCGCGAATGGCGCCGCGACCGGACCGAACGGACCACTCGGTCCCGTCCATCGCATCCATATTATGAAACCGGGGTACTCACAGGGATGCAATCCCACTCGCCGGCCGTTGAGGCCTATCGGCTGGTGCGGACGAACCTGCAGTTTCTGGCAGTGGACAAGCCACTACGCAGTATCATGATCACGAGCGGCTTGCCTGGTGAGGGCAAGTCCCTCACTGCGGCCAACCTTGCCCTAAGTTTTGCAAACGCCAGCAAGGCCACGGTTCTCGTTGATGCCGACATGCGGCGGCCGGTGCAGTCATCTCTGTTTGGCTTGCCCAACGTCTACGGGCTGTCGGCCGTCCTTGCGGGGTCCTGCACTCTTGACGAGGCATTGCAGCAGGTGCCGCGCTCGAAGAACCTCTGGGTTCTGCCTGCTGGTCCGCCTCCGCCGAACCCGGCGGAGTTGCTTGGCTCCCGGCGCGCCAGGGAGCTGTTTGCCAGTCTCGCCAGCGACTATGACGTTGTAATCTATGACACCCCGCCGCCGGTCATGGTGGCCGATCCCTTGGTCCTGGCACCCCAAGTAGATGGTGTGATTCTAGTGGTCAGCGCGGAAAACTCGGACTATGTCCAGTCTCAGAAGGCCAAGGAGGCTTTGGAGAAGGTGGGTGCTCGCATCCTAGGGGTTGTCCTCAATGATGTGCCGCTTAAGCAGATGGGTTATTACGCGCGCTACTACCGGCGGCGTTGAGTGTTGAGCCTCAACCAACGCGGCACAACAAGGGGCGGGTGACAACGCGAGGAAAAGTAGTATAAAAATAGAAGAGCAGGCTCCGTGCCCCCGAATTCAGCCCGCAAGCCGCTCGGAGTGTGGGAGCGCTGCCTCAGTGGAGTCCGATGGATTGCGCCATCCATAAGAGAGCAAGCATGCCGCCGACGGCGCTCATTCCGAGGAGAACGAGAATAACCTCCCGGAGTAAGGCTCGCTCGGAGCTGGACAGCACCTCCTCGGGAGTCAGGCGGTCATAGCGCTGCTGCCGCAGGGCCTTGACGATGATGCGAAAGAACTTGGCCAACAGCGTCGCCTCCGTTGCTTTTATTAATGTCGAAATTTGTTGCATATTGCCGAATACGTCTATTCGCGGGAAGAGATCAGTCTCCTGTAGCCGCTGTGGCTTGCCGCATAAATTCGAACCCACGATCTAAATTGGCCTGAGTTGAGGCGGGGCCTGGGTTTCACCCCCGGTAGCGGGAGAGGAGGAATTCCCTTGGCTTGGCTCGGTGACACGCCCGAACCCTCGCCATCGTCGACCGCAGGGCCTTCCCGCAGGTCTTCCGCCAACACCGGTAATCGGGATTCATCTCGACCTGTTTACCCCGTCCGCCATGCGTTCAACGTCCGTGTGCCCATGCGGGATGGGATCACCCTGTCGGCGGATATCTACCGTCCCGATGTCCCGGGCCGCTTCCCCGTGATCCTGGCCCGGACGCCCTACAACAAGAATTCGCAACGGGCCTGGCATTACGGGAACTTCTTTGCCCAGTACGGTTACGTCTTCGTCTGGATGGACGTGCGGGGGCGGGGGGACTCGGATGGAGAGTTCGTCCCCTACCGCAACGACGCCCGGGACGGCTATGACGCCATCGAGTGGCTGGCCCGCCAGCCGTGGTCCACCGGTGATGTGGCCACCTGGGGCGGCTCGTATCTCGGGCGCATCCAGTGGCTCACCGCCCTGGAGAAGCCGCCGCACCTCAAGGCCATGATCGTCCACGTGACGCCGTCGGACCCCTATGTGGAGTGGCCAACGGGCACGCCCGGGCCCATGCACGTGTGCTGGAACCGCATGACCGACGGCCGGCTTCTTCAGTACGTGGACAAGATCGACTGGATGAAGGTGTACGGGCACCTGCCGCTGCTGACCATGGACGAGGCGGCGGGGTTCGTGAGCCGGCACTGGCGGGAGGACTGCGCCCACCCCACGCTGGATGGGTGGTGGGAGCCCTTGCGCTACCAGCACCGGTTCCACGAGATCGACCTGCCGGTCCTCCACGTTTCGGGCTGGTACGACGACGAGCAGATCGGCACGCCCCTCAACTTCGCCGGCATGGTGAAGCACGCCCCCAGCGAGCGGGCCCGGCGGGGCCAGAAGCTGATCATGGGGCCCTGGGGGCACCAGGTGAACGCCGGCCGGAAGCTGGGGGAGGTGGACTTCGGGCCCGACGCGGTGATCGACCTCGATGGGTATGAGGTCCGGTGGCTGGATTATTGGCTAAAGGGCATCGACAACGGCATTGGCCAGGAGCCGCCCGTGCGCCTGTTCATCATGGGCGCCAACTACTGGCGGGACGAGCACGAGTGGCCCCTGGCCCGCACCCAGTGGACCAAGTTCTACCTGCGCAGCGGCGGCCGGGCCAACAGCCGCTTCGGCGACGGTGTGCTCTCCACCGAGCCGCCGGCGACGGACGAGCCGCCGGACGTCTACCTCTATGACCCGGCCCGGCCCGTGCCTTTCATCACCGACCCGCTCTCCAGCCAGATCGGCGGTCCCGACGACTACTCCGCCATCGAGACCCGGGGCGACGTGCTGGTCTACTCGACGCCGCCCCTGGACCGGGACGTGGAGGTCACGGGGCCGGTGAAGCTGGTGCTGTACGCCTCCTCGTCGGCGGTGGATACCGACTTCATGGCGAAGCTGGTCGATGTGCACCCCAACGGCTTTTGCCAGCGCCTCTGCGACGGGATGGTGCGGGCGCGGTTCCGGGAGGGGATGGATAAAGAGGTCCTGATGGAGCCGGGCAAGGTCTACCGGTTCGAGATCGACCTCTGGAACACGGCCCAGGTGTTCAAGGCGGGGCACCGGATTCGCCTGGAGATCGCCTCCAGCGCCTTCCCCAAGTACGACCGCAACCTGAACAACGGCGAGCCGCTGGCCACCTCCACGCGCATGGTGGTGGCGGAGAACCGGGTGTGGCACACGCCGGCGTGGCCGTCGCATTTGATCTTGCCGGTGATCCCGGAATGAAACGGCGCGCCCCCGAACGGGGGCGCGGATCGTTATAGCGGTCAAGGGTTGCCACGCGTTAGGACCGCGTCAAGCTTCGATAGGCGGATCCCCCGGTCGGTTTCTCCGTTATGCCACAGAGGGGCTTGCCAGGCGGCGGAGCACCCGCACCCACTCTCGGTCCGAGTGCGGCCCGTAGAGCGCCGGAATCCGGGCTCGCAGCCACGTGGCAGCCTCTTCGAGTTCCGCCAGGGACGGCGGGTGGCGGAGGACCGCGCGTTGGGGCGCCGACGGGGCGGGCCCCCCATGGCGCCGACGCCAGGCCGGCCGGGTAAAGCGGTCGAGTTCGTTGTTCGCTCGAGCCGCCAACAGGCGGGCCAGGTGCCGGGCCCCTCGCTCGCTCCACGCTGCCCCGCGCCGCTTCATCCGCCGAGCGAGCACGTGATAGTTCTCCGCCTCGATCGCGCCCAGCCGCCGGGCTTCCGGGTTCGCGACGATGCCGTCCCAGTGGTTCTTCAAGTACTGCTTCAGTTCTTGGACACGCTCGCGCGCTTCGCCCCGCGCCCGCCGGGCAGCGGCTTTCAGGATCGCCTCCACCTCGGCCCACGGCTTGCCCTCGGTCAGGGCCTCCGCCAGCTGCTGGTGGGCTTCCGCGTCGTGCCGCAGCCCCCGCCGCATGGCCCGTTTCAGGTGGAACGGATCGAGGCGATACGAAGCCCGCGGAAGGTACTCCAGCACCTTGCGGATCCACGGTGCCCCGTCGCCCCCCACCGTGCACTGGCCGACCCGCGACCAATCCCACTCCCCTGCAAAGGCCGCCAGCGCCTCCTCGATGGACGCCGTCCCTTCACCCACCGTCACGTGCACCCGCCGGTTCTTCAGCACCGTCCGCCCGCGCGCATCGGTCGCCTTGCCCTCATACGCCACGGCATGCATCAGCGCGATCCGCTCTTTCTTCCCATCCGGCCCACGACGGCGGCCCCGGACGAGCAACTCGTCAAACTCCATGTCCACGGCCGCCGCGGCCCGGCGCCCGGCCGGAACGTCGCCCCGATCAAAAACCGCGTTCCGCTGCGCTTTGGCCTCCCGGTCCGCGAGGGCCCCAGCCGCCTGGACGTCCGCCCACAGGGCCATCGGGCTCAGCCGCACGCTCCCGCACGTCACCCGCTCCAGCCATGCCGCCGCGGCCCCAAACGGCACCTGGGTGCACAGCTCCGTCCCCAACTCCCGCACCAGGGGGGAGTACCGCTGGCGCGGCTCCAGCCCCAGCATCTCATCGAGCAAAAACCGCCGCTCCCCGCTGTGCCGGTCCTTGTAATACCGCCGCTCCCACCGGATCTCCCCAAACCACGTCAGCAGGCTACGTGCCTGCCGGTTCACCGACTTCCACCGCTGCCGATCCCGCTGCTCCATCAGCTGCTGATCCAGCGCCTCTAGCGCCGTGGCCAGAAGCTGCCGGGCCGCATCCTGCGTCCCCTGGGCCACCTCGTATTCCAGCGCCCGAAAGTCCGGCGCCTCCCGAAGCGCCTTCTCCACCACCTGGGCCAGCCGCAAGGTGATCTCAAACAGTTGGCGAAATACCCACATGAGAGACCTCACCTCCACCTTGAGCGGGGTGAACCGTTGTCCCCCGTGGGACAACCTGGTGAGGTCTCTCCTTCGTTTTTGGACCTCCCAGCACCTACCGAAACTTTAGGCAGTCACGCGTTAGAGGTAACGAGTGCAGAAATCCCGCGCGGTGACGATCTCGACTCCCTGGTACTGTTCCAGTGCCAGGAGATGGCGGTCGCCCGATACGACGGCTGCCGCTCGGCCGGCGACGGCGGCCTCCAGGACCCGGTTGTCTGCCGGGTCTTCACGAATGACGTGGACGCGCTCCTGGGGTACAACTAGGTGTTCCGGACGGTAGAGCCAGGCGAGGACCAGCGGGAGGGAAGGGTGGTTGCGGACGGGCGCCAGCTTGGGGTCGCCCAACACCCGTTCGAGTTCGCTCAGCAGTTCGGCGGTGGTGATCAACTGGTGGCGGCCTTCCCGCAGCGCCAGAAAAATGTCGCGGGGCGGGCCCGCCCAGCCGATCGCTGAAACCAAGGTGTTGGTGTCCAGAACGACCCTCACCGCGGATCACGCCCGTCGCGCGCCGCGCGGATGGCATCGTTAATGACGTCGGGGGAGAGCTGAGCGGCCTCGACCGCCTTGCCGATGGCGTCGAGCGCTCGCTCGAAGGCGAGCCGGGCGTAGTTCTCCTCGATGCTCTTGAGGCGCTGGAATTCCTCGGCGGAGAGCAGGACGGCCTCGCCCGTGCCACGGCGGGTGATCACCACGGGCTGACCTGTGCGTCGAACTTCCTCGAGGAGGCGACCCAGCTCACGGCGTGCTTCCTCGACGGTCATGAGCTTAAGCATGAGGTTCACCTCGAGGTTCGTCTGTAGTTTCATCTTGAAGACTTCGCGGGACGCGGTCAAGGGTATGACGCAGAATGTCATCCTCCCAGCGGCATCCTGTGGTATCATGTTTCCAGTCGTTCTGGGCTGGTCCAATTCGACTGGATTGGTCGTTTCGTTCCTTCCCACCGGGTGGTCGCCGCGGTATGGGCCGGTGTGACGGGATCCACCGCAAGGCGGAATGGTGAACGCTGGCCCCTGCTTCGGTTGCGGGGAGCAGGGTGGGCAGGGGAGAGGATTTTTGTTTCCCGGGGAGGGCGATGTTCGGTGCGCATCACGGTGTTAGGGCTCGGGTACGTCGGCGCCGTCGCCGCGGCGGCGCTGGCGCGGGACGGTCACCAGGTGCTGGGGGTCGACGTGGACCCCGCGAAGGTCGACCGGTACCGCCGGGCCGAGGTGCCGTTCTACGAGCCGGGGCTCGAGGAGCTGGTCCGGCAGGGCGTGGCCGCGGGGCGGCTGCGCTTCGCCCTGGCCCAGGAGGTGGAACCGGGCGGGCTGGGTGATTTCGTCTTCATCGCGGTGGGGACGCCGTCCCGGCCCACGGGGGCGGCAGACTTGAGCCAGGTGGAGGCGGCCCTGGCCTGGGTGGTGGAAAAGGCCGGTGTGATGCCGGGTGCGGCGGGTATGCCGGCGGCGGCGGTGGCCGCCGCCCTGGACGATGGGGTTGATGGGTTCCGGGACGACGGGGCTGAAGGGCTGGAAGCGCCGGAGCGGGACGGGGTCCGCCGCGGCCCCATCGTGGTGATGAAGAGCACGGTCCCGCCGGGTACGGGCCGGCGGCTCGGGCATCGGTACCTCGGTCCCGCCGGGATTTCCTATGTGTCGAACCCCGAGTTCTTGCGGGAGGGCAGTGCCGTCCACGACTGGTTCCACCCCGACCGGGTCGTGGTGGGCAGCGACGACCGGGCGGCGGCCGAGCAGGTGGCGGCCCTGTACGCTGGCTATGGGGCGCCGGTCCTGGTCACCGACACCACCACCGCCGAGATGGTCAAGTACGGCGCCAACGCCTTTTTGGCGACCAAGATTTCCTTCATCAATGAGCTTGCCAACATGTGTGACCGGGTGGGCGCCGACGTGGAGCAGGTGGCCCGGGGGATCGGGCTCGACCCCCGCATCGGCGGCCAGTTCCTCCGCGCCGGCCTCGGCTACGGCGGTTCCTGCTTCCCCAAGGACGTGGCGGCCCTGGACCACCTGGCCCGGCTCTACGACTACCCCTTCGAGCTCTTGCGGGCGGTGATCGCCGTCAACGCCCGGCAGCGGCTGCTTCCCCTGTACGCGCTGCGGGAGGTCTTCGGGTCCCTGGCGGGGGTTTCGGTGGCCGTGCTGGGCCTGGCCTTCAAGCCCCACACCGACGACGTGCGGGAGGCGCCGGCCCTCGACCTGATCCCCCTGCTGGTCGAGGAGGGGGCCGACGTGCGGGCGGCCGATCCCCAAGCGGTGGAACGGGCCCGGCCCCTGCTGCCCGGCAGCGTCCGGCTCACCCCGTCGGCCCTGGAGGCCCTCGACGGGGCCCAGGCGGTCGTCCTGGCGACCGAGTGGGAGGCGTTCACCCGCCTTGACTGGGCGGAAGCGGCCCGCCGGATGGCGGCGCCGCGGTACGTGTTCGACGGGCGCAATGCGCTGGACCCAGCCCGCATGGCGGCTTTGGGGTTCCGTTATCAAGGCGTGGGGCGCGGCCGGTGGGCGGCCTCGGGCCGGACGGCGGCGGTGTCCGAGGGCGACGGGCGCGTGCCTTTTGCCCAGGTGGAGGGGGCAGCGGCGGGCACCGGCGCCTGAGACCGGGCGGCCGCGCCCTTTGGACCCGGCGGCCGTGCCCTTCGACCCGGCGTGGCGGGGCGATGAAGGCGGCTCACAGCTCCCAGGTAGAGCCTGAGGGCCCTGTCCGCCTCGCGTTGCTCGCGTTGCCCGAGGCGGGTGAGGGCTCGCCGCGGGGGTTGTGGGGGTTGCAGGGGCGCCGGCGACAGGCGTGGGTCTAAAATGTGTGGACGCAAGTGGATGTACGATGCAAGTGGATGTAAATCGATGGGAGGACGGGCGGCGTGCGGGTGCTGGTGACGGGTGCGGCGGGCTTTATCGGTGCCCATGTGGTCGAATTCCTCCTGACGGGGCGGGCTGGCGGCTGGCAGCCGGGAGGGTGGCCGGTTCCTCCGACCCTTCCGGCGCCGGCCGCCCCGGCGGTCGAACCGGCGGGCGTGGCCGCCGCCGGTGAACCCAGCGGTGAGGGCGGGGCCGCCGCGGGTGAGGGCCGGGCGGAAGGACAGGGAGAGGCCGCGGGACCGGGGGCCGAAGGGTGGGCCGGTGCCGGAGGACCGGGTGGCGCCGGCTTGCCGCCAGCGGTTCCGATCCCCGCCCACGACTTGCTGGCCGTCGACGACTTCTCGGCGGGCCGCACGGAGCGGGTGGCCGGGGTGTCGGTGGAGCGGCTCGACATCACCGACGCGGCCGCCGTGGCCGCAGTCTTGCGCGACTTCAGGCCCGACGCGGTGATCCATCTGGCGGCCCAGGTCAGCGTGGAGCGGTCCCTGGAGCGGCCGGACCTGGACGTGGACGTCAACGTCTACGGGACCCTGAACCTTTTGCGGGCGGCGGTGGCGGCAGGGACGCGGCGCGTGGTGTTCGCCTCGTCGGCGGCGGTGTACGGCAACCCCCAGCGGCTGCCCGTGGACGAAGACCACCCGCTGGCGCCGCTTTCGGTCTACGGCCGGTCGAAGCAGACGGCGGAGTGGCTCGTTGAACAGTATGCCCGGGGCGCGGGGCTGGAGGCTGTGGTCCTGCGGCTGGGCAACGTCTACGGGCCGGGGCAGCGGCCCGAGACGGGGCCGGTGGTGGCCCGGTTCTTCCTGGACGCCCTGACGGGCGAGGGGCCGGTGATCCACGGCGACGGGCGGCAGACGCGGGATTTCGTCTACGTCGCCGACGTGGCCCGGGCCTTCGCCCTGGCCCTGACGGGGCCGGCGGGGATCACCGTCAACGTGGCGGGCGGGATGGCCACGGCCGTGGGCGACCTGGCCCGGCGGATCTGCCAGCTGGTCCAAGGGGCGCCCGCCCTGCGCTACGGTCCGCCGCGGCCGGGCGACATCCGCCACAGCGTGCTGGCCAACGACCGGGCCCGGCGCCTGCTGGGCTGGGCGCCGGCCGTGGACCTGGATGCGGGGCTGGCCGCCACCTTCCGCTGGTACCGGGAGCAGGTGGTCCCGGACGGGGCTTCCGTCACCCTCCCCGTCACACCTGGCCGGTGAACCAGGCGACGAGCACCATCCCCACCACCAGGGCGAGAAGGAACAACATCAGCAGGGTCTCTCGCAAAAGCTCCCAGTTGGCCGGGTTGACGGCCGCCTCGTGGGGCGAGTCGGGCGGCTCGCCCACCAGGAAAACCTTTTTAAGGGATTCCAGGATGACGCGGATTACCTTGCGCATGTTCGCTCCCCTTTGCCGAGACGCCGAGAGTCGAACCGTGTCAGGTTTTGTCGAACACCAACCGAAGGAAATCATTTCGGTGTACCGGCCGGGATCCCTGTAGCCACTGTGTCTACATGGCTCCCCAGGGCAGGAAAATGTGGCCAGGGACGAAGGGGGTCGGGGGCGAAAGGGACCCCCGGTGAAGGTGCAGAGACGCCGCGGCGCCAGGGGGCCGCGGGGGCCGCGGTGAGAAGGAACCTCACAGGGGGACAGGGACCCCGCGCACCGCAAGGAATCCCAAGGCGAAAGGGAGGGATCGGCATGGCGGGCAACGGCAAGGACGGGGCGGCGGTGGCGCCCTTTCTCCGGGGACGGGTGGAGGGCGCCGGTCTCCTGCCGTCGGTTTGGTGGCGGGGCCTGCAAGAGGTCCGGGAGATGGCCGATCGCTGGGCCGGGGATCTGGAGGCCGACGCCTTCTGGTGGGTGCCGGGGGCGGCGATGAACCCCATCGGCGGCCTTTTGCGGCACATCGCGGGGTCGAGCCTGCGGCTCCTCTGCTACGCGGTGGGGGAGCCGGTGCCCGATGAGCTCCGGGCCCGGGCGCGGGAGGAGCTGCCGCCTTCGCCGGAGCTCGAGCCGGCTGCGGTGCTGCGCCAGTTCCACGAGGAGATGGGCCGGGTGCAGGACCGGATCCTCCGCCTGACGGACGCCGACCTGGCCGCCACCCGCACCGTGGGCCGCCAGCAGGTGCCGGCGGAGGCCGCGTTCATCCTGCACCACCTGGTGGAACACGCCCAGCACCACATGGGGCAGATCATCGTCCTCCGGAAGCTGTGGAACGCGAGGCACATGTAAGTTCGGTCCCCGATGCGCCGCCTCGGGCACGCCGCGGGCTGGGGCGTGGCGGTGACGGCCTCGTCCGGGGCGGAGCCCAGCGGGGACGGAGGCCGGCCCTTCGTCCGATCATTCGTCCAATCAAAGGTGGAGCCGGAAGTAAAGGCCCTCCTCCCGCATGCCGGCGGAGCGGTAGAGCTGGTGCGCCACCTGGCGGTGATAGCCCGACTCCAGCGTCACGCTCCAGCAGTTCCGCTCTCGCGCGAGCTCGAAGCCCCGCTGGAGGAGGGCCTTGCCGATGCCGAGGCCGCGGGCGGAGGCGGTGACGATCAGGTCGGGGATCCACGCCTGCGGCCTCACGTGGTTGAGCCGGTCGCGGAACTCCAACGACATGAAGCCGACGATGCGGCCGTCCAGCTCGGCCACCAGGGAGGCGGTGTCGGGGCGCTGGATGTGCCGGAGGTACACGGCCCGGGCGGCCGCTTCCGCCTCCGCCGGGACGGCGGGGCGGCCGAGCTCTTCCAAGAGACGGGTGACGGCCTCGAAATCGCCGGGCTCGGCCAACCGGATGGTGATGGCAGGGCGATCGGTGGTCACGTTGGGGGCTCCCTTCCAAACCAGACTCTTTGTTTCGCCCTTTGGTTGCGTCCGTCCCATCCCCACCGCGGGCCGGCGACCCGGCGATCCGGGGGGCGGGGGCCCGCCGGCCCGCGGGGGCTGGGTCGAGGGCGGGGACCCGGCGGGCTGCTGGGTGCGACCGGCCGGGCTAGCCGCCGCTCCCCGCACCCGGTGCGCCGCCCGACCCCAACGCTTTCCGGTAGGCCGCCACCGGGTCGTCCGGCAGGTTCCACCCGAACTGTCGCAGCGTCGCGGCCAACGCACGGACGAACCGCTCGCCCTTCTCGGGCCGGGCGTTCTCGCCCATGTGGCCGGCCCGCCAGACGCGGCCGGCGGCGTCCCCCCAGCTGCCGGCCATGAGGACGCCGTGTTCTTCCCACATGAAGCGGCGGATCTCCTGTTCGCGGGGGCGCAGGTCGTCCGGGATGAGCCAGGCGGTCACCGCCCGGGCGGCCGCCCGCGGCTCGGGGTACAGCTCGAGACCGGCCGCCTCGCCTGCGGCGCGGATCGCCCGCGCCAGCCGCTCGTGACGAGCCAGGCGCTCGGCCTCGCCCTCGGCCAGGGCGTCCGCGACGGCCGCATACAGGGCGTAGACGTCAGAGGTCGACGGGGTGTAGGGGAACTCGCCCTTCTCCAGCCACAGGTCCTTCCACAGCCGCAGGTTCAGGTACACGCCGCGGATCGGGGTGCGGCGCCGGGCCATGGCCTCCCAGGCGGCGGGGCTGACGCTCAAGAAGGCCAGGCCGGGCGGGGCGGAGAGGGCCTTCTGCGAGCCGCCCAGGACCACGTCGGCATGCCAGGCGTCGGCCTCCAGGGGCTCGGCGGCGATGGCGGAGACGCTGTCCATCACCGTCAGGATGCCGTGCTCGTGGAGGACGGGCAGGATCTGGTCCACGGGGTTCGTCAGGCCGGTCGGCGTCTCGCAGTGGACCAGGGTCGCCAGCTTGAAGGGCTTCTGGTCCCGGAGGAACCGGCGCAGGGCGTCCGGATCCAGGGGCCGGCGGTCGGGGGCCTCGAAGACGGTGACCTCGGCGCCGTAGTCCCGGGCGAAGTCGGCGAAGCCGTGGCCGTAGAGGCCGTTGGCCAGGGCGAGGACGCGGTCGCCGGGTTCGACCAGGGAGGCGATGGCCGCCTCGAGGCCCAGCAGGCCCTCGCCGGCCAGGATCAGCACGTCGCTCCGGGTGTGCAGGAGCTCCTGCAGCCCGGCGCAGGTGGCGCGGTACAGGGCGGCGAAGTCCGGGTCCAGGTCCGAGTTGGCCACGGGCAGGGCCATGGCCTCCCGGACGCGGGGCGAGACCTCCGTGGGGCCGGGGGTGAAGACCAGCCGCTCTTCCAGGCGGCGGGCGAAGGCGAGCAGGTTCGGGTCCATCGCGGGTCCTCCTCGTCCTGGCGCCGGGGCGCCGGGGCATCGCCGGCCCCCCGGGCCGGTCCGGTGGTCTCCATCGAACCGGTTTACGCCCCCATGTTAGCGCAGAAGGCGGATGGCGGGTGGGGGCCTGCGTCCGGTTCAAGGGCACGCCCGTCCCGCCCGCTCCCCACGGCTGGATCGGCTGTTTGGTCGCCTCGGGGGAGGTGAGGGGGATGCGGCGGTGGCTCGCGTGGGAGGGCGGGTGGTACTGGCTTTGCACAGCCGCAGGTGCGGCGATCTTGATACGACCGCAGGTGCGGCGACCTTTATGCAGCCGCGGGTGCGGCGGTCCTGCTGCTTTTTTGGTGATACTACCTGCTCGCCATGACCCGACGACCGTCACCGCCGCCGGTTGACCCGCCGCCTCCCCAGCCCCGGGCGCGAGGACGCCCGGGCAAGGCGGCCGCTGCCGCGGTCGCCGGAGGGCCTGCCGGGCTCGGGCCCCGGCGGGTTCAACCTGCCGCGGCCCCGCCCGCCGGCGTTCGGCCGGCCGCGGCCCGTCCCGCGGGCGGCGGGCTCGCCGCGGCCCCGCCCGGGGCCGGTTCGTCCGCCTTGGACCACGACCGGGCGCCAGGGGGAGGACCGTCCGCCCGCCCCCAGCAGCCCAGGGCCAGCGTCCAGGTCGGTTCGGTTCGCCTGCACCTGGGGTTCGTCGCCATCTGCCTTTCGGAGAAGGATTGCTCGCCGGCGGGCAGCCTGACGGCCACCGCGGCCTCCCGCCTCGACGCCGAAGCACGGCGCTACCGGCTGCGGGAGATCGCCCGCCGCAACCTGGACAACACCCTGCGGATCCTGTTCTTCCTCAAGGCCCACGGCATCCGGCTCTACCGCATCTCCGCCAACCTGATCCCCCTGGCGACCCACCCCCTGACCGAGGGCTGGCGGTGGTGGGACGAACCGGACCTTCAGGACGTAGGCCGCCGCATCGGCCGGGCGGCCCGGGAGACAGGGGTCCGGCTGAGCTCCCACCTGCCCGAGGTCTGCGGCCTCGGCAGCGAGAGCCAGTTCCGCTGGCTGCGGGCCTACCTGGACTACCACCGCCGCCTGTTCGACCTCCTGGAATTGGACGAACGGGCCAAGATCGTGATCCACGTGGGCGGGCGCCGGGGGCGGAACTTGCCGACGCCCGGACCGAGGGGACGAGATGGGCACGGAAGCGGGGGACGGGATGGGGACGGGGCAGGAGTCGGGCGGGGAGGCGCCGGGGCCGGCCCGCGGGCCATCGACGAGACGGCCACCCGCCACCTGGAGCAGCTGGACGGGTGGGCCCGGTCCCGGCTGGTCCTGGAGAACGACGACCGGACGGTGGACATCGCCACTGCCCTGGAACTGGCGGAACGGTTCGGCCTGCCCGTGGCCTTCGACTGGCACCACCACGTGTGCTGCCCGCCGCCTGGCTTTCCCGACCCCCGGAGCGGGGAGGGCCTGGCGGCGCTGCAACCCCTTCTGGTCCGGACCTTTCGCCTGTGGCGGGACCGGCCGCCGAAGATCCACCTGTCGAGCCCGCGGGATGGCAAGAACCCTCGGGCCCATGCCGATTATGTCGACCCAGCCTTCATCGCGCCGCTGCTCGAGGTTTTGGCCCGTCTGGACGTCGGGGAAGTCGATGCGATGGTCGAGGCCAAGAAGAAGGACCTGGCCCTCTTCCGGTTGGTGCAGGATTTCTCTGGCAGGTGAAAGGGACTGCATGTCGATACCTCGGACGTCAGCGGCGAAGGGCTGCCCACGTCGCAAAACGATTCGTGAGCAGGGGGTACGCGGCGGGGGATGGGGGCCGGGTCACCGGGCCCCGTGCCACAACCTCAGACGACCTCCTCGGGCCTAGCAGCCGCGGTGCCCAGTGCCAGGATGTCGTCGGCATCGACGCTGCAGACGGCGCCTTCCCCATGGGCCACCAGGCCGGCCAGCAGGCAATCCACGAAGGCTTTGTCCGACCGCATCCATAGCATGACTGCGCGCTCCAGCGCTTCCACGGGATGCACGGTGCGTACGCCGGGAGCACTGAGAATCAAGAGCAGGTATTCGGCGGCATCATGACGGGACCACCCGAACCGCCGCGTGAGGACGTAGGACACTTCGTGGAGGACGGCCGGTTCGACCCACCCTTCGATGGTGCCCGCTTCGAGGGCGGCGAGAACGCGGCGGCAAGCCTCACTATGGGCGTCACGAAGCTGGGCATGGATGAAAAGGTTGCGGTCTCCTTGTTGGCGTTTGCTTGGTGGGCAGCCGGCTCATCGACGCCTTCCGCGGCCAGTTCGCTTTCCATTTGCCCACGGGCGGAACTCATGTCGAAGTGGTCGAGGTCGATCCGCGGGAAGTCCAAAAGCGACCGCCGGGAAAGAACACGCACCTCAAAGTGGCCCGGGCCCCGTTCTTCCAGCAAAAGAACGTCACCGGGTCGGATGCCCACCGCTTTCCGGAAGGACGCCGGCAGCGTCAGTTGGCCGCGACTCTGCACCCTAACCACTGCCACCGCGTGTCGCCCCCCTGTCTGATTGACCGGAACCATTGTAATCAACCTCCTATTTTACTGCAATGACGCCGTCCAACAGTAGTCGTGTGGGATGACTGCAATATCATGCGACATCATGGGACGAGCACGCGAAACCTGGCGCGATGGGGGCGACGCCTGGGCTGCGCACAACTTGCCTCGCATGGCAGGCTAGCGCAGTGGAACGCTCTCACGCCTCTGCAGGGTCCTCCACCGCCCATACCGAACTCTCCGTTCAGCGTCACGCTCCGCATCGCTCGAACGGATCCGGTCTTTAGGGAGGTATCGAGCTTGCCAGCCCTGGACTACTACCGCGTGGCCGATCTCTTCACCCCCGAGGAACGCCTGATCCAAGAGGAGACCCGCCGCTTCCTCGAGGCCGAGGCGGCGCCCCACATCGCCCGGTGGTGGGAGGAGGGGACCTTTCCCCGCCACCTGATCCCCCGTTTCGGGGAGCTGGGCCTGCTGGGCGCCACCTTGCCGGAGGCGTACGGCGGCGCCGGCGCCAGCAGCATCGCCTACGGCCTCATCATGTACGAGCTGGAGCGCATCGACTCCGGGCTGCGCAGCTTCGCCAGCGTGCAGAGCTCGCTGGTCATGTACCCGATCTACCGCTACGGGTCGGAGGAACAGCGGCGGGAATACCTGCCCAAGCTGGCCCGGGGCGAGCTCATCGGCTGCTTCGGCCTGACCGAGCCCGACGGCGGCTCGGACCCGGGCTCCATGAAGACCCGCGCCCGCAGGGACGGTTCGTCCTACGTGATCACCGGCCGGAAGATGTGGATCACCAACGGCAACCTGGCCCACATCGCGGTGGTCTGGGCGAAGGACGACGAGGGGGTCATCCGGGGCTTCATCGTGCCGACGGACACGCCCGGGTTCCGGGCGCGGGAGATCCCCCACAAGATGAGCCTGCGGGCTTCGGTGACCTCGGAGCTCATCCTCGATGAGGTGCGGGTCGACGCCGCCCAGATGCTGCCCGAGGCCCGCGGCCTGGGCGCGGCCCTGAGCTGCCTGACCCAGGCGCGGTACGGCATCACCTGGGGGGCGGCGGGCGCCATCGACGCCGTCTTCCACGAGGCCCTGGAGTTCGCCCGGCACCGCGTCACCTTCGGCCGGCCCATCGCCGAGCGGCAGCTGGTCCAGGCGAAGCTGGTGGAGATGGTGGAGGCCCACACCCAGGCGCTCTTGATGTCCTGGCGGCTCGGCAAGCTCAAGGACGAGGACAAGCTGACCTACGCCCAGGTGTCCCTGGCCAAGCGCAGCAACGTGCGGGCGGCGCTGCGGGCGGCCCGCACGGCGCGGGAGATCCTGGGCGGCAGCGGCATCACCCTGGGCTACGCGGCGATCCGCCACATGCTGAACCTGGAGACCGTCGACACCTACGAGGGCACCTACGACATCCACACGCTGATCGTGGGCCGCGACGTGACGGGCCTGGGGGCCTTCTAGCCCGCGGGCCTTGGGGGGATGGCGCGCGCCGGCTGCGCGGGAGGGGTGCGGTGATGGGAGAGGGGAAGGTGGCCCTGGTCACCGGTGCGGGGTCGGGCATCGGCCGGGCGACGGCCCTGGCCTTCGCCCGCCGCGGCGTGCGGGTCGTGGTGGCCGACCTCGATCCGGAGGGGGGCGAGGCGACCGTGGCCGCCCTGCGGGCCGAGGGCGGGGAGGGCCGGTTCGTCCGGGTCGACGTGGGCGATCCGGCCCAGGTGGAGGCCATGGTCCAGGCATGCCTGGACGCCTTCGGGCGGCTGGACTACGCCTTCAACAACGCGGGCACCGGCGGGGCGGTGATGGGGCGGACGGGCGACTACCCGCTGGACGACTGGGAGCAGGTGCTGCGGGTCAACCTGACCGGCGTGTTCCTCTGCCTGAAGTACGAGCTGCCCGTCATGGCCCGGCAGGGCGGCGGCGCCGTGGTCAACAACGCCTCGGCGGCGGGCCTGGTGGGCCTGCCCAAGGCCCCCGCCTACACCGCCTCCAAGCACGGGGTCGTGGGCCTGACCCGGGCGGCGGCCTGGGAGTACGCCCGCTACGGCGTGCGGGTCAACGCGGTCTGCCCCGGGTGGACGGAGACGCGGCTGGTGACCGAAGGGGTCTTCGGCGCTGGGACGAACCCGGCCGTGCGGGAGCAGCTGGTGCAGCCCATCGCCCTGCGGCGCCTGGGCCGGCCGGAGGAGGTGGCGGAGGCCGTCGTCTGGCTGTGTTCCGATGCGGCCTCCTTCGTGACCGGTGCCGCCCTGCCGGTGGACGGCGGGATCACAGCCCTTTGAGGGTGCTACTCGTCGCCCAGCAGGCCGAAGCTGCCCTCCCAGGGCCGGATCAGGCCGATGGGGCAGCGGCGGTCGCCCTGGCCCAGGGGGTTGTCCCGCAGGATGGCCAGCAGCAGCCGCCAGGGGAACGGGTGGGAACTGGCGCGGATGGTGCCGCCGTTGTCGTTGATGTCGACGATGTGCACCGGCGCGCCCAGGGCCTCGGCCAGCTCCCGGGCGATGGCCAGGGCCTCGGCCCGGCGCAGGGGCGGCAGGACGTAGCCCTCGTAGGGGCTGCCCGCCCGCATGCCGTCCAGGGAGCGGGCGCCGGTGCCGGCCACGTGGTAGAACACGCCGCGGATGCCCAGCGGCCGGGTCACCGCGGCGGCAGCGGCCGCCGCCAGGATCCGCAGCCGGCCGGTCTCCTCGATGGCCACCTGCATCTTGTGGGGGACGGACAGGCCCTGCCCCCAGCCGGTGGGCCGGACGTACCGGGCCAGCAGGGTGGCCAGGGCGCCGGGCCGCACCTGGTGGGCGGGGATCATCCGCCCCCGGACGGCGATGACGGCCGTCTCGCTGACGATGGCGTGGTCGCCGGGGCGCAAGTGGGGGGCCAGGTACCGGCGCAATACGGCGGCCAGGTCCTCGCCCCGCTGGAACCAGTGGGTGCGGACGACGATCCGCTCGAAGGCGTGGGGGCCGATGCGGACCCGGCTGAGGAAGACCTCGCCGGGTTCCGGCCCGGCGGCGGTACGGGCCGGTGCGATTGTCCCGGCGGCGGTACCGGCCGGCGCGATGTCGGTGGGCGCGGGTTCGGGGGCCGTGCCCGCCGGCGCGGCTGCAGTAGCGGTGCCGGCCGGCCCGGTTGCAACGGCCACGCCGGCCAGCTCGGCTGCGGCCGCCACGCCCGGTGCCGCGGCCGCTCCCGGCTGCCCGGCCCGGCCGGTCTCCATCGCTCGATCAAGCCCGGTAAGCCCGGTGTCCCGGGCGTCCGGATCCGGCGCGCCCGCGCCCCCGTCCGGCTCCCGCCGGGGCTGGGCGGGTGTGGCCGGCTCGGGGCGCGGGTAGACCGCCGGCTCGACGACTTCCGCTGGCGCCACCACGGTATCGGGCTCCTCCCGCGGCCAGCGATCGGGTTCCACCTCGGGCCGCGGCAGGGTGGCGGGCTCGTGCCCCGGGAACGTGTAAGGTTCGCCGGGGAGCCGGGCCTCCGCGGCGCCGCCGGGGTCCGGTACCGAGGGGGTTGCGCCCGCCGGCGCGGGCGACGCCTGCGGGGCCGCACCCTGGGGTCCGGAGCGGCGGGCCGCCGGGACCGGGCGCCGAGCCTGGGGGGCGGCAGGGGCCTCCATGGCCGCGATGGGGGCGGCCCCGCCGCCGGCCGGGCGGCTGCCGGGTTCTTCCATCCTACGGGCGGCACTTTCGATGGGTTCGGCGTGCAAGGCGGTCGACCTCCTGCCCGCGCAGGCCGATGGCCCGCGGGGCCCCTTTCCGGTGGTAGTCTGGACCGGCCCCCAGGGGGCCATGCGCCGCCCCGAGGCGGGCTGCGGGATCTCGCGCCGCCGCGACGCGGGGCTGGGGGATCATGCGCCGCCGCGATGCGGGCTCCGGGGCAAGGGTGCATGGGCTATACTGGAAAGAACGGAAAGGAGGACGGCCCCTTGACGGATGCGGTGGACCCGGCGGTCCCGCCCGGGGACCTGGCGGACCAGGGGCTCCGCGGTCCCGGCGGTCCCATCGCCGCCGTGCTCTTCGACCTGGACGGCACCTTGCTCGAGCTGGACATGGATCGCTTCCTGCCCGTCTACCTGCAGCGGCTGGCGGCCTGGGTGGCCGACCTGTTCGAGCCGGAAGACTTCCTGCGCCAGCTGGTGCGCGCCACCACGGCCGTGATGCAGAACCGGGACCGGTCCCGGCGGAACCACGACCTGCTCTGGGACGTGCTGTGGGCGGGGCTGGATCCGGCGCGCCACCCGGGCGCGCGGCAGGAGCGGCGCGACGAGGCCCTGGCGCGCTTTGAGCGGTTCTACCGCGAAGCGTTCCCCCAGCTGCACTTCATGGCGCGGCGGCGGCCCGAAGCGGCCGCGGTGGTCGAAGCGGCCCGCGCCCGCGGGTGGAAGGTGGTGCTGGCGACGAGCCCCATCTTCCCCATGGTGGCCATCGCCGAGCGGCTGCGCTGGGCCGGGCTCGATCCGGGCCGGTTCGACCTGGTGACCGTGCTGGAGAACATGCACTCCTGCAAGCCCCAACCCGACTACTACCTGGAGGTGGCCGAGCGCATCGGGGTGGAACCCGGCCGCTGCCTGATGGTGGGCAACGACCTGCGGGACGACATCGCGCCGGCGCGGGTCGCGGGGATGGCGGTCTACGTGGTGGAGGGGCTGGTCCTGCACGAGGGCGAGCCGGGAACTGCGGGCGCGCCCCGCGGCACCCTGGCCCAGCTGCTGCAACTGTTTGTCAAAGACGGCACAAACGGTAACATTTTTGCAAAGCCGGGGACCTTGCACGGCAACAACGCCGCACTACAGTAGGAATTGGCCGGACCGGCCGGGTGGCAATGGCCTCATCGCCCTGGTTCATCGTCACCAACCACCCGTTGCGCCCGGCCTCGATCCTGACCAGGTGAACGCCACGGTGCGGCGGTCGGAACCCCCGCCGCGCGGCGCGCGGGCCGGACGTGAGCGGAACTGCCCATCCGCTGCCCTCCCCGGGAACCCAACCGGCCCGCCGCACACCCGCCCTCCCCGGAACCCACCGGTGTGCGGCGCCGCGACAGACCGTCGGCACCTGGTAAGAAGCCCCGCGGCGATCCCGCGGGGCTTTCCCTTTTTCCTCCCTCCTGCGTCCCTTCCTTTGTATGTACGCGTCCCTTGCGTCTTGGGCGGCGGCGTCATTGGCTCCGTTGGGCACCTTTGGCCGTTCGTTGGTCTATGGCCCCGTTGGGCGTTGGTCGTCCGGGGCCGGACGTTGGCCGGCCGTCGTTGGCCGTTGGTGGGGCCTGGCCCCCGCCTGTCTCCCTCCAGCCGCCTTCGGGCCACAGGTGCTGCTTGGGCTCCCCGATGCAGGTGAATCCTAGGATCGGTACCGGATCCGGGTGGCGGATCGGGGTGGAAGCCCGCCCGGGCCCGACCCCGGGTTTGGGGGCCCGGCCCGGGCGCGGACCCGCATCCTTTGGGATGGCGACCCAATGGTTTCGCCCGCTCCCTGCGTATACGGTGAGGGGGAGAAGGGGAGCCCGGCGGCCCTTGCGGGCCAGGGGGCCGCGGAGGGCGGTGGGCGCCGGGCGGGCGCCGGCGTGGCGGCCGAAGGCGACTGCGCAGGCGGCCCGCGGCGGGCCGGCCCGCGCCCGCGGCGGTGGCCCGGCGACGGTTCGCCGGGGACCCGCGGACGGGCGGGGCCATTGGAAGCGCCTGTCCGGCGGTGGGGTGGCGGCAGGTCCGGGGCCGCAGCCGGCGAGACGGCCTGGGGACCGAGGTCCGGGGACCGAAAGGAGGCCGCACGGTGGATGCCCTTCTCGCAGCCCGCCTGCAGATGGCGATCTCCCTGGGATTCCACATGATCTTCGCGTCGCTGGCCCTGGGCATGCCGGTCCTGATGCTCATGGCCGAGGGGCTGTACCTGCGGCGGGGCGACCCGCGCTACCTGGAGCTCGCCCGCACCTGGGCCAAGGTGACGGCCATCACCTTCGCCATCGGCGCCGTCAGCGGCACGGCCCTGTCCTTCGAGCTGGGCCTGCTCTGGCCGCGGTTCATGGAGCTGGCCGGACCGGCCACCGGCCCGGCCTTCACCCTGGAGGGCTTCGCCTTCTTCACCGAGGCCATCTTCCTCGGCCTCTACCTCTACGGGTGGAACCGGCTCTCGCCGCGGGCCCACTGGCTGGCCGGCATCCCCGTCGCCCTGAGCAGCGCCGCCTCCAGCGTCATGGTGGTGGCGTCCAACGCCTGGATGCAAAACCCCGTGGCCGTGGAGACCTTGTTGCAGGACCCCCAGCGCTTCGATCCGGTGGCGGCCCTCTTCGGCAACCCGGCCTGGCCCGTCATGGCCGTCCATTCCACGCTGGCCACCTACGCGGCCACGGGCTTCATGGTGGCGGCGGTTTACGCCTGGGCCGCCCTGCGCGGCTACCGGGACCCCATGCGGTGCAGCGCCCTGCGCATGGCCATGGCCCTGGGCACCGTGGCGGCGCTCCTCATGCCCATCACCGGTGATGCCAGCGCCAAGTTCGTCGCCCATAACCAGCCGGTCAAGCTGGCGGCCATGGAGGCCCAGTTCGAGACGGAGGCGGGGGCGCCCCTGCGGATCGGCGGCCTGCCCGATCCGGAGACGGGGCGCGTCGCCTACGCCGTGGAGATCCCCGGGATGCTCAGCTGGCTGGCCTACGGCGATACGGGGGCGGTGGTGGAGGGCCTGGACCGGGTGCCGCGGGAGCTCTGGCCCAACGTGCCCGTCACCCACATCGCCTTTCAGGTGATGGTGGTGGCAGGGGTGCTGATGGTCCTGGTCTCCGCCTGGTACTGGTGGGTCACCTGGCGCCGGCGCGGCAGCGGCACCGACGTTCTGGCCGACCGGCGCCTGATGCGCGGGCTGGTGGCGGCGGGCCCCCTGGGGATCATCGCCCTGGAGGCCGGCTGGGTCGTCACCGAGGTGGGCCGCCAGCCGTGGATCATCCGCGGCGTGATGCGCACGGCGGAGGCCGTCACGCCGGCTCCCGGGGTGGTGACCACCTTCATCGCCTTTACATTGCTCTACGTGGTGCTGAGCGCCACCCTGGTGTGGCTCCTGCGGCGGATCGGCCATGGCCCGGTGCCCGGCGTGACGGCGCCGGCCGGCCCCGGCGGTGGAACCGGCAGGCCGGCGGCGCCCGCGGCCAGCGCCCGCGGGGTGGGCGAGGACGCGGGCGGGTCCACGGGGCTTGACGGGGGCAGGTGAGGCCGGTGCCGGTGGTGACGGGGGATCCGTTGCCCGAGACGGTGGTGGCCGTGGTCCTGATGCTGGCGCTGACGGCCTACGCCATCCTGGGCGGGGCCGACTTCGGCGGCGGCGTGTGGGACCTGCTGGCCCGCGGTCCCCGGGCCGAGGCCCAGCGCCAGGCCATCGCCCGGGCCATGGGCCCCGTGTGGGAGGCGAACCACGTCTGGCTGATCTTCGCCCTGGTCCTCCTATTCACCGCCTTCCCCCGGGCCTACAGCGCCCTGGGGGTCGCCTTGTTCGTCCCCTTTCACCTGGTGCTGGCGGGGATCGTGCTGCGGGGCGCGGCCTTCGTCTTCCGCGCCCCGGCGGCCACCGCCGCCGGGCCCCAGCGGGCCTGGGCCAGCGTCTTCGGCGCCGCCAGCACCATCACGCCCTTTCTGCTGGGGGCGACCCTGGCCGCCGTCTCGTCGGGGGGCATCCGGGTGGCGGCCGACGGCATGGTAACGACCAACGCGGTCCACGCCTGGTTCAGCCCCTTCTCCCTGCTGGTGGGGGCGCTGGCGGTGGCCCTCTTCGCCTACCTGGCGGCCGTCTACCTGGCGGTTGAGACCCGCGGTGCCCTGCAGGAGGACTTCCGGCGCCGGGCCCTGGGGGCCGGCATCGCCGTGGCCGTGCTGGCGGCGGTCCTGTTGCCGCTGGCGCCCCGGACGGCGCCCCACCTGTGGGAGCTGGTGTCCGAGCGCGGCCGCTGGCTGGTGGCCACGGGCGCCGCCCTGGCCCTGCTCTCGGGCTGGCTCGTCTGGCGGCGCCACTTCCTGCTGGCCCGGGTCGCGGCGGTGGCGGAGGTGGTGGTCCTGCTCTGGGGCTGGGCCCTGGGGCAGTGGCCGTATCTGATCTACCCCGACGTGACGGTCTTCAACGCGGCGGCGCCCGACCCCATCCTGCGCTTCGCCCTGTGGGCGACGCCGGTGGGGCTGCTGATCCTGATCCCGTCCCTGTGGCTGCTCTTCGCGGTCTTCAAGGGGGAGAACCCCCAGGCGGGCGAGCCGCCGGGGTCCCTGGACCCCAAGCCGTAGGGCTGGCACCCCAGCCTGGGGACTCCCGTTTGGGGCCCCATCGTGGCCCAATCGTGGGGGCGGCGTGGTGGGCGGCGCTGGCGGGGCGGCTCCGTTGCCTCTCCCGAGCGGCTCCGTCGCCGCCTGCGGGCACCTTAGTCGCCATCGCCAGATCGGCCCGGGCCGTTCGTCCCCGCGGCCGCGGCCGTACCGTCCGTGCCGGCGGTGGCGGCCGGGTTCGTCCCGGGGGTGGTGGCCCCGGCGGTGCCGCCGGTCATGCTGGCGGCCGCTCCGGCGGTGGAGGCCTGGGTGCCGGCGGCCTCCTTGATGCCCAGGTCGACCAGCACCTGGTTGGTGGCCGGCCAGTCGACCTCATAGTAGTAGATCCCGTTGAGCATGATGCCGTGGCCCTTGACCATGCCCCGGCGGATGCCGTCCAGGTCGGTGCCCCAGGCCAGGCGGGCCAGGGCGACGGCGTCGCGCAGCCCCATGTCCGTCTCCACGTAACGGTTGATGATGGCCAGGGTCTGGGGCACGTCGAGCAGGGTCATCCGCGCCTTGAGCTGCTTGGCCACGTCGATCAGGAACTGCTGCTGGCGGTCGGCCCGGCCGAAGTCGCCGTCGGGGTCGTTATACCGCTCCCGCAGGTAGGCCAGGGCCAGCTGGCTGTCCATGGTGTGGCGGCCCTTCTCGAGGAAGGGCCCGTCGTGCAGCCGCAGGTCGTAGGGCACATCGACCTCCACCGGCCCCAGCACGTCGATCAGCTGCAGGAAGCCCGGCATGTCGATCCGCGCCCAGTGGTGGATGGGGATCCCGAAGTTCTCCGCCACGGTGCGGGTGGCCAGCTCGACCCCGCCGAAGGCGTGGGCGTGGGTGATCTTGTCCAGCCCCCGGCCCGGGATCTCGACCCGGCTGTCGCGGGGGATGGAGAACATCGCCACGTCCCGGGTGGTGGGGTCGATGGACACCAGGATCATCGTGTCCGAACGGGTCTGGGCGCCTTCCTGCCGGGCGTCGATCCCCAGCAGCAGGATGTTGATCCGCCCCGGACGAACCGGCCCCTCCGCCGGGGGCTCGCCCGCCTGGGGCGCGGGGGCGGGCGCCACCGGCTCCGGGGGCGCGGTCAGCTCATAGCCGGCGAAGTAGGCGACGACCAGGCCGGCGAACAGCAGGCCCAGGCCGGCCACCCAGGCCAGGAGCCGCCGGCCGTGGCGGCGGGTTCTTCCAGATCGAACCATATCCCATCCCTCACACCCGGCCTGCAGGAGCCCGGGCCGGGATCACGAATCTGGGTGGTAAAGTTCACCTTTTCAAATGCTGATTTTCGGGTTTGTCCCGTTGGTCACCTCTCCTGGATTGTAGCGCAAGGGACCCCGGCGCGGGCTGGCGCATGCAGGCAGGACACATCGTCAATTCGAGGTAGGGCAGGGGAAGGGCCTTGGGGCCGGCCGCAGGCACGGCGGGTTGGGGGACCCGGCCGGGCTGCGGGTCGTTGGGTGGGGAGTTGGGGGGCATGAGGCTGGGGAACGGGGGGATGGGACCCCGGGGGGCAGGTCCCATCGCGACCCCGGCGGGCGGCTCCTGGCCGGGCGGCCAGGCCGCCGGCTGGCTGGCCGCGATCCTGGCGTGGCTGGCCGCGGTGTTCGCCGTCTACGCCTGGACCGGCTGGGTCGAGGCCTGGGTGCTGGCGCCTCCCGCGGGCGTCCTGGCGGCCCGGCGCTGGGGCCTGCGGGCGGGCGGGCTGGTGGCGGCGGCGGCGCTGTTGGCCATGGCGCTGGCGCTGTTGGCCTTGCCGCCGGACGGCCGCATGGGATGGCGCCTGCTGATCGCCCAGGTCCTCGCCCTGGCGGGGGCGTGGCTGGGGGCCCGCCTCGAGCCGCGCCTCGAGCCGCACCTCGAGCGGGGTAGGGACGCGGGCGGCGCGGCCCGCCGGCCGGTGGGGGCCGCGGCCGGGAGGGCGGAGGGTGCCCCGGCGCGAGGCGAAGGCGGCGGGGCCGGTTCGTCCGGCGAGGATTTGACCGAGTCCGAGCTGCAGGCCCTCTATGCCTGCACCCACACCCTCAACAAGGTGACCAGCGTCGACGACCTGATCCGGGAGTTCAACAACCTGCTCTCGGCGCGGCTGGGCTATCCCTATTTGGCCCTGCTGCTGGTCCAGCCCGACGGCTCCCTCAAGCTGGCCTCGGCGCCCCTGTACCCGGAGGAGGTGCAGGGGCTCGTTTTGCCCCGGGGACGGGGGATCTGCAGCGCGGTGGCCGAGACCGGCGAGCCCGTCATCGTCGACGACGTGACCCAGGACCCCCGTTACTACCCCGGGCTGCGGGAGGCCCGCTCCCAGATCGCCGTCCCCGTCCAGCTGGGGGGCCAGGTGGTCGGGGTGCTGAGCGTGGAATCGCCCCTGGTGGCGGCCTTCACCCCCCGGGACCTGCGCCTGCTGCAGGCCATCGCCGACGAGGTGGCCGTGGCCCTGGAGCGGGCGCGGCTCATGGAGCGGGTCGAGCAACAGGCCATCACCGACTCCCTGACCGGGCTCTACAACCGGACCTACCTGATCCAGCGGCTACGGGAGGAAGGGGAGCGGGCCGCCCGGTACCGGCGCCCCCTCTCGCTGCTCTTCATCGACCTGGACGACCTCAAGCTGGTCAACGACTGGTACGGCCACGACGCCGGCGACCGGGTGCTGGTGCGGCTGGGGCGGATCCTCCGGGAGGTCTGCCGCTCGGTGGATTACGCCGCGCGCTACGGGGGCGACGAGTTCGTCGTCGTCCTGCCGGAGACGGGGCCGGAAGGGGCCATGGCGGTGGCCGCCCGCATCCAGGAACGCTTGCGGGAGGAACCGGCCCGCCGGGCGCTGCCCGGCGGGCGGGGGGTCGGGGCAAGCATCGGCATCGCCGCGTATCCTGCCCATGCCCGGGATTGGACGGAGCTGCTGCGCCTGGCGGACCAGGCCATGTACGGCGCCAAGCGGCGGGCGAAGGCCGGGCGGCCGGGCCGGGGCGGGCCGGGGGCGGCGGCCGTGGCCGGCGACCCCGGGCACGACGGCGGGCGGGACGGGGAAGGCGGGGCGGCGGGGGCGGGCCGGGCGCCTGCGCCGCCGGCAGCGGGACCCGGCGATGGGAGCGACAGCGGTGGACGCGGCGGGGACCGGGGGGCCGAAGGCGGCGGTCCCCCGGCGCCGTGAGCCGCTTTCAACCGAGGAGGTGGCCCCGTGATCGTACCCTTGCAGTCCATGGCGGAGCTGGAGACGGCCTTGCGGGGGCCGGCGCCGGTGATGATCTTCAAGCACAGCACGGCCTGTCCCATCAGCGCGGCGGCCCATGGGGCCTTCCGCCGCTTCGTGGCCGCCCACCCGGCCGGCGCCCGCTACTTCCTGGTCAAGGTGATCGAGCAGCGCGCCCTCTCGGGGGAGATCGCCCGGCGCCTGGGCGTGCCCCACGCATCGCCGCAGGTCCTCTTGTGGCACCGGGGCGCCGTGCGCTGGCACGCGTCCCACGGCGCCATCACCGAGCAGTCCCTGGGCCGGGCGCTGGCGAGCCTGCGGGACCAGCCGCGGGTGGGGCGGACCGCCGGCGCCGGCGGGACGGGGCCGGTCCGTGGTGGGGGCAGCCGGCCGGGTGCTGGCCGGTGCCCGGCCCCCGGGGCCATCCCCGGCGGGGGACCGGAAGGCGCGAGCGGTCCGGACAGCGGGGCGGGGGCGGCCCCGCCGCGGCGAGGCGGATGGCTCCGAAAAAGGATATAAGCCCGCTTAGGGCGAAGGCGGGCTTATATCGGAACCATACGCCGGGTGACAGGCCGGCCGGTGCGCTGGCACCAAGAGGGGCGTGGCCGCCTGGACGCCCGTCGCATGGTGGGGCAGTTATTGTGAGCAATTGGACGCGGGGAGACCAATCCCTGCCGTGGGGTGGAATTTCTCTCAAAATTCCATTCCGGCCCGGTGCGAAGCCGGCCGGGGCAGGGTGCCGCCGGTGCGGGTTCGGCCGCCGGAAGGGTCGGGGGTGAGGCCTTTGGACCTGGGCTTGCAGGGCAAGGTGGCGCTGGTCACGGCGGCCAGCCAGGGGCTGGGCCGGGCCATCGCCGGGCGGCTGGCGGAAGAGGGGATGCACGTCGCCCTGTGCAGCCGGTCGGCCGACCGGGTGCGGGCGGCGGCGGAGGAGGTCGCCCGCCGCGGGGCCGGTCGGGAGGTGCGGGTGGAGGCCTGGGAGGCCGACGTGGCCGTGGCGGAGCAGGTTTCGTCCCTGGCCCAGCGGGTCGAACAGGCCTTCGGCCGCCTGGACGTGCTGGTCTGCAACGCCGGGGGGCCGCCGCCGGGGGACTTCTTCGACGTCGGCGAGGCGGACTGGGAGAAGGCCTTCCAGCAGAACCTGATGTCGGTGGTCCGGCTGGTCCGCTCCTGCGTGCCGCTGATGGAGCGCTCCGGCGGCGGCACCATCGTCACCATCACCTCGACCTCCATCAAGGTCCCCCTGCCACGGCTGATCCTCTCCAACGTCATGCGGGCCGGGGTCTACGCCCTGGTCAAGAGCCTGGTCCCCGAGCTGGCCGCCCGCAACATCCGCATCCATACCGTGGCGCCGGGGCGCATCGACACCGGGCGGGTGCGCAGCCTGGACGAGGATCTGGCCCGCCACACCGGCCGGCCGGTGGAGGAGGTCCGGCGCGACTACTACCGGCAGATCCCCCTGGGCCGCTACGGGGAGCCCGAGGAGTTCGCCCAGGTGGTCGCCTTCCTGGTCTCCGACGCCGCCCGCTACCTGACCGGGCAGGCGGTGTTCGTCGACGGGGGCATGATGCGGGCCCTGTGACGGGCCCTGTGACGGGCCCTTTGAAGTCCCGGGCCGGTGGCCATCCTGAGGAAGGGGCCGGCGGGTCGGGCGGCGCCGGCACGGGGCAAGGCCCGCCGGGGATGATCCCGCCCCGGCGACTGGGCCGGCGACGCCGACGGGGGCCCATTCGCCCAGGGTGAGGCCCGGCAAGGTGAGTTCCCCCGGGTGACCTGGCCTGGCAAGGGCCGGTGCGGCGACGGGCGCCGCAGCCCGCCGGCTCCCCACCGTGAAACCGGGAGGGATGGCGGTTTTGACCTGGCCGGGCTGGGGGGCGGCCGCCCTCTGGGCGTTCCTGGCGGCCAGCAGCGGGCTGCTGGGCTGCGTGGGGGGCCTGTTCCTCCCCCTGGGGCGCCGGGTCCTGGCGGCGGTCATGGCCTTCGGCGCCGGGACGCTCCTTGGAGCGGTGACCTTCGACGTGCTGCCCGGGGCCCACGGGCGGGGCGGGCCGGGCCCCACCGTGGCGGGCTTCCTGGCGGGCGCGCTGGTCTTTACCCTGGTCGACTTCTTCCTCGACCGGCGGGGCGCCCGGGGCCGCAAGCACAGCGGGGTGGAACCCGGCCCGCCCGCCGCCTCGGGTCCCCGGGCCGGCGCGGCCTGGGCCATCTTGGCGGGCGCCGTGCTGGACGGCATCCCCGAGGCCTTCGCCCTGGGCGTCGACCACTATGCCGGCCACGCCGTGAGCCTTGCCCTGGTGGCGGGGATCTTCCTGAGCACCTTGCCCGAGGGGCTCTCGGGTTCGGTGGGCATGAAGCGGGCGGGCTACGCGCCCCGTTTCATCGTCCTGCTCTGGGCGGCGGTGGCCGTGGTGGCGGCGCCGGCGGCGGCGGCCGGGTTCGTCCTGGCGGAACGGCTGGCAGGGGTGACCGAGGCCGTGATCCTGGCCCTGGCGGGCGGTGCCGTGGTGGCCATGGCGGCCGACACCCTGACCCCCGAGGCGTATCGTGAAGGCGGCAACGTGGTCGGGCTGATCACGGCCCTCGGCATGATCCTGAGCTTCATCCTGGCCCACTAGAGCCCACACCGCCCCTGAAGCCCACACCGCCCCCGCGCTCCCACCCTGAAGCCCACACCGCCTCCGTGCTTCCACGCCCGTGACGGACCGGCGCAGGACCGGCCCCACCGGCCGGTGGCGGAGCGGCCCTCGTCCCGCGGGCCCGAGCGCGCTCGCCGGCGGCGGACCGGGGCACCGCGCACCCGGCGGGGCGGCCTATACGGCCGGCGTCGCCCCGCGCCATCGGGGCGGAAGCCGGTTCCACCGGAAGAAGAGAGCGGTAACGGCCGCTCCATTGCCCGAAAAGCGGCAGGAAGAACCCCGTCAATGAAGAAAAGCTACTACGTATCGCATTCGTTCTGGCCCCCTCCAAGCTCCTGTGAACGGTCCTGCCGTTCCGTTCCATTCCGTCGAAGCTTCGCTCCGAGCGGCCAGAGCCCGCGCGGGCGCCGCTCGCGCAGACCTGGTGGGGAGGGATGGGCGTGCAGGGGTGGCTCGATGGCCTTGCCGCGGCGCTGGACGCCGCCAGCGACATCGTCTGGGGCCCCCCGATGCTGGTGTTGATCGTGGGAACCGGTCTCTTCCTGACCGTCCGTCTGGGTGGCCTTCAGTTCCGCCGGCTCGGTTACGCGTTGCGCTTAGCCTTTAGCCGGCGCCAGGACACCGCCTCCGAAGGCGACGTCAACCATTTTCAAGCCTTGATGACGGCCCTGGCTGCCACGGTGGGGACCGGCAACATCGCCGGGGTTGCCGCGGCCGTCACCTTGGGAGGCCCGGGTGCCGTCTTCTGGATGTGGGTGACGGCTCTGGTGGGGATGGCGACCAAGTACGCCGAGGCCATCCTGGCCGTCACCTACCGGGTGAGGAACGCCCGGGGCGAGATGGCCGGCGGGCCGATGTACGCGCTGGAGCGGGGCCTGCGCCAGAAGTGGCTGGCGGTGCTCTTCGCCGTCTTCGGCGCCATTGCGGGTTTTGGGATCGGCAACACCGTGCAGGCCTACGAGGTCGCGAGCAATCTGGAACAGTACTGGGGCGTCCCCCCGTGGGCCAGCGGCCTGGCGATGGCGGTGCTGACGGGGCTGGTGATCCTCGGCGGCATCAAGTCCATCGGCCGCGTCACGGCGGTGCTCGTTCCCTTTATGGCGCTCTTTTATGTCCTCGGCGGGCTGCTGATCCTGGTGCGGCACATCGACGCCGTGCCGGGCGCCATCGCCCTGATCCTCACCCATGCCTTCACCGGCGAAGCCGTGGGCGGCGGTGTCGTGGGCGCCGGCGTCCGGGAGGCCATCCGCTGGGGTGTGGCCCGGGGCGTGTTCTCCAATGAGGCGGGCCTTGGCAGCGCGCCCATCGCCGCCGCCGCGGCCAAGACCGACATCCCGGCCCGCCAGGCCCTGGTCTCGATGACGGGCACCTTCCTCGACACGATCGTGGTGTGCTCGGTGACGGGCCTGGTGCTGGTGGCCACCGGTGCGTGGCAAGAGGCCGATCCGGCGGCGCTGACCGGCGCTCAATTGACAACCCACGCCTTCGAGACGGCCTTGCCGGGGCCCGGCGGTCTCATCGTGGTGGTCGGCCTCGTGCTGTTCGCCTACTCGACCATCCTGGGCTGGGCGTATTACGGTGAGAAGTGCTTCGAGTACCTCTTCGGCACCCGCGCCATCACCCTGTATCGGGCGGCGTGGACGGTCGCCGTCTTCGCCGGTTCGGTGGCCACCTTCGGCATCGTCTGGGACTTCGCCGACGTGATGAACGGGCTCATGGCCGTGCCCAACCTGATCAGCCTGCTGGCGTTGAGCGGCGTGGTGGTCCGGGAGACGCGCCGGTTCTTCGCCACCGAGCAAGGGGCGACCCGGTCTGCGGTGAGCCGTCCCGCCGGGGCGGAGGTCCCCGGCGATTGAGGGCCGCCCGGGCTGCCCGATCCGCTTTCCCGGTGCAACCGCTGGGCGAGGCCGGGGTTCCCGAGGCCGGTGCTCCTTCACAACCGAGGCTTGACGCCGGCGTGGCGCGAAAGGCGACGGGACGCTGGCCGGACACGGCAACTTTTCCGGCCGGCCGCGTATCGATGGAATGAGGCCGGCGGCGCCGGGTGGGGTGGCCCGGCCTGCCGGCCGGTCCGGGTACGGCCGCACGCCTCACGGTGAGCGGAGGGGGTGTGCCGGATGGCGGCGGCAACGGCCACGGAGCCGTCAAGTACGGGGCCCCTTCAGGTCCCGTGCCACCGGCCGGAACTAGGCCGCAACCTGCCCGCCCGGGCCCATCGGCCGGCGGGGATGGGTTCGGCCGGGGCGGGAAGGGAGGTGACGCGGCGCCGCCGCACCCTGGCGCAACCGGCGCCGGAGGAACCGGCAGGGGCCGGATTCGTCCCCGCATCCCCGGGCCGGCAACGCCAGACCGGGTCCATCCGGCGCAAAGGGATGGCCCTTGCACCCCGCGGTCTCGTCCAAAAGCCCATGGTGGCCATGGCCTCCCCGTCGCAGCGCCCGCGGACGGGGTTTGCTGTTTTCTCGGCCGCCGTGCACCGGCCGCGACCGCCGCACCGGCCTTGGAAGGGGCGTGGCTGGTGAACGCCGGCCACCGGCGAGGCGGGCGGGTGCCACGGTCCGGGACGGGGTGAGGTACCACGGCCCGCGCCGGGCCGGGCGCCGGGGCCGCACCCGGACGGAAAACGTCCCAAGGGGTGACGTGGGATGACCACCGGGACCGGTGTGCGCCGGGAGAGGGGGCGGCCGCGGGATGAGGTGCGGTTGCTGGCGCCCACCGGGCATCTGGGGTTCACCCCCCTGGAGAGGGAGAGCTTCCTGGCGGGGCTGGAACGGGAGCCCGACTTCGTGGTGGCCGACTCGGGCAGCTGCGACATCGGGCCCTACCCGCTGGGCGCCGACGAGCCGGCCAGCCCGCCGGCCTGGCAGTACCACGACCTGGAGATCCTGCTGGTCGAGACGCGGCGGCGGGGGATCCCCCTGATCGTCGGGTCCGCGTCGGACACGGGCACCCGGCGCGGGGTCGACCAGTTCGCCCAGATGGTGGAGGCCATCGCCGAGCGGCACGGCCTGCGGCCCTTCCGCCTGGCCTGCATCTACGCCGACGTGCCCCTGGAGCGGCTGCGCCGCCTCCTGGAGCAGGGGGTGGCGATCCGGGGGCTGGACGGCCGGCCCGACCTGACCGCCGCCGATCTGGACCAGACGGCCCGGGCCGTGGCGGTGATGGGGGCCGAGCCCATCGTGGCCGCCCTGGACGCAGGCGCCGACGTGGTGATCTGCGGCCGCTCCAGCGATGCGGCCATCTTCGCCGCCGCGGCCCTGTGGTGCGGGATGCCGCCGGCCACCGCCTACTACGCCGGCAAGGTGCTGGAGTGCGCCTCCTTCTGTGCCGAGCCCTACATGGCCAAGGAGTCGGTGCTGGGGATCCTCCGGCCCGGCGAGGTGGTGGTGGAGCCCATGCACCCGGCCCAGCGCTGCACCCCGGCGTCCCTGGCCGGCCACGCGCTGTACGAGCGGGCGACGCCCTTCTTCGAGCACGTGCCGGCCGGGGTCCTGGACATGCGCGGCTGCGTCTACGAGGCTCTGGACCCGCGGCGCACCCGGGTGACGGGCTTCCGGTTCCGCCCCGCCGGCAGCTATGCCGTCAAGGTGGAAGGGGCGGGGCCCGTGGGCTTCCGGTTCCTCGCCCTGGCGGGGCTGCGGGACCCCGAGCTGGTCGGCCGGGTCGACGAGGCCATCGCCTGGGCCCGCCGGAAGGTGGCCGAGCGCTACGGCACCGCGGGATACGAACTGTATTATCACGTGTACGGCCGCAACGGCGTCATGGGCGAGATGGAGCCCGATCCCCGTCCCGGCCATGAGCTGGGGCTGGTGGTGGAGGTGGTCTGCCCCGACCGGGGGCGGGGCCGCGAGATCTGCACCATGGCGGCCCGGCAGCTCTTCTACGCCCGCATCGGCGGACGAACCGGCACCGCCGGCCGGGCGGCCCTGATGACCGACGAGGTCCTGGAGGCCCGTCCCGCCTACCGCTGGACGCTGAACCACGTGGTCCCCGTCGACGACCCCTTGAGCTGGTTCCCCATGACCCTGCGGTGGGTGGGCGAACCGGACGATGGCCAGGATCCCGGGAAGGCCGAAGCCGGCGGCCGCGCCGCCGATCGCGGCCGCCCGGTGGTCGCCGCCCGCGGGGCCGGCTCCCGGGCCGCGGTCTGGGGGGAGGGATCGGGCCATGCGCCTGCGTGAGCTGGCCACGACCATCCGCAGCAAGAACGCCGGCGTCGACCTGATCACCTTCGACATCCTCTTCCCGTCGGAGGAGGCGTACCGCCGGGCTTGCCAGAGCCCCGTGCTCACCCCGGAGGCCCTCTGCCGGCTGTTGGGCATCGGGCCCGACCGCCTGTACTGTTACGTCCACTTCGATCCCGCCCGGGCCATCAAGTTCACGGTCCGGCGGCGCAAGCCGGCAGGCAGCCCCGGGGAGACCGACGTCTTCGGGACCCAGCAGTACGGTCCCTTGCTCGACCTGGAGGTGGAACCGGCCCCACCCGACGGCGGCGCCGGGTGAGCGAACGGGCCCGGGGCGGGCGGGCACCCCCCGCCCGCCTCCGGGGAAAGGGGGAGGCGTATGCCGATCGGGAGGATGGGCGGTGATGGCCGTCGTGCAGCGGCGGCCGGTGCGCCCGGCGCCGGGGCGGCTGCCCGTATGGCAGCCCGGGCCCAGGCGACCGAGGGTATGGCACCCTGGGCCGGGGCGTTCGCAGGCATGGCCGCCCGGGCCGTCGCGGTGGCCGGGGCCTGTGCAGGGGGGTACACGAGGCGCCGGCGTGGCGGCCGGTGGCTGGGGCTCGTCCTGGCGCTGGCGCTGGCCCTGGGGGCCGCCGGCTGCACCGGCGGCGGGTCCCAGGAAGCCGGCGGCGAGGCCGGTTCGTCCGAGGGGAAGGTGCTGCAGATCACCCTGGACGGGGCGAAGAACCGGGAGGCGGAACTGCAGGTCGTCGCCCAGTACCTCAAGCAGGTGGGCATCGACGCCCAGGTGCGCACCTGGGAGTACCAGACCCTGGTGGCCGAGGCCCAGAAGGGCACGCGCCAGGCCTACGCCACCGACTGGGGCAGCGCCACCTTCACCCCGGTCGACCTGGCGGTGCCCAAGCTGCAGACCGGCGGCCGCGGCAACTACTCCTTCTACTCGAACCCCGAGCTGGACGAATTGTTCAAACAGGCGTCGGCGGCCACCGACGAGGCGGCCGCGGCCGAGGCGTGGAAGAAGGCCCAGCGGATCATCTACGAGGACGCGCCGTGGATCTTCGGCTATTACATGGACGCCATCGAGGCCGCCTCGGCCAAAGTGAAGAACTGGCAGCCCTCCATGGACAGCCGGATCAACCTGCACGACGTGGAGCTGGAGGGCGGCGACACCCTGGTGGTGGGCCTGCGGGCGGACCGGATCCTGTCCCTGGACCCCGCCGCCTACCGGGACCGGGACACGGAGACGGTGATCCGCAACATCTACGACGGGCTGGTGACCCGGACCCCCGACGGGCGGGTGGTGCCGGAGATCGCCGAGTCGTGGGAGCAGCCCGACCCGACCACCTACGTCTTCAAGCTGCGCCGGGGCGTCAAGTTCCACAACGGCGAGGCGCTGACGGCCGACGACGTGGTCTTCACCTTCGAGCGGATCCTGGCGGAGGACGGCCTGGACGGCCAGCCGTCGCCCCGCAAGGGACTGGTGGAGCCGCTGGAGTCCATCGAGAAGGTCGACGACTACACGGTGCGGATGAAGCTGGCCAACCCGTCGGCCGCGTTCCTCCAGCTGCTGGTGCACACCCAGATCGTGCCCAAGGACTACGTGGAAGAGGTGGGCAGCGCCGGGCTGTCGGCGAAGCCCGTGGGGGCGGGGCCCTTCCGCTTCGTGGAGGGCAGCCTGGACGGGCAGATCGTGCTGGAGCGGTTCGACGACTACTACGGCGGCTCGCCCGAACTGCCGCCCGTGGGGCCGGCCCGGGTCCGGCGGGTGATCTTCCGCATGATGCCCGAGCCCGCGACCCGCATCGCCGCCCTGCAGAACGGGGAGGTCCACATCATCCAGGAGGTGCCGCCGGACATGGTGGCCCAGCTGGAACAGGACCCCAACGTGCAGGTGAAGATCACCCAGGGCACGCGGCTCTACATGATCGAGCTCAACAACAAGGAGCTGGCCGATCCGCGGGTGCGGCAGGCGCTGAACTACGCCATCGACTGGGATGCCATCCTCCAGGAGCTCTACCAGGGCCACGCCCACCGGGTGGCGACGGCCATGCTGCCCAGCGGTTTCGGCTATGACGAGAGCCTCAAGCCCTATCCGTACGATCCGGAGAAGGCGAAGCAGCTGCTGCGGGAGGCGGGGTACCGGGTCGACTGACAGCGCCACCGGGGACCCGGCGCCGGGGGAGGGGGGCGGCCGGGCCCCCCGGAGCCGGGCCGGCGGGACCGGCGGGGCGCCGCGGCGGGCGGTCCGGGCATCGGGCACCGGGCACCGGGCACCGGGTGACGGCACCGCCCGGTGGCGAGGCCGCAACGACGCCGCGGGCGCCGGCCGGCGGCGCGGGTCCCAAGGGGAGGTGCGGCGATGCGCGGCGGGTGGATCCTGCGGCGGGTGGCGATGACGGTGCCCCTGGCGGTGGGCATCGTGCTGGTGAGCTTCATCCTCCTGCGGGTGATGCCGGGGGACCCCGTCGACATCATGTTGCGGGGCGGCGGCACCTCCAGCGAGGCCGAGGCCCGGGCCCTGGCCCGGCAGCTGGGGCTCGACCAGCCGCTGCCCGTCCAGCTGGCCCGCTTCGCCGGCGACCTGGTCCACGGCGACCTGGGCGAGTCCATCCGCAGCCGCCAGCCCGTGGTCCAGATGCTCCTCGGCACCCTGCCGGCCACGGTGGAGCTGGCCCTGGCCGCCCTGGTCTTTGCCGTGGGCGCCGGCGTCGCCCTGGGCGTGCTGGCCGCCACCCGCCGCGGCTCCTGGCTGGACCGGGTGGTCATGGCCACGGCCTCCCTGGGCATCTCCATGCCGGCCTTCTGGTTCGGCATCGTGCTGATGCTGGTGCTGGCCGTGGGGACCGGGTGGCTTCCCACCTCGGGCCGCATCGCCTCCCAGTACGCCGGCATGGTGCCGTGGCACACGGGCTTCCTCCTGATCGACACCCTGCTGGCCGGCAACCTGGCCGCCTTCCGCTCGGCCCTGGCCCACCTGGTGCTGCCGGCCGTCACCCTGGGGGCCGAGCTGGCGGCGGTGGTGGCCCGGGTGACCCGCTCCAGCATGCTGGAGGTGATGGGGGCCGAGTTCGTCCGCACCGCCCGGGCCAAGGGGTTGACGGAGCGGCGGGTGATCCTGGTCCACGCCCTGCGCAACGCCCTGATCCCCACGACCAGCGTGGTCGGGCTGCAGGCTGGGGTCCTGCTGGGCGGCAACATGATCGTGGAGACCGTCTTCAGCTGGCCGGGGCTGGGCCGGCTGGTGGTGGAGGCCATCTTCGCCCGGGACTATCCTGTGGTCCAGGGGGCGGTGATGGTCTACGCGCTGACCTTCCTGGTGATGAACCTTCTGGTCGACCTGGCCTACACCTGGCTCGATCCGCGGATCCGGGCCACGTGAGGCCTCCGTCCCAGGCGCCGGCGCGCCGGCGGGCCTGCTCCGTGCAAGGGGCGCCGCCAGGCCCGGCGGCAGGGCGGTGGAAAGGGGGGGCGGCGATGGACGCATGGAGGGCCGACCCGCAGGCGGCAGGGTGGGAGGAACCGGCGGCTGCCCGGGAGCCAGCGCAGGGTGCCGGGGGGCTGGCGGTTCCGCCCGGCCCCCTGGCCCCAGAACCCGGCTCGGGTGGTGATCCTGGGGCGGCCGTGGCCGTCCCCGGCATCGGCCGGCGGGCGCTGCGCCATCCCCAGGTGATGGCCGGGCTTGTGGTGGTCGCCCTGTTCGTCCTGATGGCGGTGGCCGCCCCGTGGCTGGCCCCCTACGACCCGGAGGACTTCACCCTCAGCGCCCGGCTGGCGCCGCCGGCCTTCCTGCCCGGGGGCAGCCCGGAGCACCTTTTGGGGACCGACCGGGTGGGCCGGGACCTACTGACCCGCCTGCTCTACGGGGCCCGGGTCTCCCTGCTGGTGGGGGCGGCGGCCGTCACCGTGGCCGGGCTGGTCGGTTCGGTCCTGGGCGCCGTGGCGGGCTATTACGGCGGGGTCCTCGACCAGGTGCTCTCCCGGGCGGCGGACCTGCTCATGGCTTTCCCGTACCTGCTGTTCACCATCCTGATGATGGGGATCCTGGGGCCGGGGATCGGCAACCTGATCCTGGCCCTGACCTTCAAGGCCTGGGTGGAGTTCTTCCGGGTGGCCCGGGGACAGGTCCTGGCGGAGAAGGCCAAGCCCTACGTGGAGGCCGCCCAGGCCATCGGCCGCAGCCACGCCGGGATCCTGGGGCGGGAGATCCTGCCCAACATCCTCCACGCCCTCCTGGTGGTGGCGACCCTGCGGGCCGGCCACATGATCCTGATGGAGGCGTCCTTGAGCTTTTTGGGCATCGGCGTGCCGCCCGACGTGCCGGCCTGGGGGTCCATGGTGGCGGAGGGGCGGGATTATCTGGCCAGCGCCTGGTGGGTGTCGACCCTGCCCGGCCTGGCCGTGCTGGTGCTGGTGCTGGCGATCAACACCCTGGGCGACGGGTTGCGGGAGCTCCTGGACCCGAGGCTCCGGGTCTAGGTGCCCCCTCCGGCGCGGCCTTGGGGCGGCCTTGGAGGTGGCCTTGGGGGCGGTGTTGGGGACTGGGTTGGGGACGGGGCAGCCGCGGACGCGGGAGATTGCCGAAGATGCGGGAGATGATGAAGCCATGGCGATGCCCGTCATCGGCATCGCGGCGTCGGTGGACGTGATGGCCCCCGCCGATTCGGGCGGGGGCGCCGTGCCTTCGGGTGAGGCCCTCGTGCCTGGGGGCGGGGACCCGGCACCGGCGGGCGGGCTCCCCGTACCGGGCCGCCGGGGTACGGGCCCGGCGGGCCCGCCGCCCAGGCCGGTGGGCCCCGGCGACGACCCCGGGGGTGGGGCGGGGATTGGGGGCCCGCCGGACGGCGCCGGGCCGGCAGCGCCGCGCCTGGTGGCCGTCCTGCCCATGACCTACGTGGACGCCGTGGCGGCGGCGGGGGGCCTGCCGGTGATCCTGCCGGTGGCGCGGCCGGGCGACCCGGTCGAGCTCTGGCTGGACCGGATCGACGGCCTGGTGGTGCCGGGGAATTATCCCTATCTTCCTGCGGGGCTGCGGGCGCTGCCGGCCCTGCGGGAGCAAGCCCCCCACCGCTACGACTCCGACGTGGCCTGG
>NZ_BAAIES010000005.1:0-197766 GCF_054654595.1 Thermaerobacter litoralis | reverse complement strand
GCTGCCGCCAGGTGGAGCCCGACCCCACCCGGCCCGGTGTTGATTAGTGGAAGGCGTCGCGTTAGTGGAAGGCGCCGCCCCGGCCGATGTTGACGCGCACCCGGACGTCGATCCGGGCCTGGGGCCACTGGGTGTGCCAGTCGCGGGACCGGAAGGCGGCGGGCTGCGCGATGCGCCAGTACTCGCCAAAGCCCAGGGGATCGCTGCCCATGGCCTGCAGCCGGTGCAGGAGCCGCTGGAGGGCGCGGGTCAGATCCCGCTCCGCCGCCTGCTCGAAGGCCCGGGGTGCGCCCCCCGTCGCCCCATAGACCTCCATCAAGGCCATGTTGAGCTGCACGTCGAAGCGGAAGCGGGGGGCGCCGCCGGGTCCCGGGGCCAGCGGCACGATCCGGGTATCCGCCCCCAGGGGGCGCAGGCCGATGCGCCGGCCATCGCCCAGCTCCACCTCCCATAGGGTGTTGCGGGCGTCCCGGATCAGCGCCAGCAACCGGGTTTCCGGCTCGGACAGGATGCCCACCAGGCGCCCGTCGCGGAAGGCGGCCACCTGGGCGACCCGCATCTGCCGCTGGGGGCCCGGGCCCACCACGGGAACCAGGGCGTCCCGTCCCGGCAGGAGGGTGTCGACCCAGACCCGCCAGTAGGGTACGGCCAGGGCGCCCGCCGCCTTGCCCCGGGCGCGGAAGACGTCGTCCAGGTAGAACTCGGGAAAGGTCTGCTGGGGCGGCTTGATGGCCAGGACGTGCGCAGGGTCGCCGGCGGCCACCACGAACCAGGCGGCCCGGGGGATGTCGGTGTTGTTCATCAGGACCTCCAGGATGGAGAGGATCCCCTGGCGCGCCAGGCGCTCCGAGACCCCCACGACCAGGATCTGGCCCAGGAAGAGGTCGCGGCTGGTGATCTCCCGCAGCGCCGCCAGGTTCTCCGACACCGTGCGCCCCCGGGTCTGGAGGACGACGAAGGCCGGCTCCTTGGGTGGGGGGCCGATGACGGTGCCGCCCGAGGGGACCAGGGCCCGGGGATCGGGGACCGAGGCCACCATGCGGACGCCGCCGTCCCGGGTCGTGTCGAAGGCGAGGCCCAGGACGACGGTGCGGCGGTCGATCTCCTCCAGATCCCAGCACCCGGCGAGGAGGACCGCCGCCAGCAGCAGGACCAGGGCCGCCCGGATCCTGGCGCCCTTCATGGCGCGGTGGTCACCCCCATCCTGCGCCAGCGGGCTACCAGCCAGAGCACCAGGGGGTAGGCCACGGCGGCGTAGAGTCCGCCGTACATCACCACCCGCCGTAGCAGGTCCACCTGGGCCTCGTCCTGGGGCGCCAGGCCGACGGCGGCCGCGGCCAGGGCCAGGAGGGGGAGCAGCCATGGCATCGCCCTCGGCCCAAGGCCAAGCCACACCGGCAAGCCCACGTAGTCGCTGACGAGGAAGACGGCGCTGGAGACGAACAGCACTGTCTGGTAGACCACCAGGCCGGGCAGGCCGAGTTCCTCCAGCAGGGCCAGGGGCACCTGGACGACCCGCAGGGCTTCCAGGGCCGGCCAGGCCAGCAGCGCTACGGCCCGATGGCCGAAGATGGCCAGGGTCGCCGCCGTCGCCACCACCTTGAACAGGGCCACGGCCAGATAGGTCATCAGGAGGGACCGCCGGTGGTCCTGGGGGCGCCGCACCACGGCCAGCTGGACCAGCAGGTGCTTGATCGGCACGAAGGGGAGGAACCCCACCGTGGGCACGGCGGCCAGGGCGCCCAGGGGGACGGGCCAGAGGGGCAGGAGCAGCATCGGGTCGACGTTGCGCATGGCGATGACCAGCATGGTCAGGGACGCCAGCAGCACGGGGACCAGCAGCATCTGGGCCAGGCGGTTGAGGGCCATGGGGCCCAGGCTCACCACCACCACGATCCCGGCCACCACCAGGGCCATGATGGCCCAGACCGGCGTGCGGGGCAGCAGGTAGGTCTGGACCACGATGATGAACTGGCGCAGGAAGTAGCCGAGGAAGAGCAGGCCGTAGAGCAGCGTCAGGCCGTTGGCGACGAAGGCGACGGGCCGGCCCAGCAGCAGGCGGGCGTACTGGTACACCGTCTGGCCGGGGAAGCGCCCCGCCAAATCCAGCATCGCCAGCAGCAGGGGCAGGCCCATCAGGGCGCCCAAGAGCTCCACCAGCCACCCGAAACGCCCGGCCGCCCGGGCCAGCCACATGGGCCCGTCGAGCAGCTGGAACTGGAACAGGGTGAAGAAGAACAGGGCCACCAGGCCCCGCCCCGAGATCCACACCCCCGCCCGCGTCATGCCCCGGGCCGGAGCCGGGGCGGATGGCCCGGGGCCCGTTCCTCCCGTCCCGCTCATCCCGTCGCCTCCGTCCTGCTCTGACCCGGTCCTGACCTGGGCGGCCGGCCGGGTGGCGGTCGCGGCGCGGGCCCTCTTCGCCCGCCCGGGGATCCGCCCGCCGGGGCGCCGCGGGTACCCCGGCGTTCCATGGCCCGCCACGGGGCTTTCGGCCAGGGCTTCCCAGAACCGGTGGGCGGACGGTCCCGCCGCCGCGCCCACCGTCCCGCGGCCCCGTGCCGGCGGTCCCGCCCGGTTCACGCCCAGGGTGGGGCCCGCCGCCCAGCCCCAGGCCGCCCGGCCCGCGCCCGCTTCCCGGCGGCTCAGGGGCGGTCGGCCGCGCCCTTCTCCCAGTGGGGCGGGCGGACGGCCATGCGCATCATCCGCTTCGGCCGGATGGGGCCGAAGGGTGTGGTGTAGGGCGCGCCCGCCGACTCGGCGGCGGCCAGGTGGGCCGCCACCAGCAGCATCCCCGCCACTAGCCCCGTCAGCCCGAAGGTGGCGCTGAGGCCGATCAGGGCGAACTTGAGGATGCGCCAGGTCAGGCCGAGGAAGTAGTTGGGGATGGCGAAGGAGGCGATGGCCGTGCCCGCCGTCACCACGATCACGATGCCCGAGACGAACCCGGCCTGGGCGGCCGCGGTCCCCAGCACGACGCCGCCGGCGATGCCCACCGTCTGGCCCACCGCGGCGGGCAGCCGCAGGCCGCCCTCGCGGAAGAGCTCGAACAGCAGCTCCATGGCGACCAGCTCCACCGCCGCGGGCATCGGCGTTCCCTGACGGATGCCGGCGCTGGCCAGGGCCAGCTTGGTCGGGATCAGCTCGGGGTGGAACCCCACCAGGGTGATGTACAGGCCCGGCAGGGCCAGGGAGATGAACAGGCCGACGATGCGCAGCAGGCGGACCGCCGTCCCCTGCCAGAAATTGACGTAGTAGTCGTCGGGGCTCTGGTACAGCTCGGCCAGGGACGTGGGCACGAACAGGGCGAAGGGGCTGCGGTCGACCAGGACGACCACCCGGCCCTCCAGCAGGGCGGCGGCCACCTTGTCGGTCCGCTCGGTGGCTTGGACCAGGGGGAAGATCGACGCCTTGCGCCCCGTCAGGTACTCCTCCACCGTGCCGCTCTCGATGATCGCCTCGGCGTCGATGCTCTGCAGCCGCTCCCAGACCTCGTCCACGATGGGTTGGGGCGCCAGGTTCTCGATGTACACCATGGCGACCGGCGTGCGGGTGCGCTTGCCCAGTTTGATCTTGCGAACCCGCAGGGACGGGTCCCGGATCCAGCGCCGGATCAGGGCCAGGTTGTCCGAGAGGGTCTCCACCAGGCCTTCCCGGGGCCCGCGGATGGTGCGCTCGGACTCGGGCTCGTCGGGCTGGCGCTTGGGCCAACCCTCGGCCCCGAAGGTCAGGATGTCGGGGACGCCGGCCACCACCAGGGCGGCCTTCCCCTCCAGGACGGCCTGGGCCGCCTGCCGGTAGGAGCGGGTCCGCCGGACCTCGGTGGCGATGGTGATGGCCTGGCGCAGTTCCCGGGTCAGCCGGCCGGCCACCTCCGGCGGAAGCACCGGCTGCCGGGTCCCGTGCTCCGGCGGGCGGGCGCCCCCACCGGCCCCGGTGGTCCCGTCCGCGATTTGGGAAGGCCCCCGTTGCTGCTGCCGCCGCAGCGCCCCTTCCGCCCCGGCCCCGTCCTGGGCGGCCGGTTCCTCCCCGGTCCGGGCTGCCGGCGGTTGCCCCGCCGGGGTGCCGGCTTCGGCGGCCGGCTTGCGGCCGGCCGCCCAGCGGGCCGCCGCCAGCCGCTGCAGGGGCTCCAGCACCGCCTCGCTGACGAACTTGGGGTCGACCACCCCTTCCGCGTAGACCACCAGCCCGGAGAGGAGGCCGAAGTGGAAGGGCCTGTAAACGATGTCGTCGCTGGGACCGATGTAATAGGCGAGCTGGCGCCGCGCCCGCTGCAGGTCGTGCCGGGCGGGCCCGGTCAAGCGGCGGTAGCCGCCCGGAACCTCCTGGGCGTGGTCCAGCAGGGTGTCGATGGCGGCCAGGGTGCGCCGGGTGTGGCGGCGCAAGAGCTTGAGGGCCCTCCGGGACGTGGGGTCGATGTGGGTGGCCGGCACGTCGCGCCGCTTGCCGCCAACCGGCGGCGTCGGCGGCAGCATGTTGGCCACGGCCCACCATCCCGCCGGGCCGTCGTAGCGGATCTCGGTGATCCCCCGGGCCCGGGGCCCCGCTTCGGCCCCGTGGCCGCGCAGGCCGGCCCGCTCCGGAGCCCCGGCGGCCTGGCCGGTCGACGCCCGCCGCCCTCCACCCGCCGCCGGGGCGGGACCCTGGCGGGAGCCGGCACCTGGGGCATCGCCGGCGCCCGGCCCCCGGACGCCAGCGCGCCCGGGAGCGGGGCTTGCGCCATCGCCGCCCGGCGCGTCGCCGCCCGGAGCGTCCCCGGATCGTCGCGGGGTGAACCAGGAGAGCCAGCCGCCCACGGTCCGCACCTCCTGACCGTGGGATAGCCTTTCCGGATCGGGGCCCGTTCACCCGGAGATCGGGGCCCGTTGACCTGGAGGGCCAGGGCCCGGCGGCCCGCATATCTTGTCACGACGGTCCATGCCTCGAGACGACGGTCCATCGACACCATGGTCCAGCGCGGGCGGCTTGCCCGCGGGGAGGAGGCGAACCCGATTGAACGCCGACGCCGTCCTGTCCGGCGGTGGGGTGCGGGTCATCGCCCTGATCGGGGCCCTGGAGGTGGCGGAGGAACGGGGGTACCGCTGGGTCAACCTGGGCGGCACCTCCGGCGGGGCCATCGTCGCCGCCTTGCGGGCCGCCGGGTACACGCCCGCCGAGATGCGCCGGCTGATGGAGACCACGGACTTCGCCCGCTTCCGGGACCGGGATGCCCTGGACCGGGTGCCGCTGGCGGGCGGCCTTCTCAGCCTGCTACTGGAGAACGGCCTCTACGAGGGCCAGGCGCTGGAGGACTGGCTGGCCGACCTTCTGGCCCAGAAGGGCGTGCGGACCTTCGCCGACCTGGAGCTGCCGCCGAGCCTGGCGGGGGACGACCCCCGCTTCCGCTACCGGCTCCAGGTGGTGGCGGCCGACGTCACCCGGCGGCGGATGCTGGTCCTTCCCCGGGACCTGCCCGACTACGGCCTCGACCCGGCCCGCTTCCCCGTCGCCCGGGCTGTCCGCATGAGCGCGGCGCTGCCGTACTTCTACGAGCCCGTGCCCCTGGTCTACCCGGGCCCCGACGGGCCGGCCACCAGCCTGGTGGTGGACGGCGGGCTGGTGGCCAACTTCCCCGTCTGGCTGTTCGACGTCGAAGGGGTCCCGCCGTGGCCCACCTTCGGCTTCCGGCTGGCGGATCCGGTGGACCAGGCGGTCCCCTTCGACGGTCCGCTGGGATACCTGATCGCCCTGGTCAGCACCGCCCTGGAGGCGCGGGAGGAACTGGCCAACGCCCACAGCGCCGCCCGGACGGTGGCCGTGCCGAGCCTGGGGGTGCGCACCACCGACTTCGAACTGGACGGCGCGACCCGCCGCCGGCTCTACCAGGCGGGCCGGGAGGCGGCGAGCCGGTTCTTCCGGCAGTGGGACTTCGCCCGCTACAAGCAGGCCTTCCGCGGCCAGGCGGGGCCGGTGGCCGTGTGAGCCGGGACCTCGGGCCCGCCGTCCGGAGATGGCGGCTCAGCCGGCCCCCGCCGGTCACGCCGCCGGGCCCGCGTCACCTCCGCCGGACCCGCTGCCGCCGGCGCGGGCACCGGCCTTGCGCTGCATCTCCCGCTCCCGCAGCTCCACCCGCCGGATCTTGCCGGAGATGGTCTTCGGCAGGTCGGGCACGAACTCGATCTCCCGCGGGTACTTGTAAGGGGCCGTGGTGTTCTTGACGTGCTCCTGGAGCTCCGCGGCCAGGGCCTCGCTGGGGGCGTAGCCGGGCGCCAGCACCACGAAGGCCTTGACGATGCTGCCGCGGACGGGATCCGGGCTGGCCACCACCGCCGCCTCGGCCACGGCGGGGTGTTCCACCAGGGCGCTCTCCACCTCGAAGGGGCCGATACGGTAGCCCGCGCTGATGATCACGTCGTCGGCCCGGCCGACGAACCAGAAGTAGCCGTCCTCGTCCATGATCCCGCGGTCGCCGGTGATGTACCAGGGGCCCACCCGGCGGCCGGCCGTCCCCTCGGGGTCCTTCCAGTACTCCCGGAAGATCCCCACGGGCCGCTCCGGCTCGACCCGGATGGCGATGTCCCCCTCCTGCCCGGGCGGCAGTACCCGCCCCTGCTCGTCGATGATGGCCACCTCGGCATGGGGCGACGGCTTGCCCATGGAGCCCGGCTTGACGGGCAGGCCCGGCCAGTTGGCGATCATGCAGACGGTCTCCGTCTGGCCGTAGGCGTCCCGGATGGTCACGCCCGTCGCCCGCTCCCAGATGTGGATCACCTCGGGGTTCAGGGGCTCCCCCGCCGACACGCAGGAGCGCAGGCTGGAGAGGTCGTAGCGGTCGAGGGGCTCCAGGACCAGCAGGCGGTAGACGGTGGGCGGCGCGCAGAGGCTGGCGGGCCGGTGCCGCCCGATCAGCTCCAGGGTGCGCCGGGGGTCGAACTTGCCGGGCTTGTGATCGACCATCACCTGGGCGCCGGCCACCCAGGGGCCGCAGAAACTGGACCAGGCGGCCTTGGCCCAGCCGGTGTCCGACACGTTCCAGTGCAGGTCGCCGGGTTTGAGGTCGCACCAGAGCTCCCCGGTCACCCGGTGGCCCAGCGGGTAGCTGTGCTCGTGGAGGACCATCTTGGGATACCCGGTGGTGCCGGAGGTGAAGTAGATCAGCATGGGATCGGTGGCCGCGGTGATCTCGCCCTCATCGGGCGGCGCGGCGGCCACGGCGGCCTCGTATTCGACCCAGCCGGGGCGGGTTCCACCCACCACGATCCGCGCTCGCAGCGACGGGCACCGGTCGGCGACGGCGTCGACCCGCTCGGCCACCTCGGGGTCGGCGATCACCGCCGCCGCTTCCGTCCGCTCGATCCGGTAGAGCAGGTCGCGGGCGGTGAGCAGGGTCGTCCCTGGCGCGGGGATGGCGCCCAGCCGGATCAGCCCCAGCATGGCCTCCCACCAGGCCACCTCCCGCCCCAGCACCAGCAGGACCCGGTCGCCGCGGCCGATGCCCAGGGAGCGCAGCAGGCCCGCCACCCGGCGGGAGCGCTCGGCGAAGTGGCGGAAGGTGAAGGGGTGGCCGGCGCCGTCGTCGTCGACCCACAGCATGGCCGGGCGCTCCGGGTCCTCGGCCCAGCGGTCGATGGCGTCGCGGGCGAAGTTGTACCGCTCCGGCACCTCGATCCGGAAGGTCCCCATCGTCGCATCCCCCTTGGACGTGGACTCCTGGACGATGCTTCGCCGGCCGCCCGCCGATTCCTGGCGATGGAAGAACGCGGCCCCTCGACAGGCCGGTCGCCAGCCGGTACAAGGAGGAAGGAGGTGAGGGCCGTGGCGCCCGCAGGGGCAAACCGCGCGGTGATCCTGGAGGCCCGCGCCGTGACCCGGCATCTGGGCGGCCGGCCGGTCCTTGAGGGGGTCGACCTCCAGGTCCGGGAAGGGGACCGGCTGGGCCTGGTCGGGCCCAACGGGGCCGGCAAGTCGACCCTGCTGCGGATCCTGGCCGGGGTCCTGGAGCCCGACGGGGGCGAGGTCCAGCGGGCCCAGGGCCTGCGGGCCGGCTACCTGCCCCAGGATCCCGCCGCCGTGGACGGGGCCACGGTCCTCGACGCGGTGCTGGCCGGGTTCGACCAGCTCCTGGCGCTGCGCCGGGAGCTGGCTGAGCTGGAGCACGCCATCGCCCGGGCGGCCGGGGCGGCGGGGGCGGCGGGGGCGGTGGGGCCCGCGCCGCGGGATGCAGCCGCTTCAGCCGAGGACGATGCGCTGGGACGGCTCTTGGACCGGTACGGTCGCCTGCAGGAGCGGTTCCAGCAGCAGGACGGCTACGCCATGGAGGCGCGGGCCCGCCAGATCCTGGCGGGGCTGGGCTTCCGGTCTTCGGATCTGGACCGGCCCCCGGCGGCCCTGAGCGGGGGCCAGCGGGTGCGCCTGGGGCTGGCCCGGGTGCTGGTGGCGCGGCCGGAACTGCTCCTCCTGGACGAGCCGACCAACCACCTGGACGTGGAGGCCGCCGCCTGGCTCGAAGGGCACCTGGCCGCCTACCCCGGCGCCGTCGTCCTGGTCTCCCACGACCGGGGGCTGCTGAGCCGGGTGTGCACGCGCATCGCCGAGCTGGCCGGCGGCCGCCTCGAGCTCTACGACGGCAACTACGAGGCCTACCGCGCCGAGCGCCGGCGCCGGCGGGAACAGGCGGCCGCCGCTTACCGCACCTACCTGGAGGAACGGCGGCGGCTGGAGGCCTTCGTGGCCCGCTACCGGGCGGGCAACCGCGCCACCCAGGCCAAGGACCGGGAGCGGAAGCTGGAGCGGCTGGATCGGGAGGCGCCGCCACCCCCGCCGCCCCCGCCGCCGCTGCCGCGGATCCGGCTGGAGGCGGGCCCCCCGTCCCACCAGGTGGTCTTCCGGCTGGAGGGCGCCGGCCACCGCTACGGCGACGGGCCGTGGCTCTTCCGCGGCCTGGACGGGGAGGTGCGGCGGGGCCAGCGCATCGGCGTGCTCGGTCCCAACGGGGCCGGCAAGTCCACCTTGCTGCGGCTCCTGGCGGGCGTCCTGGAGCCGGCCGCCGGCCGGGTCGTCCGGGGGGAGGGGGTGCGCTGCGGTTACCTGGACCAGTTGCTGGGCCTGGACGACCCGCGGCGCACCGTGCTGGAAGACTACATGGCCGCCACGGGGACGACGGTGGCCGAGGCGCGCCATGCCCTGGCCCGGTTCCTCTTCCGCGGCGAGGCGGTGCACCAGCCGGTGGGCTCCCTCAGCGGCGGGGAGCGCAGCCGGCTGATCCTGGCGCGCCTGGCCGCCCTGCGGGCCAACGTCCTCATCCTGGACGAGCCCACCAACCACCTGGACCTGGAGACCCGCGAGGTGCTGGAGGAGGCGCTGGCCGCCTACCCCGGCACGTTGATCGTCAGCAGCCACGACCGGACCTTCCTGGAGACCCTGGTCGAGACGATCTGGTGGGTCGAGGACGGCCGCATCGAGCGGGCGCCGGGCCCCTTGAGCCGCTGGCTCGCCGCCCGGCTGCAGACCCGGGCGGAGGAACCGGCCGCGCCGGCGGCGGGCCCGGGGGCCGGGGACGGGCGCGTCCCCTCGGCGCGGGGAGCCGGTTCGTCCGCCGGCCCGCGCGGGCCGATGCCGCCGCCGGAGGCGGGTCCGGGGCGCCGGGCGGCAGGAACGGAGGGCCGCGCCGGTGGGGCGGCTGGGGCCCGGGTGAGGCCGGCCCTGCGGCCGGGGGACCGGCGCCGCCTGGCCCAGCAAGTGGCAGCCCTGGAGGAGGTCATCCTTCGCCTCGAGCAAGAGCAGGCCGAGCTGGTCGCCCGGCTGTCCGATCCCGCCTTCCTGGCACGGGGCGGCGCGGAGGTGGCCGCGGCGGCCCGCCGGGCTGAAGAAGTGGCCCGGGAGCTGGAGGTCCGCGTGGACGAATGGGAGGCCCTCAGCCAGGCCCTGGAAGGGACGACCGTTTCGGGTCCTGGGCGCGAGGGCGGGGGCGCAGGGGCGCCGGCCTGACCTCTGTTGCGATGCGAAGGGGCCAGGGGCCCCACGGACCGGCGGCGGGCCGCGCGCCCGGCGATGACGGCGATCCTGCAGCGGCGTATAATGCTGACGGAAGACTTGCTCCACCATCGGAATCCCCAGCGAGCGGTGTCCGAGACCGCAGCGGGGCCGCGGCGGAGCCTTTCTTCCGGCAGCGGGGTTCTCCCGGAGCCAGGGGCCGGTCCGGATCGGTTTTCGAAAGGACCGGTTCGCCAAAGCAACGGGGTGAGCACCGCTGGCAACGGGTTGCAACGGGATGAAGCCGGCCGCCGGAGGACCGGGACGCCCGTCCCGGCGGGGGCCGGTGAGGGAGCGGGTTGGCAGAGCCGGGCGCGCGATCCCCCGCGTGATCCCCGTGATCCCTGGGGGGGACGGGCGCCCGCGCCGGCCGGTCGGGCTGCCAGGCGGCCGGCCGCAGCATACGCCCGCGAGGGGGAACGACGCGCCATGCCGGAGGCACAGCACTCGCCTCTGAGGGCTGCCCAGAGACAGCTGGCCGCCGTCGTCGAGCGGCTGGGGCTGGGGCCCGATGTATACGAGCTGCTCAAGGAGCCGGCCCGGGTGATCGAGGTGTCCATCCCCGTACGGATGGACAACGGCCGGCTCAAACTTTTCAAAGGTTATCGCGCCCAGCACTGCGACGTCCTGGGTCCGACCAAGGGGGGCATCCGGTTCCACCCCCGGGTCGACCTGGACGAGGTCAAGGCCCTGGCCATCTGGATGACCTTCAAGTGCGCCCTGCTGGGGTTGCCCTACGGCGGCGCCAAGGGCGGCGTGATCTGCGACCCGCGGGAGCTGTCCCGCCGCGAGCTGGAAGAACTCAGCCGCGGCTACATCCGGGCGCTGGCCGGGTTCATCGGCCCGGACCGGGACATCCCGGCGCCCGACGTCAACACCTCGGACCAGGTCATGGGCTGGATGCTGGACGAGTTCTCCCGGATCACCGGCCACCCCAACCCGGCGGTGATCACCGGCAAGCCCCTGGTGCTGGGCGGGTCGCGGGGCCGCGGCGAGGCCACCGGGCGCGGCGTCGTCGTCACCATCCGCGAGGCCGCCAAGGTGCTGGGCATGGACATGCACCACATGACCGCGGCGATCCAGGGCTTCGGCAAGGTGGGCAGCTGGGTGGCCCGCTACCTCCACCGCTCGGGGACGCGGGTGGTGGCGGTGGTCGACGCCTACGGCGGCGTGTACAACCCCCAGGGCCTGGACGTGGAGGCCCTCTTCGCCTACGGGCGCCAGAACGGCACGGTCCGCGACTTCCCGGGGGGCCAGCCCATCGATAACGAGGCCCTCTTCCGCCTGCCCGTCGACGTCCTGGTGCCGGCGGCCCTGGAGAACGTGATCACCGAGGAGAACGCGCCCCACATCCAGGCGCGGATCATCGCCGAGGGGGCCAACGGGCCCACCACCCCCGAGGCCGACGAGATCCTCTACCGGCGCGGGATCTTCGTCCTGCCCGACATCCTGGCCAATGCCGGCGGCGTGACGGTCTCCTACTTCGAGTGGGTCCAGAACCTGATGCAGTACTACTGGTCGGAGGAACAGGTGGTCCGCCAGCTGGAGCGGCTGATGGTCAGCGCCTTTAAGGCGGTCTACCGCTGCCACGTGGAGGAATCGGTGCCCATGCGGCTGGCGGCCTACATGGTCGCCATCGACCGGCTGGCGGAGGCGCTGATCGCCCGCGGCTGGGTGCCGGCCACCGATTACCATCACGTTCCCCAGCCGGAGCCGGCGGAGGCCACGATGGACGTCTTCCGCGAACCGGCGGCGTCGGTGTAACGTGGTGGCAGAACGCGGGAAATCGGGCAAGGGCCGGCCCGCCGGAGGCCGGCCCTTGCCGTATGGCGGGAGGCGGTCATGGCGAGCTTTGCCGAGCGGCTGCGCAAGCGGGCGGGGCGGCTCAGCCGCGCCCAGCGGCAGCTGGCCGAGTTCATCCTGCAGAACGAGCCCCGGGCGGCCTTCATGACGGCGGCGCGCCTGGGGGCCGCCGTCGGGGTCAGCGAGTCCACGGTGGTGCGGTTTGCCATCGCCCTGGGCTACAGCGGCTATCCCGAGCTGCAGCGGGACCTGCAGGACCAGCTGCGGGCCCGCCTGTCCGCGGCCGACCGCCTGGTGCTGGCCGAGGAGCGGGGCGAGCGGGCGGAGACGATCCTGGACACGGTGCTGCGCACCGACATGGAGAACATCCGCACGACCCTGGCCAGCCTGCCGCGGGACCGCTTCGCCGAGGCCGTGGGGGCCTTGCAGCGGGCCCGGGCGATCTACGTGGTCGGCCACCGCAGCGCCGCCGCCCTGGCCCACTACCTGGGCTACTACCTGCAGCTGATGCTGCGGAATGCCCGCACTCTGACCCAGGCCGGCACGGTGCTGGAGGAACTGATGGCCGCCGGGCCCGCCGACGTGGTGGTGGCCATCACCTTCCCCCGTTACGCCCGCGCCACCGCCGAGGCCTTCCGCCTGGCCGCCCAGCGGGGTGCCCGGACGATCCTGATCACCGACAGCGTGGTCTCCCCGCTGGTCGAAGAGGCCAGCATCGTCCTGCCCGCCAAGTCGGAGTCGCCCTCCTTCGCCGATTCCCTGGTGGCCCCCCTCAGCGTGATCAACGCCCTGATCACCGCCGTCGCCCTGGCCCAGCCCGAGCGGGTGCGAGCGGCCCTGCGGGAGCTGGAGGACGTCTGGGACCGGCAGGGCACCTACCTCAAGGAAGAACGCCGCTCGGAGCGCATCGTCGGACCGGGCGAGGTGGCCGGCCCCAGCGAGGGCCTGTAGGCGACGGGGCCGGCTGCCCTCATGCCTCCACGACCGGGATCGAGTCCAGCACGGTGATGGCCGCCGGCGTCACCCGGCAGCGGTAGGCATAGGCCTCCACCCCGGCCGCCCGGGCCCGGGAAAGGGCTGCGGCGAAGGCGGGATCGGCCCGCCGGTGGGGTGCCAGGCCGGCCGCGTCGTCCCGCTGGACGAACCAGACCACGGCGGCCCGGTAGCCCTGCCGGACCGCCGCCGCCAGCTCCTCCAGGTGCCGGGCGCCGCGGGCCGTCGGGGCGTCGGGGAAGAGGGCCGTGGCCCCTTCCACCAGGTTGCAGGACTTGGTCTCCACCAGGCAGGGCGGGGCGGGCGGGTCCGCCTGATCCAGGCAGAAATCCAGGCGGCCGGCCCCCCAGGCCACCTCCGCCCGCCAGCGCCGGTAGGCCGCGAAGGGCGGCAGGGCGCGCCGGTCAAGGGCCGCCGCGAAGAGCCGGTTGGGCATGCGGGCATCGACGGAGACCCACCGCTCCTGGTCGCGGACCAGCAGCAGGTCGCCGGCCGTCCGCCGGGGGGCCGGGTGCGGGGGCCGGGAAACCGGACTCCCCTGCCGCCGGGACCCGGCGGCGCCCGGGCTCGCGCCGGGCGGTGCTGGATCGCGGCCTTCTCCGGCCGCCCCGGCGGGACCCGGGGAAGCGCCGGGCGGGTCGGCTGGCGCTCCCGTCGCCCCCGGCGGGATCCAGGCCAGGCCGGGCGTGCCGGGCTGCAGCAGCTCGGCCATGCGGCCGGAGTTGGGCAGGTGGAGCCGCAGGACGGTGCCGGGAGCCACCGCCGGGGGGGTCCCCGAGGCCCTGCCGGACGCCTGCAGGCCCGCCCGGCCGTCGGGGCCGGCTGCCGCCACGGCGGCTTCCACGGCGAAGCGGTTGAGGCGCCGGACGACGATCACCGGGGTCAGGGGGGAGGGCCAGGGGACGATCACCGCCGGGGCGGCGGCCGCCCGCACGGGTTCGGCGACGGCCCGGGCCGGAGGACGGCGGCCGGCCGTCACCGGGATCCGGCCTCCGGCGTGCCGCCCAGGGGCCTGAGGCGCTGCACGTCCCCGGCCAGGATGCGGCGGCGCGTGCCGCCGGCCTGTTCGACCACCAGGGAGCCGTCGGCTGCTACGTCCAGGGCGATGCCCTCCACCTCGCCCCCGGGCAGGACGATCCGAACCGGCTCCCCCAGCCAGGCGGCCCGACTGCGCCAGGCGGCCAGGACCGGTTCGCCGCCCTCACCGTGGAGCTGGAGGTAGCGGGCCTCGAGCCGCTGGAGGATGGTTTCGGCCACGTCGTTGACCGTGACCGGCTGCGGGGCCTCCCGGCCAAGCCAGGTGATCCGGTCCGCCAGTTCCTCCGGCACCGGCTCCCCCTGGACGTCCAGGTTGACGCCGATCCCCGCCACCACGTACTCGGCGCCGTGGGGATGGGTGACGGTCTCCAGCAGGATGCCGGCGATCTTGCGGTCGTCGACCAGCACGTCGTTGGGCCACTTGACGGCCACGGGCCGGCCGGCCAGGAGCTCGACGGCCTCGGCCACGGCCGTGGCCACGGCCAGGGTCAGCAGGGGCAGCCGCTCGGGGGGAAGGGTGGGGCGGAGGATGAGGGACATCCACAGCCCGCCGGGCGGGCTCCACCAAAAGCGGCGCAGGCGGCCGCGGCCGGCCACCTGGCGGCCGGCGACCACGACGGTCCCCTCCGGCGCCCCGCCTTCGGCCAGCCGCCGGGCCACGTCGTTGGTCGAACCCACCTCCGGGTACCAGTGGACGGTGTGGCCCAGCCGCGACCCCAGCCGCCGCGCCTCCAGCAGCTCGGGGACGAACCGGCGGGCCGCCAGCTCCCGGGCAGCCCCGGGATCGAGGGTGTAGCCGTGGTGCGGCCGGCCTTCCACCGGCCAGCCGTCCCGGCGCAGGGATTCGATGTGCTTCCACAGGGCCGTGCGGCTGATGCCCAACCGGCCGGCCAGGTCCGCACCCGAAACGGGCCCGCCGCCGGCGGCCAGAAGGGCGGCCAGCACCCGGCTGCGGGCGCGGGCGGCCGGGGCGGGATCGGGTGCCGGTGACAACTCCTTCGCGGGCATGGCGTCGCCTCCCGGCAACACCATACCACGGCCGAGGGCCGGCGCTCGCAGGCCCCGCGCCGCAACGGGACCCTAGCGGTCGGCGTCGGCGGGGTGGACCACCAGGACCCCGCGCATCCCCTTCTCGTAGTGGCCGGGCATGTGGCAGGCCAGCTCAAAGCGGCCCGGCACGTCGGCGTTGAAGATCAGCCGCACGCTGGTTCCCGGCCGGAGTCCGGCCACCTCCAGGCCGTAGCCGCCGATCTCCAGCTCGTGTTCCTCCCGTCCGGTGTTGATCAGGGTCAGCCGCACCCGGGTCCCCTGGCGGACTTCGATCACCGCCGGTTCATAGGCGTACTCCGTCAGGCGGATCACCCGGTCGGCCGTGGGCCGCCCCGGCGCGGTGACGCCGGCCACCGGCTCCTGGGCCCGGCGGAGGTGGAGTCCCAGGGCGCCCGCCAGCAAGGCGGCCGAGACCAGCAGGGCGATCACCGAGCGGGTGGCCGGCCCGGGTGCAGCCCCGTCGGACACGACGGCACCTCCTTCAAGGGGGCCGGCCCGGCCGGTCGGGGACCGGCCGGGTTCCTTCCGGGACCAATGTATGCCATCCGGTGGCCCTTCCATTCGGGGCCGGGCGCCCCTTTTCGCGGGCCGGCGCGGGCCGGCGCGCGGGCCGGCGCGTCCTTTTGGGGCCCGGGGAGGAGCGGCGACCGGCCGGGCGAACCATGACCATGGTTGACGGGAAGCCCGCGGCCGGCGGCGGCTCGGGCTTCGCCCCGCCGGGCCGGCCCGAGGCCCGGCGGGAACGGGCGAGGAGGGGGTTGGATGGGCAGGGCGGCGGGTGGGGGACGAACCGGCGGGGCGCCGGCGGGCGGCGGGCGGTCTGGGGCCCGGGGGCCGGCGCCGGAACGCCGGGACCCCCGGCACCAGGAGGCGGATAGGCCAGCGGCGGACCCGGGCCGGGGCCCCGGCCGGTCCCGGGAGGCCGGCCGGCGGCCGGAGCCGGCCGGGTTGCCCGCCGGCCTGCCCGCCTACACCGTCCGGGTCAGCGCCCGGGCGCGCCGGGTGCGGCTGGTCCTCTCGCCGGCCGACGGCCTGGTGGTCGTGGTGCCGCGGGGCTATGCGCTCCACCGGGTGCCCCAGGTGGTCGCCCAGCACGCGGGGTGGATCCAGCGGGCCCGGCGCCGCCTGGAGGAAGAGGCGCGCCGGGCCGGCGGCAGCGGCAACGCCCCACCGGAGCCGGCGCCCGGTCTACCGGCCGCCCCGCCGAGCCCGCCGGCCTGGGTATGGTTGCGGGCCCTGGGCGAGGTGTGGCTCGTGGGGGGCGCGCCCGGCCCGGAGCCGGCCGTGCCGTCCCGCCGGCCCCCGGCGGCCGGGCCGGCCGCGGGCGGGCCGGTGACGCCCTCCTCACCGCCCGCGGCGCCGGCGCCCCCCGCCGGGGCGGGGACCCCCGGGTTCTGGCCGGCCGGCCCGGCCGCCGCGGCCCTCCCCCAAGAGGTACCGGTGGCGGGCCGGATCACGCTGCCCGCCGGTGCCCTGGAACGGGGACCGGCCGCCTGGGCCCCGCCCCTGCGGGCCTGGCTGGCGCGGCGGGCCCGGGCCACCCTGCTGCCCTGGCTTGAGGCCCTGGCCCGGGAGCGGGGCTTCCGGCTGGCCGGTGCGTCCGTCGGGTGTCCCAAGACCCGGTGGGGAAGCTGCTCGGCGACCCGTCACATCCGGCTCAGCCTGAAGCTCCTGTTCCTGCCGCCGGAGCTGGTCGAGCACGTGCTGATCCACGAGCTGTGCCACACGGTCCACCTGCACCACGGGCCGGCCTTCTGGGGGCTGGTGGCCCGCCACGATCCTCGGGCGGCGGAGAACCGCCGCCACCTGCGGGCGGCGTGGAGCTACGTGCCGGCCTGGTTGCGGCCCGCCCGGTCCATCGGGCCCTCGGTGGCCGACGGCGAGGTGCCCCTCCCCTAGCAGCCCGTGTAGTAATGCCATTGGCTCCCAAAGCCGCTCGTCTTTGAAAACGTCAGACGCCTTAGGACATTCCGTCCAGCTGGCGTACTGGTTGCACTTCCTGACTGGCGAGCGCCTGGATTTCCGTCATACGCTGCCGTACATCATTAGGTAGCGGCACGTACATCAGGGAAATGCCCGGGGCCAGCCTGCCGCGAAGGTGCTTCTCCATGATCCCAAAAAACTCTTCACTTGTCAGAACGAGGATGCGTATGGGAGCGTCGATAAGCGTGAGGTAGTATAGCTCGGCTACCGCTGCGTTTATCTTGCCCGCTGGCTTCTTCCCTCCGGAGGTCTTGCCCGAAGCGGACTTGATCGATGCCACTACTCTGCCGTCGTCGGAGACCGCGTCGAATTCGTGGGTGCCACCGGCGACGAGCTTTAGTACCCGGGACTTGAATGGCACCCCAAATTGCTGGGCGAGGTGCTGACGTACGACATCTTCCACGACCCGCTTGAGGTAAAGGGTGTTGGCCATCGGGACGACCACCTTTTTGGAGTTGACCCGCTTTGGAGTTGACCCGGTTTCGTGGACAGGTTGAGGCTTACGCGACAACCCCTTCCTGTGAATGAGTCTTTCGCTCCTGCTGCCAACGGTCCTCGTACTCGTCGGGCGAGAGGGAACCAAGGGCCGAGGGACGCCGCTACCGGTTGTAGAACCCTTCGACGTACTCGAAGATCGCCATGCGGCAGTTGATCCCGTGTGGGCCAGGCTTGGCGGTCGAGGAGCTCCCGTTGCAGGGGCGCGTCGAAACTCTCCGCCATCGCGTTGTCCAGCGCATCGCCCACAGGACCCATTGATCCGGCGATGCCCAGGGCCTCCAAGCGACGGGTGAACGCTAACGAGGTGTCCTATGCCCCATGGTCGGCGTGGTGGATCAGGGCGGGCCCTGGCCGGCGACGCCGCACCGCCATGGTAACGGCGTCCACCAGCAACTCCGCGACGGGCCGGTCCCCCCATGGCCCAGCCACCACGGCACGGGAGAAGGCATCGATGCTACGTGAGGTCTGCCACCCATATCCGGTTGGGGGCATCGGGCACAAACTCCCGATGCAGCCGGTCGGGGGTCGACCGGGCGGCGGGGATCCCGGCGGGTGATCCCCCGGGTCCGGCGCCGGTGCACGCCACAGAGCCCCATGGCCCGCATTAGCCGGGCGACCCGCTTCCGACCCCAGCGGACCCCATGCGTCCACCGCAGCTCTCAATGGGTGCGGGGCGCACCATCCGTGCCCCGGCGGAACTCGGGAGGGTCCGGCGGCTTGGTGGCCGGCATGGGGATCACCCTTTCCGGGGCTTACGCCCCAAGTGCCGGGGTGTCCACGAAACCGGGGCAAGTCCAGTGCGAGTCACCTCCGGGATGTGGACTGGCTACCAATCCCTTGGCTCGCCAACCGCCTTTCCCTTCTGGGACCCACACTCTTCAGCCCAGAGCCAGGAGGTCGTTGACCTCCCCGCCCGGGCATGCTAGCATCACTCTCAACAGCCACAACAGAGCGCGTCTGCTCTCTTATCCAGAGTGGCGGAGGGACTGGCCCGATGAAGCCCGGCAACCGCCGGCCGCGCCGCAGCGGCCGGTAAGGTGCCAACTCCTGCAGGATCCGGCCGGATCCTGAGAGATGAGAGGGCGCCGGAACTCCTTTCGGCCCTTCCCTCTCGGGAGGGGTAATTTCGTATCCGGAACCCCTTCGGGGAGCGGGCGCGGGAGGGAGGGGGACGCGGTGATCCCCTGTCGCGGCCGTGTGGACATCGGGCCGCTGCAGCTGGAGCTGGGCGGCCACCTGCCCCGGGTCGAACTGGCCTTCGAGACCTGGGGGCGCTGGGATCCCCGGCGGCAGAACGCCGTCCTCATCTGCCACGCCCTGACCGGCGACGCCCACGTCGCCGCCCACGACCCCGCCGACCGCCCGGGCTGGTGGGAGGAGGCGGTGGGCCCGGGCAAGCCCATCGACACCCGCCGCTGGTTCGTCCTGTGCAGTAACGTCCTGGGGGGCTGCTACGGGTCGACCGGGCCTTCCAGCCCCATGGCGCCGGGGGCCGGTCCCTGGGGCGGGCGCTTCCCCACCATCACCGTCCGCGACATGGTCCACGCCCAGCGCCGCCTGCTGGACGCCCTGGGCATCCAGCGGCTCGCCCTGGTGGTGGGCGGCTCGCTGGGCGGCATGCAAGCCCTGGAGTGGGCCTTCACCTATCCCGACCGGGTCGACGCGGTGGCGGTGCTGGCCGCTCCGCCCGCCGCCTCGCCCCATGCCATCGCCTGGAACGAGGTCCAGCGCCAGGCCATCTTCGCCGATCCGGCCTGGCAGGGCGGGGATTACCCCAGCGAGCAGCCGCCGCGCCGGGGACTGGCGCTGGCCCGCATGCTGGCGATGACCACCTACCGCGGTCGCGAGGAGTGGGCCCTGCGCTTCGGCCGGGCCGAGGTGCCGCCGGGGACCGATCCGGTGGCCGAGCGGCTGGGCGGTTACGCCACCGCCGCCCGTTCCGGCGCTGAAGCCTTCCGGTTCCAGATCGAGAGCTACTTGCACTACCAGGGGGAGAAGCTGGTGCGCCGCTTCGATCCGGCCACGTACGTGACCTTGACCCGGGCCATGGACCTGCACGACGTGGGCCGGGACCGCGGGGGCCTGGAGGCCGCGGCCGGCCGGGTGCAGAGCCGGGTCTACGTCCTCGGCATCACCTCGGACCTGCTCTACCCGGTGGACGAGCAGCGGCCCCTGGTGCGGGCCCTGCGCCGGGCGGGCAAGGACGTCGCCTGGCACGTCTGGCGGGCCCCCTGGGGCCACGACAGCTTCCTGGTCGACGCGGCGGGTGTGGCCCGGCGGGTCATGACCTGGCTGGAGGAACCGGCCGCCTCGCCGGCGGCCCCGCCCGGCGCGGTGGCCGCCGTGGGGGAGGGGCGCCCGTGAGGGGTCCCGTGGTGGCGCTGCTGGGTTTGGGCACCGTGGGCAGCGCCGTGGCGCAGCGGCTGCTGGATCCACCCCCCTGGCTGGTCGAGCGGCTGGGCGGCGTGCCGCGGCTCAAGGGGGCGCTGGTGCGCCACCCGGATAAACCGCGGGCCGCCGCCGTCGACCCCGCCCTGCTGACCACCGACCCGGAGCGGCTCTTGGCCGATCCGGAGGTCGACGTGGTGATCGAGCTGATCGGAGGGGTCGAGCCCGCCCGCCGCTACGTGCTCCAGGCCCTGGAGGCCGGGCGTCACGTCATCACGGCCAACAAGGCCCTGCTGGCTGAGTCCCTGGCCCCCCTGGTGGCCGTCGCCCGCCGGTCGGGGGTGGAACTGGCCTTCGAGGGGGCCGTGGCCGGGGGCGTGCCCATCATCCGGCCGCTGCTGCGGTGCCTGGCCGCCAACCGGGTGCGGCGCCTGCGGGCGGTGCTGAACGGCACCTGCAACTTCGTGCTCACCCTGGTCGAGCAGGGCGCCAGCCTGGACGAGGCGGTGCGGGCGGCCCAGGCCGCGGGCTACGCGGAGGCCGATCCCAGCGACGATCTCTCCGGCCGCGACGCCGCCCGCAAGCTGGCCATCCTGGCGATGCTGGTCACCGGCGAGCCGGTGGACTGGACGAGCGTCGAGCGGCGGGGTCTGGACGACCCGGCCTTCCGCCGGATCCTGGAGGCGGCGCCCGCCGCCGGCCCCGGCCAGGAGGCCCGCTGGCGGCTGGTGGCCACGGCGGAGTGGACCGGGCCCGCGCCCCGGCTGACGGTGCAGCCGGAGCTCTTGCCACCCCACGATCCGCTGCTGCAGGCGGCCGGGGTGGAGAATATGATCCTCATCGAGGCGGATCCGGTGGGCGCCGTGCGCTTCGCCGGGCCGGGGGCCGGCGGCGAGGCCACGGCCAGCGCCGTGCTGGCCGACCTGATCGCCATCTGGCGCGGCGACCGGCTGCCCCTGCCCGCCCTGGACGGCCGGCCCCGGGCGGCAAGCCGGGTGCCGGGCGGCGCCTTCGACAGGGAATGGCAGGATCCGGCCGCGGCGGCGGTTAAACTCAGATTGAGGGAAGGTTGAGCGGGCCGCCGGGCGCGCCCTGGGGCGGGTCCGGCGGGTCCTCCAGGGGGGAGCGGCATGGGCCCCAGGCATCTCGCCCAGTGCTACCGGTGCCGGCGCACCTTTGAGGCGGACCGGCGGGGTGCCCGCTATTGCCCGGATTGTGAGCGGGAGCAGCGGCGCCGGTTCCGCGTGCTGCCCGGGGGCCGGGATCCCCGGGCCCGGGGGGTGGTGCGGCCCGGCGGGATCCGGTCCGGATCTCCGGGAACCCGGTGGCGGGGCACGGCGCTGCGCCGTCGTGCCGGCTCGCGGCCCTGGCGCTCCCACTGGGCCTGGCGGCGGTGGCACCAGCCTTTGCGCCTGGTGGCCGTGGTGGCGATGGCCGCCGCCGCCCGGGTCGCCTGGGACCTGACCGACGCCGGACCGTGGCCGGTGGAGTGGCTGGTCTACCTCGTCGGCGCCGCCTGGATCTGGAACCGGCGGGACGAGGCGGCCTGACCGCGGCCCCGCCCGGGCGGCGGTCAGGCCTCTGGTGCAGGTTGCTTCGCGGGATCGCACAAGGAACGCGGCGGCGGGTCTCCGCCGCCGTCGTCGTTGGGACGCGGTGTGCCGGACTCGTACCAGGCTGGTACCGGACGTGGACCGGACGTGGACCCGACGGGACGGGTTTCGCCCCGACCCGGCTGGACGCCGGCCCGGGCTCAAGCCTCGACGGCCTCCCGCGGCCGCGGGCGGCCGCTAGCCTCCTCGGGCCTCGGATGGCCGCAGGCCTCTTCGGCCCTCGGGCGGCCGCGGGTGACCTTCAACGGCCGTCGGGCCGGCTAGGGCCCGCCGTCGGGCCGGCGAGGGCCGTCGCCGGCCTCCCCGGCCGGTTCCACCACCACCTCGAGCCCGGCCTCCCGCAACCGCTCGGCCAGCTGGCGGCGGGTGCCCTCCAGCCGGACGCGCCGGGGGCGCAGGGCCTTGAGCAGCCCAACCGCCAGGTCCTCCTTCTCCAGCGGCACCCGGGGATCCAGGTGGCCCTCCAGGAACTCCCGGTACAGGGGCGGACCGCCCGGCTCGCGGATCACCAGAGTGGACCCCTGCCCTTCGACCCAGAGTTCCGCCGGGCCTTCGGCCGGTGGCCGCAGGGTGCCCAGGAACTGCTTCAGCGCCCGCTCCAGCCAGAGCTGCTGCAGGCCCGTCCGCGCCAGCTCCGCCACCAGGCTGCGGAGGAACCGCTCGCCGCGGAAGCGCAACCAGCCCAGGATGCTCAGCCGCCCGTGCTGGATCAGTTCCGGCAGGAGCAGGGCCGCGGTGCCGCGGGCCAGGGGCGGCTGGGTCAGCAGGGGGAGGCTCTGCTTCCAGACCGCCAGGCGGTCGTCGGGGTCGACTGCGGCGTAGCGGGAGTCCAGGTGGTCCAACAGCATCTCCGGCAGAACGACCTGGTGGACGAAGTGGGACGCGGCCTGCGCCGCCGGCTGGGGCACGAACTCGGTGAGGAAGACCCAGCGCTGGCGCGACCGGAACACGGTGTAGACCAGCCGCTGTTCGTCCAGCACCCGCTGGAACTCCGACGGGTGGGTTTCCACGGAGATGGCCAGCTGTCCCTGCCCGCCCATGGGGCCAACCTCCCGATGGTCCCGGCCACCGGGGCCGGCGGCCCACCCGGCCTGCGGCCCGGTGGCTCCGGTTATCCCTTAGTCTATGCGGGCGACGTGCGTCGCTCCTGCCGGCCGGCTGCCATGGCGGCCCACATCGTCAGCCGCCGCGGGCCGTGGCTGACATCCAACCCGCCCGCCGTTCTCGAGCGCTTCCCCACCGCCCGCCCTAGTCCCGCCGCCCCGCGGGGAACCGGGCCGCCGCTGGCAGGATCTACCGTCAGCAAGGGCGCCGGAGCCGGGAGGAACCGGCGGGCCCGGTGGCCAACAGCCTGAAGGATATCCCCGCGGATGGGCCGTTCCGCATGGTGAGGAGGTGCCATTGGGGTTGGCGGGAGGGCATGACCGGCCGCCGGCCGGCGGGCCGCAGGGGAGGGGCGGCGCGCGGCGGCGGCTGCAGGCGGGGCCCGGTGCGGCACCCCGGAGGCGGGGCCGGCGCCGGGCCGGGTTCGTCCTGTGGTTGGTGTGGACGCTGGTGCTGGGCACCGTGACGGCCGTCCTGCCCGGCATGGCCGGGCCCGGCGGCGCACCCGGCGGCTTGCCCCGGGCCGAGGCGGCCGAGGGCGCTCCTGAGCGTCCCCCCGCGGCCGACGCCCGGGCCGCGATCCTCATCGACGCCGCCACGGGCCAGGTCCTGTTCGAGCACAATGCCGACGAGAGCATGCCCATGGCCAGCACCACCAAGATCATGACCGCCCTGCTGGCCATCGAGCGGGGGGACCTGCACCAGGTCATCGCCACCAGCGAGCGCGCCTTCGGCGTGGAGGGATCCAGCCTCTACCTGGCCCTGGGCGAGCAGCGCACCCTGGAGGAGCTGCTCTACGGGCTGATGCTCCAGTCGGGCAACGACGCCGCCGTGGCCATCGCCGAGGGCGTCGCCGGCTCGGTCGAGACCTTCGTCGACTGGATGAACCAGCGGGCCCGGGACCTGGGACTCGAGCACACGCACTTCGCCGATCCCCACGGCCTGGCCAGCCGTGACCACTACACCTCGGCGCGGGACCTGGCCACCCTGGCCCGCGTGGCCATGGCCAACCCCACCTTCCGGCGCATCGTGGGGACGCGGGAGTACCGGATGCCCTGGCCGGAGAAGCAGTCCGAGCGGGTCCTCTACAACCACAACCGCTTCCTCTGGCGTTACGAGGGGGCCACCGGCGTCAAGAACGGGTACACCAGCGCCGCCCGCGGCGCCCTGGTCGCCTCGGCCCGCCAGGACGGCGTGGAGCTCATCGGCGTGCTGCTGGGCGCCCACCCCACCGGCATGTACCGGGACATGGCGGCCCTGATGGACTGGGGCTTCGCCCGCTTCCGTCCCCTGGAGCTGGTGCGGGCCGGGGAGGCCGTGGGTCGCGTCCCCGTCGAGGGCGGCCAGGAGGCGGCCGTCGGGGCGGTCGCGGCCTACGGCGCCCGCTGGCTGGTTCCTCGGGACGAACCGGCCCCCGCGGTGCACAAGGACGTGGAGCTGGAGGCCGGCCTGCGGGCACCCCTGGCCAAAGGCGCGCGGGTGGGCACGCTGGTCGTCCGGGTCGGCGACCAGGTGGTGGACCGCATCCCGCTGCTGAGCGACCGGGGCGTCGAACCGCTGACCTTGTGGCAGGCGACGACCCGGGAGCTGGGGCGGCGGCAGCCGGTGGGCTACGCCGCCGCGCTGGGGGTGCTGGTGGTCCTGTGGGGCACGGTGCGCTGGCGCCGGTACGTGCTGGCCCGGCGCCGCTGGCGGCGCCGGGTGGCCGCCTTCAACCCCGTCTGGTACGCCTTCCGGGCCCGTGACCCGGGGGCGGACTGAAGGGGTCCCGGGCGCGGCCCCTGGGGCTTGCAGGTTCGTCCAGCCGTGGCAGGGATGGGGGGTATCGGCCCCGGCGGGCTTCCCACACTACGAATGGCCCGTCTTTCGCGGCCGAATACCGAACCTGAGGTGGTGCCTCGATGGCCAGACGACGCGGCGCCGGCGACCTGCTGGTTCCCGGCGCGCAGCCGGGGCTGGACCGCTTGAAGATGGAGGTCGCCCAGGAGATCGGCCTGGTGCCGCCGGGGATGACCTCGCCCGCGGCATATGATGCGGCCCTCGACCGGCAGAAGTGGGAGGTGGCCGAGGAGCTCGGCCTGGCCCACCAGATCCGCGAGCGGGGCTGGGGCGAGATGACGACCCGGGATTGCGGCGCCATCGGCGGCCGCCTGGGCGGCCGCTTGGGCGGTCAGATGGTCCGGCGCATGATCGCCCTGGCCGAGCAACAACTGGCGGGGAACGGACCCACGGCCGGTCCAACCTGGTAGTCGGCACCCCAGTCGGTAGACGGTACAATCGAGGAAAGACGGGGTCGGGCGGCGACCCGGGCAACCGGGTGGCCGCCTTTTTGCGCGTGGCGCCGCGGGGAGCGGTCCCTCGCCGGGCCGGCGCGCCGTGGGGCACGAGGGCGCGTGACACGACGGCGCTGGGCGGGACGGCGGTTCGTCAGGGCAACGACGGCTCGTAACGGCGGCTCGGAATCGAAACGACGGCCTCTGGAACGGATCGGAGGACGGGCGATGGATGGCATGCCTTCGGTCGGATTGGACGGCACCCCCTCGGGCGAGGGTGGGAACCCCGGCGTGGTCCCGGGGACGGGCGGGGCGGAACCCCTCGGCGGGGGCGGAGGGGCGCAGCTCAAGGCGGCGCTGGTGGCCGAGGCGCGGCGGCTGGGCTTCGTCGCCGTGGGGGTGGCCGCGGCCACACCCCAGCTGGATCTGGCCGCCCTGCTGCGTCGACGGCAGGCCTTGGGCATGGCCACCCCTTGGGAAGACCCCGATCCCGTCCGGCGCACGGACCCGGAGAGCCTCCTCCCCGGCGCCCGCTCGGTCGTCGCCGTGGCCATGGCCTACGATCCCCCGGGCCGGGGGCCCCGGGGCGGCGCTGCGGCGGGGGGCGATGCCGGCGGGCTGCGCGGTTACGTGGCCGCGGCCGGCCGCACCCGCTCCTACCAGCACGTGATGGGCCGGCGGTTGGAGGCTCTGGGCCGCTGGCTCGAGGCCCGGGTCCCCGGCTGCCGTTGGGCCGTGCAGGTGGACACTGGGCCGCTGGTCGACCGGGCCTGGGCGGAGCGCGCGGGCATCGGGTGGATCGGGAAGAACGCCTGCCTGATCGTGCCCGGCTGGGGATCGTGGGTCTTCCTGGGCGAGCTGGTCACCGACGTGGCCCTGCCGCCCGACCAGCCCCTGGCCGACGCCTGCGCCGGCTGCGACCGCTGCCTGCGCGCGTGTCCCACCGGGGCGTTCCTCGGGCCGCGGCAATTGGATCCCCGGCGCTGCATCAGCTTCCTGAGCCAGAAACCGGGCATGCTGGATGCGGAGGAACGGGCCGCCCTGGGCCAGAGCCTGTACGGTTGCGACGCCTGCCAGGCGGTCTGCCCGTTCAACCACCCGGCGCGGCCGGGGCATCCCGCCCTGCGGCTGGCAGGGGGCGGCGACCCCCCGGCCGGGGAGCCCGCGGCGGGGCGTTTCGGGGCGGCGGCCGACGAGCCCGCCCCGGGCGCGGCGGCGGGCCAAGGGCCCGCCCCGGAGACGGCGGCGGGCGAAGGGAGCACCGCGCCCAACGGGCCGCTGGCCGGCCCGCCCCGCGAGGCGGGGGACGAACCCGCCGGCGGCCCCGCCGCGCCCCCCGGGGGAGGGGACGCCCCCGGCTCTGCCCCGCCGGTGGGGGACGACCTGGCGCGACCGCCCCTGGTGCCCCTTTTGCAGATGGGACGGGCGGCCTTCCAGGCGCGCTACCGGCCCCTGACCGGGGCCTGGCGGGGCCGCAAGACCTGGCAGCGGAACGCCATCGTGGCCCTGGGCAATCGGGGCCCGGGGGCCCGGGCGGCCGTTCCGGCCCTGGCGGCCCTGTTGCGGGACGACCCCCGGCCCGACATCCGGGCGCTGGCGGCCTGGGCCCTGGGCCGCATCGGCGGGGACGAGGCGGGGGAGGCGCTGCGGGCCGCCCGGGACGGCGACGCCGATCCCCATGTTTGCCGGGCGGCCGCCGAGGCATTGGGACGCCTGGCCGCGGAGCGGGCCGGGAGGCCGGCCCTGGCGCCTGCAGCCACCGGCCGCGGGGCTGCTCCGAAGGATGGGGCTGCCCGCCCGGGCGCAGGACGTGGCGGCCCTGGTGACGAAAACCTGACGTTACAGGCCTGACGGCCTAGGCCGGAGGGCCAGGGGGCATGATGCGGCGGGCCGGGGACGGCGGGCCCGGTCCCGCCCCGCTCCGCGGCAACCGGCACCGGGACCCCGGCTCGCCCCAGGGGGCGAGCCGGGCGATGGACGGCGGGGCGGTTCCTCCCCCGGAGCCGTGGCTGCCGCCGCGTCCACGCCGCGTCCGCGCGGGGGATTCGGCGCGGGGCGGTGGACCGGCGGCGGGGTGGGGACCCCGGAAAAGGGTTCCTCCGGTGGATATCCGGCCGGGGAACCGGTTCAGGCTAACATCGACGGAAGGGGCACGGCGCGGGCCCTCGGGCCCGTGGGAAGGTGGTGACATCGGCCGTGCGGGTCTTCGTCAACAACCATCCGGTGGACGTCTATCCTGGCGCCAGCGTGCGCCACGCACTCCTCCGTTATTCCGAGACCGTCTACCAGGACACGGTGGCGGGCAAGCTGGTGGTCACCGACCGGCACGGGAACCGGCTCGGTCTGGGGGGCCCGCTGGAGGAGGGCCTCCGGCTGACGGTGGAAGGGCCCGGCGGGTTCCGGCCCGGGCCGGCGCGGCCGGCGGTGGCGGAGGTCGCCGCCACGGGGACGCCTGCCCCCCATGGTGCCAACGGTACGGTGCGGGCCGTGCCGGCCAACGGGGTGGCGGCGGGCGCCCGCCCGGCCGGCGGCGGGAGCGGCCGGCCCGCCCCGGCGGCGGACGCCGCGGGGACCAACGGGGTCGCCCACGGGGCGCGCCAGGACGGGCGCCGGCGGCGTCGCGGGCGGCGCCGGGGGCACCGGCGGGGCCGGCCGCGGACCCGTCCGGAGGCCGGCCGCGGCGGGGCAGCCGGCCAGGCCAACGGGGCGGGGTGAGCCTCGTCACGACGGCCGGATGAGGGAGGAACGCACACCAGGGGCGGGCCGGGGATCCGGCCCGCCCCTGGTGTACCCGGCCCTGGCGTAGCCGGCGGCGGGGGCCGGCTCGGGCGGGCTCAGGGCCACGGCGCCGCGGCCGGTTCCACCACCAATCGTTCGCTGCGCTCCAGGGCGTCGGCCAGCAAGGGCTCCCAGTCCCGCACGGCCTCTGCCGCCTCCGCCTGTTCCGGCCGCGGCCGGGTGGCGGGGTGGGCGGGGACGAACAACGTGCAGCAGTCCTCATAAGGCAGGACCGAGATGTCATAGGTCCCGATGGCCCGGGCCCGCTCCACGATCTCCGTCTTGTCCAGGCCGATCAGGGGGCGCAGCACGGGCAGGGTCGTCACCGCCGAGATGGTGCGGATGCTCTCCAGGGTCTGGCTGGCCACCTGGCCCAGGCTCTCCCCGGTGACCAGGGCCAGGGCCCGCTCCCGGGCAGCGATCCGTTCCGCCAGGCGGAACATCATGCGCCGCATCAGGGTGATGGTGAGCTCGGGCGGGCAGTCCAGTTGGATCGCCCGCTGGACCTCGGTGAAGTGGACGACCCAGAGGGCAAGGGGCCCGCCCCAGCGCGCCAGCACCCGGGTCAGGTCGACCACCTTCTCCCGGGCCCGCTCGCTGGTGAAGGGCGGGCTGTGGAAGTGGACGCAGATGGGCCGCAGGCCCCGCTTCATGGCCATCCAGACGGCCACCGGGCTGTCGATGCCGCCCGAGAGCAGGACGCAGGCGCGGCCCGTCACCCCCACGGGCAGTCCCCCGGGCCCGGGCACGGAGCGGGCGTAGACGTAGGCGCCGTCGTGGCGCACCTCCACGTGGACCGTGACCTGCGGCCGCTGCACGTCGACCTTGAGCTCGGGGTGGGCGGCCAGGAGCCGGGCTCCCAGTTCCCGGTTCAGGTCCAGGGAGGTCAAGGGGAACCGCTTGTTGGAGCGGCGGGCTTCGACCTTGAAGGTCACCGGCCCGCCCGCCGGGCCGCCTCCTCCGGGCCGATCCTCCAGGGCCGCCTCCAGGACCCGCCGGGCGCCGGCGGCGATGGCCTCCAGGTCCAGGTCGACCCGCTCGGCGGGGGAGACGGCGACGATGCCGAACACCCGCTGGAGCGCCTCCAGCAGGGGTTCCGGGTCGGTGCCGGCCGGGGGTTCCACCCAGACGCGCCCGGGCGTGCGGTACACGGCGGTGCCGGGCCAGGCTCCCAGGGCCCGCCGGATCTGCCGCAACAGGGCTTGCTCGAACTGGGGCCGGTTGCGGCCTTTCAAGCCGATTTCGCCATAACGGACAAGGAGAACCGGGTTCAAGGTGTGCCTCCTTCGCCAGGGGGGTCAGCGCCGGGCGCGGGCGGCCGCCACGGCCCGGACTTCGGCGGCGGCTTCCCGCAGGGCGGCGACGAACCGCTCCACGTCGTCCTCCGTGGTCTCCCGGCTCAGGCTGATGCGCAGGGCCGAATCCAGCCGCTCCGGGGGCAGTCCCAGGGCTTGGAGCACATGGCTGGGCGCGGTGCGGCGCGACGTGCAGGCCGAACCCGTCGACACGTAGACCCCACGCTGGGCCAGGGCGTGGACCAGGACCTCCCCCCGCGCCCCGACCACCGACAGGTTGACGATGTGGGGCGCCCCATCGGCCGGATCGGGCCCGTTGACGTCGACGTCGGGCACCTCGGCCCGCACCCGCTCCACCAGCCGCAGCTTGAGGGCCTGCATGCGCTGGGAGAGGCCCGGCTGCTCCTGCAGGATCAGGCGGGCCGCCACGCCGAAGCCGGCGATGCCGGGCACGTTGTGGGTGCCCGGGCGCAGGCCCCCCTCCTGTTCGCCGCCCGTCAGCAGGGGCTGGATGCGCACCCCGCGGCGCACGTAGAGCGCCCCCGTGCCCTTGGGGCCGTGGATCTTGTGGGCGCTGAGGGTCACCAGGTCCACGCCCCAGGCCCGTGGCCGCACCGGCAGCTTGCCGAAGGCCTGGACCGCGTCCACGTGGACCAGCACCTCCGGCCGGCGCCGGCGGACGGCGCGCACCACGTCCTCCACGGGCTGGATCGACCCGATCTCGTTGTTGACCAGCATGACGCTGACCAGCACGGTGTCGTCCTCCACCGCCGCGGCCACCCGGTCGGGGTCGACCTGGCCCCGGGCGTCGACGGGGACGATGGTCACCCGGTAGCCCTCCTCCTCCAGGCGGCGGGCGGTGGTCAGGATCGAGGAATGCTCGATGGCGGTGGTCACCAGGTGGCGTCCCCGGCGGGAATGGGCGGCCAGGACCCCGCGCAGGGCCCAGTTGTTGGCCTCCGTGCCCCCGGAGGTGAAGTACAGGTCCTCGGCGGGGACATCCAGGGCGCGGGCCAGGACGGCCCGGGCCTCCTTGACCAGCCGTTCCGCCTCCAGGCCGGCCGTGTGGATCGAGGCGGGGTTGCCGAACCGGTCTTGCAGCGCCTCGACGACGGCCGCCACCACCTCGGGGCGCGCCCGGGTGGTGGCCGCATTGTCCAGGTAGACACCGGGGCTCGTCCCCGGCGCGGGCTGGGTCACCATGGGAACCCTCCTCGCGGAAGGGCGGCGCGACGTGGGCCCCCCCTTCCGGCAAAAGTATTATACTTTTCCTCTGACGGAGCCCGGGGCCGGCGGTCCCGGGGCTCCATGCCTTGGAGTGGTCAACTCCGGAAGGGGCACCGGCTGATGCTGCGTTACGAAGACCTGTGTGACGTGTTGTTCGACGCGGCGGAGGCGGCCGGTCTGGAGATCCGGCGCGTCGAGCATCACGTGGAGACCCAGACCATGGACCGCCACTGCCTCTTCGTCTGCGTCCCCGAGGGGGACGAACCGCCCCACCGGGTCCGGGCGGAGATCAGCTTCACCTGGGACTCGGTCTTGACGGCGGAGACGGTCTACGGAGGCAGTTGCGGCCTGTATCATGCAGAAGAGGACGATTGCACCCATAAGGAAGGTCAGCCCGACCTGACGGTGGACGTGGAGATCCGGTACGTCTTCGACGTGCCGTCGGCCGAGCAGGTTCCGCCCCTGGCCAACTCGATCAAGCAGATCCTGTTCGAGCACATCGAGCACGACAACATCCCCGAGGTGAAGTTCGTCATCTCGGTGCTTCCCGACGGCCGGGTGGCGGTGCACGAGGCGTACGCCGTGTACGTCTGGCAGGTGGACTGCAGCGACGAGCCCGACGTGGAGCCCATGTTCGCGGAAGTCCACCGCATCATGGAGGCGTTGATCGGCTCGGGCTACTTCCCCAAGTCCGGTGAGATGCTGCTCTGACCGCCGGACCTGGGGCGGCCACCGGCAGGAGGCATCCCGTCATGGAGCGCAATCGGGACACGGGGGACGAACCGGCTTCCCCGGCCCCCGTGGCTGATGCCAGCGGGCCGGCCGGCCGCCGCGGCGGCGCCCCGGCCGGCGCCCGCGGCCGGGCCGGCGGCGGCGCCGGTCCGGGTCCGAAGGGCAACGGCGACCAGGCCGGCGGGGACGAGGCCGCGGCCACGCGGGAGCCGGCCTCGCCCCCGGCACCGGCGGCGTCGCGTCCGGTGCCGGCGGGATCAGAGCCCCCGCTCCCCCCGGTGGGCCGGGAGGGAACCCGCCGGCTCCCCGTGCTGCCGCCGGCCGGGGAGGACGCGCTGGATCCGGCCGAACGCCAGGTGCTGGCCCAGGTCCTGCTGGCCCTGCAGGAACGGGGCTACGACCCCGCCCGGCAGCTGGCCCACTTCCTGGTCACCGGTGAGCCGGCCTACATCACCGCCCACCGCGGGGCGCGGGTGCTGGCCCAGAAGCTGGACCGGGTGCGGGTGGTCGAAGCCCTGGTCCGGGCCCACCTGGACCCCGGCGCCTGACGGCCGGCCCGTGGCCGCCCCGCTGCGGAGGACGCCGGCGCTCCGGCGCGGGTTTCGGGCCGGCGCCGGCCTGGCACCATTTTCCGGCGTAGCGCGGGGTCCGGCGCGACATCGTATGGGTGGCGCGGGTCACAAGTTCCCTATCCGAAAGGGTGCCGAGGCGCTTGTGGCCCCGCCCGGGGGAGGCGGTTCGTCCGCCTCCCCCGTCATGTTCTTGCAGGTCGCGGGTGCGGCGGGGGCCCGAGGGGTCTAGCGCCCGCCGGTCCCGGCGGCGCGCCGGCGGCCGTCGCCCCTCGCCAGCGCGCCACGGAGGCGGGTCCGGTGTGGGGCCTCTGCTGGAAGGCTGTGTCACCACGTGACATCTTCTCCCATCCCTGGCTTTCCTGCCGAATAAGCGGCGACGGCGGAACTGCATACTAACGCCACCAGTGCCCATGGCCCGAAGGCCGCAGACCACGGGCCGGTCAGCGCCTCGTTGCCGGCCCCGGTGGCGCCGGGCCGGCGTTCCGGTGCCGGGCTCCGTGGCCGGGGACGGGTGTTCAGGCGGCCCGTCCCGGCGGCGCGCCGCGGAGACCGCCGCGGCCTGGGCGCCGGGCCGGTTCTTCCCACACCACGGCAGAAGAGGTGACGTCATGAAGGCCACTGGGGTGGTGCGGCGCATCGACGACCTGGGGCGGATCGTCATCCCCATCGAGATCCGCCGCAGCATGAACATTCGCGACGGCGACCCCCTGGAGATCTTCGTGGACAAGGGCGGCGAGGTGATCCTCAAGAAGTATTCGGCCATCGCCGACCTGGAGGACATGGTCAGCGGGATCGCCCAGTCCCTGGCCGACGCGTCGGGCCTCATCGCCATGGTGACGGACCGGGACCAGGTGGTCACCGTGGCGGGGGCGGCTCCCAAGGAGTTTGCCGGCAAGCCCATCGGTTCGGTGGTCTATCAGGCGATGGAGCAGCGGCAGGTGCTCCACTTCACCGCGGACCGGCACCGGCACCCCGGTCCCCTGGTCGGTGCCGACGAGGATAAGCCGTGCCCCTTCACCAGTGAGGTCATCGCGCCCATCGTGGTCGGCGGCGACCCGGTCGGGGCCGTGATCATCGCCTCCCGCGAGCAGGGGCGGGACACCGGGACCCTGGAGCTCAAGCTGGCCGAGACGGCCGCCGGGTTCATCGCCCGCCACCTGGAGGAGTGAGGTCGCCGCCAGGGCCACTGCGGCCGCTGTCGATCGGGAACGCCGGGGCCCCGCCTTGCGCAGGCGGGCCCCGGATGTCTTTTTCCCCGGCCTTGGGGCCACCGGCTTTCCGGTCGCCCGTTGGGTTCGATGCCGGCCCCGTGCGGGGCCGGCGGGTGCCCTGGGGGTGCCCTGGGGGTGCACGGAGGGAGGAAAGGACCCGTCCCGGGCGGGAGCCGGGGCGAGGGGCCGGGCCACCCAGCGGCCTTCGCGCTGCAACATTGACAAAACGTGGCAGGAGAATGTAAATATATGGGTGTTGCCGCCACGCCGGCCGGCGGGTTCCCCGGCGGACGGCGGCGGTCGCGGTCGCTGGGGGAGGAGTGGCCATGGGGGCGCTCCGTGATCTCGCCGTCCAGGGGGGCCCGCACCGGCGGTCCGGCCGCCGGCACGCCGGGCGCCGATCCGGCCGCAGTGGCCTGGGCGCCCGGGTGGCGCTGGGGATGGTCCTCCTGGCCGGGCTGATGGTTGCCGCGGTACGGGTGGCCGGTGCGTCCTTCGCGCCGGTAGCGGCCGGCGGTCTCTCCGGGGCGCTGCGGGGGGCGGGGGACGGCGGCGAGGGGGGCTCAGGCCAGGCGGCGGCACCGGGGCAGGGGGTCGCCGTCCAGGAGGCTTCGGGGCCGCTGGCCGGCGCAGGCGCCTGGCGGCTGGAGATCTGGTCGGCCGACGGCGGTCCGCTGGATGCGGCCTGGGCATGGGGGCGGGACGCCTCCGGACGGTGGCTTCCGCTGGATGGCCGGCGGGAAGGGGACGCCTGGGTGTTCCTCATCCCGATGGGGGCGGGGTTCACCCAGGTCCGCTTCGGGCGGGACGAACCTGCGCCACCGGCCGCCGGGACGGAGCCCGGTCCGGGTGGGGCCGCCGTGGCCTGGCGCGTCACCTGGCAGGACGGGGCGGGACGGCAGGGGGAGGTTCCGGCAGGGATCGTGCGCCCGCCCCAACCCCGCTGGCTCCCCCCAGACGATGGACCCGCAGGCTGGGCACCAGGGCCCGGGGGGCCGGGGCTGGACCCCCACGAGGTGGAGCGGCCGCGGTGGTCGCCGCCGGCTGCCTCGCCGGGGCAGGAGCGGCGCCGGGAGGAACCGGGCCCGAGCCAGGACGCCGGGCCGGCTGGGTCGCGCGGGCCGGTGGCGCCTCCGGCCGGCCAGGGGATTCTGGGCCTGCCCCCGGGCATCCCGGCCTTCGAGGTGACCCTGCCGACCTTCCGCACGACCAAGTGGCAGCCCATCGAACGCGGCCATGTCCTCTGGCGCTGGTCCTTCGGCGACGGCACCAGCTGGGTCGACCCCCTTCCCGGCCATGCCATCGTCCGGCAACCCCACCGGTTCGCCCGCCCGGGGAGCTATGCGGTGGAGGCCACCTCCTACGACCGCACCGGGCGGCCTTTGATCCGCTATCGCTGGCAGGTGGTGATCCCGCCGGCGGAGGTGGTGGCCCGGGCCGCCGGAGCCGCTATCCCCGGGCCGGTGGACGACGCCGTCCTGGCGGCCGCGCAAGAGATGGCGCGGTGGCGCTTCTTCAACGCGGCGGCGCCCCAGGCGCCTCGGGTCGTCCTGCGCCTGGAGGGGCCGGCCCACTGGGTCACCGGCCGGCCGGCCCTCTTCCGCCTGCACGCGGACATCGAGAACCCGCCCTTCACCCAGCGGGTCGAGGTGGACTACGACCCGGGTCCGGTCTTCTCCGTGCGCTGGCGCCGGCCAGGAACCTTCGCCGTCGACGGGGCCGTGCGGGTCCGGGTGCACTACCGCATCTACGGCCGGGCGCTGGCGTTGAGCCACGTCTACCGCGTCCAGCGGCAGGTGGTGGTCCACGCCCTCCATCTGGAGGAATGAAGGGGTGCTGACCCGTCACGGTGTCTGGGCCCCGCGGCCAGGGTCGGGCCCGCGCCCGGTTGTTCCGCCGGGAACGCTGGGACTATAATCGGGTGACCGTGCCAAGACCTGCACAGGGCGGTGACGGCGTTGTCCATCCGGGTGAAACTGGCCGCGGCGGTGCTGGTGGTGATCGCGGGCATCGCGTACCTCTCGCTGATGGGTTTCCAGAGCGCCAAGACCTACTACCTCTCGGTGGACCAGGCCCTCGACCAGGCCCCGGGTCTGGGCGGCCGGTTCGTCCGCGTCCACGGGAAGGTGGAACCCGGCACCGTGGACTGGGCCGTCGAAGAGGTCACCCTGCGGTTCGCCATGGCGGGGGACTCGGGCCGGGCGCTGCCCGTGGTGTACCAGGGCGTCAAGCCCGACCTGCTGCAGGACGGCGTGGACGTGGTGGTCGAGGGGCGGCTCCAGGGGGATACCCTGGTGGCCGACCGGGTGATGGTCAAGTGCCCGTCCAAGTACGAGGCGGCGGGAACCCAGGCGGCCCGGTGATGGGCCCGGCGGGGGTGCCGGGGCGGGCCGGCCGGCGTGGGTGGGAACGGGTGTCCTTGACGATGGAAGGAACGAGGGGCGCGGAAAGAGGGACGGCCATGGGGTCGGGTCGCCCCGGGCGGCGCTGCACCGCCACCATCCTGGTGGCGGTTTTCGTGCTGGCCCTCCTGGCCGGGGGCGTGGTCCGGAGCGCCGCGGCCGCGGGCGGCCAGGGCTCAGGGGGGGCCAACCCCGCACCGACCGGCTCGGCGGGGGGCGCCGAGGCGGCGGGGAACGCGCCCTGGCAGCAGGTCACCGTGGTGGTGCGGCCGGACCCCTCGGGCCGGGGCATGGCCGTGCTGTTCCTCGCCCGCTGGGGCGGCGGGGGGCCGGGGACGGCCGGCGGTGCGGCGCTCCCCCTGCCGTCCCTGGGGTCGGCCCAGCCGGCCGGACCCCTGCCCGAGGGCCTGCGCTGGGACGGGAGCAGCCTGGTCGATGGGGCGCCTCCCGCCCCGGGGCAGAGCCGTGATTACGCCTATGCCTTCGTGGCCGATACCCGGGCGACCCGGGGGCGGCTGCCCATCCAGCTCCCCGCGGCGGTGGGACGACTCGTGGTGATGACGGTGGAGGGCGAGCTGGTGGCCCAGGGGGAAGGCCTGAACCCGGCGGGCCGTGTCTCCGGGGACCAGCTGGGCATGGCGGGGACGGACCTGGCGGTGTGGGCGGCCGGGCCGCTGGGGCCCGGCCCGTACACCGTCCAGTTGATGCCGCCCGGCATGACGGCCGGCGCTCCTGGGACCGCGGGTGGGCCGGCGGCCGGGGAACCGCCCGCCGCGACGGCCCCGGGCGGTGGCGGTGGCGCGGTGGCGGGGCCGGGGACCGGCGCGGCGGCCGTGCCGGGAGGATGGGCCGGGGCGGCGGCCCTGGCGGGGGCCGGGGTCCTTTTGACCCTGGCGGGCTTTGGTGCCGCCCGCTGGTGGAACAGCCCAGCCCGGTGGCGGGGGCGCCGCCGCCGCTTGATCGAGGCCATCGTCGAACTGGACCGGGCCTTTGCGGCAGGCGACGTGCCGGAGGCCGTCTACCAGGAGGAACGCCGGCGGCTGGTAGAGGCGGCGGTGGTGGCGACCCGCCGGGGATGGGCGGCAGAGGGCGGAGCCGTGCCGGCCGGGTCCCCGGCGGCGGGGACCGGGACCTCCCGGGGGGAGGCGACGTCGGGGTGAGGGACGGCCGCGCCGGTCCGGTCCCAGCCGAGAGCCCCGCGCCGAGCCTTCCTCCGCCGGCCGCGCTCGTGCCCGTGCTGGAAGTCCAGGGGATCGAGCGGTCCTTTGGCGAGCAGGTCGTCTTCCGGTCCCTGACCTGGCGGCTGGACGCCGGGACCGTCGGCGTGGTGATGGGCCCCAACGGTGCCGGCAAGACGACCCTGCTCCAGGTGATGGCAGGCCTGCTCCTGCCCAGCCGGGGCACGGTCTGGGTGGCCGGTCGGCGGGCCCATCCCGGGGACCCGGGGTGGCGGCGCCAGGTGGGGTACGTGGGCCACCGGCCCCTCTGCTACCCCGAGCTGACAGCGCAGGAGAACCTGGTCTTCTTCGGCCGGCTCTACGGGCTGGCCGCGGGCGAGGCGGAGGAACGGGCCCGCCATTTGCTCGACCGCCTGGGCCTGGCCGGGGTGGCGGACCGGCCCGCGGGCCAGCTTTCCCGCGGCCTCGCCCAGCGCCTGGAAGTGGCCCGGGCCATGGTCCACCGCCCGCGCCTCTGGCTGTGGGACGAGCCCTTCACGGGGCTCGACGCACCGGCGGCCCGGCTGCTGGAGGACCTGTTGCGGGGTCACACGGCGGAAGGCGGCACGGCGGTGGTGGTGCTCCACGAGCCCCGCCGGGCCCTGGCGCTGGCCGACCAGGTCTTCTTGCTGGCCGGCGGGCAGGGTCAACCGGTTCCCTCGGGGGAACTGGACGCGTCCACGCTGGAAGGGTGGCTGGCCCTTCAGGGACCGGGGCGGACCCCACTGGCGCCCGGGGGACGCTGGCCGGTCCCCAGGGGGGGCGACGGGGAGGGGGGCCGGGGACGCTCCGCTGATCCGGTGCGGGCCGGGGGCGGCCGCCCGGCCCCAGGCGACGGCCGAGGCCGTCCTTTCTCCCGTTCCCCGGACGCCGGGGACGCCGGGGTGCCCCTCCGGGCCCCCGGCCCGGTGCAGGACCGGCCACCGGCGCAGCGAGACCGGCCGGCGGGCCGGGCCGCGGCGGTGCTGGCCGTTCTGATCGGCCACGATCTCCGGCAGGAGTGGCGGCGCCGGGAAGGGCTGGCCAACCTGGCCACCTTCGTCCTGCTGGTGGGGGTCGCCCTGGCCTTTGCCCTGGACCCCGGGCGGAACGCCCTGACCCCCTTGATGGGCGGCCTGGTGTGGGTCGCCTTCTACTTCACGGCGGTCCTGCTCTTCGGGCGAGCCTTCGCCCGGGATGCCGACCGGGGCACGCTGGACGGGCTGCTGCTGGCCCCTGTCGACCGCAGCCTGCTCTACCTGGCGCGGGTCGCGGCCCAGGGATTCCAGTTGCTAGCCCTGGAACTGCTGCTGGCGCCGGTGGTCCTGGCCTGGCTCGGCTTCCACGGGGCGCCGCGCTGGGAGTCCTTCGGGCTTGTGCTGGTGCTGGGTTCGGCGGGCCTGGCGGCCGTGGGCACCCTCCTGGGGGCGCTGACGGCCGCGGTACGGGGGCGGGAGGCGCTGTTGCCGGTGCTCCTCTTCCCCTTGACGGCGCCGGTGTTGCTGGGGGCCGTGCAGGCCGCGGGGGCGGCCCTGGCGGGCGTTCCCGAACAGGCGGCCCTTTGGTTTCGGGTGCTGGCGGTGTATGATACCATGTTCCTGGTCGCCGGCGCCCTGCTGTTCGACTTCGTCGTAGCCCGCTAGGAGGCGAGCCATGTCACGCCTGGCGGCAGCATGGACGGTGACAACCTACGGCGCGCTGGTCGGTGCCCTGTACATGGCCTTCCTCTACGCGCCGCCCGAACGGGTGATGGGCAACGTCCAGCGCATCTTCTATTTCCACGTGGCGACGGCCTGGGTCGCCTTCCTCGCCTTCGCCCTGGTGTTCGCAGCCTCCATCGCCTACCTGCGCCGGGGGTTGCGGCGCTGGGACCGGCTGGCCGAGGCGGCCGCCGAGCTGGGCGTCCTGTTCACCACCATCACCCTGATCATGGGGTCCCTCTGGGCCCGGGCCGTGTGGGGCGTCTGGTGGACGTGGGACCCCAAGCTGACCACGACCTTGATCCTCTGGTTCCTCTACGCCGGCTACCTGCTGATCCGTGCGGCCGTCGACGACCCCGCGGCCCGCGGGCGGTATGCCGCGGTCCTCGGCATCGCCGGGTTCCTCAACGTCCCCATCGTCTACATGTCCTCGGTGTGGTGGACGTCGATTCACCCGGTCCTGCGCGACGGTGCCGAGATGAACCTGGACCCCGCCATGCGCCTGGCGCTGCAAGCCGCGGTGGGGGCCTTCACCTTGTTCTTCTTCCTTCTGCTCAACCAGCGGCTGCGCCTGGCCCGGCTGGCCGACGCCGTGCGCGAGCGGATGCGGGCTCGGGCGGAGGAGGGGTAGCGTGCCACCGATCACGCCGGAACTGGATCAACAGCTTCTGGTGTACCTCTTTTGGGCCTATACGGCGGCCTTCGGCCTGCTCTTCGCCTACGTCTGGCGCCTGGTGCGCCGGCTCGGCGAGCTGGAGCGCCAGCTGGGCCGCCTGGAGGCCCCAGCCCCGCGGTCGGAGCGGGCGCCCGGCACGGGGGCCGGCGCCTAGCGGCCGGCCGGCGGCGGTTCCTCCCGTCGCCGGACCACCGCGACGCCCTGGCCTGCCCGGGCCGGAACGCCGCGCCGGGCGCGGTCCGTTGCAGCCGGATTCCCGTGTGGAGGGGGAGGCGACCTTGAAGCGACCGAAGGTCAGCATCGTCGGCGCCGGCAACACCGGTGCCGCCCTGGCCCACTGGCTGGCCATCAAGCAGGTGGCCGACATCGTCCTGGTCGACGTGGTGGAAGGCATGCCCCAGGGCAAGGCCCTGGACCTGATGCAGGCCGCTCCGGTGGAGGGCTTCGACACGATCCTCACCGGGTCCAACGACTACGCCGATACGGCGGGGTCCGACGTGGTGGTCATCACCGCCGGCGCTGCCCGCAAGCCCGGCATGAGCCGCGACGACCTGGTCAACATCAATACCGGCATCGTCCGGGACATCACCGCCCAGGTGGCGCGGTACTCGCCCGACGCCTACCTGATCATCCTGACGAACCCGCTGGACGTCATGTGCTACGTGGCCTACAAGGTCAGCGGCTTCCCCAAGCACCGGGTGATGGGCCAGTCCGGCATCCTGGATTCGGCCCGCTTCCGCACCTTCATCGCCCGCGAGCTCAACGTCTCCTTCGAGGACGTCCACGCCCTGGTCCTGGGCGGCCACGGCGACTCGATGGTGCCCCTGCCCCGCTATACCCACGTGGGCGGGATCCCCGTGACCCAACTGCTGCCCAAGGAGAAGATCGACGAGCTGGTGCAGCGGACCCGGGACGGCGGGGCGGAGATCGTCCGGCTGCTGAAGACGGGCTCCGCCTTCTTCGCCCCCGGCGCGGCCATGGCGGAGATGGTCGAGGCGATCCTGCGGGATCGGAAGCGGGTGCTGCCGGTGTCGGCCTACCTGGAGGGAGAATACGGCGAGTCGGGGATCTTCATGGGTGTCCCGGTGGTTCTGGGCGGCGGCGGCATCGAGAAGATCCTGGAGATCGAACTGACCGAGGAGGAGCGCCAGGCCTTCGCCCGGTCGGCTGCCGACGTGCGGGAGACCCTGTCGAAGCTGAGCCTGTGAGTCGGATGCGGGCCCCGCGGCCGGCCGGGTCCCGGCGGCGGGGCCTGGCCGGCGGCCGCAGGAGCCCGGGACCGGTGCGGGACGGGCACCGCGCCGGCCGGCCGACGGAAGAGGAGATGCGAGGCGGTGGCCGGATCCCTTTCCCACGAGCACGACGACGTCCTGCGGGCCGAGGCGGTCGCCCTGCACCGGCAGGCCCGGGGCAAGATCGAGATCGCCAGCAAGGTGCCCTTGCGGGACAGCCGCGACCTCAGCCTGGCCTACACCCCCGGGGTGGCCGAGCCGTGCCGCCTGATCGCCGCCGATCCCGACGAGGCCTTTGAGCTGACGGCCCGGGGCAACCTGGTGGCGGTGGTGTCCGACGGATCGGCCGTCCTTGGGCTCGGGGACATCGGGCCCGCGGCGGCCTTGCCCGTCATGGAGGGCAAGGCCATCCTGTTCAAGCTCTACGCGGCCGTGGACGCGGTCCCCCTCTGCGTCGACGCGCGGGAGGTGGGACGGCTGGTGGAACTGGTGGCCGCCCTGGCGCCCAGCTTCGGCGGCATCAACCTGGAGGACATCGCCGCACCCCGCTGTTTCGAGGTCGAGGCGCGGCTGCGGGCCGAGCTGGACATCCCGGTCTTCCACGACGACCAGCACGGCACCGCCATCGTGACCGCCGCCGCCCTGATCAACGCCCTGCGGGTGGTGGGCAAGCCCCTGGACGGCATCCGCATCGTGGTCAACGGGGCGGGCGCCGCCGGCATCGCCACCAGCCAGCTGCTGCTGGACATGGGGGCCCGGGACCTGGTGCTCTGTGACAGCCGCGGGGCGATCTACCCCGGCCGCCCCTACGGGATGAACCCGTACAAGCAGCGGCTGGCCGAACGCAGCAACCCGGCGGGGCTCAAGGGCGAGCTGGCCGACGTCCTGGTGGGGGCCGACGTCTTCATCGGCCTATCCCGGGCCGGGGCGGTGACGCCGGAAATGGTCCGCCGCATGGCGCCCGGGGCCATCGTCATGGCCATGGCGAACCCGACGCCGGAGATCTTCCCCGACGAGGCCGCGGCGGCGGGAGCCCGGGTCGTCTGCACGGGCCGGTCGGACTTCCCCAACCAGATCAACAACGTCCTGGCCTTCCCGGGCGTATTCCGGGGCGCCCTGGACGTGCGCGCCCGGGAGATCAACGAGGCCATGAAGCAGGCCGCGGCCCGGGCCATCGCCCGGCTGGTGGAACCGGACCGCCTGGCACCCGACTACATCATCCCGGCGGCGGGGGACCCGCGGGTCGCCCCGGCGGTCGCGGCCGCCGTAGCCGAGGCGGCCGTGGCCACGGGGGTCGCCCGCCGTCCCCGGGACCCGGCCCAGGTGGCCCGGGAGACGGCCGCCCGGGTCGAGGCGGTGCGGGCCCGGCTGGCCGCCGGTTCGTCCAACACCCTCCCTGCGAGGTGAGCGTCGTTGAAGTTCTTCGAGTACATGGCCAAGGAGGTCTTCCGCCAGCGGGGCATCCCCACGCCCCGTGGCCGGGTGGCCGCCACGCCCGACGAGGCGGCCCAGGTCGCCGCGGAGATCGGCGGTCCCGTGGCGGTGAAGTCCCAGGTCCTGGCCGGGGGCCGCGGCAAGGCGGGCGGCATCCGCTTCGCCGACTCCCCCGAGGAGGCGCGGGAGGTGGCGGCCGGCCTGCTGGGCCAGGAGGTGCGGGGCTACCGGGTCGAGCGGGTCCTGGTCGAGGAGAAGTTGCGCATCGAACGGGAGCTCTACCTGGGCATCGCCGTCGACACGGGGCGGAAGTCGCCGCTGGTCATCGCCTCGGTCCACGGCGGCATCAACATCGAAGAGGTGCCGGAGAAGGACATCGTCAAGCGCCCGGTGGACATCACCCTGGGCCTTTACCCCTACTTCGCCCGCGGCATCGCCCGGCGCCTGGGGCTGGAAGGGGCCATCGCCCGCCAGTTCACCGACCTGCTCACCCGGCTCTACCGGGTCTTCCGGGACTATGACGCCGAGCTGGTGGAGATCAACCCCCTGGTCATCTCCGGCGACCGGCTGATCGCCGCCGACGGGCGGCTGAACATCGACGACGACAGCCGCTTCCGGCATGAGGACCTGCCGGAGGTCAGCGAAGCGACGGAGCTGGAGCGGCGGGTCCGGGAGATCGGCCTCTCCTACGTGGAGCTGGACGGCGACATCGCCGTCATGGCCAACGGCGCCGGCATCACCATGGCGACCATCGACGTGCTGGCCGAATACGGCGGCCGGGCGATGAACTTCCTGGACGCCGGCGGCGGCGCGGCCGTCGAGCCCATGGCCAAGGCCATGGCGGTGCTGGTGTCGACCAACCCCAAGGCGATCTTCGTCAACATCTTCGGCGGCATCACCCGCTGCGACGACGTGGCCAACGCCATCGTGACCGTCAAGCAGCAGCAGGGGATCCCCGTGCCGCTGGTGGTGCGGCTGGTCGGCACCAACGAGGACAAGGGCGTGGCGATCCTGCGGGAACACGGCATCGAAGCCTTCCGGGACATGGGCGAGGCCGCCCGCAAGGCGGTCGAGCTGGCCCGGCAGGGAGGGGAGCGGTAAATGGCCATCCTGATCGACGAGCGGACCCGGGTGGTGGTCCAGGGCATCACGGGCCATCAGGGCAGCTTCCACACCGGCCAGATGATCGAATACGGCACCCGCGTGGTGGCCGGGGTCTCGCCGGGCAAGGAGGGCCAGGAGGTCCGCGGCGTCCCGGTCTACGACACCGTGGAGGCGGCGGTGGAGAAGCACGGCGCCACGGCCTCCGTCATCTTCGTGCCCGCTCCCTTCACCAAGGACGCGGTCCTGGAGGCCCTGGAGGCGGGGATCAAGCTGGTGGTGGCCATCACCGAGCACGTGCCCCTGCACGACGCCATGGAGATCATGGCCCGGGCCCGGCTCAAGGGGGCGACCATCATCGGGCCCAACACCTTCGGGGTGATCTCCCCCGGCAAGAGCAAGATCGGGATCATGCCCAATCACATCTACACCCCCGGCCGGATCGGCATCGTGGCCCGCAGTGGTACGCTTTCCTATGAGATCGCCGCCTCCCTAAGCCAGGCCGGCTTTGGCCAGTCCACGGTGGTCGGCATGGGCGGCGACCGGGTGGTCGGCCTCTCCTTCATCGACGTCCTGAAGATGTTCGAGCAGGACAAGGAGACGGAGGCCGTCGTCCTGGTCGGCGAGATCGGCGGCACCGCCGAGGAGGAGGCGGCCGAGTACATCAAGGGGATGAACAAGCCCGTCGTCGCCTACCTGGCGGGCAAGCACGCGCCGCCGGGGAAGCGGATGGGCCACGCCGGCGCGATCATCGAGCGGGGCCGCGGCACCTACCAGAGCAAGGTGGAGGCCCTGGAGGCGGCCGGCGCCCGCGTGGCCGCCCTGCCGTGGCAGGTGGCCGACCTGGTGCGGGAAGCCCTGCGGTGAAGGCGTGCGGGAAGCCCTGCGGTGACGGCCGGCAAGCCCCATGCGAATCACTGGTGAGGAAGGGACGCCCATGGGGGTGAACCGCCCGGCCCCGGCGGGGGGCGCCGACAAGGCCTCGTACATCCGGGAGCTCTTTGACACCATCGCGCCCGGCTACGACCGGATGAACCTGCTGATGACCCTGGGCCAGTGGCGGTACTGGCAGTGGCGCTTGCGCCGCCGGCTGGAGGAACTGCCCCTGGATCAGGCCGAGGTGCTGGACGTGGCGTGCGGGACCGGGGAGATCACCGCCATGCTGGCCCGGCGGGTGGGAGCGGCCGGCCGCGTTACGGGGCTTGACTTCTCGGCCGGCATGCTGGGCATCGCCCGGCAGCGGATGGAGCGCCTGGGCGTGTCGGGCCGGGTCGAACTGGTGCAGGGCGACGCCTTGAACCTGCCCTTTGGCGAGGGCCGGTTCGACCTGGTGACCATGGGCTTCGCCCTGCGCAACGTGGCCGACCTGGACCGGGCCCTGGCCGAGATGGTGCGGGTCACCCGCCCCGGCGGCCGGGTCCTGATCCTGGAGCTGTCCCACAGTCCCTGGCCTTGGGTGCGGATCCCCTTCCGGTGGTACTTCGAGCGGGTGGTGCCGGCCATGGGCCGCTGGGCTGCCCGCCGCTGGCGGGGACCGGGCCCCGATCCGTACGCCTGGCTGCCCCTGTCGGTGCGGGGTTTCCCCGGGGCGGAGGAACTGGCCGCCCGCATGGCGGCCGCGGGCCTGGAGGGCGTCCGCTTCTGGCGGATGTCGGCGGGCATCGTCTGCTTGCATGAGGGACGGCGACCGCAATGGGCGTGATCGTCGTAGGGATGAACCATCGGACGGCCCCGGTGGCCGTGCGCGAGCGGCTGGCCGTGGCCGACGAGGGCCTGGGCCCGGCCCTGGCCGAGCTGGCCGCCTGCCCGGCGGTGGACGAGGTGGTCCTGGTCTCCACCTGCAACCGGGTGGAGGTCTACGCCGCCACGGACCACCCCGGGCAGGGCCGGCGCCAGGTGGGGGAGGTGCTGGCCCGCTGGGCCGGCATGCCGCCCGAGGAGCTGGAGGCCTACCTCTATACCCGGGACGACGCCGCGGCCGCCCGTCACCTGTTCCGGGTCGCGGCCGGCCTCGATTCGATGGTCCTCGGCGAGAGCCAGATCCTGGGCCAGGTGCGGGAGGCCTATCACGGGGCGGCGGCGGCGGGCACCTGCGGCAAGGTGCTGCACGGCCTCTTCCAGCAGGCGCTGGCGGTGGGAAAGCGGGCGCGGGCTGAGACGGGCATCAGCCAGCACGCCGTGTCCGTCAGCTACGTGGCGGTGGAACTGGCCCGCAAGGTCTTCGGTCACCTGGACGGCCGCCCCGTCTTGCTGGTCGGCGCCGGGGAGACGGCGGAGCTGGCTGCCCGCAGCCTGGCGGAGGAGGGCGGCTGCCGCCTGGTAGTGGCCAACCGCACTTTGGAGCGGGGCCGGCAGCTGGCGGCCCGCTTCGGCGGCGAAGCCGTCCCCCTGGCGGAACTGCCCGAGGCCCTGGCCCGGTGCGACGTGGTCATCGCCTCCACGGGCGCCGGCCGCCCCCTGATCACCGCCGCCATGGTCCGGGCGGCCATGCGCCGCCGCCGGGGGCGGCCCTTGCTGCTGGTCGACATCGCCGTCCCGCGGGACGTGGAGCCGGCGGCGGGCCGGCTGGACGGGGTCTTCCTTTATGACATCGACGACCTGCAGTCGGTGGTCGAGGCGAACCTCCGCCTGCGGCGGGAGGAGGCGGCCCGGGTCGAGGCCATGGTGGACGACGAGGTGCGCCAGTTCGAAGGGTGGCTGCACAGCCTGGACGTGGTCCCGCTGATCCGCTCCCTGCGCGCCAAGGCCGAGGCGATGCGCCAGGAGGAGCTGGCCCGGGCGCTGCGCAAGCTGCCCCATCTCAGCGAGCGGGACCGCCAGGTGATCGACGGCCTCACCCGGCTCATCGTCAACAAGCTGCTCAACGACCCCATGGTGCGCCTCAAGGAGGCCGTGGCGGGCGGTCACGGTCCGGTCTACCTTGATGAGGCCTTCAGCCAGCTCTTCGCCCTGGACGAACCCGGCCCCGCGGGCCAGCGCTCGGCGCCGGCCCGCCCGGAGGGCGCCCGCCAGGAGCCCGCGGCCGGCCGGGGTGGGGGCGGGGCGGCCGTCGCCGCGGGGGCGCCGGCCCCGGCGGCCGGGCGGGCTGGCCGGGGCAGCGGCGAGCCCGCCGGCGAGGCGGCCCGTGGCCCTGCTGTGGTCCGGCTCCCGGCCTCGCCGCGGCGGGCCGGCGGAGGCACCGGCGCCCCGGCGTGAGCGGAGGGTGAGGCCGGGTGCAGGGCGCGCTGGCATGGGGCTATGTGGCCGTCACCCTGGGGTACCTGGCAGCCGCCGGCTGGCACGCCTGGGCGCTGGCCGGCCTGGCCCGGGAGGCCCCGGCGCGGTGGCTCGCCCGGGTCACCTGGGGCCTGCACACCCTCCTCCTGGCCTGGCAGGTGGCCCACGGCACCATCCCCTTCCTGAGCTCCCAGGGCTCGGTCTTCTTCCTCAGCTGGGCGTGGGTCCTCAACGGGCTGGTGCTGGAGTCCCTGCTGGCCCTGCGCCCCCTGGGGGCCTTCATGTTGCCCCCGGTGGTGATCCTCCTGGTGCTGGTGGCCGCCGGGGCGGTGCCGCCCCCGGGGGCCATCCCGGCGGGAGGCGGGGTTCCCGGCAGCCCGCCGGCGGCAGGCTGGCCCGAGTCGGGGGGCGTGCCGGGGCCAGGGGCTGGGCCGGGCCCCGGCGGGGGCCTGGGACCGGCTGCCGGGGCGGGGCTGGCGGGCGGGTTCGTCCCGCCGGGGGCCACCGGGCTGCTTTCCCCGGGAGCCGCAGGGCTGCTTTCGTCGAGCCCCTGGGTGTGGCTCCACGCCGTCATCGCCCTTTTGAGCTACGGCGCCTTCGGCCTGGCTTCGGCCCTGGCGGCCATGTACCTGCTGCAGGAACGGCAGCTGCGGGTCAAGGTGTTCAGCCGGCTGTACCGCCACCTGCCGGCCCTGGAGGACATGGACCGGGCCTGCTGGTGGCTGGTGGGCAGCGGGTTCGCCCTGCTCACCCTGGCCCTGGCCAGCGGCAGCCTGCAGGCCGGGCGGGTCTGGGGCGCCGCGTGGGCCCGGGACGGCAAGGTCCTGGCCAGCGCCGGGGTCTGGCTGTTCTACGCCGCCTGCCTGGCCCTGCGGGCGGTGGCCGGCTGGCGGGGGCGCCGCCAGGCCTACCTCTCCTTGCTGGGGTTCGCCGTCATCCTGCTCAACTATCTGGTGGTGGGGCCCCACTGGTCGGCCCGCCACGACTTTTGAACCCCGCACGGGGCGGCCCCTGGCGGGGGCGATCCTGTGACGGCTAGCGGCGTGGCTGGCCCATCAGGGGGTAGGCGCGACCCGACCCCGGCCCCCTGCCCTTCGCCGTCCGGTCGCACCCCGGCGCCGCCCTCGGCTTTGCACGCGCCCGGCCGGCGGCGAGCCCGCCCGCCGGCGAAGGACCTGTCACCGGGAGGGACGATCGTGACGAACCCGGTCCTGCGGATCGGCACCCGGGCCAGCGCCCTGGCCCGCATCCAGGCCCAGTGGGTCGCCCAGCGCCTCAAGGCCCATCACCCCGAGGTGGAGGTCGAACTGGTGCCGGTGACGACCGCGGGCGACCGGAACCGGTCCCGGCCCCTGTATGCCCTGGATACCGCCGGCGCCTTCGTCAAGGAGCTGGAGGAAGCCCTGCGGGCCGGGCGGATCGACCTGGCGGTCCATAGCGCCAAGGACGTGCCGACTCGCCTGCCGGAGGGGCTGGAGCTGGCCGCCTTCCCCCAGCGGGAGGACCCGGCCGACGCCCTCGTCCTGCCGCGTCCCCGGAGCGAGCCGGGTGACCCCGGATCGCCGTCGGGTGCCGGGCCGGCGGTCCCTGGGGCAGCCCCGGCGGGCCTGGAGGCCGCTTTGGCCGCCCTGCCGGCGGGGGCCCGGGTCGGGACCAGCAGCCTGCGGCGCCAGGCGTGGCTTCGCGCCCGGCGCCCGGACCTGGTGGTGGAACCGGCCCGCGGCAACCTGGACACCCGGCTGCGGCGCCTGGACGAAGGGGCCTGGGATGCCCTGCTGCTGGCCGCGGCCGGCCTGCGGCGCCTGGGCCTGGCCCATCGCATCACCGCCACCGTCGGGCCGGCCGATCTCCTCCCCGCCCCGGGCCAGGGGGCGCTGGCCGTCGAGATCCGGGCCGGCGACGAGGCCGTCCGCCGCCGGGTGGCCGTGCTGAACCAGCCTGAGGTCGCCCTGGCCGTTCGGGCGGAGCGGGCCTTCCTGGCGGAACTGGGCGGGACCTGCCGGGTGCCCCTGGGGGCCCTGGCCCGGATCGAGGGCGACCGGATCGTGATCCGGGGCCTGGTGGCGGGTCCTGCGGGGCACCCCTGGCTGGAAGAAGAGGTTGCCGGTCCCGCGGCGGACCCCGAGGGGGCGGGCCGGCATCTCGCCGCGCGGCTGCTGGAGCGCGGCGCGGCGCAGGTCCTGGCGGCGGCCGGGGCGGCGGCCGGCGTTCCGGGCCGGCCCACGGCGGCCGCCGGCACACCCGGGAGGGCCGCCCCGGCGGCCGGCAGGGCCGGGGCTGCCGGTCTGGCGCCGGCGGGCGGCCGGTGGGAGGGAGCGGGTCCCGGCGGGGGAGGGGACGACCATGACGGCGGCGCAACCGGACGGGCCCGTTGAGCGCGAGGGACCCGGGGAACCCGCCGGGCGGCCCGGCGGTGCGGCCCCTTCGCCACCGGAGCCGAGCCGGTACCCGGGCCGGGGCCGGGGGGACGCCCCACCGGGCAGGGCCGGGGCCGCCGGGTCCGGTCCCGACGGCGACGAGGCCTGGACGTCCGATCTTTGGGCGCCGCCGGGCTGGGTCTACGTGGTCGGCGGGGGCGACGGCGATCCCGGCCTTCTGACGGTACGGGGGGCCCGGCTGCTCCAGGCGGCCGAGGTGGTGGTGGCCGACGCCGGCCTGGAGGCCGTGGTGGCGGCCTGGGGATCTCCCACCGCCGCCCTGTGGCTCGTGGCGCCGGCTGGCGGCGGGGCGGGTTCCTCCGGTGAGCTCCCCGCAGGGCCGTCGTTCCCGCGGGTTGCGGTGGCGGGCCGGCTGGCCCCGGAGCAGGTCCCCGGCCGCCTGGCCCGGTGGGTGCGGGCCGGGCTCAGGGCCCTGCGGCTGGTGCGGGGTGCCATCGCACCCGCCGAGGTGGCAGCCCTGGCTGCCGCCGGCTGTGGGGTGATCCCGGTCCCCGGGGTGGCGACGGGTCCGGGCCCGCACCTGGCCCCCCGTCCCGGCGCCGTTGCCGCGGACCAGGGCGGGGCCGCCGACCGCGGCGGGGAGGCCGGCCAGACGGCGGGTGCCGGCCGGGCCGCCGCCACAGGGCCGCCCCTTCAGGGGTGGCGCATCGCCGTCACCCGGGCGCCCGACCAGGCCGGTGACCTGGAGGAGCTGCTCCGCCAGATGGGGGCCCACGTGGTTGAGCTGCCGCTGATCGCCGTCGAGCCGGCCGACGGGGAGGCCGAGCTGGACGGGGAGCTGGACGGGACCCCCGGCCGCTGGTGGGTCTTCACCAGCCGAAACGGGGTGGCAGCCCTGGCCCGGCGGCTGGAGGTCCTGGGGCGCGACGCCCGCAGCCTGGCCGGTTCCCGGTTGGCGGTCGTCGGCGAGGCGACCCGGCGCTACCTGGGGCAGGCCACGGGCCTGCGTCCCGACCTGATGCCCGCCCGCTTCACGGGCGCCCACCTGTGGGAGGAGCTGGCCCGCCACGTCACCCCGGGCCAGCGGGTGATCTGGCCCCGGGGCGACCGGGCCGCCGTGGACGCGGCGGCTCCCGTGGTCCGGGCCGGCGCCGAGCTCCGCGCTCCCGTGGTCTACCGGACGATCCTGCGCCGGGAGGAGGCGGCGGCCCTGCTGGAACGCATCGCGGCCCGGCAGCTGGACGCGGTGACCCTGGCGAGCCCGTCGGCGGCCGAGGCCCTGGCGGAGGTGGCAGGCCCCGGCGGGCCGGGCCGGTTCTTCCAGGAGGGTGGGCCGGGGTCGGGCCGCCGCCCCCTGGTGATCTGCATCGGCCCCCGCACGGCCCAGCGGGCCGCCGCCCTGGGCCTGCCCGTCGACGGCGTGCCGGCGCGCCACACGGCAGAAGGACTCGTGATGAAGCTCCTCGAAAGGAGCATGGCGGACCGGCGGGCCTGACAGCCGCCGCCGGTGGATGAACCGGGGTTCGCCCCGGGATCGATCCGTGCCGGTTCCGCCGGCGCCGGGAGCGGACCAACCGAGGTGACACCGATGGCCTTTCCCGTGCATCGCCCGCGCCGGCTGCGGGCGACCCCTGCGGTGCGCAGCCTGGTGCGGGAGACGGATCTGACCGTCGACCGCTTGATCTACCCGATGTTCGTGGTGCCGGGGCGCGACGTGGTGGAACCGGTTCCCTCCATGCCCGGCGTGGAGCATCGCTCCGTGGACCGGGCGGTGGAACGGGCCCGGGAGGTCTACGGCCTGGGCATCCGCGCCGTCCTGCTCTTCGGCCTGCCGCGCCGGAAGGACGAGCGCGGCAGCGAGGCGGCCGATCCCGACGGGGCCGTGCAGCAGGCCGTGGCGGCCTTGAAGGACGCCCTCCCGGAGCTTCTGGTGATCACCGACGTCTGCCTTTGCGCCTACACCAGCCACGGCCACTGCGGCATCCTCACGGCCGACGGCCGCATCGACAACGACGCGACCCTGGACCAGCTGGCCCGCGTCGCCCTTTCCCACGCCCGGGCGGGAGCGGACTGGGTGGCGCCCTCCGACATGATGGACGGGCGGGTGGCGGCCATCCGCCGGGTCCTGGACGAGGAGGGCTTCCAGGAGACGGCGATCCTCTCCTACGCCGTCAAGTACGCCTCCGCCTTCTACGGCCCCTTCCGGGAGGCCGCCCACTCGGCGCCGGCCTTCGGTGACCGGCGGACCCACCAGATGGACCCGGCCAACGCCCGGGAGGCGCTGCGGGAGGTGGCCCTGGACCTGGAGGAGGGGGCCGACCTGGTGATGGTCAAGCCGGCCCTGGCGTACCTGGACGTGATCCGCCGGGTGCGGGAGCAGTTCCCGGTGCCGGTGCTGGCGTACAATGTCAGTGGCGAGTACAGCCTGGTCAAGGCCGCGGCGGCCCAGGGCTGGATCGACGAGCGGGCCGTGGTCCTGGAGGCCCTGACGGCCATGCGCCGGGCGGGGGCCGACGGGATCATCACCTATCACGCCCCCGACGTGGCCCGCTGGCTGGCCTGACGGGGCGGCGGCGCGGCGGGCGGCCGGCTGGCGGCGGCCGCCGGCTGGCGGCGGCCGCCGGGCCGGTACCAGGGCCGGTTCCACCGCGGCAAGGGGCGGTGCCGGCCGGGCGGACCGGTAGGCAGGGACGCGGGGGCGGGTGCAACGGGACGCGGGGCGGGACCGGGATCGTCGGGGTTTGAGGGAGAGGGGTGAACCGACTTGGCGAAGGAACCGGCAGCGCAGGCCCGCGGCGAGGCGGCCGGTGAGGGGCGCGAGCGCCGGCCGCGGTTCGAGACCCTGTCGGGCATCGAGGTCAAGCGCTACTACGGGCCCGAGGACGTCCCCGACGCCGGCAGCGACCGGCGGCTGGGGGCCCCGGGCCAGTGGCCCTTCACCCGCGGGATCCACGACACCATGTACCGCGGCCGGCTGTGGACCATGCGCCAGTTCGCCGGCTTCGGCACGGCCGAGCAGACCAACCAGCGCTTCAAGTACCTTCTCAAGGAAGGCCAGACGGGGCTCAGCGTGGCCTTCGACTTCCCCACCCTGCTGGGCTACGACTCCGACCACCCCATGTCGGAGGGGGAGGTCGGCAAGCTGGGGGTGGCCATCGACACCCTGGCGGACATGGAGATCCTCTTCGACGGGATCCCCCTGGATCAGGTGTCCACCTCCATGACGATCAACGGCCCGGCGGCGATGATCTTCGCCATGTACCTGGCGGCGGCGGAGAAGCAGGGCGTCGCCTTGGACCGGCTGCGGGGCACGATCCAGAACGACATCCTCAAGGAGTACATCGCCCAGAACACCTACATCTTCCCACCGCGGCCGTCCATGCGGATCATCACCGACATCTTCGCCTTCTGCGCCGACCACGTGCCCCAGTGGAACACGGTCAGCATCTCGGGATACCACATCCGGGAGGCCGGTTCCACCGCGGTCCAGGAGCTGGCCTTCACCTTGGCCAACGGCTTCGAGTACGTGCGGGCCGGGATCGAGGCGGGGCTCGACGTGGACCGCTTCGCCCCGCGGCTCTCCTTCTTCTTCAACGTCCACAACGACTTCTTCGAGGAGATCGCCAAGCTGCGGGCGGCCCGCCGCATCTGGGCCACGGAGATGCGGGAGCGTTTCGGGGCCAAGGACCCCCGGTCCTGGAAGATGCGCTTCCACTGCCAGACGGCGGGCTGCACGCTGACCGCCCAGCAGCCGGAGATCAACATCGTGCGGGTGACCTTGCAGGCCCTGGCGGCCGTGCTGGGGGGCACCCAGTCCCTGCACACCAACTCCTTCGACGAGGCCCTGGCCCTGCCGACGGAGAAGGCGGTGCGCATCGCCCTGCGCACCCAGCAGATCATCGCCGAGGAGAGCGGCGTGACGAGCACCGTCGACCCGCTGGGCGGCTCCTACTACGTGGAGTGGCTGACCGACGAGATGGAGCGGCGGGCGCGGGAGTACTTCCGGCGCATCGACGAGCTGGGCGGGGTGATCCCCGCCATCGAGGCCGGGTTCTTCCAGAAGGAGATCGCCGACGCCTCCTACCGCTACCAGCAGCAGGTGGAAGCGGGCGACATCACCGTGGTGGGGGTCAACAAGTACGTCCTCGAGGACGAGGAGCAGCCCGAGATCCTGCGGGTGCCCGACGAGGTCCAGCAGCGCCAGATCCAGCGGCTCAAGGACATCCGGCGCACCCGGGACAACCGGCGGGTGCTCCAGGCCCTGAGGGATCTCAAGGCGGCGGCCCGCAGCGGGGAGAACCTGATGCCGCGCCTGTTGGAGTGCGCCCGGTCCTACGCGACCCTGGGGGAGATGTGCGACACTCTGCGGGAGGTCTTCGGCGAGTACCGCGACCGGGCCATCTTCTAGCCGGCCGGTGGCGCCGGCGGCCGGGGGCGGCCCCGGGCTGGTGGGGCGCCATCCGGCGGGAAGAAGGCGGGAGAGGCGATGGAGACGCAGCGTGCCACGACGACCCCGGCCCCGGCGGCGGGAGGCCGCATCCGGGTGCTGGTGGCCAAGCCCGGCATGGACCGGCACGACCGGGGGGCCAAGGTGATCGCCCGCGCCTACCGGGATGCGGGCATGGAGGTCATCTACACCGGCCTGCACCAGTCGCCGGCCCAGATCGCCCGGGCCGCCCTGGAAGAGGACGTGGACGTGGTCGCCCTGAGCATCCTCTCGGGCGCCCACAACACCCTGATCCCGCGGGTCTGCGAGGCCCTGCGGGAGGTGGGGCTGGACGACGTGGTGGTGTTGGTGGGCGGGGTGATCCCCGCGGAGGACGTGCCCCGCCTGCTGGAGGCCGGGGTGGCCCGGGTGTTTGGCCCCGGTTCCAGCACCGAGGAGATCGTCGCCTTCACCCGGGCGGCCGTCGCCAGGCGGCGGGGGGAGACGGCGTGACCCGGCCCAGCGACCCCGAGCAGCTGGCCGCCGGTGTCCTGGCCGGAGACCGGCGGGCCCTGGCCCGAGCCATCACCTGGGTGGAGAACCGGCACCCGGGCGCCGGCGACCTGCTGCGCCGCATCTATCCGCAAACCGGCCGGGCCCACGTGGTCGGCCTGACCGGGGCGCCGGGGGTCGGCAAGAGCACCCTGGCCGCGGCCCTGGCCCGGCATCTCCGGCAGCAGGGGGAGCGGGTGGGCCTGGTGGCCGTCGACCCCTCCAGCCCCTTCACCGGCGGCGCCCTGCTGGGCGACCGCATCCGCTTCAGCCACGGCCCCGTGGACGACGGCGTGTTCTTCCGCAGCCTGGCCTCCCGGGGCCAGGTGGGTGGGCTGTCGCGGGCCGCGGGGGATGTGATCCACCTGCTGGATGCCGCGGGCATGGACACGGTGCTGGTGGAGACGGTTGGGGCCGGCCAGTCCGAGGTGGAGATCATGCGCTACGCCCACACGGTGGTGGTGGTGCTGGCGCCCGGACTGGGCGACGAGGTCCAGGCGGCCAAGGCCGGCATCCTCGAGGTGGGCGACATCCTGGTGGTCAACAAGGCCGACCAGCCCGGGGCCGACCGGACGGTCCGGGAGCTGCGGCAGATGCTGGACCTGGGCGCGCCGCGGGACCCGGGGTGGAAGCCGCCGGTCCTGGAGACGGTGGCCGGCAGCGGCCAGGGCGTCGACGAACTGGCCGGCGCCATCCGGCGCCACCGCCAGCACCTGGCGGGTACGGCGGCGGGGGCCCAGCGGCACCGCTGGCAGGCGGAGGAGGCCCTGCGCCAGCAGGTGCTGGCCCGGCTCTGGGAGCGCCTGCAGGGCAGCCGCCGGTGGGACGAGCTGGCCGAGGCCGTGGCGCGCCGGGCCCTCAGTCCCGGCGAGGCGGCGGAACGGCTGCTGGCGGACCTGGGTGACCCCGGCGCGGAGGAACCGGCCGCGGGCCGGCGCAGCCCCGTGGCCTGAGGGGGCCAGGGGCGCTGGAGCGGCCCGAGGGCCTGAGGAGGAGGCCTGAGGAGGCAGCGATGGAGAGCCGACCCTTTCTGCTCGATCCCGAATACGAGGAGATCCGGCGGGCCGTCCACGAGTTCGCCCAGCGGGAGCTGGCCCCCCGGGCCGCACACTATGACGAATCGGGCGAGTTCCCCTGGGAGAACGTGCGCCGGCTGGCGGAGCACGGCTACCTCGGCATGATGATCCCGGAGGATTACGGTGGCGGCGGGATGGACACCCTGGCCCATGCCATCTGCCTGGAAGAAGTCGCGCGGGCCTGCGCCGCCACCGCCGTGGTGATGGACGTCCACAACAGCCTGGTGGGCGAGCTGCTGAACCGCTGGGCCGGGGAGGCGATGAAGGCGCGGTGGCTGCCGGTGCTGGCCCGGGCCGAGCAACTGGGCGCCTTCTGCCTGACGGAGCCCGACGCCGGCTCCGACGCCGCCGCCCTGAAGACCACCGCGGTGCGGGACGGAGACCACTACGTGCTGACCGGGCGCAAGACCTTCATCTCCAACGGGGGCGTGGCGGGGCTCTACGTGGTCTTCGCCGTGACGGATCCCGCCGGCGGCCCCCGCGGCATCAGCGCCTTCCTGGTCGAAAAAGGGACGCCCGGCCTGTCCTTCGGCAAGCCCTTCAAGAAGATGGGTATCCGGGCGTCGGCCACCACCGACGTGATCCTGGACCGGGTCCGGATCCCGGCGGAGAACCTGATCGGCCGGGAGGGGCAGGGCTACAAGATCGCCCTGGCCACCCTGGACAACGGCCGCGTGGGCATCGGCGCCCAGGCGGTGGGCATCGCCCAGGCCGCCCTGGACCGGGCTGTCGCCTACGCCGGCCAGCGCCGGCAGTTCGGCCGTCCCATCGCCAGCTTCCAGGGCATCCAGTTCAAGCTGGCGGACATGGCCACCCAGGTGGAGGCGGCGCGCCTGCTGGTCTACCGGGCGGCCGTCCTCTACGACGAGAGCGTCCGCACCGGCCGCCGGGCCAGCAAGGAGATCGCCATGGCCAAGCTCTTCGCCTCCGAGGTGGCGATGCGGGTGACCACCGAGGCGGTGCAGATCCACGGCGGCTACGGGTACCTGCAGGACTTCGAGGTCGAGCGCCTGATGCGCGATGCCAAGATCACCCAGATCTACGAGGGCACGTCGGAAGTGCAGCGGATGGTGATCGCCCGGGCGCTGCTGGCGGAGGCCGGCCAGGCGGTGGAGACCACGGCATGAACCGGCCCGGGGACGACGCCGGCCGGCGGATCCGGCAGGCGGCCACCGGCCTGTTCCGGGAGCGGGGCTACCGGGGGACGGGTCTTCGCCAGGTGGCGGCGGCCGCCGGCGTTGCCGTCGGCACGGTCTACGCCCATTTCCCGGACAAGCCCAGCCTCCTGCGCGCGGTCACGGAGGAGCAGGCGGCCCGCCTGAGCCGCCAGCTGGCCCGGGTCCACCTGACGCCGGGCCTGCCGGCGGCCGAGCGCTGGCTCGCCTTCCGCCGGGTGCTGGAGGAGGCCCTGCCCTGGCTGGCCTGCGAGGCCGAGGCCGGCAGCGAGGCCGCGGCGGCCCCTCGCCCCGCGGCGGCTGCGGGGCCGGGCGGGGGGACGACGCCGGCGGGACCGGTTTGGGCTGCGGTGCACGGGGCGCTGGCCCGCTTCCTGGCGGAGGGGGCGCGCCGGGGCGAGGTGCGCCTTTTGGGCGGGTTCGCCGGCGCCGGAGGTGGCCCGGGCGGGCCCCCGCCCCTGGCGAGTGCAGGGGAAGGGCGGGAGGCGCCAGCGCTAGACCGGGCCGTTGGGGCCGCCGGGGGCCAGGACCCGGGGCTCCTGGGCGGGGCGGAGCGGACCGCCCGGGCGGTGCTGGCAGCGGCCCTGGGGCTCTGGCAGGCGGGCTGCGCCACCGATCTGGACTGGCTCTGGCACGGGCTCGGAAACGGGCCGGACAACCGGGCCGGGGCAGGTGAAGGGGTTCGGGCCGTCGTCCCCGCGCGGCCGGGCTGGCCACCGGAAGGGGGCACCGGCACCGGATCCCTTCAAACCCCGCGGGTCATGCCGGTCAGCACCTGGTGGAGGACCCAGTAGTCGGTGGGCGTGAAGGGCCGGCGCCCCCGCCAGGTGATGGTGGCCAGGGACCGGATCTCCTCTTCGGGCACATGGGGATTCTCCTGCCAGAACACGCGAAGGGCCCAGGGCAGATCGTCGGGCTCAAGGGGTGGGGGCTCGGCGACGGGCTCGGCACCGGCGGCGATTTGCTCGGCGGGCAGGCCGGCGCCGGGTTCGATGGCCGGACCGGCCGCCCTGGGGCGTTCCACCGGGTTCGTCCCGGGATGGGCCGGTGGCGCGCCGCCCGGCGTGGGCCGGCCGGCCGCCGTCGGTGCGGCACTGCCGCCACCCGCGGGTGCGGCGACCCCTGGCTCCGGGCCCACCAGGTCCGCGAGGCTGACCTCCAGCGCCGCGGCGATGCGCAGGACCACGTCGACCGATGGCTTCCGATCGGGATCGTTCTCCAGCTGGGACAGGTACGCCTTGGACACCCCGGAGCGGCGCGCCAGGTCGCGCAGGCTGATCCCGCGTTGCCGGCGCAGATCCCGGATCCGCTTGCCAACCTCCACGGGGCTCACCTCGGCGGTTGCCAGCCGGCGGGTTCGTCTACCATTATAGCATGAGGTACATCCATCCTTTGGCGGGTCGGCCGCCCCGGGGGAGGGATGGACGATGACCGAACGGCAAGCGGCGGGCGGCGTGGTCTACCGGCGGGCCGGGGACCGGGCGCCGGCCGTGGAGGTCTTGATGATCCTGGACGCCTACGGCCACTGGGCGTTGCCCAAGGGCGGCATCGAAGAGGGCGAGACGCCCCAGGCCGCCGCCCTGCGGGAGATCCGGGAGGAGACGGGGATCGTCGGCGCCATCGAGGCGCCCCTGCCGCCGGTGCGGTACCAGTTCCGCGACGGCGACGAGGAAGTGGACAAGACCGTCCACTACTTCCTGGTGCGCGCCCTGAACCACGGCATCCGCGTGCAGCGGGAGGAGCTGCGGGACGCGACCTGGTTGCCGCTGGACGAGGCCATCCGGAGCTGCACCTACGAAAACCTGGTGCCGACCCTGGAGGCGGCGCGCCGGGAACTGGCCGCCCGGGCGGTGGAACCGGCCGCGCCGGCGACCCCGCCCTCCGGTGCCCCGGCGGAGGCCGGCAACTCGGGACAGGGCGATGGCGACGCGGCCGCGGCGGCCACGGCGGCCGCACCGGAAGGCGGCGCTGTCGAGGCCACGGCGCCGTCGCCCGCCGCCGGGCAGCCGGCAGCCGCCGGCGGGGCCCCCACGGCGCCGGAGCTGGCGGGCTCCGGCGGGGACGGGGCGGATGCTGCCGTCGCCGACCCAGCGCCGGCGCCCTCCGAAGGCCGGGCGTAGCGCCGCGCACGTGGTGCCGGTGGACCGCCCTTCGCGCCGGCCGCGCCGTTGCGCCGTGGGCCGCGCTCGGCGCCGCCGCGCCCTTTCGCTCTCTTGCTCTTGAGCACAAGAGAAACGCACGCCGGCCGGGGGCGGTGATGCCCCCGGCCGGCGTGCTTGGCGATCCTCAGCTGGTCGGGCCGGCCGGATTTGAACCGGCGACCTCCACGTCCCGAACGTGGCGCGCTAACCAAGCTGCGCTACGGCCCGGCGACGAACAGAAAGCCGCACCCGGCAGGTGCTACGGCGGTGCGCGGCCGCAACTGGCATTATAGAGGCGGCCTCGCCCCCTGTCAACGAAGGAACGGGCAAGCCTTGGCAACGGGCGGGGGAGCGCAGGGCGACCGGCGGCGTCTTTGGGGCTTGCGGGGGCTTGCGGCCCGGTGGCCCGGAGGACGGCGTTCCACCGCACCGGTTGGCACCGCTTCGGGCCCAGGGCTCCGGGCGGGTGCGGGGCTTCGGGGCGGGCTCGGGGCTCCGGGGCGGGCCCGGAAGGAATGGCGGTTTGCAGGAGGAAGGATGCCATCCATGACCACGACGACCCCAACCGGCACCCCGTCGCCGGGGCCGGCCAACCCGGCGCCCTTTGTCATCGGTACCGCCGGCCACGTGGATCACGGCAAGACGACCCTGGTCCGCGCCCTGACGGGTGTCGACACCGACCGCCTGCAAGAGGAGAAGCGCCGCGGCATCTCCATCGATCTCGGCTTCGCCCCCTTCCGCCTGCCGGGCGGGCGGCCCGCGGCCATCGTCGACGTCCCGGGCCACGAGCGCTTCATCCACAACATGGTGGCCGGCGTCCACGGCATGGACCTGGTCCTCTTCGTCGTCGCCGCCGACGAGGGCGTCATGCCCCAGACCGTCGAGCACCTGGACATCCTGGACCTCCTGGGCGTCCGCCACGGCCTGATCGCCCTCACCAAGGTCGACACGGTGGACGACCCGGCCTGGCTCGATCTGGTGGAGGAGGACGTGCGCGCCCACCTGCGGGGGACGTTCCTCGAAGGCGCGCCCCTGGTGCGGGTGGCTCCGCCGGCGGGTCTTGGCCTCGACCGGCTGCTGGCGGCGCTGGAGGAGGCGGCCGCCCGCGTCCCGGCCCGGGACGCCGGTGGCCTGGTCCGGCTGCCCATCGACCGGGTGTTCACCGTGGCGGGGTTCGGTACGGTGGTGACGGGCACCCTGGCGGCCGGCACCTTGACGACGGGCGCGCGGGTGGTGATCGAGCCCGGCGGCCTTTCCGCCCGCGTCCGCCAGCTCCAGGTCCACGGCCGGACGGTGGAGCAGGCCGTGGCCGGGCAGCGGGTGGCCGCCAACCTGGCCGGGGTCGACCACCACCGGCTCCAGCGCGGGCAAGTGGTGCTGCAGCCCGGCACCCTGGCCGCGACGACCTGGCTCGCCGGGCGGGTCCGGTGGCTGGAGCGAGCCCCCTGGCCCCTGCGCCACAATGAGCGGGTGCGCGTCCACGCCGGCGCCGCGGAGGTCCTGGGGCGGGTGCGGCTGCTGGACCCGGCCCGCCCGTGGACGCCGGGGGAGTCGGGGTGGGCCGCCATCCGTCTGGAGTCGCCCCTGGTCGTCGCCCCCGGCGACCGGTTCGTCCTGCGCACCTACTCCCCGCCCCGCACCGCCGGCGGCGGCGTGGTGGCCGACACCGGCCGGCCCTGGAACCGCCGGCAGGCGCCGGGCCGCTGGCTGGCCGCCTTTCTGCCGGACGAACCGGCCCGGGCCGTCGCTGCGCGCCTGGCCTGGGCGGGGCGGCCGCTGCCCCTGGCCGATCTGGGACGGGCCGTCGGCCAGCCCAGGGAGCGAACCGCCGCGTGGCTGGCGCAGGCCCAAAAGGCCGGTTCGGCGCGCCCCCTGGGTCCGGACGTGTGGGTGGCGCCGCCGGTCCTGGACCAGCTCACGGGCCGCCTGGAGACGGTGCTTGACGCCTTTCACCGGGCGCATCCCCTGGAGCGCGGGATCCCCCGGGACGCCCTGACCCACGCCCTGGGGATTGGCGACGACCCGGCCGTCGCCCAGGCCCTCCTGGACCACTGGCTGGGCGAGGGCCGGCTGGCGGTGGACGAGGACCGGTTCCACCGGCCGGGCTGGCGCCCCGCCGCCGACGCCCGCGGCCAGGAGCGGCTGGACCGGCTGGAGGCGGTCTACCGGGAGGCCCACCTGGCGCCGCCCGACAGCGTCGAGGCGGCCGCAGCCGCGGCGGGCTTGCCGCCCGGCGAGGCCCAGGCCCTGGTCGCCTTGCTGGAGCGCCAGGGACGGCTCGTCCGGGTGGCGCCGGGGCTCTGGTTCACGCCGGAGGCCCTGGCCGATGCCCGGGGCCGGCTGGAGGCCCTGCAGCGGCAGGCGGGGCCCTTCACCGTGGCCCAGGCCCGGGACGCCCTGGGCGTGACCCGGAAGTGGGCCCTGCCGTTGCTGGAGTACTTCGACCGGCAGCGGTGGACCCGGCGGGAGGGCGACCGGCGCCAGCTGGTGGGAAGTCCGGACCCCGGCAGGGACGGTTCACCGGGTAAGGGCGCACCGGGCAAGGGCGATTGAAGACACCGAGCGGCAGCGCGGCGGCGTGGGGGCGGGTGGCGCCGGCGGCCGGCAGACCGGCGGTGGGGGGAGGGGGCCGGCGGCGCCGGCAGGTGGCGGCCGTCGTGGCAGCCGCTCGAGGCGGGCGCCGGCCAGGATTGGGACCTGGGGACAGGTAGGAAGTGTCACCGGCGACACCGAATCCCAAGGCGGGAAGCACCAAGGGACAGTGGGGAGGACGGATCGGTGGGTCAAACGGGGGGTTCGCCACGCGGCGTCAAATCCTACGGCTTCTTTGAGATGCTCCAGCGCTTCCGCGCCTACCGCCGGTACTGGCTGGCCATGGCCGTCTCCTGGGCGGGCGACCGCTTCAGCGCCGTGGCGCTGGCCACGCTGGTGCTGGACCGGTTCCCAGAAGAGCCCATGGCCATCGGCATCGTGCTGATGATGCAGCACCTGCCCCAGGCCGTCTTTGGCCTGCTGGCCGGGGCTCTGGCCGACCGCTGGCCGCGGCGCCGGGTCATGGTGGTCAGCGACCTGATCCGCGCGGCGGTGGTGCTGCTGGTCCCGCTGGCCGATGAGCTCTGGCAAGTGTACCTGGCCGCCCTGGCCCTGGGAACGGCCAGCACCTTCTTCTTCCCGGCCTGGCGCAGCACCTTGCCCAGCGTGGTCAGCCGGGATGCGCTGCTGGAGGCCAACGCCTACCATTCGGCGACCCGGTCTTTCATCGACATCCTGGCGCCGGTGGGGGCCACGGCCCTGATCGCGGCGGGGCGGGCCGTCCACCCGGTGCTCTACATGGCGCCGGCCTTCTGGCTGGACAGCCTCTCCTACCTCATCTCGGCCTCCCAGCTGGCCCGGTTGCCGCTGGACGACCGGGACCGGTCCGCCCCACGCACCTCCGGGCGCGGGGCGGCCGGGGTGTGGCAGGACGTGCTGGCGGGCTTGCGCTACCACCGCCAGAACCGGACGGTGTGGGCCCTGCTGCTGCTGATGGGCAGCTTCGCCTGGGGCGCCAACGGCGCCAATGCCCTGATGCAGAAGGCGGTCCCGGCCCTCCTGGGCGTGCCGCCCGAGCGCTGGGGGGTACTGCTGGCCGCCATGGGCCTGGGGATGATCGCCGGCAACGCCATCGTGGCGCGCCGCGGCAAGATCTGGCCCCGCCGGGTGATCATCGGCCTCGGTTACCTGGGGGCGTGGCTGGCCCTGGTCATCCTGGCCGGCACCCGGGACTTCGCCGTGGCGATGGGCGCCTACGTGCTGATGGGCGTCAGCAACGCGGCCTTCCTGGCGCCCCAGGTGGCCTGGGTCCAGGAGGCGACCGATCCCGTCTACCTGGGGCGGGTCGAGGCGACCCGCAACGCCCTGATCTACCTGGGCATGACGGCCAGCCCCCTGCTGGCCGGCTGGCTGGAGCAGGCCCTCGACTCCCTCTCCGGGGCCATGTGGGGCATGTCCGTGCTCTTCCTGGTCCCGGCCGTGCTGTCCTTCGTCCACCCGGCCCTGCGCCAGGCGCCGGCGCCCGCACCCGCGCGGGCGGCCAGCGGGGCGTGACCGGGGCCGGGGGCCAGGGGCGCCAGCCTTCTTCCGGCACGGATCGGGCCCGACGCGGATCGGGTCGGGGGGTCCGGGCGGAGGCTGTCAAGGCGTCGCGGCAGGCGGCCGGATGGGGCCAGGCCCGGGACGGGGGCGAGCCGCCGCCCGTCAGACCCGGCCGCCGTGCCGGCGGATGATGGCCGCCGCCTGGTCCCGGCTCTGGCCCCGGTCCAGGGGGACGGTGAGCAGGTAGGGCATGTCCCCCACCAGCTCGTCGTCGGAGAGGCCGCTGACCGCCGGCGACATGGCGGCCAGGGCCCGCCGGTCGCGGTTCATGGCGCCCGTCAGGGTGTCGGGGACGGGCTGGTCCCACTGGTCGCCCCGTTCTTCCCGCACCGGCTCCAGGCGGTCGATCTGGACCCCATGGTAGCCGGCGGCCCTCAGGTCCTCGGCCGCCCGCTGGGCGCTGTCGGCATCCCGGAAGCTGGCCAGAACGGCCGGCTGCTCAAAGTGGGGCTCGCCCCGCAGGGCGCCCGGCTGGGGGATCGGGGCGGGGCCGTCATCCCGCCCGCCGGCCGGCGGCCGGTCCCCGGGGCCGGGTTCGTCCGGTCCGGGCTCGTTGGGTCTCCAGCGCATCCCTCATCCTCCTTCAAGGGTGCTTCAAGCCGCCTGCGCGGCCGTGGCCGGAGCCGAGGTGCCTTCTCGCGGGCTGGGAGCTTGCGGCCCCGCTCCGCGAGCGGCGATGGAACCAGCCCGTTCCGCCGCGGCGGCAAAGCCCTGCGCAATCCGCCAGGGGTGGCGGGACCCCGGGATACGGCGACGGTCCACCGGCAGGGGGAGACGTCGCCCCCGGGCCGCCGTTCCCAGTGTTCCCCCACCCGCTTGCCGGCAGCAGGCGGGCCGGTGCCGCCCGTGCCGGCAGGAGGGACCCGGGGGGTTCCGCCGACCCGCCGGGCGCTGGCAAGGAAGCGGCTTCAAGGGGCCGGGGCGCGGTGATATAATCGGCTTCGGACTTTTGGCCCCCGGCGCCCGCCGGGCAGCGGCCCGCGGGGCCGTCCCGGCCGGCCGTGGGGCGGCGCAGCGCGGGTCACGGCGAGGGTGTGGAGGGGACGCGGCCACCGGAGGCACCCAGGCCGGGGCCGCCTTTTTTGTGCAAGGATGACGTTGCAGGGAGGGGGCGGCGGCATGCGAGCGCGCCGCAGGTGGCGGGCGGTGCTGACCCTGATCCTGAGCCTGGCGATCCTGGGGGGCATCGCCGCCTGGACGCTGGCGGATTTCAAGCTCCAGAACCGCATCAACCGCGGTCTCGACCTGGCCGGCGGCGTGCGGGTCGTCCTGCAAGGGGTGGACAAGCCCGGCAATCCCGTCACGCGGGAGAAGATCGACGACGCGGTGGAGATCATCCGCAACCGCGTCGACGCCCTGGGCGTCGCCGAGCCGGTCATCCAGCGCCAGGGCGAGGACCGCATCGTGGTGGAACTGGCCGGGGTCAAGGACCCCCAGGAGGCCATCGAGACCATCGGGCGCACGGCGCGGCTGGAGTTCCGGGGTCCCGACGGCAGCGTGGTGGTGACGGGGGACCAGCTGGTGGCGGGCGGCATCCAGGTGGCCGCCGACCAGGCGGGCCGCCCGGTGGTCCAGCTGCAGTTCAACGCCGAGGGCACCGAGAAGTTCGCCGAGGCCACCCGGAAGTTCTACCGGCAGCCGATCTTCATCGTCCTGGACGACCAGGTGATCTCCTCGCCGACGGTCGAGGCGGTCATCACCAACGGCCGGGCCGAGATCACCGGCATCCCCACCTTTGACGAGGCCCAGCGGCTGGCCGTGGCCTTGCGGTACGGCGCCCTGCCCGTCGACCTGCAGGTGGTGGAGAACCGGACGGTGTCGGCGACCCTGGGCGCCGACTCGCTGCAGCGCAGCGTCCAGGCGCTGATCGTGGGCGGCACCGCGGTGGCGGCCTTCATGCTGGTGATCTACCGGATCCCCGGCTTCTGGGCCGTCGTCGCCCTGGCCGTCTACATGCTGATCACGGCCGGCGCCCTCTACGGGCTCAACGCCACCCTGACCCTGCCGGGCATCGCCGGGTTCGTCATGTCGGTGGGCATGGCCGTGGACGCCAACGTGCTGATCTACGAGCGGATCAAGGACGAGCTCAAGGCGGGCAAGACGATCCGGGCGGCCCTGGACGCCGGCTTCCGCAACGCCTTCTCCGCGATCCTGGACTCCAACCTGACCACGCTGATCGCGGCGGCCGTCCTCTACGGCCTGGGCACCGGACCCGTGCGCGGCTTCGCCGTGACCCTGGCCGTCGGCGTGGTGGCCAGCATGTTCACCGCCATCACGCTGACCCGGTTCTTCCTGCGCAATCTGGTGGACGCGGAACTCTTCCGGCAGCCGGCCCGGCTGTTCGGCGTGAGGGGGGAGGCGCGGTGAAGGGGTTCTCCTTCGTGCGGACCCGCGGCATCGCCTTCGCCCTGAGCCTGCTCCTGCTGGCGGCCGGGATGATCGCCTGGGCGGTGCGCGGCCTGAACTACAACGTGGAGTTCACGGGCGGCGCGGCCTGGACCCTGCGCTTCGAACAGCCCGTCACCGCCGGCGCGGTGCGGGACGTCCTCCAAAGCCAGGGGATCGAGGATCCCATCGTCCAGCTGGCGGAGGGCGACCGGGTGGTCTTCCTGCGGACGCCCCACGTGGACCAGGCGACCCAGCAGAAGGTGCTGGAGGCCCTGGAGAAGCAGGTGGGCCCGGTCCGCCTGGAGCAGTTCGACAGCATCAGCCCCGTCATCGGCCGGGAGATCAAGGAGAAGGGCCTGCTGGCCCTGGGGCTGGCCACCGTGGGCATGATCGTCTACATGACGGTGCGCTTCGAGTTCTGGTTCGCGGTGGCGGCCATCCTGGCCATGCTCCATGACGTGTTCATGGTGGTCGGGCTGTTCGCCCTGCTCCAGTGGCAGGTGGACTCGTCCTTCATCGCGGCGATCCTGACGGTGTTCGGCTACTCCATCAATGACACCGTGGTCGTCTTCGACCGCATCCGGGAGAACCTGCGGCTGCGGCGCAAGGAGCCGCTGGACGAACTGGTCGACCGGTCGATCCGGCAGGTGCTGCGCCGGTCGCTGTTGACCGGCACCACGACCCTGCTCGCCCTGGCTGCCGTGTTCGCCTTCGGCGGCGAGACGATCCGCGCCTTCTCGGGGGCCATGTTCTTCGGGATCCTGTTCGGCACCTACTCGTCGATCTTCGTGGCCAGCCCCCTGTGGTACATCCTGCGGGAGCGGGCGGCCCAGCGGCAGGCCCAGGCCCGGGCGGCCGGCTGAACGGATCGGCCCGCGCGCCGGGGGGACCAGGCGCACCCAAGAAGACGCCCTGCCTTCCGGGAATCCCGGAAACCACCGTCGCCGAGAGAAGCCGGCAACCACCGGACCCTGGGTCCGGTGGTTTTTTTGCTTGGGGCGCGGCCAGACTAACCTGCGCCGCCGGTTCCGCGGGCCGCGCTGCGAGCACCCGGCGATCGCCGGGCTGGATCGCCGGGGGTTCGTGTCGGGCCGGGCGGCCGTCGCGGGCGGGCCGGTTCGACCAGCGGGCGGGGCGGATCGCCGGTTCATCACGGTGGGCGGGGGTGTGGTGCGATGCAGGATTACGCGACCCTCATCCGGCATGAGGGCAATCGCCATCTGTTCGAAGCCGTGGAGATGTCCATTATCGCCCAGCTCTGGGGCGAACCCCTGCACCTCCACGCCGAAGGCGTGCGGGGGACGGGCAAGACGACCATCCTGCGGGCGGCGCGGCGCATCCTCCCCCGCATCGAGCGGATCCGCGGCTGCCCGTACAACTGCGATCCCCAGGCCCCCCATTGCCCGCTCCATGCCCACTGGACCCCCGATCAGATCGCCGCCCACGGCACCGAGTGGATTCCGATGCCCTTCCGGGAGATCTCGCCGTCGGCCAAGGTGGGCACGGTCACGGGCAGCCTGGACCTGGCCCGGCTGACCGACGCCACGCGCCCCGAGGCGGCCCTGTTACCCGGGACCCTGGCCCAGGCCCACCGGGGGATCGTCCTGGTCGACGAGATCAACCGCCTGGCCGACGTGGCGCCCGAGCTGGCCGACTGCCTGCTGGACGTGATGGGGACCAAGCCGGGCCGTCTGCAGATCGAGGAGACCGGTCTGCCGCCGGTGGAGATCCCGGTGCGGGTGGCCGTGTGGGCCGCCTCCAACCCCGACGAGGAACCGGGACCGCTGGAGGAGATCCGCCGGCAGCTGTCCGATCGCTTCGATCTCGTCCTGGACGTGCGCCGGCCGGGGGAGCCGTGGCTGGTCAAGCGGATCCTGATGCTGGGCGAAGCCCGGGCGCGGGCCGCCGCCCAAGGGTCCCGGGCGGCCGCGGCGGCGACCCGGGCGGGGGCCGGTGGAGGGGCGCCCTCCCTGGCGTCCCAGTTAGGGGACGGGGCGGCCAAGGCCGCCGCTGGCGCTCCGGGCGGTGCGGCCCAAAAGGCTGCCACGGGCCGGGACGAACCGGCCCCCGGGCCGGCCGGTACGGGCGCAGACGCCCGGCCGGGGGCCGCCCTGCCGGCCGGGCAGGCTGCCCCCGCCGCGGGCGATCCGCACGCCACCGCGGTGGATGGGGTGTCCGGCGCCACGGCGGCGGGTGGCCGCACGAACGGCTGGTCGCCGGCCGGCACCCGGGGCGAGGGCCCGGACGCGCTGGCGGGTGACGGGCACGATGCCTCCAGGGCGGCGGCGGGGGCCGCCGTCACCGCCGGATCGACGGGGGTCCCCGCCTCTGTGGGATCTGCGGGGACCGGCGTCTCCGGCGGGTCCAGGACGGCGGCAGGAACCCCGCCCGCCACCGCCGGCGGCCCGGCCCCATCCGGCCCGACCCCACCGGCCGATGACGAGTGGAGCCGCCGCTGGCGGGACGCGGCGGCCCGCCGGCCGGAATTCCCCGAGGCCCTTCTGGACCTCCTGGCGGAGATCTACGTCCAGTTTCGGCTGGAGAGCCTGCGGGCCCTGGAGGCCTGGCGACACGGGGCCGCGCTGTACGCCGCCCGGTCGGGCCGGCGCCAGGTCCTGCGGGCCGACATCCTGGAGATCGCGCCGGCGGTCCTCCGTCACCGGGTGGAGGCCGGCGTGCTGAGCGAGATCCTGGAGTTCCTGGCCCGGGAGGGCGAGGCCAGCGATGGGGGTGACGGAGCCCCCGGCGCCTGGACCGGCCGGGATCCTGGGAACCGGGCGGCGCTGGCGGGCGATCCCTACGGGGGGCGCGCCTGGCAGGCCGTTCCTGGCGGTGGCGTGGCCCGGGCCGAGGCCGGCGACGTTCCGGGCGTCCCGCCGGCAGGGGACGAACAGGACGGGGAGGGGCCGGCCCGGCCGGTGGGGGCCGGCTGGTCCGGCGGCGACACGGGGCCGGGCGGCGTGTGGAGCCGGCTCAGGGGAATGCTGGCCCGGGCCGCCGGCCACGGGGCCGGGGGCCTGAACCCAGCGGCGACGCCGCCGGCTGCGGCGAGCCGGGCCTCCGCGGGGGGTACGGCCGGGGCTCCCGGCGGCGGGTTCTCCTCGGCAGCCGACGGGGGATCCCAGACTGGACCGGGGCGGGGGGCCGCCGGTTCCGCGGGCGTCGACGGACCCTACGGCTCCTTCGGCACCGGCAGCCCCTTCGGCAGCCTGGGACTGGCCGCGGGCGGCTCCCGCAGCCCGGCCCAGGCCGGTTCGGGGGCCGCTGGCAGCCCCCTCCGGCCCGGCGCCCGGGAGGGCACCACACCGCCCCACCGGGCCCGACCCCTGCTGGAGCTGACCCGGGACCGGGCCATCCGGTCCTGGGGCCGGCCGTGAGGACCTGGGTTGCCGGCCTGGAGCGGCTGACGGAGCGCCTGGGCCGGCAGGCCGACCTGACGGCCCGCCTGATGCATGCCCTGCCCCAGGGGGCCGCGGGCATCGGTGAGGCAGCCGTGGCCAGCACCTGCGTTCACTTGCTGGTGGTGGGCCGGCCGGGTGTCGTCCAGGTCCTGCGCCACGCCGATGCGGGCCGGGTCTTCTATGGCCGCTCCCGGCCCGGCCAGATCCTCCACATCGACGTCTTCCACGCCGACGGGGAGGTCGACCACCGCCTGGTGGCGCGCCAGCTCACCCGGGCGGCCCGGATCTACGCCCGCGACGCCGGGGCGTACCGGGTGGCCGGGCTACCCGTCGAGCAGATCCCCGATTACATCGACCTGCAGACCGGGACCGGCGGCGGCCGCGCCTCGGGATCGCTGATCTACGGCCGCCGCCTCTCCTTGCGCCTGGCCCACCGCAACCACGTCCACCTGGCCATCGGCCTGCCCCGGGCCCTTTGGGGCTATGCCGTCTACGCCGTGGCGGCGGTGGAGGAGGCGGTGCTGCAGTCGGGCCTGGAACTGCGGCGGATCGACGCGGTGGAACTGGTCGACGGGCAGGGCGGCGCTCCCCTGGACCTCAGCGATTACGAGACCGCCTCCGACTCCCTCCTGCGGGAGGAGGGCCGTCCCCGCCCGGCGGGCGAGGCCGGCGCCGGTTGGGGCTGGGGTGGGCGGGGGTCCGCCCGGGGCGGCCCGGCGGCCGGACGGCCTGGAAACCCGACCGGCGGGTTTCCGTCCCCGCCGGGTGCGGGCGGGAACGGGCCGGCCGACCTCGGGGTAGCGGGGGGCGCCGGCGGCCCGGCCGCGGTGGGCGGCGGCGGTCCCGACGGCTGGGCCGCCCCTGGCGACGTGGCCGTCACCGGCCCGGCGGCCTGGGGGCCCGATGGGCGGGGGCCGGGCGACCCAGGGACCGCAGGTCTCGGGCGGCCCCACCGCTTCACCGGCCCGGCGGCCTGGCGGGAGGTCCTCCTGGACGACGGCGACGGCGAGCGCCCATCCGGGCGCCGCCGGAGCGCTGAAGGCGCCGCCCCCGGCCGCGGGGGCCGTCCCGGGCTCCGGTCCCTCTGGCGTCCGTGGTGGGGCCGGGGGTATGGCCTCTCCGGCTGGGAGGGTGCCGGCGGGGCGGCCGGTGCCGGCCGGGACGGGACCCGGTCCCCGCAGGGCGCCGGTGGGCCTGGCACCGGCGGGATCCCCGGCGACGACCGGCCTGGCCGCGGCCGTTCCTACGACGGCCCGCCCGGCGACGGGAACCTGGGGGCCGGCGACGGGACGGTCCGCCTCCCGGAGGGGCCCTGGCCCGTTTCGCCCACGGCCGGCGGCGCCGCCGGCCAGGGGCGGAAGGAGCCTGGGCCGGGCATGGGCAACGAGACGGTCCACGGCGATGGCAACGGGCTTGGGCTGGCGGGCGGGGGGGAGCCGGCGGCCGGCGGGCCCCCGGGCGGCGACGCGGCCGCCCACCGGTTCCACCGGCAGGGGCTTCTGGCCCGCTCCCTGGACTGGCTGCGGGAGACCGGGGTCGACCTGGGTACCGCCCTGCTGGAGCGCCTGGGTGCCGGCGCGACCCTGCGGGACCTCCAGCTGCCCGGCGCCGGTTACGAAGACCTGCGCCGGTGGCTGACGACCCTGCGGGAGGCCGGCCTGCTGGAACGGGACGGCGAGCGGTACCGCCTGAGCCCGCAGGGCTGGGAGCTCCTGGCCTTGCTCCAGGACGAACCGGCCACCGTGCGCACGGCCCTGCGCCGCCTGCTGCGGGTGCGCCCGGCCCGGCCGGACCCCCGTCCCGGTCACGGGCAGATCGCGGTCTACGACGACGAGCGCGGTCGGCAGGCCAACCGGCGGGTGGTGCGACCCTGGGAGCCGGGGGCGGGCGGCGACGGCCTGGCGGTGGCCGAGTCGGTGACGGCGGCCCTGGCGCGGCGCGGTCTTCCCCTGCGGGTCGGCGCCGAGGACCTGCGCCTCTACCGGCGCCTCCGCCGCCACCCGGTGGACGTCTGCCTGGTGCTGGACGCCAGCGCCAGCATGGCGGGCAGCCGCATCCGGGCGGCCAAGGATCTGGCCCAGCAGCTCCTCGTCTCCACCCGCGACCGGGTGGCCGTCATCACCTTCCAGGAGCGGATCGTCCAGGTCCAGGTGCCGCTGACCCGCAACACCAGCCGGGTCGAACGCGGCCTCAGCCAGATCCAGCCCTACGGCCTCACCCCCCTGGCCCAGGGGCTGGAGGTCGCCCTGCTCTACCTGGCCCAGAGCCGGGCCCGGAACCCCCTCCTGGTGCTCATCACCGACGGCATCCCGACCGTCCCCTACCGGACGGCCAACCCCCTGGAGGATGCCGTCCAGGTGGCCCGCCAGCTGGGCCAGGGCCGGTTCGGCCGGGTGGGGTTCACCTGCATCGGCCTGCAACCCAACGAGCGTTACCTGCGGGAGCTGGTGCGGGTGGCGGGCGGCCGCTTGTACGTGGTCGACGAGCTGGAGCGGGACACCCTGGTCTCCATCGTCCACCGGGAGCGGGCCCAGCGCAAGGAGCGGGCCCGTCCCTGACGGCGCCGGCGATCCGCCGGGCACCCCCGGCGGGTTCTTCCAGGGCGCAGGAACCCTCCCCCGCCTGTCGAAGACCGCCTCCTTGTGGAGGCGATGTCCTTGCCGTCGACGACCTGCGCGCCCTGCCGATCACCGTCCTGCCGCGCCCGTAGGCTGCCCGCCGTTGCCGCTGCCGGCCGTACCCGTCGCCCGCAAGGGGCCCCCGGGGGTGGGGGCGTTCGCGGGCCGGCGTCCTCCCGCGCCCGGCGGGGCCAGGAATGGTCCCGGTTCCGGCCCCGGCCCCGGTCCCGGGTCCCGGGGGCTCCCACCGGGGGCGGCCGGGCGTGAGGGCGCCGGTGCCCGGGCGGCGCTGGCGGGTTCGTCCGGCCGATCCGGCGGTGGTGGCGCGGTTGGCCGAGGCCCTGGGCGTGGCGCCCCTGACCGCCCGCATCCTGGCCGGCCGCGGGTGGACCGATGCCGCCGCCGCCCGGCGGCTCCTCGACGGCCATCCCCTGCTCCACGACCCCTTCCTGCTGCCCGGCATGGAGGCCGCGGTGGCCCGGCTGCGGGCCGCCCTGGCCCGGGACGAGGGGATCCTGATCGTCGGCGACTACGACGTGGACGGCGTGGCGGCCGCGGCCCTGCTCTACCGCGGCCTGAAGGACCTGGAGCCCGAGGCCCGGGTCCAGGTGTACATCCCGGACCGCCACGGCGAGGGGTACGGCGTGCCGCCGGGAGCCCTGGAGGCGGCCACGGCCATGGGGGCGAGGCTGCTGGTCACCGTGGACAACGGGATCGCGGCCCACGAGCCCTTAGCCGAGGCGCACCGGCGGGGCCTGGACGTCATCGTCACCGACCACCACCAGGTCCAGGGGGCCCTGCCGCCTGCGCTGGCGGTGATCAACCCCCACCGGCCGGACAGCCGCTACCCCTGGCGGGGCCTCTGCGGCACCGGCGTGGTCTTCAAGCTGCTCCAGGCCCTCCTGGGGGACGAACCGGCCTCGCCGGCCTGGTGGCAGCTGGCGGCCCTGGCCACCGTGGCCGATGTGGTGCCGCTGCAGGACGAGAACCGCACCCTGGTGCGGCGCGGGCTCGCGGAGCTGGCCGCCGCGCCCCTGCCCGGCCTGGCCGCCCTGGCGGAGGCCGCAGGCCTCGGCGACACGCGCCTGGACGCCCACGGCGTGGCCTTCATCCTGGCCCCGCGGCTCAACGCCGCCGGGCGCATGGGCTCGGCCTTTCAGGCCTGGGAGCTGCTGGCCACGGACGAACCCGGCCGTGCCCGGGCCCTGGCCCTGGCCGTCGACCAGCTGAACCGGCTGCGCCGCCAACAGGAGGACCTGGCCCTCGGCCAGGCCTTGCGCCGGCTGGAACGGGGCGAGGGGCTCTACGGCGAGGAGGTCATCGCCCTGGCCCATCCCGGCTGGCACCAGGGCGTCCTGGGGATCGTGGCCTCCCGGCTGGTCGACCTGTTCCACCGGCCGGCCCTGGTGGGCCGGGAGCAGGCCGGCTGGATCACCGGATCGGCGCGCAGCATCGCCGGCTTCCACCTGTTCCGGGCCCTGGCGGCGTGCTCGGAGCTCTTCGCCCGCTTCGGCGGCCACGCCCAGGCGGCGGGCTTCACCCTGCCCGCCGAGCGCTGGGGCGAGCTGGGCAGGCGCCTGGCGGAGGAGGCCCGCCGCACCCTGACCCCGGACCAGCGAGTGCCGGTGGTGGAGGTGGACGCCGTGGCGCGGCCGGAGGAGCTGACGGTGGCCGCCGTGCGGGAGCTGGAGCGGCTCGCCCCCTTCGGGGAGGGGAACCCGGAGCCGGTGGTCGCCCTGGCCGGCCTCCCGGCCGTCACGGCCCGCCCGGTGGGCGGCGGCGAGCACCTGCGCCTGGAATGGGAGGGTGGCTGGTCGGCGGTCGCCTTCGGGCTGGGCGAGCTGGCGGCCCAGGTGGCCCAGGCGCGCCACCTGGAGCTGGCCGTCCGGCCGCGGGTGGACACCTTCCGCGGTGCCGAGCGGGTCGAGCTGCGGGTCCAGGACCTGCGGCCGGCGGACGCGGCCCGGGCGGCCTGGCTGGCTGCGGAGCTGGAGCGCCGGCGGCGCTGGACGGAGGCGCTGTACCCCGACCGGGAGGCCCTCGTCAAGGTGTACCTGGCCCTGGAAGCGCTGGCGGGCAGCCCGGACCCGGGCGGTGGCGCGGTGGAGGCGGCGGGCCGGCCCGGGACGGCCGGGAGCCGGCCGGGGCGCGGGACGGGGACCGGGGACGGTGGGGCTGGGGTGGGGGGGCCGTCGGCAGGTGGCCCCGCACCGGCACCCCAGGCGCGGCGCCTGCCGGCCCGGCGCCTGCCGGCCCGGCCCGCCGCCCTGGTCGATGCCCTGGCCGTCCGGCTCCCCGGCTGGCCCCGGCACACGCTGCAGGCCGCCCTGGAGATCCTGCGGGAGGCGGGGGTCCTGGGCCCGGCCGGGGAGGAGGGCGCGGCGGCCGGCGCGGCCGGTTCGTCCGGCTCGGGGGCCTCCAGCGATGCAGCGGGGTGGTGGGTCCTGGCGCCCCGGGGCCGGCGGGCCTTCGACCTCAACCGCAGCGCCCGGTATCGGACCGGGATGGCCCGCCGAGAGGTCCTGGAGCGGGTGGCGGCGGCGCTGGCCGCCGGCCGCTGGGCCGAAGCGGAACGAGGGCTGGCCCATCCCCTGGCCCTGCCGTTGCCGGTGGGATACAATGAACTGATAAGAAACGCCAGCACGCCCGCCCCGCCGCCGGAGGCGGAGGCCGGTCCGGCCTGAGGGGCCGCCCGGGCCTGAAGGGGATGCGGGTGCGCCGGCCCACCGGCGAAAGGGGGTGTCCAGCCCGTGGCCGTCGAGCTGCAGCCTTCCATCACGCCCGACGAGCTGCTCCAGCGGGCGGGCCGCTACCTGGGGCCCGCCGAGCTGGAGTGGCTGCGCCGCGCCTTCGAGTTCGGCAAGGCGGCCCACCAGGGGCAGAAGCGGGCCTCGGGCCAGGACTTCATCGAGCACCCCCTGGCGGTGGCGCTGATCCTGGCCGACCTGGAGCTGGACGCCGCCACCCTGGTCGCCGCCCTGCTCCACGACACGGTGGAGGACACGCCCGTGACCCTGGAGCAGGTGGAGCGGGAGTTCGGGCCGGAGGTGGCCCTGCTGGTCGACGGGGTGACCAAGCTCAACCAGATCGAGTGGCGCACCCGCCTGGAGGAACAGGCGGAGAACCTGCGCAAGATGTTTCTCGCCATGGCCCGGGACATCCGGGTCGTGCTGATCAAGCTGGCCGACCGGCTGCACAACATGCGGACCCTCGGGGTGGTCCCGCGGGAGAAGCAGATCGCCAAGTCCCGGGAGACCCTGGAGATTTTCGCGCCCCTGGCCCACCGGCTGGGCATGTCCCAGATCCAGTGGGAGCTGGAGGACCTGGCCCTGCGCTACCTGGAGCCCGAGCGCTACCGGGAGCTGTCCGAGCGCATCCCCCGCAAGCGCGCCGAGCGGGAACAGCTGGCCCAGGTGATCATCGCCACCCTGAAGACCCGGCTGGCGGAGGCGGGCATCCGGGCCGACATCCAGGGGCGGGCCAAGCACTTCTACAGCATCTACCGCAAGATGTACGAGCAGGGCAAGGACCTGTCCCAGATCTACGACCTGATCGCCGTGCGGGTCATCGTGGACACGGTGAAGGACTGTTACGGGGCCCTGGGGGTGGTCCACACCATCTGGCGGCCGCTGCCCGGCCGCTTCAAGGACTACATCGCCACGCCCAAGTCCAACATGTACCAGTCCTTGCACACCACGGTGATCGGGCCCCAGGGCGAGCCCTTCGAGATCCAGATCCGCACTTGGGACATGCACCGGACGGCCGAGTACGGCATCGCCGCCCACTGGCGGTACAAGGAGCGGGGGCGGACCGACAAGGATTTCGACGCCAAGCTGGCCTGGCTGCGCCAGGTCCTGGAGTGGCAGAACGACCTGGGCGACGCCCGGGAGTTCATGGAGTCGCTGAAGATCGACGTCTTCTCCGACGAGGTGTTCGTCTTCACCCCCAAGGGGGACGTCATCGACCTGCCGGCCGGGTCGACGCCGGTGGACTTCGCCTTCCGCATCCACACGGAGATCGGCCACCGCTGCGTCGGCGCCAAGGTCAACGGGCGCATCGTGCCCCTGGACTACCGGCTCAAGAACGGCGACATCGTCGAGATCCTGACGAACAAGCAGTCCAGCGGCCCCAGCGCCGACTGGCTGCAGTTCGTCCGCACCTCCACCGCCCGCAGCCGCATCCGCCAGTGGCTCAAGAAGCAGCGGCGGGACGAGAACCTGGAGCGGGGCCGGGCCATGCTGGAGCACGAGCTCAAGGCCCACGGCCTGCCGGTGCGGGAGGTCTGGCGCAAGGACTGGCTGGACGAGGTGGCGGCCCGCTACAACCTGAGCGACGCCGAGGAGCTGCTGGTCTCCATCGGCTACGGCGGCGTGGCGGCGGGCCAGGTGGCCGGCCGGCTGCGGGATCTCTACCGGCGCCAGGTGGCCCGGGAAGGGTCCGAGGCAGCGCCGGCCCTGCCGGAGGAAGGCCGGCGCGCCCGGGTTGCCCCGGCCCGGGGCGCGGGGGTGCGGGTCGACGGCCTGGACCAGATCCTGGTGCGCTTCTCCCGCTGCTGCAATCCCGTGCCCGGCGACCCCATCGTGGGCTACGTGACCCGGGGCCGCGGGGTCTCGATCCACCGGGCCGATTGCAATATGCTCAAGGCGAGTCCCGACGTGGGCCAGCGGCTGATCGACGTCAGCTGGGACCAGGTGGCGGGGCAGGCCTTCCCGGTGGCGGTGGAGATCGACTGCTACGACCGGGTGGGATTGCTCTCGGACATCACCGCCGTGGTGGCCGACACCCGGCGCAACATCCTGGCCGCCCGCACCCGCACCCACCGGGACGGCACCGCCACCATCGACCTGGTGGTGGAGGTCCAGAACCTGGAGCAGTTCGACCAGCTGCGGCGCCAGCTGGAGCGGGTGCGGGACGTGATCCGGGTGCAGCGGGTGGCCAGCCGCTAGGCGTTCTCCTGCGGGCGCCCCGGCTCGCCCGGCGGACCGCGGGATCCGGCGGTGGGCCGGGCCGCGGGACGGCCCCGCGGGGCCGGCCGCCGGCCCCGCGGTGGGGCCGGGGACGGCCGATCGGGATGGGTCGCCGCGGGCCGGGGATGGGGCCCCCGGCGGGGCGAACCCCGCGGCGGCGGGACCGCCCCGCGCCGCCCCGCAGGCCATCGCGGCGGCCGGCGCAGGGAAGGACGATCGGTGGGAACGGAGGTCGGGTATGCGGGCCGTGATCCAGCGGGTGGCCCGGGCCGCGGTGCACACCGCCGGACAAGCCCCTCGCACCATCGGTCGAGGGGTCGTTGTTTTGCTGGGGGTCCAGCGGGGCGACGGCCCGGCCGATGTGGAGTGGATGGCGGACAAGATCGCCCAGCTGCGCATCTTCCCCGGTGAGGGCGAGGCCGCCGGCCGCCATTTCGAGCGGTCGCTGCTGGAGGTGGGCGGGCAAGTGCTGCTGGTGTCCCAGTTCACCCTGCTGGGCGACTGCCGGCGGGGCCGCCGGCCCTCCTTCACCGAGGCCGCGCCGCCCGGGGAGGCGGAACCCCTCTACGAGGCGGTGGCGGCTGCCCTCGAGTCCCGGGGCCTGTTCGTCCAGACGGGATGGTTCGGGGCCGACATGCAGGTCGAACTGGTCAACGACGGGCCGGTGACCCTGGCGCTGGACAGCCGGGCGGCCCGGGATCCGGGAGGCTCGGGGAGCTCGCCCCGGCCACCGGTGGAGCGGGCGGGCGGCCGGCCCGGCGGATGACACGAACCGCCCGGGTTCGGGGCATCACGGCGCCGGGGCAATCACGGGCAGGTCCTGCGCCCCGGCGCGTTCGGCCGGCGACGGGAGGGAAGGGTTTGGAGCGGATCCAGCGACCCCGCGGAACCTATGACGTGGTCCCCCAGGAGGCGCCGCGCTGGCAGGCCCTGGAGGCCAGGATCCGGGACGTGGCCGCCCGCTTCGGCTTCGGCGAGCTGCGGACGCCGGTGATCGAGGCGCGGGAGCTCTTCCAGCGCACCGTGGGGGAGACCACGGACATCGTCCAGAAGGAGATGTACGTGCTGACGCCGCCGGGCAGCGACCGGCAGCTGGTGCTGCGGCCGGAGGGAACGGCGGCGGCGGTGCGCGCCTACCTGGAGAACGGGCTGCACAACGGGCCCCAGCCCGTCAAGCTGTACTACATCCAGCCCATGTTCCGCCACGAGCGGCCCCAGGCCGGCCGCTATCGCCAGCACGTCCAGTTCGGCGTGGAGATCTTCGGGGCCGGGGAAGCGACGGCCGACGCGGAGATCATCGCCCTGGCGGTGACGTTGTTCGGCGAGCTGGGCCTGGAGGGGCTCCAGGTGCACCTCAACAGCATCGGCTGCCCCGCCTGCCGGCCCCGCTACCGCCAGGCCCTGCTGGACTACTACCGGCCCCGGGCGGCCGAGCTGTGCGCCGACTGCCGTGCCCGGCTGGAGACGAACCCTCTGCGGCTGCTGGACTGCAAGGTGCCGGCGGACCAGGTCCACAAGGCGGCGGCGCCGCGCACGGTGGACTACCTGTGCGACGACTGCCGGGCCCATTTCGCGCAGCTGCAGGCGGCCCTGGACGCGCTGGGGATTGCCTATCGCCTCGACCCCAGCCTGGTGCGCGGCCTGGACTACTACACCCGCACGGTCTTCGAGATCAAGTATGGGGGCCTGGGCGCCCAGGACACCGTCTGCGGCGGCGGGCGCTACGACGGCCTGATCGAACTCCTAGGGGGGCCGCCCACCCCGGGGGTCGGCTTCGGCATGGGCCTGGAGCGGCTGCTGCTGACCCTGGAGGCGGCCGGCCGGGCGCCAGGTGCCGCGCGGCCCCTGGACGCCTTCGTCGCCGTCACGGGCCAGGTCCCGCGGCCCCCGGTGCTGGCCCTGGTCCAGCGCCTGCGGCAGGCCGGCCTGGCCGTGGACATGGACCACGTGGGGCGCAGCCTCAAGGCCCAGCTGCGGGCGGCGGGGCGGCTGCCGGTGCGGTACGCCGTGATCCTGGGCGATGAGGAGTGGGCCCGCAAGGAGGCGACGGTCCGCGAGCTGGCCACCGGCGAGCAGCGCGCCGTGCCCCTGGCCGAGCTGGCCGCGGCGCTGCGGCGGCCGGCGGTCGACCCGGCGAGTCCGGCGCCCGCCCCGGTGCCCGCCCCGGCTGCGGCGGGGGGTGATGCCGCACCAGGCGAGGTGGATGCGGCCGGAGCGGATGCCCCGCCGGTTGGGGCCGGCGCCACACCGGTCGGCGGGAAGCCGGAGGACCCGGTATCGCCGGGGGCGGGGACCGGCGCGGGCAGGGCGGGGAGCGGCGCGGCGAGCCCGCCGGGTGCACGGGGAGGCCCGGCCCGCGCCGGGGCGAGCCATGGCGACCCTGGGTCGGAGGTGGAGTCGAAGTGACGGCGATGGACGAACCCGGCCGGGAAGGGACCACCCTGGTCCCGGCCCTCAGCGGCTGGCAGCGGGACGCGATGGCCCGGGACCTGGGCTGCGGCGAGGTGCGGCCCGAGCACGTGGGGCGCACCTTGACGGTGGCCGGCTGGGTCCACCGGGTGCGGGATCTGGGCGGTCTCCGGTTCATCGAGGTGCGGGACCGCACGGGGCGGCTGCAGCTGGTGATCAACGGCGCGGAAGCGCCCGCCGAGGTGGTGCGGGCGGCCGAGGCGCTGCGGGCCGAGTACGTGGTGGTGGCCCGGGGGCTGGTGCGCCGCCGGGCGCCGGAGGCGGTCAACCCCAGGCTGGAGACCGGGGAGGTGGAGCTGGTCCCCGAGCGGCTGTGGATCCTCTCCACCAGCAAGACGCCGCCCTTTGAGCTGGACGCCGCCGCCGAGGTGGATGAAGCCCTGCGCCTGCGGTACCGCTACCTGGACCTGCGGCGCCCCGCCATGTTCCGCAACCTGTGGCTGCGGCACCGGGCCTACCAGGTGGTGCGCCGCTACTTCGACCGCCACGGCTTCCTGGAAGTCGAGACGCCGATGCTGACCCGGAGCACGCCGGAGGGGGCCCGGGACTACCTGGTGCCCAGCCGCCTCTACCCGGGGCGCTTTTACGCCTTGCCCCAGTCCCCCCAGCTCTTCAAGCAACTGTTGATGGTGGCCGGCATCGAGCGCTACTTCCAGATCGTCCGCTGCTTCCGGGACGAGGACCTGCGGGCGGACCGGCAGCCCGAGTTCACCCAGATCGACGTGGAGATGAGCTTCGTCGACGTGGAGGACGTGCTGGCCATGGCCGAGGGGATGATGGCCGAGCTCTGGCGGGAGCTGCTGGGCGTGGCGATCCCCTTGCCGTTGCCGCGGCTCACCTACGCGGAGGCCATGGCCCGCTACGGCAGCGACAAGCCGGACCTGCGGTACGAGCCGGCCGTGACCGACGTGAGCGACGTCTTCGCCGCCACGGAGTTCCGCGGCTTCCGGTCGGTGTTGGATGCCGGCGGCGCCGTGCGCGCCCTGCGGGCGCCGGGGGGTGCGGCCCTCTCCCGCAAGGAGCTGGACGGCCTGGACGAGGCCGCCCGGGCTGCGGGGGCGCGGGGCATCGCCTGGATCGCCGCCCCCGAGCCTGACCCCGGAACCTGGCGCGGCCCGACGGTGAAGTTCTTCACGCCGGAGGAACGGGCCGCCCTGGCGGCGCGCCTTGGGGTCACGGCGGGCGACCTGGTGCTGCTGGCCGGCGACGAGCCCGAGCGCGCCTCCACCGTGCTGGGCAAGCTGCGGCTCCAGCTGGCCGAGCGCCTGGGCTGGCCCCGGGTGCAGGAGTGGGCCATGGCCTGGGTGGTCGACTTCCCGCTCCTGGAGTGGGACGAGGACGAGGGCCGTTACGTGGCGCGCCACCACCCCTTCACCTCACCCCGGGACGAGGACCTGGAGCGGCTCGAGACCGATCCCGCCGGGGTGCGGGCCAAGGCCTACGACCTGGTCCTCAACGGCTACGAGATCGGCGGCGGCAGCATCCGGATCCACCGCCGGGACGTGCAGGAGCGGGTGTTCCGCGCCATCGGCCTGCCGCCGGAGAAGGCCCGGGAGCGGTTCGGCTTCCTCCTGGAGGCCTTCGAGTACGGCCCGCCGCCCCACGGCGGCATCGCCTTCGGCTTCGACCGCATCGTCATGCTGGCGGCGGGCGCCTCCAGCATCCGGGACGTGATCGCCTTTCCCAAGACGGCGCGGGCCGTCGACCCGCTGACGGGCGCGCCGGCCGACGTGGATCCCGGCCAGCTGGAGGAGCTGCACATCCGGATCCAGCCGCGGTAGGAACGGGCCGTCCCGCCGGACGTCTCCAGCGACTTGTCATTGAAGGCCGCCGGCCGGCCGTGCTACGATGGAGGCGCACAAGCGGAGCGGTTCACGGCACCCTGCGGTGCGCGTGGTCTGCGCAGTGTCTTGATCCAACACCAAGACAAAGGGAGCCCGGCTCTCCGCGGCCTGCGTCCATGCCCCCACGGCAGGGGACGGGCAAGACGGTCGTGGGAGGGCACCCACCTGTGGGGGAACGGGTTCAAAGACTCGCGCGCCACGGCACACGCGGGGTTCGCCTTTTGCAGCGGAGAGGCCGGCCGGTTCATCCCGGCCGGTTTTGCCTTGGGGGCACCCTAAGGGCCACCCTAAGGGCCGGGAGGGAGCTCGGGGCCGGTGGAACGGCGGCGCGAAGGCCGGCCGGTACAGCCGGTGCGGACAAGACGGCCGGTACGGAAAAGACGCAGGTACGGACAAGACCCGGGGCCGGCCGGTGTGCACGGGACGGCCGGGGAGGGCGCGGCTGGCGGGCCCGCCTGGGCCGTTGTCCCCTGCCGGCCGATGTGGTTTAAGATGGAGGCGTACCCATCCCGGCCGCCCCGGCCGGGGAGCCTCCCGGGGCCGTGGCCGCCTGCGGGTGCGGGTCGCAAAGCCCCCGGCGAGGCGCCATGGATCGTGGATCCCGACCGGGGATCCCGATCCGGGCATCGGGCCATCGGGGAGGGGATGGGTGGATGCCGCAGGTCACCGGTGCCCCGCACCGGGCCGGCCTGCGGAGAAGGAGGCGTTGACATGGCAGCGGGCATCCTCGATCTCACCGCCGAGCAGTTCGAGGCGGAGGTCCTCCAGTCGGACCGGCCCGTCCTGGTGGATTTCTGGGCGCCGTGGTGCGGTCCGTGCCGGATGATCGCCCCCATCGTGGAGGAGATCGCCCAGGAGTACGCCGACCGGCTGAAGGTGACGAAGCTCAACGTGGACGACCACGGCACCATCGCCAGCCGCTACGGCGTGATGTCGATCCCGACCCTGATCGTGTTCAAGGGCGGTGAGCCCGTCGCCCGGATCGTCGGCTTCCGGCCCAAGGAGGAGCTGGAGCAGGAGATCCAGAAGGCCATCGGCTGAGGTGGAACGGGCGCGCGGGCGGGGCTGCGGCCGGCAGGGCCGCAGCCCCGCCCGTCTATCGGGGCGGCGAAGGCGGCATGGCACGGAAGGGTGAAACCCGTGGGGCCCATGGAGGGCAGCGAGCTGGCCGGCATGATTTCCGGGACCCCGGGGCCGGGGACCGCGGGGATGGGGGAGCGGCCGCAGGGCTGGGCCGACCCCGCCCCAGCGCCGGGCGCCGGTTCCGGGCCGGAGGACCAGGGTGGGCCCCCGGCCGGCCTGCCCCAGCGGGCCCCGGGCAGCTTCGCCTGCCCGGCCTGCGGCGGCGCCCTGGCCCGGCGCCCGTGGGGCTGGATCTGCCCGCGTTGCGGGTTCCACCCCACCTGAGGACAGGACTGCTGACCGCCCGGGAGGCGGTCCCGGAGGGAGAGCGGCGGTGGCGGACTTCATCGACTTCCGCAGCGACACCGTCACCCAGCCGACGCCGGCCATGCGCAAGGCCATGGCCGAGGCCGAGGTGGGTGACGACGTCTACGGCGAGGATCCCACGGTACGGCGCCTGGAGGAGGCGGCGGCCGAGCGGCTCGGCAAGGCCGCGGGCCTGTTCTTCCCCAGCGGCACCATGGCCAACCAGGCGGCCGTGCTGACCCACACGCGCCGCGGCGACGAGGTTTTGCTGGAAGAGGAATCCCACATCTATTACTACGAAGTCGGCGGGGTGGCGCTGCTGGCCGGCTGCCAGGTCCGGCCCCTGCCGTCCCGCCGCGGCGTCCTGGACCCGGCGGTGGTGGAGGCGGCCATCCGGCCGGCCAACATCCACTTCCCGCCGCCCCGGTTGCTGTGCCTGGAGAACACCCACAACCGCTGGGGCGGGACGGTGATGACCCCGGAGGAGACCGCCGCGGTGGCGGAGGTCGCCCACCGGCACGGGCTCAAGGTGCACCTGGACGGCGCGCGGATCTTCAACGCGGCGGTGGCCCTGGGGGTGCCCGCCCGCCTGCTGGCGGCGCCGGCCGACTCGGTGATGTTCAGCCTGTCCAAGGGGCTCGGCTGTCCCGTGGGGTCCGTGCTGGTGGGGGACGCCGACTTCATCGCCGAGGCCCGCCGTTACCGCAAGGCGCTGGGCGGCGGGATGCGCCAGGCGGGGGTCCTGGCGGCGGCGGGGCTGGTGGCGCTGGAGACGATGATCGACCGGCTGGCGGAAGACCACGCCCTGGCCCGCCGGCTGGCCGAGGGGCTGGCCAGCCTCCCCGGGGTCCAGGTGGACATGACCGCGGTCCAGACGAACATGGTGATGGCCGACGTCGCCGCCACGGGGCGGAGCGCCTACCAGCTGGCCGAAGCCCTGGCCGCCGCGGGGGTCAAGGTCAACGCCGTAGACCCGCGGCGCTTGCGCTGGGTGACCCACAAGGACGTGGGGCCGGCCGACGCGGACCGGGCCCTGGCCATCTTCCACCGGATCCTGGCCGGGGCCTGACGCCCGGCCGGGCGGGTTTCCCGGCGACGGCGCCGGAAGGGACCGGAGGGAGCGACGCAGGTGGTGCGCAAAGCGGGGCCCGCCGGGGCCCAAGGGGGGCAGGGGGGCCGGCCGACGCCAAGCCAGCCGGCCGACGATCTCTTCAGCCGGGCGGCGGAGGAACGGGCGCGCCGGGAGGCGCCCCTGGCCGAGCGCATGCGGCCCCGCAGCCTGGACGAGTTCGTCGGCCAGCAGCACCTGGTGGGGCCGGGCCGGCTCCTGCGGCGGGCCATCGAAGCGGACCGGCTGGGGTCCATCATCCTCTGGGGGCCGCCGGGCTCGGGCAAGACGACCCTGGCCCGGATCATCGCCCAGACGACCCGGGCCCACTTCGAACCCCTCAACGCCGTGACCGCCGGTGTCGGCGACCTGCGCCGGGTGGTGGAGCAGGCCCGGGAGCGGCGGGCCCTGGAGGGACGCTCGACGGTCCTGTTCGTCGATGAGGTCCACCGCTGGAACCGGGCCCAGCAGGACGCCCTCCTGCCCCACCTGGAGAGCGGCCTGGTCGCCCTGATCGGCGCCACCACGGAGAACCCCTACTTCGCCTGCGTCCCGCCGCTGGTGTCCCGGGCGCGGATCTTCCGGCTGGAGCCCCTGGCCGATGAGGACGTCCGCCGGCTGCTGCTGCGGGCCTTGGAGGACCCCGAACGGGGCCTGGGGATGTACCGGGTGGAGGTGGAACCGGCGGCCCTGGAGCACCTGGTGCGGGTGGCGGGCGGCGACGCCCGCTCGGCCCTCAACGCCCTGGAGCTGGCGGTGTTGACGACCCCGCCCGGGGAGGATGGGGTGCGGCGGATCACCCTGGCCGTGGCCGAGGAGTCCATCCAGCGGCGGGCCCTGGCCTATGACCCCACGGGCGACGAGCACTACGACCACATGTCCGCCTTGATCAAGAGCATCCGCGGCTCCGATCCCGACGCCGCCGTGTACTGGCTGGCCCGGATGCTCTACGCTGGGGAGGACCCGCGCACCATCGCCCGCCGCCTCCTGGTCCACGCGGCGGAGGATGTGGGCCTGGCCGATCCCCGGGCCCTGCAGGTGGCGGCGGCCGCCGCCACGGCCGCCGAGCAGGTGGGGATGCCGGAGGCCCGCATCCCCCTGGCGGAAGCGGTCCTCTACCTGGCCACGGCGCCCAAGAGCAACGCGGTGATCAAGGCCATCGACGCAGCCTGGAAGGCGGTGGAGGAACGGGCCATCGCCGGCGTGCCCCGCCACCTGCGGGACGCCCACTACCGGGGCGCCCGGGCCCTGGGCCACGGCCGGGGCTACCGGTATCCCCACGACTATCCCGGCCATTTCGTGCGCCAGCAGTACCTGCCCGACGAGCTCCTGGGGGCCCGGTTTTACGAGCCCAGCGACCAGGGCTACGAGGGGCGCCTGGCGCCGGTCATCGAGGCCCGCCGGGGCCCGGCCGGCCCGGCGGAGGCCGGCCGGGCCGGAGGCCAGGGCGCGGTGCCCGCCGGCGGTCGCGGGGAGGGAGCCGGCAGAGGGGATCCCGCCACCGGCGGGGACGCGCCCGGAGGGCCGGCGCCGTCACCGCCCCCAGGGACCGCGCCGCCGCCCGCAGGAACGGCGCCGCCGGCACGCGAAGAGTAGGCGGGCGCCCGGGCGCGAGAGACCGCCGCTGCCCACGCGGAAGCGACGGCCCGGGGAGAGGGAAGGGGAGCGAACGGACCGGACATGGCAGGTTACCTCGAGGTCATCACCGGCGGGATGTTCTCGGGCAAGACCGAAGAGCTCCTCCGCCGCGTGCAGCGGGCCCGCATCGCCCGCCGGCGGGTGTTCCTCTGCAAGCCCGACCTGGACCACCGCTACCGGCGGGACGCGGTGGCCTCCCACGACGGGCGGGATCTGGAGGCGGTGGTCATCCCCGCCGACCGGCCCCAGGACATCCCGGCCCGGGCCGCCGGCGCGGCGGCCGAGGTGGTGGGCATCGACGAGGCCCAGTTCTTCGCCCCCGCCATCGTGCCCGCCGTGCTGGAGATGGTGGAGGCCGGGATGCGGGTCATCGTCTCCGGCCTGGACATGGACTTCGCCCGGCGGCCCTTCGGGCCGATGCCGGAGCTCATGGCCCTGGCCGACGAGGTGGTCAAGCTCAAGGCGATCTGCGTGGTCTGCGGGGAGCCGGCCACCTTCACCCAGCGGCTGATCGGCGGGCGGCCCGCCGCGCCCGACGATCCGGTGATCCTGATCGGCGGACACGAGTCCTACGAGCCCCGGTGCCGCCGCCACCACCAGCTGGGTTCGACCCCCCGGGCGGCCTGGGGCCAGGCGGCTCCCGGACGGGAGGAGGGGCCGGTGGAGGCCGTTCCAGGCCGATCCGCGGAGGCCGCTACAGCCCGAAAGGAGGACGGCCGGTGATCCATTCCGGCGACAACTCCCTGGGCGGGGCCCCCGAGACCGCCCCGGCCCTGGACCGGCGGCAGCTGGCGGCCATGATCGACCACACCCTGCTCAAGCCGGAGGCGACGCCCCAGCAGGTCGAGCAGCTCTGCCGGGAGGCGGTGGAGCACGGCTTCGCGGCCGTCTGCATCAACCCCCTCTACGTTCCGCTGGCGGCGGAGCTCCTGGCCGGCGCCGGACCCGTGGTCTGCACGGTCATCGACTTCCCCCTGGGGGCCGGCTCGGCCGCCGACAAGGCGCGCCAGGCGGAGGCGGCCGTCGCCGCGGGGGCCCGGGAGCTGGATGTGGTCCAGCCCATCGGCCTGCTCAAGGCGGGCCGGCACCGGGAGGTGGTGGACCACCTGCACGGGGTGGTGGCCGTCGCCGCAGCCGCCGGGGCCCTGGTCAAGGTCATCCTCGAGACCGGCCTGCTCACCCCGGAGGAGATCGACCAGGCCTGCCGGCTGGCCGTGGAGGCGGGCGCCCACTTCGTCAAGACCTCCACGGGATTTGGCGCCGGCGGCGCCACCGAAGAGGCGGTGCGCCGCATGCGGGCGGCGGTGGGGCCCCGGGTGGGTGTCAAGGCGTCGGGCGGCATCCGTGACTACGCCACGGCGTGCCGCATGGTGGCCGCCGGGGCGAACCGCATCGGCGCCAGCGCCAGCCTGGCCATCCTGGCCGGCGCGCCGGAGCCACCGGCTTGAAACCCGGACGGCACGGCCTGGGGATCCGGTCCCCCTGGACGAACCGGCCCCAGACCGGCCGGCGGGCAACACGCGGGAGAGGGAGGCGGGCCCCGTGCGGGCGTACGACCTGATTCTCAAGAAGCGGGACGGCGGCACCCTGACCCGGGAGGAGATCGAGTGGTGGGTGGAGGGGGTGGCCCGCCGCACCATCCCCGACGAGCAGGTGGCCGCCTGGGCCATGGCCGTGTTCTTCCGGGGCATGGATGCCCGGGAGACGGCCGACCTCACCCGGGCCATGGCCTTCTCCGGCGAGACCGTCGATCTCAGCGACATCCCCGGCGTCAAGGTCGACAAGCACAGCACGGGCGGGGTGGGCGACACCACCACCCTGGTCCTGGCTCCCCTGGTGGCGGCCGCCGGGGTGCCCGTGGCCAAGCTCTCCGGTCGCGGGTTGGGCCACACCGGGGGCACCCTGGACAAGCTGGAGTCCTTCCCGGGGTTCCGGGTCGAGCTGAGCCGCGACGCCTTCGCCCGCCAGGTGCGGGAGGTCGGCATCGCCGTCGCCGGGCAGACGGCCGATCTGGTGCCTGCCGACAAGCGCCTCTACGCCCTGCGGGACGTCACCGCCACCGTGGACAGCATCCCGCTGATCGCCGCCAGCATCATGTCGAAGAAGATCGCCGGCGGCGCCGACGCCATCGTCCTCGACGTCAAGACCGGATCGGGCGCCCTGATGAAGAGCCTGGACGGGGCCCTGGAGCTGGCCCGGCTGATGGTCGACATCGGCCGCCACCTGGGGCGGCGGGTCGTCGCCCTGGTGACCGACATGAACCAGCCCCTGGGGCGGGCGGTGGGCAATGCCCTGGAGGTGCGGGAGGCCATCGCCACCCTGCGCGGCCAGGGTCCCGCCGAGCTGACGGAGGTTTGCCTGGCGCTGGGCGGCATCATGCTCTGGCTGGCGGGCAGGGCGGCCGATCCGGCCGCCGGGCGGCAGCAGCTGGCGCGCCACCTGGAAGCGGGCGACGGCCTGGCCATGCTGCGGCGGCTGGTCGAGGCCCAAGGTGGGGATGCCCGGGCGGTGGACGACCCCGATCGCCTGCCCCAGGCCCGCTACCGGGAGGCCTTCGCCGCGCCCCGCGGCGGCTACCTGGTGGCCATGGACGCCCAGGCCGTCGGCACCGCGGCCATGGTGCTGGGCGCCGGCCGCGCCCGCAAGGAGGACGTCATCGATCTGGGCGCCGGCCTGGTGATGGCCAAGCGGCTCGGCGAGCGGGTGGAGGCCGGGGAGCCCCTGGTGGAGCTGCACTTCAACGATCCCGGCCGGCTCGAGGAGGCCCGGCGCTGGCTGGAGCGCGCCTTCACCCTGGCGGACGAACCGGCGCCCCTGCCGCCGCTGATCCACGCCGTGGTGGGGGCCGAGGGCGTGCCAGGGGCCGGCCCTCTTGGGCCGGTGGCCGGCGCTCCGGGGATCCCGCCGGCCACCCTAGCCGGTGCCGGGCCGGCAGGCGGTGGGGGCGTTGGGGCCGGCGCCGCTGGGGCCCGCCAGGCCGTCGCCGGGCTTGCGACCGGCGATTGGGGGCCCCTCATGGAGCTGGCCCGCGCCGCCCGGGAGACCGCCATCGCCCCCTTCTCCCGCTACCGGGTGGGGGCCGCCCTGGAGGCGGAGGACGGCCGGGTCTTCACCGGCGGCAACATCGAGAACGCCAGCTTCGGCCTGACCATGTGCGCCGAGCGGGTCGCCCTGTTCAAGGCCTTGTCGGAGGGGGCGCGCCGGTTCAAACGCATCGTGGTCACCGCCGACGGGCCGGAGCCGGCCTTCCCCTGCGGGGCCTGCCGCCAGCTTCTGTTCGAATACGCCCCGGGTCTCCAGGTGTGGATCGACGGCCAGCCCGCGCCACAGCCCATCGAGGCCCTGCTGCCCCACGGCTTCCGCCTGGAGCGGTAGAGGGCCGGCGAAGGACGCCGCCCGCGGCCGGCGGGGCGGGTCGCAAGGGAACGGCCCGGGCGCGAACTCCTCTCGTGAGCACGATCCCAAGGTTCGCGGGAGGGGTGTGAAGCCGTGGGGAACGGGTTGCGACGGGGATGGGACCGCTTCGGGCGCCGGGTGGCCGGCCTGGTGCTCGCCCTGACCCTGGTGGTGGCCCTGGTGGCGCCGGCCCGGCCGAGCCACGCCGCCGTCGAGGTGGACCAGGTGCTGGCCCGCTTGCTGGCGACGGCCACGGGGCCGGTGGAGGCCGTGCTGACCTTCGATCACCGGCCGACGGAGGCCGAGGTGGCCGCCATCCAGGCCAGCGGGGTCCAGGTGCACACCTTCCGGGTCCTGCCGATGGTGGCCGTCAAGGGCACAGCGGCCCAGATCAAGGGCCTGCTCGGCTTGCCGGGGCTGATCTCCGCCTACGCCAACCGCCAGCTGGAATACCTGCTCGATGAGAGCGTGCCCCTGATCGGTGCGGACCGGGTGTGGAAGGAACTGGGCTACACCGGCAAGGGCGTCACCATCGCCATCCTGGACAGCGGCATCGACGCCACCCACCCCGACCTGCCGTACGGGGACAAGGTGGTGGAAAACGTCAAGATCGCGCCGGATCTCTTCGGCACCGGCCCGGTGGTCGTGGAGGGCCTGGCCAACACCGACACCTCCAGCGGCCACGGCACCCACGTGGCCTCCACGGCGGCGGGGACCGGCGCCGCCCTGGGCGGCAAGTACACCGGCGTCGCGCCCGGGGCCCGGCTGGTCGGCGTGGGGGCCGGCGAGACCCTGTTCATCCTCAGCGCCCTGGAAGGGTTCGACTGGATCCTGGCCCACCGGGAGGAGTACGGGATTCGCGTGATCTCCAACAGTTGGGGGACGACCGGTGAGTTCTCGCCCGGCGACCCCATCAACGTGGCCAGCAAGGCGGCCCACGACGCCGGCATCGTGGTGGTGTTCGCCGCCGGCAACTCGGGGCCCGATCCCAACACGCTGAATCCCTACGCCGTGGCGCCCTGGGTGATCGGCGTGGCCGCGGGCAACAAGGACGGCAAGACGCTGGCGGACTTCTCCTCCCGGGGCATCCCCGGCGATCCCCTCTACCATCCGACCCTGACGGCGCCGGGGGTCGATATCGCCGCCGCCCGGGCCACCACCGGCGTGTACATGAACGCCTTCTTCGCCCTGGACGTGGTGGAACTGGGCACCGATGCCGTCTGGTACGCCGTGGCCAGCGGCACCAGCATGGCCACGCCCCACGTCTCCGGCACCGTGGCCCTCATGCTGGAGGCGAACCCGGCCCTGGGCCCCGATCTGGTCAAGCAGGCCCTGGTGGACACGGCCACCCCCATGCCCGGGTACGAGGAATGGGAGGTCGGCGCGGGCTACCTCAACGCCTATGCCGCCGTTGAAAAGGCCGCGCGCATGTCGGCCAAGGTGGGCCAGTACCGGGACAAGAAGACCGGCAAGGTCTACGAGACCTACAGCGAGACCTTCACCTGGGAGGGCACCATCGGACCCGACACCGACGGTGTGGTCGCCACGGTCCAGTCCCAGGACGTGACGGAGCATTCCATCGGCAAGGGGGCGGTCCAGGCGGACGTGCAGATCCAGTGGGACCTGCCCGGGACGGACCTGGACCTGTACGTGCTCGATCCCGCCGGCACCCGGGTCGCCGAGTCGACCCAGTGGTTGCCGACGACGGAGCAGGTGACCCTCACCCCCGATCTGTGGGACCGGCGGGACCTGCCCTCCGGCACCTACCGGGTGGTGGCCGACGGCTACCTGACGGTGCCCCAGACCTATCGCGGAACCCTGACGGTCCACTACATCCTGCGCGGCCGCTGACCGCCTTTGACAGGGTGCGCGCCCCCGTGCTAGCATGGCCGTGAGAAAACCCAGTGAATCAGTGGGAATTGGCACGCCCGGCCGGTTCTTCCGGCCGGGCGCGCCCTGTGAGGGTTCGGCCATGCAATTGTCGACACGGGGCCGGTACGGCGTGCGGGCGATGTTCGAGCTGGCCCGCCGTTACGGGCGGGGGCCGGTGCCCTTGCGCGAGGTGGCGGAGGCCCAGAACCTGCCGGAGAACTACCTCGAACAGCTGATGGCGCCGCTGCGCAAGGGCGGTCTGGTGCAGAGCGTGCGCGGCGCCCAGGGCGGGTACGTGCTGGCCAAGGATCCGGCGCACATCACGGTGGCGGACGTCGTCCGGCTGCTGGACGGCCCCATCGGGCCGGAGACGGACCAGGAGGCGACGGGCAGCCCGTCGGTGGCCGACCCCGTGTGGGAGGCCGTGCGGCGGGCGATCACGGAGGTCCTGGAGGGGACCACGCTGGCCGACCTCTGCCGCGAGGCCGAGGCGCGCCAGCGGCGGGGCTACATGTTTTATATCTGAGCTCCCGGTCCCAGCGACCGTAGGGCGCCGGCACCCCGCCACCGGGACCGGCCGGACCGGCCGCAGGAAAGGCGACGTGGGAAACCGGCGCCGGGGGATGATCGCGACGGGCGGCGGGACGCCGGCCCCCGGGCGGTGGGGCGGGCCGCACGGTCGGGGCGGGCGGCACGAAGGAGACAGCACCAAGGAGAAAGGGGGTGGTGACGATGGGCGAGCGCGTCTACATGGACCACGCGGCCACCACGCCGGTGCGGCCGGAGGTCCGCCGGCGGATGATGGAGGTGCTGGAGCAGGCCTGGGGCAATCCCTCCAGCCTGCACTACGCGGGCCGGGCGGCCCGGGCGGTCATCGACGAGGCGCGGGCCCAGGTCGCCGGGCTGCTCCATTGCCAGCCCCGGGAGGTGATCTTCACCTCCGGGGGCACGGAGGCCGACAACCTGGCGTTGAAGGGCGCGGCCATGGCCCACCGGGACCGCGGCCGGCACATCGTCACCACCGCCGTGGAGCATCACGCCGTGCTCCACGCCTGCGCGGCCCTGGGGCGCGAGGGCTTTGACGTCACCTACGTGCCGGTGGACGGGGAGGGCCGGGTCGACCCGGAGCGGGTGCTGGCCGCCTTGCGGCCTGACACCATCCTGGTGTCCGTCATGCTGGTCAACAACGAGGTGGGGACGATCCAGCCGGTGGCGGAGATCGCCCGGGCCGCGCGGCAGCGGGGCGTGCTGGTCCACACCGACGCGGTCCAGGCGGCCGGGGTCCTGCCCCTGGACGTCGACGCCCTGGGCGTGGACCTGCTCAGCCTCTCCGCCCACAAGATCGGCGGGCCCAAGGGCGCGGGCGCCCTCTACGTGCGGGCGGGGACGGCCTTGCTGCCCCTTCTGGACGGCGGCGGCCAGGAGCGGCGGCTACGCTCGGGCACGGAGAACACCGCCGCCATCGCCGGGTTCGGCCTGGCGGCCGAGCTGGCCGCCCGGGAGCAGCCGCGGCGGGCGGTGCGGCTGGCGAGCCTGCAGAGGCGGCTGGAGGAGGGGATCCTGGCCCGGATCCCGGGGGCGCGGATCCACGGCGCCGGCGCGCCGCGGGCGCCCCACATCACCAATGCGGGCTTGCCCGGGATCACCGCCGACACCGTCTTGATCCAGCTGGACCTGGAGGGCATTGCCGCGTCCAGCGGATCGGCCTGCAGCGCCGGCACCCCGGAGCCGTCCCATGTCCTGCAGGCCATGGGCCTGTCGGAGGACGAGGCCTTCAGCGCCATCCGCCTCTCCCTGGGCGACGGCACGACGGAGGCCGACGTGGACCGGGTGCTGGACGTGTTGCCCCGGGTGGTCGAACGGGCCCGGCGGGCCCGCAGCCTGGGCCTGGTGGCCGGGGCCTAGGGCGGCGCCCGGGGCCGGTGGGCGGGGTGGCGGCTCGGGCCCGGCCCGCCCGGCCGGAACCACCCGCCCGGCCGGAAGAACCGGAGACAAAGCCATTGAAACGGGAAGGGAAAGGGGGTGGCGACGTGGGCCAGGCGAAGAAGGGCCGGGTCCTGGCGGCCATGAGCGGCGGCGTCGACAGCTCGGTCATGGCGGCCCTGTTGCGCGACCAGGGGTATGAGGTCATCGGCGTGACCATGCAGACGTGGCCTGCCATGGAGCCCGACGACGAGGCGCGCTATGGGGGGTGCTGCTCCCTCAGCGCCATCGACGACGCCCGCCGGGTGGCGGAGCGGCTCGGCATCCCCTACTACGTGATGAACATGCGGCAGGACTTCGAGGAGAAGGTCATCGACTACTTCGTGGCCGAGTACCTGCGCGGGCGGACGCCGAACCCGTGCATCGCCTGCAACCGGTACATCAAGTTCGACGAGTTCCTGCGCCGGGCCGAGGCGCTCGGTTGCGACTACGTCGCCACCGGCCACTACGCCGTGGTGGAGTACGACGACGCGGTGGGCCGGTTCGTCCTGCGCAAGTCGGCCGACCGGCGCAAGGACCAGACCTACGTGCTCTACAACTTCACCCAGGAGCAGCTGGCCCGCACGCTGCTGCCCATCGGCCGGTTCGAGAAGACCCAGGTCCGCCGGCTGGCCGAGGCCTATGGCCTGGTGACGGCCCGCAAGCCGGAGAGCCAGGAGATCTGCTTCGTCAAGGATGACGACCACCGGCACTTCCTGGAGGAACGGGCCGGCGACCGCATCCAGCCCGGTCCGATCTACGACACCCGGGGACGGCGCATCGGCACCCACCGCGGCCTGGCCTACTACACCGTGGGCCAGCGCCGGGGCCTGGGCATCCAGAGCGACCGGCCGATGTACGTGGTGCGGATCCTGCCGGAGAAGAACGCCCTGATCGTCGGTCCCGACACGGCCACCTACGCCCGGGGGCTGCGGGCGGTGGACGTGAACTGGGTCTCGTGGCCCGGGCTGGCCGGCGAGGCGCGGGTCACCGCCCGGGTGCGGTACAAGTCGCCGGAGTCCCCGGCGGTCGTCCGGCCGGTGGACGGCCGGCAGGACGTCATCGAGGTCTGGTTCGACGAGCCCCAGCGGGCCATCACCCCGGGGCAGGCCGTCGTCCTCTACGACGGGGACCGGGTGGCCGGTGGGGGCGTCATCGCCGAGGTCCTCGATCCCGTGGCCCCCGACGCCCTGCAGGACGAACCCGGCCAGAGGGCGGCCGCTCCCGGCGCCGGAGCCGTTCCGGTGGGCACGCCGGCCTAACCGGTGCACGAAGTCGCGGAACCGCCCCGGTACCTGGCTCCGGTGGCTTCCACCCGGCCCCGCCGGGCCGGGACACCCCGCCGGCGGCCCGGCGCCGGTGGCCGGCGCGGCGCCCGTGGCCGGCGCGGCGCCGCGTCCCGATCCCGCGCGCCAGGCCGCCATCCCGAGGCCCGGGCCGGGCCCCCAGTCGGGCTCCCGGCCGGGCCCCTATTCGGGCCCCTGGCTTGCGCCGATCCCGGGGCTCGCCCCATCCCGGCCTGCTCCCGCGACCTGCAGCCGCCGCCTTCCCCGGGGCCGCGCCTCGGCCGCCCGCCGGGCCACCGGACCCGCCCGGCACCCGGTCTCCTGGGGGCGGGACCCCGCCCGGGCACGCCGCCGCCACCGACCCTCCCAGTCCCCCGCATGACCCCCGCACGGCCCGTGCAGATTAAGGAAGAAGTCGAGGGGGGACGGCACCATGCGCTGTCCGATCTGCGCGGGCAATGCCACGGGGCGCATCGGCCAGAACGAGTGGTACTGCTGGGATTGCTGCATCGAGTTCCAGGACCTGGGCTCGGGCCAGGTGGACTGTTTCGTCCTGGACTCGGAGGGGAACCGGGTGCGGCTGGTGGCCGAGGCGGCGGGCGGATCCGGGCCGGTGGAGGGGTGAGACCATGGGCGGCCGGTTCTGGGCGGGTGTGGTGGTGGGCGGCCTGATGGTGGCGGCCCTGGAGTGCGCCGGGCTGAGACCGGCGCGCTGGCTGGCGCGGGCGGGGCGGTGGAGCCAGCAGTGGCTGGAGGTCCAGGTGCCGCGCCAGCGGCGACGGCTGGTCCGCTGGGCCCGGCCCCGGGCCCGGCGGCTGCTGGCCAGGGTGGGGACCCGCTAGGTCGGGGCCATGACGGCAGGGTCCTGGCGCAGGGTCGCGTCAGGCGCCGCCCTGGCCGTCGCCGCCCTGGGCCTGCTCTACCTGTTGCGGGGTACATGGCCGCCCTTCGTCCTGGCCCTCGTCCTGACCTACCTCCTGGCGCCGGCGGTGGACTTCCTTGAAACCCACGGCCTGCGCCGGGCCACGGCCATCCTGCTGCTCTACCTGCTGATCACCCTGGCGGCGGCGGTGGCCGTCGTGTACCTGCTGCCGGGGTTCCTGGACGAGTTGAACCGCCTGGGCACCCAGCTGCCCGGCTATACCCGCCGGCTGCGGGAGCTGGTGGAGGGGGTCCGGGAGGATGCCGCCCGGGCCACGCTGCCGGCGACGGTTCGCCAGGCGGTGTTGCAGCAGATCGACCGCACCGAGGGATGGGTGGCGGCCCGCCTGGCGGACCTGACCGGCGGCCTGGTGGAGGGACTGCTGGGGGCGGCGCCGCTGTTGCTGGCGCCGGTGCTGGCCTTCTACCTGCTCAACGACCTGCCCCGGCTGCGCCGCTGGGCCCGGGAGCGCCTGGGGGACGGGCCCCGGCGGCGGTGGCTCGACCTGGTGCGGGCGGTGGACCAGGTGGTGGGCGGGTTCATCCGCGGGCAGCTGCTGGTGGCGGGGTTCGTGGGGCTCATGGTGACGGCCGTCGCCACCTTCTTCGGCCTTCGCTTCGCCGTGCTGCTGGGCGCCCTGGCCGCCCTGGCCGACCTCATCCCCTACTTCGGTCCCGTGATCGGCGCCGTGCCCGTCGTGGCCATGGCCGCCCTGCAATCCCCGGCCACGGCCCTCAAGGCGGCGGTGGCCCTGTTGCTGATCCAGTGGATCGAGAACAGCGTGCTCTCGCCCCGGATCCTGGGCCACCGGGTCGGCGTCCATCCCCTGGTGGTGATCAGCGCCCTGCTGGTGGCCGGCCACCACTTCGGCGTGGCCGGCCTGCTGTTCGCCGTGCCCGTGGCCGGCCTGGTCCACGTCCTGCTGGCCTTCGCCTGGCCCGAGTGGGTGGGCGGGCTGGAGCGGCTGGTGAACAGGCCCTCGGGCCCTCCGCCGGCCAAGGGGGAGCGGCGGGCGGCGGCCGGGGATCCGTCCCGTCCCGGCGAGCCGGGGGCCGGCGACCGGCCGGGGGACGAACCGGCCGCCGACGGGACCGCCGGCCCCACGGGGCCGGTGGCGCCGGCCCATGGGGAGCCGGCAGGGGCCGGCACCGGCGATGCCGGTTCCACCGCACCGGCGGGCCCGGCCACCCCGGCCGGCGATGCGGCGGGCCCCGGGGAGCGGCGCACCGGCCGCACCATCCGGCCGGTGCGCTGGCGGCCCAAGGTGCCCCGGTGAGGGGAGGGCGCTCCCGGGCAGGGCGTTGGGGACCGGCGGAGGGGCGGGCCCAGGGTCAGGGACCGCAGCGGGGGCAAGGGAGCGGGCTCGCACGGGCCGTGGAACTGCCGGCTGAGGCCTGCCCGGGCCCACCGGGGTCGCGGGGCCACCGGTTCAGTCCCTGGCCGGGGCGCAGGGCTCCCGGCCCAGGCCCACCCGGGTCGCGGTGCCGGCGGCTTGGGCCCGCCCGGGTCGCCGGGTTGCTGGCTCAGGCCCGCCCGGGTCGCGGTGCCACCGCTCAGAGCCGGCCGGGTCGTGGCGCCGCCGGCTCAGGCCCCGGCCGGATCACCAGCGGCCAGGCGGCGCTGCAGGTCGGCGATGCGCCGGCGGAAGGCCTGCCGGTCCAGGACCACCTGGATCTGCCGCCCCTCGGCGATCTTCTCCAGGTCGTTGTAGGCCTCGACCCGGCAGATCACCCGGTTGCCCTCCACTGCTTCCAGCACCGCCACCGCCCGCACCCGCGCCCCCACCGGGGTCGGCGCCAGGTGGCGCACCTCCACGGCGTAGCCGACGCCCTCCTCGTGGGGTTCCAGGTAGGGCTCCAGAACCCGCCGGGCGGCGTGTTCGAGATGGTGGACCAGCGACCAGGTGGAATACAGGGGGTGGATCACCCGGCCGTCGAAGGCGGCCTGCATGCTGGCGTCGACGACGGCCTCGACCTCGGCCCGCAGGCCGGGCACGAATCCGGGCTTCACCGGCATCACCTCACAGGCTGCTTCGCCGCCGCTGCCGGCCCCCCTGCCGCGGCCTGCCGCGGACGGCGCCCCGTCCCCACGTTGACGAGCTTCGCCGGAAATGGCAAAATGCCCGTGATTCCATGGGCCGTGCCCGGAGGGGACGGCCCCGGCGATGACGGGACCAAGCCGCCCGCCCGCCCCCCAGAGAGGGAACCCCTGGCTGCGAGGTTCCCGGGCGGTGGCGTGCAAGCCCTCCCGGAGCCGGTGCACCAAGGAAGGCCCTAGCGTCCCGGCCCCTTCCCAAGTGCACCCGGCGGCGCACCGTTACCGCGCGGATCGGCGCCCGTCCTGGACGCAGGGCGCCGACCCACCGAGGCCCCGCCCGCGAGGACGGGGTGAACCCGGGTGGTACCGCGGCTTGCCCGCCCCGGCCGAGGCCGGCGGCGGCTTTTTGTTTGATACGGCAAACCCGACGACGATTCCGACGGGGAGGTGCGGATCGGTGGTTGCCAACAGGGCGCCCGCCCGCGGCGCGCAGCCGGGCGGCATGCCGGCGGCGGAGATCCGTCGCCGCTTTCTGGAATTCTTCGAGCGCAACGGCCATACCGTCGTGCCCAGTTCGTCCCTGATCCCCAAGGACGACCCGACCCTGCTGTTCACCAACGCGGGGATGGTGCAGTTCAAGGACGTCTTCACCGGCAAGGAGAAGGTGCCCTACAAGCGGGCGACCACGGCCCAGAAGTGCATGCGGGCCGGCGGCAAGCACAACGACCTGGAGAACGTGGGCAAGACCGCGCGGCACCACACCTTCTTCGAGATGCTGGGCAACTTCTCGTTCGGCGACTACTTCAAGCGCGACGCCATCCGCTTTGCCTGGACCTTCCTGACGGAGGAACTCGGTCTGCCCCGGGAGCGCCTCTGGGCCACGATCTACCGCGACGACGACGAGGCCTTCCAGCTCTGGCAGGAGGTCACGGGCATCCCCGCGGACCGCATCGTCCGCCTGGGGGAGAAGGACAACTTCTGGGCCATGGGCGATACCGGCCCCTGTGGCCCCTGCAGCGAGATCGTCTACGACCGGGGCGAGGAGTTCCGCTGCCAGGCGGAGACCTGCGCCATCGGCGCCTGCGACTGCGACCGCTGGCTGGAGATCTGGAACCTGGTCTTCATGCAGTTCAACCGCGACGAGAGCGGCCGGCTGGAGCCCCTGCCCCGGCCCTCCATCGACACGGGCATGGGGCTGGAGCGCATCGCCTCGGTGATGCAGGGGGTCGCCTCCAATTTCGACACCGACCTCTTCCGCCCGCTGATCCAGGCGGTGGAGGGGATGACGGGGCGGCGCTATGAAGAGGGGGAGCAGGGCTTTCCCTTCCGCGTCATCGCCGACCACGCCCGCGCCTGCACCTTCCTGATCGCCGACGGCGTGCTGCCTGGCAACGAGGGGCGGGGTCACGTGCTGCGCCGCATCCTGCGCCGGGCCGTCCGCTTCGGGCGCATCCTGGAGCTGCGGGAGCCCTTCCTCTACCGGCTGGTCGACACCGTGGCCGAGGTGATGGGGGACGCCTACCCGGAGGTGCGCCAGCGGGCCGATTACGTGGCCCGGGTCATCCGCGGGGAGGAGGAGCGGTTCTTCCGCACCCTGGACCAGGGCATGGCGATCCTGGCCGAGGTGATCGAGCGGGCCCGGCAGCGCGGCGACGGCCTGATCCACGGCGAGGAGGCCTTCGTCCTCTACGACACCTACGGCTTTCCCCTGGACCTCACCGAGGATGCGGCGGAGGAAGCCGGCCTGCGGGTCGACCGGGAAGGCTTCGAGCGGGCGATGGCCGTCCAGCGCCAGCGGGCCCGGGCGGCCCGGGAGGTGGAGGAGGGGTGGGATCCCAGCTCCCCCCTGGCGCAGGCCCTGGCGGACGAACCGGCCACCACCTTCACCGGCTACGAGCGGCTGGAAGACGAGGGCACGGTGCGGCTTCTGGTCCGGGGGGAGGAACCGGCCGAGCGGGCCGGTGCCGGCGAGGAGATCGGGGTCATCCTGGACCGCACGCCCTTCTACGCCGAGCGGGGCGGCCAGGTGGGCGACACCGGCTGGTTGGAGACGGCGGGGGCGCGGCTGGAGGTCCTTGACACCCAGCCCCTGCCCGGGGGCCGGATCCTCCACAAGGTCCGGGTCGCGGAGGGAACCGTCCAGGTGGGCGACCGGGTCCGGGCCCGGGTCGACGCGGCCCGGCGCGTGGCCATCATGCGCAACCATACGGCCACCCACCTGCTCCACGCGGCCCTGAAGCGGGTGCTGGGCGACCACGTCAACCAGGCGGGTTCGCTGGTGGCGCCGGACCGGCTGCGCTTCGACTTCACCCACTTCGAGGCACCGACGGCGGACCAGCTGCGGGCCGTGGAGGATGAGGTCAACGAGCAGATCCTGCGCAGCGTGCCCGTGCGCTGGTACTGGACCAGCCTGGAGGAGGCCCTCGAGGCGGGTGCCATGGCCCTGTTCGGGGAAAAGTACGGGCGCGAGGTGCGGGTCGTCCAGATCGGCGACTACAGCCTGGAGCTGTGTGGCGGGACCCACGTGGCCTCCACCAGCGACATCGGCCTCTTCAAGTTCACCGCCGAAGGCAGCGTGGCGGCCGGCGTCCGGCGGGTCGAAGCGGTGACGGGGTGGTCCAGCCTGGAGTACCTGCGGCGCCGGGAAGCGGTTCTGGAGCGGCTGGCCGCCACCTTGCACGTGCCGGTGGACGATTTGCCCCAGCGGCTGGAGGCCCTGGTGGAGGGGCAGCGCCAGCTAGAGCGGCAGCTGCGCCAGCTGCGCCTGCGCCTGGCGCGCCAGGCGGCGGACGGGCTGCTGGCCGGGGCGCCCACCGTGGCAGGGATCCGCGTGATCGCAGGCGAACTCCCCGTGGACGACGCGGACGTCCTGCGGGAGACGGCGGATTACCTGCGCCAGCGGGCTGGGGAGGCCGCCGTCCTGCTGGGCGCCCGGACCGCCGAGCGGGCGCTGCTGGTGGCGGCGGTGACTCCCGGCGCCCAGCAGCGGGGCCTGCACGCGGGGCGCCTGGTGGGCGAGGTGGCCCGCCGGGTCGGGGGCGGCGGCGGCGGCCGGCCCGACCTGGCCCAGGCCGGCGGCCGCGAGCCGGACCGCCTGGCCGAGGCCCTTGAGCACGGGCGGCGCCTCTGGCTGGACCAGCTGGCGGCGGAGACCGCGGCGGGCGCGGCGGGGCAGGGCTGATCCCCGCCGGGATCGCCGCCGGGCCCGGACCGCGGCCACCGAGAGGAAGCGAGAAGCGGAGGCGGAGAGCGTGCAACAGGGAGCGGAGCCGGCCCGCCCGGTCACCGACGGGGAACCGACGATGTATGGGGGCATGTCCCTGGGGACCCCGGGCGCCGGGCGGCCGGCCGACCCGGCGGCCATCCTGGCCGCCGTCTACGAGGCCCTGGAGGAACGCGGCTACGACCCGGTGCGCCAGCTGGCGGGCTACCTGCTTTCGGGCGATCCCGCCTACATCACCAGTCACCGGGGCGCCCGGGCCCTGGTCAGCCGGATCGAGCGGGATCAGCTGCTGGCGGAGCTGGTGCGGACGTACGTGGCCGGCCTGCGGGCTCGGCCCGCCCGCCGGGAGGCCTGAGGGCCCGCCGCTGCGACCTGGGCGCGGTACCGCACCGGCGGAGCGCGGGCAGGGCCGGTTCCACGGGCTAGGGGCCGGTTCCACCTGCTGGTCGGGCGCCGGTCGTGGCGCGGGGGGCAGGGGGGCGGGCCGGGCCGGACCGGGTCGAAGCGAGGGCCCGGGCTTAGCGCAGGTGGGCAGCCGCCGCCAGCTGGTGGCCGAACCAGGTGCCCAGGAGGAAACCGGCCACCAGGCCGCCGACGGCCACGGTCAGCCACAGGCCTTTGAAGCTCGCCACGTAGGCTAGTTCGGCCCAGAAGCGGTCCCACCAGCGGGCCCGCACCGGAGGGTCGGGCGGCAGGACGGAGCCCGGGACGGTGGACCAGGCCGGCGGCCGCCCGCCGTGGGGGAGCCGATGCCGCCGGCGCCGCAGCCGGGGTGGGCGCGGGCGGGGAACGGGTACGAGCGGTTCGGTCATCGCGGTCACCTCGCCTTCCGGGCTGGGGGTGGAATCCCATCCCCCGAAAGAGGGTTCGTAAGGGAGCCGCGGGGACCGGCGGGCCACCAGGAAGGAGCACGCCATGATCCCGTTGCGCGACACCATCCGCTCGCGACGCTTTCCCTGGGTCACCGTACTGCTGATCGCCCTCAATGTCTATGTGTTTTACGTGGAATGGACCACCGGACCGACTCCGGAGGCGGGCATCGGGCTCCTGGCGGAGCGCTACGGTGTGGTGCCGGCCTCCATCCCCCCGCTGGCCCTGTTGCCCCAGGTCGGACCGGCGCCCTATGTGCCGCTGGTCACCGCCATGTTCCTCCACGGCAGCCTGGTCCATCTCCTCGGCAACATGCTCTTCCTGTGGGTCTTCGGGGACAACGTGGAGGACCGCCTGGGCCGGGGGCGATTTCTCCTCTTCTACCTGCTGACGGGTCTTTTGGGCAACTACGCCCACGTGGTCGCCAACCCGACGTCGTCCATCCCCACCATCGGCGCCAGCGGGGCCGTGGCCGGCGTGCTGGGCGCCTATTTCCTGGCCTTCCCCCGCTCGCGCATCGTCACCTTGATCTTTCTCTTCATCTTCATTACGGTAGCGGAGGTGCCGGCCTGGGTCTTCCTGCTGGTCTGGTTTGGGCTGCAGGTGCTGAACGGGCTGGCGGCTTTGGGTGCGCCCAACGTCACGCTGGTCGCCTGGTGGGCTCACGTGGCGGGGTTCGTCGCCGGGGCGGCCGCCTGGCTGTTGCTGGCTCCGCGCCGGCGGGAGCCCCGCTGGCTGTGAGGCGCGCCCGGGCGAAGGCGGGGTGACCGGATGCGCTGGCTGGGCCTTGACCTCGGCACCCGGGTCATCGGGGTGGCCATCAGCGACCCGGATGGCATCGTCGCCCGGCCGCTGACCAGCCTGCCCCGGCGGGGCGACGCCGCCGACATCGCCCAGGTGGTCGAACTGGCCCGCCGCCACGAAGCCGGCGGCATCGTGGTCGGCTGGCCCCGCCGCCTGGACGGTCGCCGCGGGCCAGAGGCCGAGGCGGCCGAGCGCTTCGCCGCCGGCTTGAGGGCGGCCGGCGTTCCGCGGGTAACCCTATGGGACGAGCGGCTGTCCACCGTCGAGGCCGAGCGGGTGCTGATCGACGCCGATCTCTCCCGCCGGCGGCGCAAGGCCGTGATCGACCGCATGGCGGCGACGGTGATCTTGCAGGCTTTTCTCGAAGCGGCGCGCAGGCAACGGGCCGCCGGTGGCGAATCTCCCCGCGGGGCGCCCTGGCGACCGCTCGGCAGCGGCGAGGGTCTGACCCAGGAGCCTGTGCAGGAAGGTGGTGGGGCAAGAATGGACCTGCCGGAGGAACGCCGGATCGTCACCTTCCGGGACGAGAACGGCGAGGAGCAGCAGTTCGTCGTCATCGACCTGGTGGAGATGAACGACCGCAAGTACGCCATCGTCGCCGACCCCGACGACGAGGAGGAGGCCTTCATCTTCCGCCTGCTCCATGAGGACGACGGCACGCCGGTCCTGGTGGAGATCGAGGACGACGAGGAATGGGACGCCGTGGCCGAGGCGTGGGAGGACATGGTGGCCGAGGAGGAGGACGAGGCCTACGCCGATGAGGTCCTGGGCCCCGACGACGACTGGGACGACGAGGACTGGGACGAGGACGAGGCCGACGACGAGGACCTGGACGACGAGATGCTGGACGAGGACGACCTGGACGATCTGGAGGACCTGGACGGCCTCGACGACGAGGAGGCCGGCCTGGACGACGAGGACGAGGATGAAGCCGGCCGGCGGCGCCGCTGAGGGAGCGCCCCTCCCCGCTGACTTCCGGGGAGGGGCCCGTTGACGCCGGGGCCGCGGACCTTCCGGGTGGGCTGCTGCCGATCCGGCCGGTCCGCGGCACCCTGACCGGTCCCAGGGGGGCCGCGGGCGGGGAGGTGCCGGGCGTCCGGCACGGAGCGGTGCGGCTGGGGGCCGTCCGGAGGGTCGGCGTCCGGAAGGCCGGCAGGAGGGTACCGGCCGGGGGCGAACCTTGCGGGAGGTGAGGAGGGCGAGCGGTGGGGCGGATTCCGTGGCGGGTCCTGGGCGGGGTGCTGGCGGTCGCCGTGGTGGTGGCCGCCGGGGCCGCAGGGTGGCTGTATCGCACCTATCTCCATGCCCTGGAGCCGCCGCGGCCGGGTTCGTCCCAGGCGGTGGTGGTGCGGGTGCCGCGAGGCGCCTCGACGGCCGAGATCGCCACCCTGCTCCATCGCCAGGGGCTCATCCGCGACCCGCTGGCCTTCCGCATCCTGGCCCGGCTGGAGGGCCGGGACGGCCAGCTGCGGGCCGGCGTCTACCGCCTCAGCCCCGGCATGCCGGCCCGGGCCATCCTGGACAAGCTGGCCCGCGGCGAGATCCTGACGGCCCGCTTCACCATCCCCGAGGGATGGACCGTCGACCAGGTGGTCGATCACCTGGTCGCCGAGGGTCTGGTGGAGGAGGCGGCCCTGCGCCGGGCCCTGGAGCAGGCGGCGGCCGCCTGGCCCTACCTCCCCCGCGACGAGGACGCCCGGGCCGCCTTGCGCGAACCCCTTGAAGGCTACCTCTTCCCCGACACCTACCGGGTTCCCGTGGACGAACACGGCCGGGCCGACCCCGCCCTTCTGGTCCGGGTCATGCTGGACCGGTTCCGGCAGGTGGTGGGTCCGGAGGAAGAGGCCCAGGCCCGCCGGCTGGGCCTCTCGGTCCACCAGGTGGTCACCCTGGCCTCCATCGTCGAGCGGGAGGCGCGGGTGGCCGAGGAACGCCCCATCATCGCCGCCGTCTACCTCAACCGGCTGAAGCGCGGCATGTCGCTGGATGCCGACCCCACGGTCCTCTACGCCCTGGGGCGGGTCTCCGGGCGCCTGACCTACGCCGACCTACGGGTCGATTCACCCTACAACACCTACCGCTACGCGGGACTGCCACCCGGTCCCATCGGCGCGCCCGGGCAGGCGGCCATCGCCGCCGTGCTCCATCCGGCCGACGTGGACTACCTCTACTTCGTCCTGCGGCCCGACGGCTCGGGACGGCACCAGTTCGCCCGCACCCTGGCCGAGCACAACCGCAACGTCAGGGCCTACCGGGAATCCCTCGACCAGGGCGGTTGACCCCCGCCCGGGACCCCCGCCTGCGGCCGGCTGCCTCGCCCGGGACCCTCGCCCGGGGCCGGCCGCCTCGCCCGGCACCCTCCGGGGCCGGCCGCCTCGCCCGGCACCCTCTGGGGCCGGCCGCCTCGCCCAAGGTGACGGGTCCTTGCCCAAATTCGGCCGTGGACAGGTACGCCGCTCTCCCGCCCGGCATACCGTGGCAGTGCCCGACGTGCTGGCTCACCTGCCGGCGACTCACCCGCCGGCGACGCAACCCGAGCCCGGCCCCCCGGACGCCAGGGCGGGCCCCAGGGGCCTCTTGGGCCCGGCGCCCGCGGCGGGGGCCGCTTTCCGCAAGGAGGCGCTGCCATGGGACCCGGATGGCTGCTGCTCCTCGGCGCCGCGCTGGTGCGCGGCCTGCTCTACCTGGTCGGCTACCTGCAGACGGGACGCAGCTTTCCCCAGCCCCTCTCCCCGGAAGAAGAGGCCCATTACCTGGAACGGATGCGCCGCGGGGACGAGCGGGCCCGGGATGTGCTCATCGAACGCAACCTGCGCCTGGTGGCCCACATCGCCAAGAAGTTCGACGACACCGGCGAGGATCCGGAGGACCTGATCAGCATCGGCACCGTGGGGCTGATCAAGGGGGTCGACACCTACGACCCCTCCAAGGGCACCCGCCTGGCCACCTACGCCGCCCGCTGCATCGAGAACGAGATCCTGATGCACCTGCGCGCGACCCGGCGGACCCGGCGGGAGGTGTTCTTGCAGAGTCCCATCGGGGTCGACCGGGAAGGCAACGAGGTCACCTTGATCGACATGCTCCCCGCCGAGGACGACGCCGTCGAGGACATGGTGGGCCGGCGGCTTCTGGCCCGCCGGATCCGGGAGGCGGTGCGGGAGCTGGGCCCGCGGGAGCGCCGGGTGCTGGAGCTGCGCTTCGGCCTGGATGGCAAGCGCCGCTACACCCAGCGGGAGGTGGCCCGGGTCCTGGGCATCTCCCGCTCCTACGTCTCCCGCATCGAGAAGCGGGCGGTGCGCAAGTTAACCCGCCACGTGCTGGAGGAACCCGGCGCCGGCGCCCCGCCGGCCGGCGGCGACGACGGCGACGACGACGCCTCCTGACGCCCGCCCGGGCGGCGCCGGTCGCTGCCCAAATCGCCGTATAATGGGGCGGGACGTTGGGAAAGGAGCCCCTGGCGTGCGGCGGTTGTGGCGTCTTCTGACACCGGATCTGGTGGCCCCGTCGATCTATGCGATCCGCTGGGATGACCTGCGGGCCCGGGGGGTGCGGGGACTGATCCTCGACCTCGACAACACCATCGCCCGCCGGGACCAGCCCCTGCCCGACGAGGCCCTGCGCCGCTGGCTCGACGAAGCGCGGCAGCAGGGCTTCGCCGTGTGCATCCTCTCCAACAACTTCGAGCAGCGGGTCCAGCTCTTCGCCCGCGCCTGCGGGGTGCCCGCCGTCCACGCCGCCACCAAGCCGCGGCGCCGCGCCTTCCGCCGCGCCCTCCAGACCATCGGCCTGGAGCCCTCCCAGGCCGCGGTGATCGGCGATCAGATCTTCACCGACGTGCTGGGCGGCAATCGCCTGGGCATGGTGACGGTCCTGGTGACGCCGCTGCCGGGCCGGGAGTTCATCGGCACCCGGCTGGTCCGGGTCGTCGAACGCTGGGTCCTGCGCCACCTGGTGCGACCGGGAAGCCCGCCACCCTGATCGGCCCGGCCGCCGCCGGGCCCGGTTCCGGCCGCCTCCGCCCGTCCACCGGTCCCCGGGACCTGGGGCGTCCGATGCCCCGGTCCCCCGCCCCCCCTCCCCTGCCCCCGGCCGGCTCCGGCCCGCGCCCCCGGCCGGCTCCCGCCTGTCGTCCTTCACCCCTTCTTCCCGATCCCGCAGCCTGCCCCGCCGCCGGCCGCCGCCCGGCGGCGGCGATGCCCGTTCGTCCGGCTCCCATCTCAATCGCGGGGCGTCTTTTCCGATAACCCGGGAAGAACGCGGCTCCGGCGCCCAGGCGCCGGGGGCCGGCCGGCGGTGGTGCGGGTGGCGTTGGCGGTGACCGGTCCCCTCGATCCCGTGGCCCTGGACCGGGTCCTGCGCGAGACCATGGCGGCGGTGGAGCGGGGCCGCGAACAGGTCTTCTTCATCGCCGAACAGGCCCGCGAGGAGTACCGGGAGGCGGCCCGGGAGCTGGAGGCGGTCCGTGCCCAGGTGGCCGAGGTGATCGCCCAGGTCGACGACCTGGCGCGGCGCCAGCAGCGGGCCCGGCTGCGGCTGGTCGAGATCTCCCGCCACTTCCAGCGCTACGGCGAGGACGCCTACCGGGACGCGTACGAGGAGGCGATGCGCCTCCACGAGCAGTGGGTGCGGGCCCAGGAGCGGGAGGCCCAGCTGCGCCAGCGGCGGGACGAGCTGGAGCGGCGGCTGCGCCGCCTCGAGGCCACGGTCCGCCGGGCGGAGGAACTGGCCGGCCACATCCGCCTGGCGCTGGAGCTGCTCTCCGGCAAGCTGGGCCAGCTTCTGGGGCAAGCGGCGGACCTCCAGCGGCGCCTGCAGGTGGGCCTGATGCTGCTGCAGGCCCAGGAGGAGGAGCGGCGCCGGCTGGCCCGGGACATCCACGACGGTCCCGCCCAGATGCTAGCCAACGTGGTGCTGCGGGTGGAGGTGTGCCAGCGGCTCCTGGACGAGGACGTGGGCCGGGCCCGGGACGAGCTGGAGCGGCTCAAGGCCCTGACCCGGGAGAGCCTGCAGGATGTCCGCAAGATCATCTTCGACCTGCGCCCCATGGCCCTGGACGACCTGGGGTTGATCCCGGCCCTGCGGCAATACGTGGCCGGGTTCGTCGACAAGACGGGGTTGGAGGTCGACCTGACGATCCGGGGGCCGGCCCGCCGGCTGGACCCCGCCGTGGAGATCACCGTCTACCGCGTCCTCCAAGAGGCCTTGAACAACGTGTGGAAGCACGCCGGCGCCAGCCGGGTGGTCCTGCGGGTCGAGTTCGCCGCAGAGCGGTTGTGGGCGGAGGTGGCCGACGACGGATGCGGGTTCGATCCCGCCGCGCCCCGCGGGGCCGACCGCTTTGGCCTGGCCAACATGCAGGAGCGGGTGGCCATGGTGGGCGGCCGGATCGACATCCGGAGCCGCCCGGGCCAGGGCACGCGGGTGCGCCTGGAGATCCCGTTGGGGAGGGAAGATGCCGGTCATGCCGATCCGGGTCCTGATCGCTGACGACCATGCCCTCCTGCGGGAAGGGCTCCGCCAGGTCCTCCACCTCGAGCCGGACATGGAGGTGGTGGGAGAGGCGCGCAACGGGGCCGAGGCGGTGCGGCAGGCCGCCCACCTGCGGCCCGACGTGGTGGTCATGGACATCAACCTGCCGGACATGTCGGGGATCGAGGCCACGCGTCAGATCCGGGCGGCTTCCGCCTCGACGCAGGTGCTCGTCCTGACGATCCACGACCAGGAGGAGTACCTGCTGGAGGCCATCGCCGCCGGGGCCAGCGGGTTCGTCCTCAAGGACGTGGAACCCCGCACGCTGGTGGAAGCGGTGCGGCTCTGCTGCCGCGGCGAGGGGTACGTCCACCCGACCCTCTCCGCCCGGGTGCTGAACCTGGGGGCCCGGCGCCGGGAACGGTGGACGCCCCTGGGCGGGGGGATCCCCGAGCCCCTGACCCGCCGGGAGTTCGAGGTGCTGCAGCTGGTGGCCGAAGGGGTCTCCAACCGGGAGATCGGCCAGCGCCTCTTCATCAGCGAGAAGACGGTGAAGAACCACATCACGTCGATCTTCCGCAAGCTCGGGGTGGCCGACCGCACCCAGGCGGTGATCCACGCCATCCGCGAGGGTTGGGTCAAGGTCTGACGGCGGCGGGAGGTGCGACGGCGCCGGTGCAGTTCCGGCGGCGGGGCCCGGTCCTAGAGGACCGGGCCCGCTTTTGTCGTTGGGAGACGACGTGGCCGGGGGTCGCCGCTCGGTGGTGGGGGCCAGGGGCCGGGCGATGGGGGCCGGGCCCACGGGCGCGCCGCGCCGCCGTAGGACCCGGGTCCCCCCGGAAGGTTGGGACTCGGGGTGCACCCAAACGCGACTTGCGGGCCATTGGCCGGCCCTTAGCCGCCCCGTAGGCTGGAATCAACAGGACGCGCCGGGCGGGTGCCGGGCGGGCGGAGGCAAGCGGAGGCCGCCCCAGGGCCCGAGACCCGGCGGGGACGAAAGGAGGGCGGCGCCATGCTGCGGCTCATGGCCTGGTGGGAAGGCGTCAAGTTCCGCCTGCGGGACGAGGCGGGGCAGGGGATGGTGGAATACGGGCTCATCATTGCGCTCATCGCCGTGGTGCTGATCGGTGCGCTGGTGGCCATGCAGGGTGGCCTCCGCGAGATTTTTGGAGATGTCACGAAGACTCTTCAGGATCCCAAGAGTGCGACCGGGCAATAGGGCCTTGATATTTTCGAATTTCGGCAATGGTCGCAAATAGTTTCCCCCCACCCCATCACAGGACTCCCCCCGCGCGGCGGCGGGGCCGCGGCCTGAGGCCCGCGCCCCGCCGCCGCGCTCATCCCCGGGGGAGACGAGGGAGGTTGGAAGGCCGGTGACGACAGGGTTGCCATGGCGGCAGGCAGGATGCGGCAGACCCGGGCCGGCGACGGGTCGCGCCGGCCGCCCCGGTCCGGGGCCGGAGAGAACCGCCGCCAGGCCAGCTGCCCGGGCCGTCGCCAGCGCCCCTGACCGGCGGGTGCGTCGCCCCGGACGGCAGCGGGGCCAGGCCCTGGTCGAGCTGGCCGTCCTGCTGCCGGTCCTCCTTCTGATCCTGATGGGGGTCCTGGATCTGGGGCGCTACGTCTACACCGGCCTGACCGTGCGCCATGCCGCCCGGGAGGGGGCCCGCTTCGGGGCCGTCCACCCGGGCGACGACGCCGGGATCCGCCGGCAGGTGGAGGCGGCCGCGACTGGGCTCGACGTCGCCCAGCTGGCGGTGGAGGTGGACCCCGAGCCGTCGCGGCGGATGGTGGGCGAGCCCCTGACGGTGGAGGTGCGCTATCCCTTCCGGTTCATCACCCCCCTGGCCGGCCTGCTGGGGCCGGAGCGTCAGCTGGAGGCGGCCGTGGTGACCCGGATCGAGTGAGGGAGCGGGACGGGCGATGGGTGCGCTGGAATGGGCGAGGACGGAGGCGAAGGGACGCCGGCCGGGACGGCCGGGCGGGGCGCCCGGGCCGGCTCCCGTGGGACCCCGCATTGGGAGCCGCCGCCCTACCCCGCGGCGGGGCGGCCGGTTCACCGGGCGGCGCGGGAGCCCGGGCCGCGGCGAGCAGGGGAGCGTGGCCGTCCTGGTGGCGATTGCTTTGACGGCCCTCCTTGGCATGGCCGGCCTGGCGGTTGACGGGGGGCGCCTCTATGCCGAGCGAACCCGCCTGCAGGCGGCCGCCGATGCCGCGGCCCTGGCAGGCGTCGCGGCCCTGCCGGAAGACCCGGCCCGCGCCCGCGCCCTGGCGGCCGAATACCTGGGCCGCAACGGCGTCGACGCCGGCATGGCTCGCATCGAGGTGGCCTCCGGCGGGGAACGCCTTCGCGTCGAGGTGGAATCGGCCGTTCCCCTGGGCCTGGCCCGGGTCCTCGGCCCGGAGACCGTCACCGTGCGGGCCGGCGCCACGGCCGCGGTGGCGGCCGCCGGCGGTGTCCGGGGCGTGCAGCCCTATGGGGTCGACGAGCAGGTCTTCGAGCCCGGCCGGCGCTATGTCCTGGTGCTGGACCGGCCCGGGTCGCCCGGCAACTTCCACTTGCTGGCCCTCGGCGGCCGGGGTGCCGACACGGTCCGAGAGAACATCCGCAACGGCTACCCGGGCTGGCTCCGGGTGGGCCAGTCCGTTGAGACCGAACCCGGCCGGAACACCGGGGCCGTCGCCGCCTATCGGGAGCGGCTGGCCGCCGACCCCGACAGCACGTACCAGGATTTCCGCCCCGACTCGCCGCGGGTGGTGATCGTCCCCGTCATCCGGGGCTTCGATGAGACCCACGGCCGGGATCGGGTCACCGTCACCGGCTTTGCCGCCTTCTTCCTCGAAGAGGCCCGGGAGGACGAGGGGCAGGTGGTGGGCCGGTTCGTCCGGCTGTGGGTGGAGGGTGAGGCGGGAGGGCCGCCCGCCGGCGCGGGGGTCCGGGTCGTGAGGCTGGTCGAATAGGCGCCCGGCCAAGCCCCCAGGAAGGCTGCGTTGACATTCCCCCGGATGACCGTGGGCCGGGGGAACGGAACGGCGCCAAGGGAGAGGGAACGGGGCCGGGCGGAGGCCGGGATGAAGGCCGGATGGCGGCGCCGGCGTCCCGCTGCGGCGGGACCGGGCCGGCCCGGTGGCGGGCCCGGGGCGCAGGGCCGCGGGGACATGCCAGGCAGTGCCGAGGGGAAGGAGACGAGGCGATTTGAGCCGCGGACGAGTGGTGCGCTATCTGCTGCTGCCGGTACTGGCCGGGCTGGCGGTGACGATCCTGGTCGCCTTTTCCATCCGCGTGCCCTCAGGCCAGGCCGGCGACGGGCCCCGGGTGCCCGTGGTGGTCGCCACCCGGCCCGTCCCGGCCCAGACGGTCCTCGAGCCGGAGATGCTGGCCGTGCGCCAGGCGCCGGCGGACCTGGTCGGGCGCGGGGCCATCGGGCGGCTGGAAGAGGCGGTGGGCAAGGTGACCAAGGTGCCGCTGGCCGAGGGCGAGTTCGTCCTGACGAACAAGCTGGCCCGGGGCGACGGCACGGACGGGCTGGCCTACCGCCTGCCCCCGGGGACCCGGGCGCTGACCATCGCAGCCGATCCGGTGATCGCCGTGGGCGGGTTCGTCCAGCCAGGGGACCGGGTCGACGTGCTGATCGGTCTGCCGGGCGGCAAGGCGGGCGTGGCCGAGCCCGAGGCCCGCATCCTGGTGGAGAACGTCCTGGTCCTGGCGGTGCAGCAGGACACGGCGGCCGAGGGCGAGCCGGCGGGGGACGGGATCACCCACCTGACGCTGGCCGTGGCACCGGCCCATGCGGCGGCCATCGCCCTGGCCGAACAGGAGGGGCGGTTGCGCCTGCTGTTGCGGCCGGCGGGGGACGACAAGGAGACCGGGCCCGCCGTGACCCGGCTGGCGGACCTGGTGCGGTAGGGGGGAGCCATGGTGATCGGACGAAACGGGCGCCAGGGTGGCGGCCTGCCCCTGGGGTCCGGCCCGTTGGGGCCGGCCCTGCACGGGGGTGGAATGCCCCCCGTACCATCGGCAGGTGGGGCGGCAGGGGACGGGGCCGGGGCCCGGGGGCCGGGATCGAAGGGTGCGGGCTCCCCAGCTGCAGGGGCGAGCCGCACCGAGCGTATCCGGGTCCTCGTGGTGGAAGACGCCGAACCGGTCCGACGCAGCCTGGTGGAGATGCTGGAGATGGAGCCTGACCTCCACGTCATCGGCGAGGCGGCGGACGGCGAGGCGGCCGTGGCCCTGGCCGCCGACCTGCACCCCGACGTGGTGCTGATGGACATCAACCTGCCGCGCCTGGACGGCCTGGCTGCCGCGGAGCGGATCCTCAAGCAGCTGGAGACCCGGATCATCATGGTCTCGGTGGAGAACGGGCCGGAGTACTTCCGGCGGGCGATGCAAGCCGGGGCTTGCGACTTTTTGGTCAAGCCCTTCTCCCCCGATGCCCTGGCCGAGGCCGTGCGCCGGGCCGTGCCGCCGGCGGACCCGGTGTCCCTCATGCCCGCCCCGGGCGGGCGGGGCCGGCTGATCACCGTCTTCTCCGCCAAAGGGGGTGTGGGCAAGACGACGCTGGCCGTCAACCTGGCCGTGGTGCTGGCCAAACGGCCCGACCGGCGCACGGTGCTGGTCGACCTGGACCTGGAGCTGGGCAGCGCGGCCCTACTGCTGGGCATCCGGCCCCGGGCCACCCTGGCCGACCTCTGCCGGCGGGAGGGCGCCCTGGATCCCCAGGCGGTGGCCCCCGCCCTGCACCCCGTGAGCGGCTTCCGGCTGTCGCTGCTGCCCGCCCCCCTCTTCCCCCACGAGGCCGCGGAGATCGAAGGGGAGGGGCGGCGTGACCCCGCCCGCAACTACACGGCGGAGGTGCTGGAGGCGCTGCGGTCCACCCATGATTTCGTTATCGTGGACACGGCGGCCAACTACCGCGACTCCAACCTGACGGCGTTCGACATGTCGGACCTCCTGGTCGTGGTCACGACCAGCGACATCCCCGCTGTGGCCAATACGGCCAAGTGCCTCGACCTCCTGATCCAGAAGCTCGAGTACCCGGAAGACAAGGTCCGGGTCGTCCTCAACCTTCACGAGCCCGGGGGACTGACGCCCGACGAGGTGGCCCACGGTTTGAACTTTCCGGTGGCCCACGTCCTGCCCCGGGACCCGGTGGCGGTTCAGGCGGCCAACGCCGGCGTCCCCTTCTGCGCCCGCCGGGCCCGGTCGCCCCTGGGGGACGCGGTCGAGGCCCTGGCCGAGAAGCTGGCGCCGCCGGCGCCGGCGGCGGCCGCCCGGCCGCCCGCCCGGAGGCTGTCGCTGCTGGGCTTCTTCTAAACCGCTCGCCGTCACCGGCCGATGAGGCGTAGGCCGGCGGCGGCCGGTTCGTCCTGAGCACCTGGGCAGCGGGGAGGGGGAGTGGCCATGGGTTCGAGCCTCTATCAGCGGTTGAAGGACAAGCCCTTTGAACCGGTGACGGAACCCGAGCCCGAACGGAGCGGGCGGGGCCGGGACCCGGGACGGGGGGACGGGGTGCCGGCCGACGACCCCCACCGGGCCCTGAAGAACCGGATCCAGCTGCGGCTGATCGACGAGATCGACGGGCGGGCGCTGGTTCGTCCGGAAGGACCCAGCGAGGAGCAGCGGGCCGCCATCCGGGCCAAGATCTTGGAGTACCTGGTCGAGGAGGAATCGGTCTCCCCCCTGGAGCGGGAGAGTCTGGCCGAGACCCTGCTGGCCGAGATCCTGGGCTACGGGCCCTTGGAGCCCCTACTGAAGGACCCGGAGATCAGCGAGATCATGGTCAACGCCCGCGACCAGGTCTACGTGGAGCGGCGGGGCCGCCTGGAGCGGGTGCCGGTCCAGTTCGAGGACGACCGGCAGATCCTTCATCTCATCGAAAAGATCGTCGCCCCCCTGGGCCGGCGGATCGACGAGGCCAGCCCCATGGTGGACGCCCGGCTGCCCGACGGGTCCCGGGTGAACGCCATCATCCCGCCCCTGGCCCTGCGCGGGCCGTGCCTGACCATCCGGAAGTTCAGCCGCGACCCCCTGCAGATCGACGACCTGATCCGCCTGGGCACCTTGAGCCCGAAGATGGCGGTGTTCCTCGAGGCGGCGGTCCGGGGCCGGCTCAACATCATGGTCTCGGGAGGAACCGGCTCGGGCAAGACGACCACCCTCAACGTGCTATCGTCCTTCATCCCGCCCGACGAGCGGATCGTGACCATCGAGGACGCGGCGGAGTTACAGCTCCGCCAGGAGCACGTGGTGTCGCTGGAGACGCGGCCGCCCAACATCGAGGGGCGGGGCGAGGTGACGATCCGGCAGCTGGTGCGCAACAGCTTGCGCATGCGGCCGGACCGCATTGTGGTCGGCGAGGTGCGTTCGGGCGAGGCGCTGGACATGCTCCAGGCGATGAACACCGGTCACGACGGCAGCCTGACCACGGCCCACGCCAACAGTCCCCGGGACCTGCTGTCGCGCCTGGAGACGATGGTGCTGATGGCCGGGATCGACCTCCCGGTGCGGGCGATCCGGGAGCAGATCGCCTCGGCCCTGGACCTGATCGTGCACCAGAGCCGGTTCAAGGACGGGACGCGCAAGATCACCCACATCACCGAGGTCCAGGGCATGGAGGGGGACGTCATCGTCCTGCAGGACCTGTTCCGCTTCCAGGCCTACGGCGTCGACGCCAGCGGCAAGGTGATGGGCGAGTTCGTCGCCACGGGGATCCGGCCGCGGTGCCAGGAGCGGCTGGAGGCGGCCGGCATCGTGCTGCCGCCCGGCCTCTTCGACTGACCGGGACCGTCGGAGGTCGCCGGGCGGGGCCGGGCCGAGGGAGGGAGGATGCATGGCCGGATGGGGGCAATGGCTGGTGGAGGTCCTGGCCTCCCTGTGGGCGACCCTGCGGGGATGGGCGGAGGCCGCCTGGGAGGCCGTCGTGCGGCTGGTTCATCACGGGGCCGAGGGCCTCGGGGCCGGTTCGGGGGCGGCGGCCGGGACCGGGGCCACGGCCGTAGTGGGGGGCCTTGGGGGAGCTGCCGGCGATGGGCCTGCGGCGGTGGGCACGCTGGTTTCGCTGGGATGGCCCGGCTGGCTGCTTCTTCTTGCGGTGTTCGCCGCATCGACCTATTTGATCTGGGGCCTGGTGCGGGCATGGGAGGGCTGGCAGGGCGCCCGGGTCGCCCGGCGGCTTGAGGCGGTTCACCGGCACTCCCGCCAGCGCGGCCTGCGGCTCGCCCCGATGCTGGCCATGGAGGAGGCTGCGCCCGCCGCCCGCGACGCCCGGACCTGGCGGCAGGAGCTGGTCGAGCGGGCCGAGGCCCACCTGAAAGGCACCCGCTGGCTGGACGGCGTGCAACGCAAGTTGAACCGGGCCCGCCTGCGCTGGCGCGCCGTCGAGTTCCTGGCCCTCCAAGGTGCGGCCGGCATGGGCGGCGGCCTCGTGGGGCTCGTCCTCACCGGCCAATGGCTCCTGGCCCTCGCCGCCAGCGTGCTGGGCCTGCTCCTGCCCGATCTCTACGTGGCGCGGCGGTACCAGCAGCGGCTGCGGGCCTTCGACGGGCAATTGCCCGATGCCCTCACCCTGATGGCCAATGCCCTCAAGTCGGGGTACTCCTTCCTTCAGGCGGCCGACGTGGTGGCCCGGGAGATGCCGGCGCCCATCGCCGACGAGTTCGCCTGGCTGGTCAAGGAGACGCGGGTCAACATCCCCCTGGAAGATGCCCTGGCCAACCTCTTGGACCGGGTCCCCAGCCCCGATCTGGACCTGGTGGTGACGGCGGTCCTGATCCAAAAGCAGGTGGGGGGCAACCTGGCCGGGGTCCTGGAACGGACGGCCGAGACGATCCGCGAGCGGGTCCGGCTGCAGGGTCAGATTCGCACCCTGACCGCCCAGGGCCGCCTCTCCGGTTGGATTGTCGGCGCCCTGCCCGTGGCCCTGCTCGTCCTGCTGAGCGCCATGAACCCGGCCTACCTGCAGCCCCTCCTGACGACCCCCGTGGGCTGGGTGCTGCTGGGTGCCGGGGTCGTCATGGAGGCGGCCGGCGTCCTGGTGATCCGGGCGCTGATCCGCGTCGACGTGTGAAGGTCCCGGTTGGGCCCGCGGGGGCCGGGGGGCCGGCGGCCGGTCGGCAGTCGGACCGTTCAGCCGTCGCCGCGGGATCGGCCCCGGGAGCCGGGTGGCAAGGAGGCGATGCACCGTGGCAGGGGGTTTGGGGGCTTGGTTGGGTGCGGGCACCTGGGTTGAGCCCGTCTTGCTCTGGCTCGTGTTCATGACGGTGGCCCTGGCCACCCTGGCCGTCATGGCCCCGTCGGAAGCGGAACACATCGCCCGTAAGCGGTTACGGGACATCGGCCTGCGGGGAGGCGGCGCCGCTTCCGCCGACCAGGCGGTGACGGAGGAACTGGCCCAACCCTTTGGCCAGCGGGTCCTGCGCCCTGCCTGGCAAGGACTGGTGGCGGCGGCAGAGCGCTGGACACCGCGGGGCGTCGCCTCCCGCTGGGAACGGCTGCTGGCGGCCGCTGGCCGGCCCATGGGGCTCGGCCCCTTCGCCTGCTTGAAGGCGCTCGGGGCTGGGTTGGGCGGCGCCCTGGGGTTGCTGGGCGGCGGCTGGCTGCCCTGGGCGGGCCCGGCCGGCCTGGCCGTCACCCTGCTGTTGCCGTTGCTGGCCGGAGGGGCGGGTTGGGTGATCCCCGACGTGGCCTTACGGGACCGGGCCACCCGGCGCCGGCGACAACTGGCCCGAGCGTTACCCGATGTCATGGACCTGCTCAGCGTGGCCGTCGAAGCCGGGCTCGGCCTCGACGGGGCCGTCCAGAAGGTGACGGAGAAGTTCCCGGCCCCGGTGAGCACCGAGTTCCGGCAGTACCTCAAGGAGCTGCGCCTCGGCGTGGGCCGCGAGGAGGCCCTGCGGTCGCTGGCCGACCGGGTCGAGCTCCCGGAGCTGCGCAGCTTTGCTGCCGCGGTGATCCAGGCGGACCGGCTCGGCGTGAGCCTGGCCCGGGTCTTGCGGGTCCAGGCCGAGCAGCTCCGGTTCCAGCGCAAGCAGCGGGCGGAGGAACAGGCGATGAAAACGCCCATCAAGATGCTCCTCCCCCTGGTGCTGTTCATCTTTCCGACCCTGTTCATCGTCCTGCTGGGTCCGGCGCTGATCCAGATCCTGGCGGCGTTTAGCCGTTGAGGGCGTTTAGCCGTTGAGCTCAGCGGCTGAGATAGAAGACCGGCTGGATCTCCCCGGCCGCGATCGCAAGGCGGATGCGAGCGGCCACCCGCCGGACCCCCTGCCAGCCTTCCAAGCCAAGCTCCAGAACGCTTCCCGGCGGTGCTTCGGCCGGGACGGACCAGCGCACCTCCCACCGCCCGGGTCCGACGGGGTGCAGGGGGATCGCCTTTCCCTGGGGCGGCACCAGTTGGACCCGGTCGATCCGGCTCGAGGTGCTGGCCCGCACGGTGACCGTCGATCCCGCCGCTGCCGGGTTGGGCAGTGCCTCCCCTTCGATCCACAAGGCGGGGAGGACCTGGATGGCCAGGGTTTGTTCCCGGCGGGCGGTGGGAAAGTCCGCGGCCACCACCAGGGCGTAGGTCCCGGGCGGCAGCCCGTCCGGCACGTTCCAGGTCGTTCGCCACGACCCGCTCCCCTCGGCCTGTAGCGGACGAGGTCCCCCCACGGGTGGCTGGAGCGTCACCCGTTCGGCCGGCCCCTCCGTCTGGGCGGTGACGGTGACCTGCGCGCCGGGTTCCACCACCACCGGCGAGACCGCGGCCAGAAGGCGGTGGTAGACCAGCACGACCGGTTCGATGGCGGAGACGAAGCGGCTGCCTTGCCGGGTGACCAACTGGCCGCGGAGCAGGTACAGGCCCGCCGGCAGGGGCCGGCCCTGGTCGTCGCTGCCATCCCACGTCCACCGGGCTGGCAGGCGCGTGCCCGACCACCGGTTGACGGGATTGCCCTGGGCATCCAGCACGTCGACCTGCCAGGACGACTGGTTGCGGTTCAGCAGGGCTTGGGCCAGCAGTTCCGTGGTCTCCTCCTGCCCGTCACCGTCCGGGGAGAAGGATGGCGGCTCCGCCCCGACCCGGATCAGGGCGGACTTGTAGATGAGGGTGGCTCCCTCCGCCCGGGTGAGGGACCGGTCGGGCCGGAGGTAGCCATCACCGTAGCCGACCACGATGGCCAGGTCGATGGCGGCGGCCATGGCCCGCCGCAGCTCGGGCCGAATCCTGGCGGCATCGGCGTAGCGACCCAGCAGGGCCGCCACTCGCTGCTCGGGCAGGCTGCGGGCGTACCAGTCCAGCTCCAGGGCATGGATGAGCATGGCCACCGCCTCGTCCCGCCGGATGACGTCCGCCGGGCGGAAGCGGCCGCGTTCGTCCGCGAAGAGGCCCGCCCGCGCCCCCGCCTGGATCCAGGGATAGGCGGCCACGTCGCCTCCCGCCCGGTAATCGGGGGGCACGTCGGTGAAGGCGGGCGGCCCTGTGGGGTCGGGCGGGAGGCCCATCACCTTGACCAGCAAGACGGCGAATTGGGCCCGTTCCATGAAGGCGTTGGGCAGGTAGTACCACTGGGGCCGGCCCAGGGCGTCGGCCCGGGGATAGCCGTCGGTCACCCCTTCTTCCCACAGGACCCTCACCTCGTCTTCCGCCCAGTGGCCCTTGAGATCCACGTACCACGGGTCGGCGGCCTGGGCCGGCAGGCTCAGCGCCACGAGCACCAGCAGGGCGGGCGGGACAAGCCCCAGGCGCCGCCGGCGGCGGCTGGCATTGCCCCCGACGCCCGCCTCGGGCCCCGGCACGCCAGGATGGTGCCCTGCAACCCCCGCTACCCCATGGGCACGGGCGGCCGTACCGGAAGGGCCGCCCGCCTTTGCCGGGGCGGGAACCCCCCGGCGCCCTGGGCCGATCTCGCCCATCTGGATTGGCTGGATCCCCGCGGCCGGCCGGATGGGGCACCGGCCGCTCCGTCCCCTGCGCACCATCCCACCCCCCGCTGCAAGGATACCACGGCAACCCTGAGATGGAAATACTTGACTCATGATGCGGGGGAGTGGTAGTCTCTGGAGTGACGGAACCACTATGTGGCAAAGGAGGTGGGGACTTGCGCCGGATCTCGTGGCGTGCCGCGGCCAGCCTGGGCGTGGCGCTGCTGTCTGGGGCCACCGCCTACCTCATCTATCTCGACGCCACGGCCTCCCTGCCCGTGGTCGTGGCCGCCCGGGCGCTGCAGGCGCCCGTCAAGATCGAAGCCGACATGGTGTCTGTCGTCCCCCTGCCGGCCGCCGCCGTTCATCCCGGGGCGGTGGCCGATCCCGCCAAGGTGGTCGGGCGGGTGTTGCGCCGGGACGTGGAGGCGGGTGAGCCACTGCTGGAAGCTGACCTAGCCCCGGGGAGGGACGCGGGCCTGTCCCTCTATCTGGAAGGGCGCCAGCAGGCCTTCTTCATCCCGACCCGCCTCGAGCAAGGGCTGGGAGGCGCCGTCGAGCCCGGTGACCGGGTCGACGTGATCTTTGTCGGCGGCGAGGGGCCGGGAGCCGTCGCCCGGACGTTGTTGGAGAACCTGCCCGTGCTGCAGGTCCGCGATGAGGAAGGCCGTCGCTGGGAAGAGGGGCGCCCCCTGGGGGTGCTGGTCGGGGTGACCCCCGACGAAGCCGAGCGGCTGGCTTACGCCTTGACCTTCGGCCGGGTCTTCCTGTCGTTGGCTCCGGCAGCGGGACCCGCGGGCGGCGGTACAGGGGTCACGTGGGACAACTTGTTCCTCTTGCCCCAGGGCGGTGGGGGCACAGGCTCCGCCGGTGACGCCGCCACCGGCACGACCGCCGGCCCGGCGGCCGCGGTCGACGGGCCGGGGCCTGCGTCGGGCGTGGCGGCTGCCGGTCAAGGGGCGAGCGACCGCTCGGATCTGGCCCCACCGGCACCGGCGGGCGACCAGGACGCTTCAACCCTTCCCTTCGGTGCGCCCGCCACGGCGGCCCCCGATCCGGGGGTCCCTCTGGTCGATCCTCAATGGCTTGGACAGGGGGAGGACGTACCGTGACGCGGAACGGCACCGTCTGGTGGTACGGCATCGGGCTTCGGCCAGGGGAGATCGAGCGGCTGGCCCGCCATCCGGGGTGGGAGCCTGCCGGCCTGGCTCGGACGGTCGACGCCGTCCCCGACCCACGCGAGCCCGTGGACGTGTGGCTCGTCCAGGCGCCGGACCTGGCGGAGGCCCTGCGCTGTGGCCGGCTGGTGCGGAACCGGGACCAGGAGGGGGTATTGTGGCTGCTGGCCCCTGCGGGGGCCGCCACCGACGTGTGGGAGGCGGCGGCCACCGCGCTTTTGGGCGGTGCACCGGCCGTCCGGGTGGTCACCTCTCTGGACCAGGTTCTGGACGAACCCGGCCCCAAGAGCGAACGGGCGGGCGGGGAGGACGGCCCGATGCGCCCCGAGGCCCCGGCATCGCCGGGAGACGCGGCAAAACGAGTCGCCGGCTTCAAGCGGCCGCCTTTGGATGGGCCGCCCCAGGTGGTGGAACCGGACGGCCCGGCGCAGGCCGCAGGGGGGCACGCCGGCACGGCGCCGCCGCCACCTCCGGGGAACCCGCAGGCCGGTGCCGGACCCGGGGCAGCCCCTCCCGCGGACCGCCCGAGCCTTCCGGCCCGGGTGTCCCCGTCCGGCGGCCCTTCCTCGCCCGCCGGGTCCGGCCCCCTGGCATCCTCCGACGCCGCCCCGTCGCCGGGTACGGGCGCGCGGCTGCTGGTGGTCACGGGCGTCAAGGGGGGAACGGGTCGCACCTGGCTGGCCTGTGAACTGGCGGTCGCGGCAGCGATCCGGGGGTTGCGCACCGGGCTGGTCGATGCCCACTGGACCGCCGCCGACGTGGGGGTCGTCCTTGACCTGGGTCCCGGCCCCACGATCCTCGATCTGCAACCCCTGCTGGACGGGCCGGAGGAGGCCTGGGCCGAGCAGTGGCTGGTGCACCTGCGGTCGGGACTGCGGGTTCTGGCCGCGCCACCGCGGCCGGATCTGGCGGAACTGGTGGCGCCCGATGCGCTGCAGCGGGTGCTGGAACGGGCCCTTCTCCTCTTTGACGTGGTCGTGGTCGATGGGCCTGCCGAGCCGGCGCGTCCGGTTCTGCCCACCCTGCCCCACCCCAGACGATGGGATCTTGTGGTGACGACACCGGACGGACCCGCCCTGCGCCGCACCCGCCTCTGGCTCGAACAGCTTGCCGCCGACGGCGGGATGGAGGCCGGCTCGCGGGTGGTGGTCAACCGGTGGTCGGGTCCGGAACCCGCCCGGCAGGAGATCCAGCGGTACTTGGGGGTGCCAGTGGCTGCGTGGATCCCGGACGACGCAGGGGCGGTCGCCCAGGCGGCGGCCAGCGGCCTTCCCCTGGTCCTGGCCCAGCCGGGCCACCCCGCTGTCCAGGCAGTCGGTGGGCTGCTGGCCGCGGCCCTGGGCCAGCCGGCCGAGGGACCCCGGGGAGGTCCGCTGAGCCGGCTCTGGCGGCGCTGGCGTTCTGGCGCCGGTGGGGTCCGGCCGGCGAGCCCGGTGGAGGGGGTGACGTTCCGTGCCGGTTGAGCCCCAGAAGATGGCCACCGGCGAAGACCCCCGCTTCCTCCAGCTGGTCGAGGCGGTGCGCGAGCGGCTCTTGCGAGAGCGGCCCCAGCTGCTGCGCGAGCCACCCGGCGCGGAACTGCGCCGGCGGCTCGAGGCCTTCGTCACCCAAGTGCTGGCCCGTCCCGGGGGCCTACCGGCGCCCCTCATCACCCCCGCCCTGGTGCGGGCCATCGCGGCCGAGATGGTCGGACTCGGCCCCATCGACGTCCTGCTCGACGACGACAGCGTCACCGAGATCATGGTGAACGGCCCCTACCGGGTCTTCGTCGAGCGCGCCGGGCGGATCGAACCGTTCCCGGGCCGGTTCCGCGACGACGACCACCTGCTGGAGACGATCAACCGCATCGTGGCCCCCCTGGGCCGGCGGGTGGATCCCGCCCATCCCTTCGTCGACGCCCGCCTGCCCTCGGGGGACCGGGTCCACGCCATCGTGCCGCCCCTGGCTGTGGACGGCCCGGTGCTGACCATCCGGCGTTTCCGCCGCCAGCGGCCGACCCTCGAAGACCTGGTGCGGCTTGGCACCCTGAGCCCGGCGGCGGCCCGGTTCCTGGCCGAAGCCGTCCGCTCGCGGAGGAACCTGCTCATCGCCGGGGCCACCAGCTCGGGCAAGACGACGACGCTGATCGCCTTGCTGCGGGCGGCGACCCACCCCCTCGAACGGGTCGTCGTCCTGGAGGAGGCGGCGGAAATCGACCTGGGACCCGATCGGCATGTGGTCCGCCTGGAAGCCCGACCGCCCGGGTTGGACGGGCAGGGCGCCGTACCCCTGCGGGTCTTGCTGCGCAACGCCCTGCGGATGCGGCCGGACCGCCTGGTGGTCGGGGAGGTTCGGGGGGAGGAGGCTGCCGACCTGATGCAAGCCCTCAACACCGGCCATCTGGGCTCGGTGTCGACGATCCATGCCAACAGCAGCCTGGATGCCCTGCGGCGGCTGGAGCAACTGGTGCTGATGGCCGGCGAGCACTGGCCGGTGGATCTGGTGCGGGAGCAGATCCGCCGGGCGATCCACCTGGTGGTGCACCAGGTGCGCCTGCCCGGTGGGCGGCGGGTGGTGGCGGAGATCTGCCGGGTGCTGCCCGATGGGCGCCTCGAACCCGTTGCCCTTCCCCCGCCGGGAGGGTTGCGACGGCTCGAACCCCTCGCCCCACCGCGAGGGAAGGAGGAGGCGGCCGGCGATGACGGCGACGGGTAGCGCCCTGGCCTGCGCGGTTTCGGCAGCCCTGGCGGGGTGGCTGGTGACCGTGGCCTGGCCCGAGCTAGGGCAGGCCGTTGGCCGCCGCAGGCGCGCCTCGGCCGACGATCCCGGCGGCGCGAAGGGCGTCACGGGCAGCTCGCGACGGGGACGGCGGCCCATTCCCATGTTGGCCTTGGCCGGCTTCGGGCCCGGGCCCAGGCGGCGACAGCGGGCGGGCCGCGACGGGGCGGCGGAAGCGCTCGAGGGGCTCCTGGTCACGGTCATCGCCCACCTCCAGGCCGGGCGGCCGTTGCGGCAGGCCTGGATCGAAGCGGCGCGGGAGACGACCTCACCGGCCCTTGAGCCGGCGAAGGGCGCCTTCCTGGCGGCGATGGGGGCGGGTTTGTCGCTGGAGGAAGCCCTCGCCCTGTGGCATCGGGCCACGGGCCTTCGCGCCCTGCGGCGCTGCCAGGCTGTGGCCGCCGCCCACCGGCGGACGGGCGGCGACGTGACCGGTCCCATGTTGGCCATCATCCATCGCTTGCGGGAGCAGCGCTTGGGATGGGCCGATCTCGCGGCCCGCACGGCGGAGGCACGGCTCTCCGCCCGTCTGCTGGCAGTCCTGCCGGCGGCGGTGACGGGTTACGCCCTGCTCATGGATCCCGCCTTTCTCACGCCGCTTTGGGACGATCCGTTGGGACGTTGGGGCCTAGGGTACGGCGTCGTTTCCTGGTTCAGCGGTTTGTACCTGCTTGGCCGCCTCACCGGCCGGTTGGCCGCTGCAGGAGAGGGGTGACGGGATGACGGGTTACGTGTTGGGCGGCTTCGCCGCCCTGGCCGGTGGAGCGGGCTTTTGGTGGGCCGCCGAGCGCTGGGGAAGGGCGCTGGGCTGGTGGCGCCGGACCGGCGGCCTCGGGCTCCGCCCCGGCCTGGCCCGGGCGCCCGGCCACCTGAGCGCCCTGGTGGAACGCTGGCCGTGGCCGGCCCGGCCGCCGGCCGACACCGACCTGATCCTCCTTCTGCGGCGCGCCGGCTGGCATCGTTGGGCGCCCGAGGACCTGATGGGCTGGGCATGCCGTGCCCTGGGGCTGGCGTCCTGGACCGGCGCCGCGGCCGGTGCCCTCGCCACCTTCGTCGCTACGGCTGTCGGGAGCCCCACGCCGGGCCTGCTGCTGCTGCCGGTGGTGGGGTATCTGGGCGGTCGCCGGATCTTCCTCACGGCCCTGGCCGCCGCGGGGCGCCAGCGCGCCAACCAGGTCCGCCGGGGAATGCCCGGCTGGCTTGAGGACATCGCCCTGGCTGCCCGCGGCGGTCTCAGCCTGCGGCAGGCCGTGGAGGTCGCCAACGACGTGGGGGAGGGCCCCTTGATTGAGGACGCCCGCGATGCCTTCGCCCGGATCCGGGCGGGCCAGCCGCTCCGGTTGCCGCTGCTGGAACTTGCCCAGCTCTACCCCGAACCGGAGGTCACCGTTGCCTTGCGCACCCTGGTCGAAGCCGAGGCCCGGGGATTGCCCCTTGCTCAAACCCTGGACGAACAGGTGCGCCTGATGCGGGCCCTGGCGGCCCGGGAGTGGCAACGCCAGGCCGATAGCCTGCCGTTCTGGCTCACGGTGATCACCATGGGCCTGTTGCTGCCGCCGGTCCTGGTCGTGGTGCTGCTGCCCAACGTGATCCAGTTCCTGCGCCTCTATCACTGAAACCGGAAAGGGGGTGGGATGGATCCAGCCCGCGTGGGCTCCTCCAGCGTGGGATCGGTGGCCCCGCGCCCGGAGGTGCGGGCTGGCGACGGCGCCACCGGTGGCGTGAAAACCCTGTTCAGGGAGGCGGGATGCAGTGATATGGACGGCGATGCGCATGACAGCGGCGACGGCCGGTCGCTGGCGGTGGTGGCGCAAGCTGACGGCCGCCTGGGGCGACGAGACCGGGGCGGCCTCGGCCGAATATGCCCTGTTGCTCGCTCTGGTCGTCATCGTCCTCATCACGGCCCTGACCGATCTGGGCAGCGCGATCCAGGGGAGGCTGGAGGAGATCACCAGTGCCCTGAGCGAGGCCGGCGGCTGACGGCCCACCGCCGGGGCGGGGACCAGGGGGCCGCGGCGGCCGAGTTCGTCCTGGTGGTCGGGTTGTTGGCGACGTTGATCTTCGGCCTCTTTGACCTGACGGTGATCCTCAACCGGCAGATCGTCCTGGTGCAGGCGGCCCGGGAAGGGGTGCGCCGGGCCATCGTCGAGGGCGGCGATACACCGGAGGTTCGCCAGGTGATCGCGCGGCAGCTCGAAGCCGGTGGCATCGCTCCGCAGGCCGTGACGGTTGCCATCGAACCGCGGCGCCCTGCCTATGGGAGCCCGCTGTCGGTCGAACTGCGCTTCACGGCGCGGCCGGTGACGCCCGTCTTATCCAGGCTGGTGCCCGGCGGCATCCCGCTGCGCATCCGCATGGACGGTCGCAACGAGCGGATCCGGCCGCCCGGCACGTGACCGGGGCCCGTCCCAGCGATGGCGGTCGTGCCGGCCTTGCCCCGCCAAGGATCACAGGCTGGTCGTGCGTCCCGGCCGGTCGCCCCGGCCGGGACGCCGGCCGGGGCCGGTCCGGCCGGCGGGATGCCGGCCCGCGCCCAGCGTTTCAGGGTTCACAGGGGGTCCGAAGGGGTTGTGTGAAGGAGTCGTGGGGAGGGGCCAGCCGTGGCAGGAGATTGCCCGGAGCAGCGAGGGACGCGAACGCCTGCGGTCCGGCGACCGCCGGGACGGCAGCAGCCGGGCCGGCGATCGGCCCGGGGGAGCCGACCCGCTCAACGGGGAGCGGTGGCCGCCGCCTTCCTCTTGATCATGCCCGTCATCCTGGCCGGATTGGGACTGGTTCTCGACGGGAGCCGGCTGGTGGTCACCCGGGCCAGGGCCCAGGCCGTGGCCGACTTCGCCAGCCTCGCCGGGGCCCAGGAGATCGATGAGGAGGCCTTCGCCCGGGGCGAACCGTCGTTGCTCGAACATGGGGCGGCGGCGACGGCCCGCCGCTGGGCGGCGCAGGGCCTGCAAGAGGCCTTCGGTCCCGGCATCGCCAGCCGGACCCGTATCGAGGTGGAGGTGATCAATGCAACCCCCCAGGCCCCACGGCGCCACCCGTGGAGCGGCCGCCGGGTGGACGACCCGACGGTCGCCGTCCGGTTGACGGTTCCGGTGGACCTGGCGTGGCGCCCTGGCGCCGGAATCGTGCCGGTGACCGTGGCGGCGGATGCCAGCGTGACCCAAGTCCGGTAACGGGCCCGTCCCCGTCACCCTTGAAACCACCCGTCATCCTTGAAACCAATTGTTGTGCCCGCTCTTGTGCCCGATGAGCGTCGCCTTGGATGGGTTGAGGAACGGGTGCCTTTGTATGCCAACGGAACCGGAGTCATCAGGAGGTCGCCTTCCTTCCGGCAGAAGCCGAGGGTGCCATCCCCATCTCTGTTGCGACGCCCGACGTAACCCTTGATATCTCCCCCTTTGCACGTGTTTTGTCTTAAGGTTTCCCCTCCCCATCGATCCTACGGGGCCTGCCGTGGTACGCCAAACCGATGCATCCCGTTGTCACGGGCGTTCGCCTTCAGTGCAGCCCGTTTCGTCGACTTTTGTCCGTTGGCTCAACCGAACCCTGGAAAAGGCATCGAACTGGGAACGCGGGGCGACCCTTGTCCCGCTGATCCATGTCGTCAAAGGCGCATGGCGAACGCATGGGAGCATCGGTTGGTTGGATGGCGTCTCTCCGAAAAGGTATCTCCCTGAATTCCCGTCATGGACGACCCATCATGGAATCTCGATAAAACCCGGATGGTACACCCTTGTTATATTTTCAGGCCGCGTATAATATACACGGGAAGTCCAAATCCGGTTAGGAGTGTGATGGTCGGTGGCCATCGAATGGCTCCGCAAGTCCGATGAGGGTGAGACCCGCAACGCGGGTACGCTGGCGGTCAACATCCTGCCCAATGCCGTCAGTCTTTCGGCTGCCCTGCGCGAGCAGCTGATGACGCAGAACGGCAAGAAGCCCGGCGTGTACGTGCTCTTTGGCGTCAAGGGCCAGAAGCTCGCTCTGGTCCAGGCCCAGCCGGACGATCAGGACGCCTGGTACATCAACCCCAAGACGGGCCGGACCCACAACAAGAAGCTGCTGGCCTTGCTGGCAGAGAAGGGCTTTGGTCAAGGCCGGTACGTGATGGAGTGGAACAAGCGGTCCAAGTGCTACCTCTCCGTCGAGACCCGGGCCATCACCCTGCGCCGTCGCCGGTCGGCCAAGGCCACGGCCTGACGGCGGAGCGGGTTCGCCCCGACGCGGGAAGGCCAACCCCAAAACAGTCGGAAAGGGCGTCAGCCGAAACGCGCGTTAGCCCGACGGGCGTCCGGGCCAAAGCAGGCCCGGACGCCATGTTTTCGACCCGCTCCGCACCAACCCAAGACTCCGGGCGTATGAAACCGGCCGTGAATCATGAGCACCAAACGCCAAACCATGCGCAGCCGCGCCGCCCGGCTGAAGAGCCGCCACCCCACGGTGCGCGCTTCACGGGCCGGACCCATGCCTTGGATCCAGCCCTCCTTCGCCCCCCGTTCGTCCATCCTTCGTCCTTCCTGCGTCCTTCGTCCCAGGGAGCGGGATCGCTGGAACGGAACGCGGCCGCCGCAACGGCAGGCCCGGAAGCGGTATGCTATCCTGGTTCTGGCCTGGTTGCCGCGCCGTTCACCTCTTCCGCCGGGGGCGACGGCGGGCCGGAGGCGGCGAGGGGCGGCGCCGGTGCCGGGCAGGCAGCCGGGCGGCACCGGGTGACCGGCAAGGAGGGCGTGGGCCCGTCCATGCGGATTGGGATGTTCAGCGACAGCTACACCCCTTACATCAGCGGTGTCGTCCGTTCCATCCAGACGTTGCGCCGGGGGATGGAGCGGGCCGGTCACGAGGTGTACGTCTTCGGTCCGCGCTACCCGGAGGGCCTGGGGGAGCCGTCCGATCCCGAGGAAGAGGCGCGGGTGGTTCGCTTCCCGTCGGTGGCGGCGCCCCTCTACCCCCAGTTTCGCATCCCGGTCCCCCGGCAGGCCCAGGTGCGGGCGGCCGTGGACCGGCTGGGTCTGGACGTGCTGCACACCCACACGCCCTTCGTGATGGGCCGCATGGCCCTGGATGCGGCCCGCGCCCTGGGGCTTCCGTTGTGCTTCACCTTCCACACCCGCTACGACGTCTACCTTCGCCACTATGCCCCCGGAGCAGGCTCGGTCCTGGTGCCGGCGTTGAACGCCTACGTGCGTCGCTTCTGCAATGCCTGCGACCTGGTGATCGCCCCGACCCGCGCCATTGGGCGCCAAGTCGCCAGCCTGGGGGTGGAGACGCCCATCGAGGTGGTGCCGACGGGGATCGCCATCGGGCGGTTCGCCGGTGGGGATCCCGCCGAGCGCGTGCGGATCCGCTGCCAGCTGGGGCTGGCCAACGACGATGTCGCCCTCCTATACACCGGCCGGCTCAGCCGGGAGAAGAACCTGGCCTTGCTGCTGCAAGCGTTCCGGCGGCTGGCCGCCCAGCGCCCGGACGTGCGGCTGGTCCTGGTGGGCGACGGGCCGCTGCGGGAGAACCTGGAGCGAACGGTGGCCGAATGGGGGTTGTCGGGCCGGGTCCGCTTGACGGGTGCCGTGCCCCCGGACCGGATCGCCGGTTTCTACCGGGCCGCCGACGTGTACGTCTTCCCGTCGGTGACCGAGACCCAGGGGCTGGTGGTGGTCGAGGCCATGGCGGCGGGCCTGCCCGTGGTGGCCGTGGCCAGCGACGTCTCGGAGGAGGTGGTGGCGGCCGGCGAGGCGGGCCTGGTCGTCCCCGCCACGGCGGACGAACTGGCCGCCGCCTGCCTCCGGCTGGTGGACGACCCGGCCCTGCGCGCCCAAATGGGCCGGGCCGCCCAGCAGGCGGCCCGGGCATACGATAGCGACGTGATCCTGGCGCGCATCCTGAAGCTGTATGAGGACCTGGTGGCCGCTTCCGCGGCGCGGGTCGCCCTGTCCCGGCGGTGAAAGGGCATCACGCCCCGGCTGGGGCGGCCAGGGCCTGGGCGGCGCGCTGGGTCGATGGGGCGAAAGGGCGACGGGCCCGCTGAAGGGGCCGCCCTCGTGCGGTGGAGCCGGCTCCCGCCTGGGGCCCCTGCCGCCGCGGGGGATGGCCGCTGCACAGGCCCGCCGTCATCACGGCTGGCCCCGGGAAACCTTGCTACCGGGCTCCGCGCTTCGGGGCCCCGGGGTGCCGGTCGCCGGCCGCCGCCCCTTCCCGGCGTCAGTCGGCCTCGGGAAGGGACTCCTTGAGCCGCTGGAGTTCCCGCCCCAGCTCCTCCACCTCGCGCCGGGCGAGGTCGAGGAAGAACTCCAGTTCCTCCCGCCGCTGGGGGTCGCCCTGCTCCAGCTGCCGGCGGCACTCGTTGTAGATGTCCAGGGCGCGGTCCACCCGCTCCCGCAGCTCCTCGAGCCGCTCCCGGGGGGTGGGGGCCGCCGCCGGCTCGACCGGGGCCAGGACCGCTTCCAGCCACACCGGACGCGGTCCGATGTCCAGGGCCAGGTAGATGTCGGAGTCCCGTTCCGCCAGGGCGGAGATCAACAGGACCGGGTCGGGGACCTCGGCGGTCCCGATCCAGGCCCGGAACCACCGGCCCGTCCAGATGCGGGCGTGGGGTGTGGCCAGGACGATCCGGACGGCGGCGGGATCCGCCTCGTCGGTGGTGGCGACGAAGTGGAGGCGATCCAGGCGCGCGGCGAGGAAGCCGACCAGCATCATGAGGCCGGGGTGCTGCGGCAACATGCGCGACAGGTTCATCAGGGCGATCATCTTCTCCCGTTGTCGCTCCATCTCCCTCGCCTCCCGTAAATAAGTGTACACCCCACCGGGGAAAGGGGGATCCGGCATGGCAGAACCGGGAACGACCGGGCCGGTTCCACCGGCGGAGGTCGAGTGCCTGACCCTCCACGGGCAGCGGCGCCGCTACCCCGCCCACCAGGTCCGCTTCCGGCCCGCCGTCTACGGCGTGGCGGTCGACGGCGGTCGCGTCCTGCTGGGCCGGTCGGCCTTCACCGGCCGCCTGGACATCCCGGGTGGCGCGGTGGAACCCTGGGAATCCCTCGAACAGGCGCTGCGCCGCGAGTTCCGAGAGGAAACCGGGGTCGAACCCGAGCCCATTGAGCTATTCCACTTCACCGAGAACTTCTTCGCGTTCTTCAACCACCCGTTCCACTCCCTGCGCTTCTACTACCTGGTGCGGGTGCCGGCGGGGGCGACCTTCACCCCCCAGCTGGCGGAGGTGACGGAGATCGGCTGGGTCGACCTGGCCACGGCGCCGGCCGACGCCTTTGCCCCCGGCGACCGGGAGATCCTGCACAAAGCGGTGGAACGGGCCGCCGCCCGGGCTTGAGGCCGGCGTCGCGACCCGCCGGGGGAGGCCGGGCCGCAGCCGCCGGCCTTGGGCCACCGGTCCGGGAGGGAACGGGCCGCCCCGGTGTCGAATGGCACTGCGGTCCGCGCCGGGGGCGGTCCCAGCGGGGATCGCCCGGCGACGCCGGCCGGGACCACCCGAGGGGAAGGAGGACGTCCAGTGAGCGGGGACACCACCGCTGCGGCAGGGGACCTCAAGCGGACCCCCCTCTACGAGGAGCACCTGGCCTTGGGGGCGCGCATGGTCCCCTTCGCCGGCTGGGCGATGCCCCTGCAGTACACCAGCATCATCGAGGAACACCGGGCCGTGCGCAGCGCCGCCGGCCTCTTCGACGTCAGCCACATGGGCGAGATCGAGGTCTCCGGCCCCGGCGCCCAGGAAGCCCTGCAGCGGCTCCTCACCAACGACGTGGGCCGGCTGACGCCGGGCCGCGCCCTCTACACCGTCATGTGCACGCCGGAGGGCGGTGTCGTCGACGACCTGCTGGTCTACCAGCTGGGCGAGCAGCGCTACATGCTGGTGGTCAACGCGGCCAACACCGCCTCCGACCTGGAGTGGATCCAGGAGCACGCCGGCGGCCCCCAGGTGACCATCGCCGACCGCAGCCTGGAGACGGCGCTGATCGCCTTGCAAGGCCCCCGCGCCCAGTCCATCCTGGCCCGGGTCACCGACGACGTCGACCTGGACGCCCTGCGGCCCTTCCACTTCGTCGGCGGCTGGGAGGGGATGATCTCCCGCACGGGATACACCGGGGAAGACGGGTTCGAGATCTTTCTCAGCTGGGACGGCGTGCCCGCCATCTGGCGGGGGATCCTGGCCGCGGGGGAGGCCGAGGGGCTAGTTCCGGCCGGCCTCGGCGCCCGGGACACCCTGCGCTTCGAGGCGTGCCTGCCCCTCTACGGGCAGGAGCTGGACCGGGACACCACCCCGCTTGAGGCCGGCCTGGACTTTGTCGTCAAATGGGACAAGGGGCCCTTCATCGGCCGGGAGGCCCTGCTGCGACAGCGGGAGCACGGCCTCCGCAAGAAGCTGGTCGGCCTGCGGCTGCTGGAGCCCGGCGTGGCCCGCCCGGGTTACCCGGTCCTGGACGAACGGGGGGAGACAGTGGGACGCGTCACCAGCGGCACTGTGGCCCCCACCCTGGAGGCCAGCCTGGCCCTGGCGTACGTACCGCCTTCCCTGGCGGCGCCCGGCCAGCGGCTCGCCGTGGCCATCCGGGGGCGGGCGGTGGCGGCCCAGGTGGTGGAGACCCCCTTCTATCGCCGGCGGCGGGGAGGTTGACGACGGTGGCCCATGAGGTACCGGAAGGCCTGTACTACACCGAGGAGCATGAGTGGCTGCGGGTCGAGGGTGACGAGGGCGTGGTCGGGATCACCGCCTACGCCCAGGACCAGCTGGGGGACGTGGTCTTCGTCGAGCTGCCCCAGGTCGGCGCCGAGTACCGCGCCAAGGAGGCCTTCGGGGTGGTCGAGTCGGTGAAGACGGTCTCCGACGTGTACATGCCCGTCTCGGGGCGGGTCGTGGCGGTCAACCTGGCCCTGGCCGACCGGCCCGAGCTGGTCAACCAGGATCCCTACGGGGAGGGCTGGCTCGTCCGCATCCAGATCCTGAACCGGGACGAACTGGCCGGCCTGCTCGACGCGGCCGCCTACCGGCAGCGCACCAGCTAAGGCAGGGAACGCGACCATGGCGATCGACTACATCCCCCACACCCGGGAGGACCGGGAGGCGATGCTGGCCGCCCTGGGCATCGGGTCCGTGGAGGACCTGTTCGCCGACATCCCGGCGGCCTTGCGGCTCCAGCGGCCCCTCGACCTTCCTCCGGCCCTGACCGAGCCGGAGCTGGTCGCCCACCTGGAGGAACTGGCCGCCGCCAACACCGGGGCGGCTAAGGTCTGCTTCCTGGGGGGCGGCGTCTACGACCACTTCATCCCGTCGGTGGTGCCCTACCTGGCGGGCCGGGGCGAGTTCGCCACGGCCTACACCCCGTACCAGCCCGAGGTGAGTCAGGGGACGCTGCGGGCCATCTTCGAGTTCCAGACGATGATCGCCGAGCTGGCTGGTCTCGACGTGGCGAACGCCTCCATGTACGACGGGGCCACGGCCCTGGCCGAGGCCGCCTTCATGGCCGTCAACCTGGCCCGGCGCGAGCGGATCGTCGTGCTCGGGGGCGTCCACCCCGAGGCGCGGCAGGTGCTGGCGACCTACGCCGAAGGGCAGGGCCTGCCCGTGACCGCCGTGCCCGTCGATCCCCAGGCCGGGACTACGGACCCCCGGGCCCTCGACGAGATCCTGGCGGCCGGCGACGTGGCCTGCGTGTTGATCCAGCAGCCCAACTTCTACGGGTGCCTGGAGCCGGCGCCCGAGATCGCCCGGCGGGCGAAGGCCGCGGGCGCCCTGGTGGTGGTCAGCGCCGATCCCGTCAGCCTGGGCCTCCTGGAGGCGCCGGGCCGCTACGGGGCCGACATCGTGGTGGGCGACGGCCAGGCCCTGGGCCTGCCCATGGCCTACGGAGGCCCCCACTTCGGCTTCTTCGCCTGCCGGGGCGAGTACGTGCGGCGGCTGCCCGGCCGGATCGTCGGCCGGACCGTCGACCGGCAGGGGCGGGAGGGGTACGTCCTCACCCTGCAGACCCGGGAACAGCACATCCGGCGCGACCGGGCTACCTCCAACATCTGCACGAACCACAGCCTGATGGCCCTGGCGGCGACGATCCACCTGGCGGCCCTGGGCCCCCGGGGGCTCCGGCGGGTGGCGGAGCTGTGCCTGCACAAGGCCCACTACCTGGCGGAGCGGATCGAGGCGCTGCCGGGCTTCCGCCGCGTGTTTGAGGCGCCCTTCTTCAAGGAGTTCGTGATCGCCTGCGACCGGCCCGGCCAGGATGCGGCGGCCGCCGCCCTAGAGGCGGGCTACCTGGTGGGCCCCGACCTGGGCCGGTGGGAGCCCGGGCGGCGCGGCCAGCTGCTGGTGGCGGTCACCGAGCGGCGGACCCGGCAGGAGCTGGACGGCCTGGTGGCGGCCTGGGGGGTGAGGTCATGACGGACGACCGCGGCTTGCCGCCCGGGGCCCAGCCGGTGGAAGGCCTTCCCGCCGGCCCCCAGACGCGGCCGGACGGCCCCGGTCCCGAACCGGGGGCAGTGGGGCCGGCGAGTCCCGCCCACCAGCCGGCGGCGGGATCGCTGCCGGGGAGGGCCGGTTCCTCCGCCGGGGTCGGGGCCGGCGAGCCCGCGCCGGTGGGCACCGAGCCGGAACCGCTGATCTTCGCCTACAGCCGGCCCGGCCGGGGTGGGATGGCCCTGCCCGATCCCGACGTGCCGGTGCGGCCGGTGGAGGAGCGGGTGCCGGCGGACCTCCTGCGCCAGCAGGCGCCTGCCTTGCCCGAGGTGGCCGAGGTCGACCTGGTGCGCCATTACACCCGGCTCAGCCAGATGAACCACGCCGTGGACACCGGGTTCTACCCCCTCGGCTCCTGCACCATGAAGTACAACCCGAAGGTAAACGAGCGGGTGGCGGCCCTGCCGGGGTTCGCCGGGCTGCACCCCTACGTGCCCGACGACCTGGCCCAGGGCGCGCTGCGCTTGATGTGGGAACTGGAGCGGGCCCTGTGCGAGCTGGGCGGCATGGCCCGGGCCACCTTGCAGCCGGCGGCGGGGGCCCATGGGGAGCTGACCGGGATCCTGCTGATCCGGGCCTATCACCGGTCCCGGGGGCAGGGGCACCGCTACAAGGTCATCGTGCCCGATTCCGCCCACGGGACGAACCCGGCGACCGCCGCCATGGCGGGCTACAAGGTGGTGGAGGTGCCGTCGGACGCCCGCGGCGGCGTGGACCTCAAGGCGCTGGAGGCGGCGCTGGACGAGGACGTGGCTGCCCTGATGCTGACGAACCCCAACACCCTCGGCCTGTTCGACGAGAACATCCACCGCATCGCCGAACTGGTCCACGGGGCGGGCGGCCTGCTCTACTACGACGGGGCCAACGCCAACGCCATCCTCGGCATCTCCCGGCCGGGGGACATGGGCTTCGACGTGGTCCACTTCAACCTGCACAAGACCTTCTCCACGCCCCACGGCGGCGGCGGGCCCGGTTCGGGGCCCGTGGGGGTGAAGGAGGAGCTGGTCCCCTTCCTCCCGGCGCCCCTGGTGGAGCGGGATCCCGAGACAGGCCGGTTCTACCTGGATCACGACCGGCCCCAGGCCATCGGCCGGATGCGGTCCTTCTACGGGAACTTCGCCATCCTGGTCCGGGCCTACGCCTACATCCGCGCCCTGGGGGCCGAGGGCCTGCGGCGGGTCAGCGAGGATGCGGTCCTCAACGCCAACTACGTGATGCGGCAGCTGGCCGGTCTCTTCCGGCTGCCGTACGACCGGACCTGCATGCACGAGTTCGTCCTCTCGGCGTCGAACCTGCGGGAGCGGACGGGGGTACGGGCGCTGGATGTGGCCAAGCGGCTGCTGGACTTCGGCATCCACCCGCCGACGATCTACTTCCCGCTGATCGTCGAGGAGGCGCTGATGATCGAGCCGACGGAGACCGAGAGCAAGGAGACCCTGGACCGGTTCGTGGCGGTGATGCGGCGGATCGCCCGGGAGGCGGAGGAGGAGCCGGAGGTGCTCCGGCAGGCGCCCCACACCACGCCCGTCGGCCGGCTCGATGAGGCCCTGGCGGCCCGGCGGCCGGTGCTGCGCTGGCGGCCGGGAGAGGAGGCGGGCCGGTGAGGACCGGTGGGGAACGGGGGCCGGAGACCGGGGGGACCGGCACCGGGCCGGCGGCGGGTGGGCCGGCGGCGCTGTGGCCGTGGATCCGGCGGGTGCCGGACTATCCGGTGGCCGGCGTCACCTTCCTCGACATCACCCCGCTGCTGGCCGACGGGCCGGCCTTCCAGCAGGCCCTCGCCGCCCTGGCCGGGGCCGTGGCGGACCTGGTCTTCGACCGGGTCCTGGCCATCGAGGCCCGGGGCTTCATCCTGGGGGCGCCGCTGGCGGTGCGGCTCGGGAAGGGGTTCATCCCCGCCCGCAAGCCCGGCAAGCTGCCCCTGGCGGTGGCCCGCCAGGAGTACCAGTTGGAATACGGGCAGGCGGCCATCGAGGTGCACCGGGATGCGGTGGGCCCGGGCGACCGCATCCTGATCGTCGACGACGTGCTGGCCACGGGCGGCACCAGTGCCGCCGCAGCCGCCCTGGTGGAGCAGCTGGGCGGGCAGGTGGCCGGGTTTGCCTACCTGATCGAAATCGGCGCCCTAGAGGGGCGCCGGCGCCTGGGCGATCGCCCGGTGCGGGTCGTCTTGTCCGCTTGAGCGGCCGGCCCGGTTGTGGCCCCCGCCGGGCCCCCGCCGGGGGCCGGGCCCGGCGGCCCCGGGGGGCCCATGGGCCCCCCGGGGCCGTGGGGCGGCGCAGGACCCTGGCAGGCCGCAGGACTCTGGCAGCAGGAGGCGAAGGAGGATGGCCTTGACCGTGGCCCAGGATCGGGCGGCCCAGACGGCCCGGCGCCTTCAGCGCCTGCGGGAGCGCATGGCCGCCGAGGGGGTCGACGCCCTCTGGATCGGCAGCCCGGCCAACCGCCGCTACCTCAGCGGCTTCTCGGGCAGCTCGGGGTGGCTGCTCATCACCGCCACCGACGCCCAGCTCTGGACGGACTTCCGTTACCTGGAGCAGGCGGCCCAGGAGGCGCCCGGGTTCGAGATCGTGCGCCATGAGCCGCAGGTGCACGCCCATCTGGCCCGCCACCTCCAGGAACGGGGGGTCCGGCGGCTGGGCTTCGAGGCGGACCACGTCCGCTACGGCGAGTGGCAGCGCCTGCGGGCGGCGGTGCCGGAGGCGATCGAGCTGGTGGGGGTCTCCGGCTGGGTCGAGCAGCTGCGCCGGATCAAGGACGAGGTCGAGCTGGCCTGGATCCGCGAGGCCGCCCGGCTGGCCGACGAGGCGCTCCTGGAGGTCCTGGCCGGCCTGCGGCCGGGGGTCACGGAGCGGCAGCTGGCCCTCGACCTGGAGTTTGCCATGCGCCGCCGGGGTGCGACGGCCGCGGCCTTCGACCTGATCGTGGTCGCCGGCCCCCGCTCGGCCTTGCCCCACGGCCAGCCGGGCCCCCACGCCCTGGAGCCGGGCCAGTTCGTCACCTTGGACTACGGCGCCGTGGTGGGCGGCTATTGCTCCGACTGCACGCGGACCGTGGTGGTCGGCCGGGCCACCCCGCGCCACCGGGAAATCTACCGGGTGGTGCTGGAAGCCCAGCGCCGCGCCCTGGAGGCGATCCGGCCGGGGGCGACGGGGGCCGAGGTCGACCGGGCGGCCCGGCAGGTCATCGAAGAGGCCGGGTACGGGGACCGGTTCGGCCACGCCACGGGCCACGGCGTGGGCCTGGAGGTCCACGAGGGGCCGCGGCTCTCGGCCCTGGCGGAGGACGAGCGGCTGGAGCCGGGCATGGTGGTCACCGTGGAACCGGGCATCTACATCCCCGGGTGGGGCGGCGTGCGCATCGAAGACCTGGTCGTCATCACCGAGGACGGGGGCGAGATCCTGACCAGGGTGAGCAAGGAGTTGCTGGAGGTGGGCCTGGCCTGAGCGGCCGGGCCTGAAGGAGGTTGGGGCGATGATCGAAGCAGGGGATTTCAAGAACGGGATGACCGTGCTGATCGACGGGCAGGTGCACCAGGTCCTGGAGTTCCAGCACGTCAAGCCGGGGCGGGGCCAGGCCTTCGTCCGGGCCAAGATCCGCAACCTGGAGACGGGGGCCACGGTGAACCGCACCTTCCGTCCGGACGAGCGCTTCCCGCCGGCGCCCATCGAGAAGCGGGAGATGCAGTACCTTTACGAGTCCGACGGCCAGTACTTCTTCATGGACACGTCCACCTACGACCAGGTGGGCCTGAGCACTGCCCAGCTGGGCGAGGCGGTCAACTTCCTCAAGGAGGGCATGGTCGTCAAGGTCCTCCAGACCGGCGAGAAGACCCTGGGCGTCGAGCTGCCCACGGCCGTCGACCTCAAGGTCGTGGAGACGGAACCCGGCGTGCGGGGCGACACGGCCCAGGGCGGGTCGAAGCCGGCGCGCCTGGAGACGGGGGCCGTGGTCCAGGTGCCCCTCTTCGTCAACGCCGGCGACGTGATCCGGGTCGACACCCGGACCGGCGAGTACGTGGAGCGGGTCTCTTGACCCGCCGGGATCGGAGCGGCGGGGGACGGCCGGTCCCCGGGAGTCCGCGGCCCCCCCAGCGCCCGCAAGCCCCCCGCCATCGGGGTGCCCGTTCCTCAAGGGGGCTCCACGCGTTCCTTCACCGCCCGGCAGGCGGGTGCGAATCCGGCGCCCGCCCGCCGGGCACATTTGTATGGAGATGGCTCGGCCCGCCGCCCTGGGACCGGGCCGGGGCACCGGCGACGGGGCGGCGGCCGGCGGGGGTCGAGGCAGGACCATGCCCTCGACCAGGCACGCGAAGGGGGGCAACGCCATGGGCCGTTTGCGCCAGCGGGTGGCCTACCTCAACGGACTGGCGGCCGGCCTGAACCTGTCCGGCCAGTCGGCCGAAGGCCGGGTCCTGGCGGGGATCATCGAGGTGCTCGACGCCATGGCCGAGGAGATGGAGCGCCTGGACGGCCGTCTCGGCGAGCTGGCGGAGTACCTGGGCGAGCTGGACCAGGACCTGTTCGACCTGGAAGAGGCGGTCAGCGGCGAGGACGACGACGAGGACGAGGACGCCTTCTGGGACGAGGAGGACCTCGCGGACTGGGAGGAACCGGCCGGGGCCGGTGCCGAGGGCGACGCCGGCGACGCGGCGCCGGCCGACTTCGAAGGGGCCGTGGTCTTCGACTCGGGCATCCCCACGCGGGTCGGCGGGGAGGAGGCACCTCGGGCTCGGGCCAGCGGCCCGGCGGGGACGGGGGGGCGCGGCGGCGCGGGCGGTGCCGGGGACGACCGGCTGGTTGACGGCCTGCTGCTGGAATGCCCCCACTGCGGCACCCGCTACGCCGTCGCCATGGAGGAGCTGGAGTTCGACCGGGAGCCGGAAGAGGACGAGAACGAGTTCGAGTGGGTTTGTCCCAACTGTGGCGAGGTGGTCCACGACTTCCTCCCCGATGCCGACCCCGACGACAGCGAAGACCCCCTGGAGGCCGGGGCGCAGGGTGCGGCCCGGAACCACCGGCCCGCGGGCGATGGGGCCGGCACCGGGATGGACGGCCGGCGGGAGGCCGGGACGAACGCGGCCCCCGTGGCCGCGGGGACGGCTGCCGGCCCCGTGGCCGGCCCGGCGGCGCCCGTCGCACCCTTCTGATCCCTTCAACCCGTTCCCGTTCACCCCGATCAACCGCCTTCTGGTCCGTGGGACCGCTTTCAACCGCATCGCTGCGCGCTCGCCAGGCCGCCCGACCCCGGGCGGCCTGGCGTCTTGAAGCGCCCCTTGGCCATACCTGCCGCCGCCTGCCTCGCTCTGCCTCGGCCGCCCGGTACGGGCGGGCGGCGATCGGGTCCCCAGATGGCTGGGGATCGGAGACGAAGGTGGCGGGTCCGGTGTTAAAGGGGTCAAGCCCCTCATATACCTGGGAACGAGGTTGGACAGGGGGCAAGCCCATGGTCGCCTACGGTACCCCGATCCCAGGGCAGCCGCGCCGGACGGCCCGTCTCCTGCCCGGCGCCGCCCTCCCCGGCGCCACCGGACCCGCCGCCCGCAGCGGGCGAGCCATGTCGTCTCGCCAGCGGGCGGCCGAGGGCGCGGCGGGCGCCAGCCTGGCGGCGGCGCCGGAAACGGGCCGGGCCGGAGAGGGGCCCCAGGCACCCGATGCGGCCTGGGACGCCCTGCTGCAGTCTCTGGCTCCCTCCCTGGCCGACCGGCTGGCGCGGCTGGCCCCCCAGGTGCAGGGGCAGGTCGACGAGGTGCGGGTCGTGGCCGGTGCACCCCTCTGGGTCCTGCTGGCCGGGGGCGAGGGGTTCGTCGACGCCGCGGGCCGCCTGGTCCCGCAGCCCGGCCAGGCGCCGGCGGTCACCGCCGCCGAGGTGGCGGCGTGCCTCGAACGGATGACGGCCAGCTCCTGGTACGCCGTTCAGGAGGAAGCCCGCCAGGGGTTCCTCACCCTGCCCGGCGGTCACCGGGTGGGCCTGGCCGGCGAGGTCCAGGTGGACGGCGGCCGGATCGAGCGGTTCCGGCGGGTGGATGGGCTGGTGATCCGGCGGGCCCGGCCCGTCCCGGGGTGTGCGGTCCCCCTGCTCCCCCGGCTGGTGGAACCCGGCCCGGGGGCCCCGCGCCTGGCCAGCACCCTGGTCATCGGGGCCCCGGCCAGCGGCAAGACGACGCTGCTGCGGGACCTGGCCCGGCTGGCCAGCGCCGGTCTGGCCGGCACCCTGGCCCCCCAGCGGGTGGCCGTGGTGGACGAGCGGGGGGAGCTGGCGGCGGGTGGCGCCTTTGACCTGGGGCCGCGGACGGTGGTGCTGGCCCACTGCCCCAAGGAGACGGGGATCCCCCTGGCCCTGCGCGCCCTCTCCCCGGAGGTGCTGGTCACCGACGAGCTGGGCGGGCCGGGCGACGCGGCCGCCGTGGCCGAGGCGGTCCACGCCGGGGTCACCGTGGTGGCGACGGCCCATGCCGGCAGCCCGGCGGACCTGGAGGCCCGCCGCCAGCTCCGGGCCCTGGAGGCCACGGGGGCCTTCCGGCGGCTGGTCCAGCTGGCCCGCCGGCCACGGCCGGGCACGGCCGTGGCGGTCTACGCCCGGGGGACCGGCGGCCGGTGGATCGCCCTGGACGGCGACGGCAGGGGGTAGGGCCATGGGCTGGTTGGGCTTCACCCTGGTCCTCCTCGCCTGTTCCACCTGGGGGTGGCAACGGGCGGCCGAGCTGGCCCGGCGGCCCGGGGAGCTGCGGGTGCTGCGCAGCGCCCTCCAGGCGCTGGAGAGCGAGATCGCCTTCGGGGTGACGCCGTTGCCGGAGGCCTTTGCGCGGATCGCCGGGTTCTACCCCGATCCGGCCGCCACCCTGTTCCGGCGGGCGGCGGGCCGCCTGGCGCCGCCGGAGCGCCGGACGGCGGCCGCCGCCTGGGAGGCGGCGGTGGAGGAACTGGCCCGCTACAGCGCCCTCACCCCGGAGGACTGCGGGGTCCTGCGGGCCCTGGCGCCCTACCTGGGGGCCACCGACCGGGACGACCAGGTGCGCCACCTGCACCTGGCCATGGCCCGGCTGGAGGCGGCCGAGGCGCTGGCCCGGGACCAGGACCAGCGCTGGGGCCGGATCTACCGGTATGGCGGGATCCTGGCGGGGGCCTTCATCGGGCTGCTGTTGCTGTAGGGGGCGCGAGGGGAGGAGGCGCGGCGGTGATCGACCCCAACCTGATCCTCCGGCTGGCCGGCATCGGCATCATCGTCACCGTGGTCTACACCCTGCTGAAGACGGCGGGACGGGAGGAGTACGCCTTCACCGTCCTGCTGGCCGGGCTGGCGGTGGTGCTGTGGATGACGGTCCAGGTCATCGTCGAGCTGTTCGAGACGATCCAGAACCTCTTCGATCTGGGCTGAGAGCCATGACCATCGCCCAGGTTGTCGGCATCGCCCTGGTGGCCAGCGTCCTGCTGGTGCTGCTGCGGCAGGCGCGGCCGGAATGGGCGCTGCTGCTGAGCATCGTCACCGCCGTGGCCGTGTTCCTCCTGCTGGTGGACGACATCGCGGCCGTTCTGCGGGTGTTGCAGCAGGTGGCGGACCGGGCCGATCTGGACGGCCGCTACACCGCCACCCTGCTGAAGATCGTCGGTGTGGCCTACCTGGCCGAATTCGGCGCCCAGCTGTGCCGAGATGCGGGGGAGTCGGCCCTGGCGGCCAAGGTGGAACTGGCGGGCAAGGTCGTCATCTTGCTGCTGGCCGTGCCGATCCTGATGGCGGTTCTGGAGCTGCTGGTGGGATTGCTGCCGGCCTAGCCGGCCGGCGGGCCGGGCCGCCCGGCGGACCGGGGTGCGGACGTGAGGTGGGGCGCATGCCCGCGGTGGGTGGGAAGGGAACCCAACCGGTGGCCGTGGGGACGGGGTTGGCCGGCGGGACCGGCCGCGGGCCCCAGGCCGGTCCTTGGGGGCGTGGGGGGCCGGCCGCCCGGGGCACCGGGCGGCGCCGGGCGAGCCTCCGCTGGGAGGCGGTCCTGACGGCGGCTCTGGCCCTCTTGATCCTGCCCTTCCTCCCCGGCAGCGGCGCCCCGGCCGGGGCCGCCGGGCCGGCCCCGGGCCATCCAACCACCGCGGCCGCCACCGGCGAAGAGGCCCCGCCGGCCGCCCCCGTGCTGGACGGGCGGGAGGACCCGGCCCCGGAAGGCGAGCCGGCCGGCGGCACCCTCGACCTGGACCGGCTGGCCCAGCGCCAGTGGGAGGAGACGGAAGGGGCGGCCGGGTTCCTCCAGGCCCTCGACCGGGTCCGGGAGCAGGTGGGCGAGGCCCTGCCGGGCCTGGACTGGGAGTCGACCTGGCAAGCCCTGCGCCGGGGGGAGCTGCCCTGGGACGCCGGGGACATCCTGGGCGCCCTGTTGCGGGCCCTGGCCGGCGAGGTGGTCACCAACGGGGGCCTGCTCTTGCGGCTCCTGGTCCTGGCGGTGCTGCTGGCCGTCCTGCAAGCCATCGAGAACGCCTTTGACAACGAAGCGGTGGCCCGGGCGGCCTACGCCGTCACCTACCTGGCCCTGATCGCCCTGGCCCTGGTCAGCTTCCGCGACGCCCTGGCCGTCAGCCAGCAGGCGATCCAGGGGCTGGTGGACTTCCTCCTGGCCAGCCTGCCGGTGCTGCTGACCTTGATGGCCGGTACCGGCGCCCTGGCCACCGCCGGGATCCTCCATCCCCTGGTGGTGGCGACCGCCCACACCACCAGCGTGATCGTCGGCCAGTGGGTCCTGCCGCTGATCTTCCTGGCGGCGGTGGTCGACATCGCCGGCCACTTCCCGGTGGGCACCTCCCTCTCCGGCGTCTCGCGCCTCCTGCGGCAGGCGGCCCTGGTCCTGCTCGGCCTGGCCGGCACGGTGTTCCTGACGGTGGTGGCCATCCAGGGGGCCGCGGGGACGGTGGCCGACGGCATCGCCCTGCGGACGGCCAAGTACCTGGTGGGGACCTTCATCCCCGTGGTCGGCGGCATGCTGTCCGATTCGGTGGAACTGGTCGTGACCTCGTCGCTGCTGCTGAAGAACGCGGTGAACCTGCTCGGCATGCTGGCGGTCTTCGCCCTGGTGGTGTTCCCGCTGCTCAAGCTGGTGGCCCTGGTCTTCGTCTACCGGCTGGTGGCGGCGGCGATCCAGCCCGTCGGCCCGGGCCATGTGACGGCGGCCCTGCAGTCCATGGGCGACCACCTGGTCCTGGTGGGCGCGGCCACGGCGGTGGTGGGGCTGATGTTCTTCATCGTCCTGGCCGTCATGCTGGCCGCCGGCAACGCCGCCGTGATGATGCGCTAGGAGGCCGGCCATGGGGGCGCTGAGCGAGTGGATCCGGCAGGTCGTCATGGTGCTGATCCTCACCGGGCTGGTGGAACTGGCCCTGCCCACGGGGGCCATGCGCCGCTACGTCCAGGTCGTGCTGGGGCTCCTGGTCCTGCTGGCCGTCATCCGGCCGGTCCTGGCGTGGCTGGGCAGCGAGCCGGCGGACCTGGTGCCGGCGTGGCAGCGGGCGCTGGCCGCGGTGGAGGGCGAGGGCGGCCTGGCCGGCGGCACCGGCGCCGGCCCGGTTGACCGGGCGGACCTAGAGGCCGCCCGGGACCGGACCCGGAGCCTTGCCCTGGATCTGCATCGCCAGCGGCTAATCGCCCTGGTCCGGGAGGAGGTGCGGGCGACGGTGGGGGTCGAGCCCCTGGCCATCGACCTGGATCTGGTGACGGACCCCGCTTCGCCGCGGTGGGGGGCGGTGCTGGGGCTCACCCTCCACCTGCCCGCCGCCCCGGGGGCGGGAACCGGACCTGCCCTGCCGCCGGCGGGCGACGCCGGGGGGAGCGGCATCCAACCGGTGGAGCCGGTGCGCATCGGCCCCATCACCTCCGATGTCGGGACGGCCGGTTCGGGGGAGGCCGGTGCCGGTGGCCTGCCCCCACCGGGTCCGGAGAAGGGGACCGGGGCCGCCGGACCGGCCGGATCCACCGGCGGTGGCCCCGCGGCGGGGACGCCGGCCGCTGGCGCCAGGGGCGCCTGGGATCCGGCCCAGCGCCAGGCGCTGAGCCGGCAGCTGCAGCAGGTCCTGGCGTCGCGCCTCGACCTGAACCCGGCGGCCATTCAGGTGATCTGGGTCGAGGCCGTGGAGGGAGGTGACGGCGGTGGCACACGGTGACGGCCGGCGGGCCGGCCTGGCCCTGACCCTGGACTGGCGCGATCCCCGCCGCCGGCAGCAACTGCTCCTCGCCGCCGCCCTGGTCGTCGGCGTGGGGCTTCTGGTGGCCGGCCAGTGGCGCCAGGGGGGGCCGGGATCCGTTCCCAGCATGGCACCGGTCCGGGCCACGGCCCCCCCTGCCACGGCAGCGGCCGCCAACCCCCTGGAGCCCATGGCGGCCGACCTGGCCGCCCGGCTGGAGGCCATCCTCTCGGGGGTCCAGGGGGCGGGTCGCGTCCAGGTGGAGGTGCACCTGGCCCGGGGGCCTCGCTACCAGTACGCCGCCAACCAGGTGTCCACCGAACGGCGGATCGAGGAACAGGATTCCGGCGGGGGCCGCCGGACCACCACCGAGCAGCGGGATGAGCGGCAGCTGCTCCGGGGAGGGGGGGACGAACAGGCGCTGATCACCGAGGTCGACGCCGTGGAGATCGCAGGGGTCCTGGTGGTCGCCGAAGGGGCCGCCGACCCCGACGTCCGCGCCGCCTTGACCCAGGCGGTGGCGACCTACCTGCACCTGCCCCTGCACCGGGTGATGGTGCTGGCAGGGCAACCCAAACCTTGAGGGGGGTACAGGGATGAGCAAGGTGCAAGCGGCATCGCCGGCGCGCTTCCTCGTTTTCCTGGTCGTGGTGGCGGTGGTCTTCGCCTACATCGCCGCCAAGTGGGACGACTTCAACCACCAGAGCGCCCTCTACCAGGGCGGGACCGGCACCGTGAGCCTGGACCAGCAGGGCCTGGGCACCACGGACATGACCGGTTCCGACACCGCGGGCGGCAGCGCCGCCCTGCCCGGTGACCAGGGGACCTCCGCAGGCGCCGAAGGCCAGGCGGGCGCCCTGCCCGACGTCCAGGCCGGCAGCTTCGCCGAGCTGCGGGTCCAGCGGACGGCGATCTACGACCGGCAGGTGGAGCAGCTGCAGGCCATCGCCAACGACCCCAACGCCAGCGCCAGCGCCCGCGAGCAGGCCCAGCAGGCCCTGGTCCAGCTGACCCAGCGCCAGGGGGTCGAGCAGCAGATCGAGCAGCTGATCAAGAGCAAGGGCTATGAGGACGCGGTGGTCTTCGTCTACGACCAGGCGGCCATCGTGGTGGTCAAGGCCGACCGCTTCGCCCAGGCGGACGCGGCCCGCATCGCCGACATCGTGCGGCAGGTCACGGGCATCGGGTATGAGGGCATCCGCATCGTCACGCGGAACAGCTGAGGGACCGTGGGGGACGAACCGGCGGAGCCGGCGGCCCGAGGCGCCCATGCCCGGCGGCCGCCGTGGGGGACCGCGGCAACCGCGGCCTGGCCGCGGTTGCCGCGGTCACTGTATAATGACAGCGCTGCGGCGGTTCCCGGAGCCGGCCCGCACGGCGCGGGAGGTGGCGTGGATGGAGGAGCAGGGCGAATTCCTTCCCCTTCCGGGTGAGGACGAGGGCGGCCACATTCGCATCGCCAGCGAGGTGGTCAGCGTCATCGCCGGGATCGCCGCCATGGAGATCGACGGCGTGGCGGGGATGGCCAGCGGCGGGTTGGTGGGCGGCCTCTCGGAGATGCTGGGCTGGAAGAACCTCGGCAAGGGCGTCAAGGTCGAGGTCGGCGAGCGGGAGTGCACCATCGACCTGTACATGATCGTCCACTACGGGGTGCGCATCCCCCAGGTGGCCGAGCGGGTGCAGGACAACGTGAAGCGGGCCGTCGAGACGATGACGGGCCTGCGGGTGCGCGGCGTCAACATCCACATCCAGGGTGTCGCCTTTCCCGAGGCCCAGCGGGAACTGGAGGCGCGGGCCAAGTAGCGGGCCGCGCCCGCCAGGGTCGCCGGGGCAGATCCCGGCCTGAGGCGGACCGGCGTCGCCCCACTGTCCGGCCGGCCCGCCGGCGCCGGATCCCGTGGGGGCCGCCGGCGCCGGCGGCGACCCCCTGAGGCGCCCCGGTGAAGCAGGGGTCCGGGTCCGGTGCAGGGGCCCTCCGGCCGTCCTGCGGCCGGTTCGGACAGGCCCCGGTCCACCGCCCGCCACCCGCGGGACGGGGCGGCCCGTTCGTCCGGCGATTTCCCACCCCACGCCCAGAGGGGGGCGGCCGATGGGCCCGTGGAACGCGGCTCTGGCGGTCTTGAACTCGTTGCTGCTGGCGGGAGTGGGCGCGGTCCTGCTGGCCGCGGCCCTAGCCGGGCGGCTGCCGGCGGGGCTGCTGCCCGCCGGTTGGGTGCCCGCGCCGGGCCTGGCCGGCGGCTGGGTGACGGTGGTCGTCGGCCTGTTCTTCCTGCTCAGCGGGCTCCACGTGACCTACCACGCCCTGCGCCCGCGCCGGCGGGACGCGGTCTCGGCGGCGACGGAGCTGGGGGAGGTGCGCACCGCCCTGGCGGCCGTGGAGGAGCTGGTCCGGCGGACCGGCCTGCAGGTGGCCGGCGTGCGGGAGGTGCGCCCGCAGGTCCACGCCACCCGGGACGGCATCCGCCTGCGGGTCCGGGCCGAGGTGCTGCCTGATCACCCCATCCCCGACGTGGCGCCCCAGCTGCAGGCGCGGTTGCGAGAGGCGGTGGAGACCATCGTCGGGGCCCGGGTGGCCGAGGTCCGGGTGGTGGTGGAGCGCTTTGCCGGCGAGCGGCGCCGGCGGGCCGAGTGACCGGGAGGCGGTGGGGCCGTGGAGGAAGGCCGGGGGTTCTGGCAACGCCATGCCGGCAAGGTCACCGGCGCCGTGGCCGGGTTCCTCATCGCCCTGCTGGTCAAGTGGATCGGCTTGGGCTGGACCCTGCTGGGCCTGGCCCTCGCCTGGGTCGGGCTGCAGGTGGGCAGCCGCATCGACGAGGGCGACTGGGAGTGGCCGGAGGGCTGGGAGCGCTGGTGGAACCGGTGGAGCAGGCGGGCCTAGGGCCCGTTCCTCCCCCGGACCGTGGGCGCCGGGGTTCCCTCCCCCGCTCCGTCCAGCACGGCGGCGACGGGACGGGAGGGGCCGGCAGGCCGGCGGCGGGACGGGCGAGGGGTCACCTGCTGCGGGCGGAGCAAGCGGCGGCTGGGCCGGGCCACCGGCTTTGGGCGGGGAGACCGGCGGCCGGCGACGACCGGCAGGAGGTGAGGGCACCGTTGGGTGGAGGTCACGGCGCGAGCGCCACCGGCCCGCGACGCCGCGGCCGGGAGATCGCCCTCCAGGTCCTCTTCCAGTGGGAGGCGGCGGGCAATTCCCTGGAGAACGGCCTGGAGTGGGCGGCGGCCGAGTACGACCCGGGGGAGGAGGTCCTGGCCTTTGCCGCGGAGCTGGCCGGCGGGGTGACCCGGCACCGGCTGGACATCGACGGGCTCATCGCCCGCTACGCCCGCGACTGGGACCTGGAGCGCCTGGCCCGGGTCGATCGGAACATCCTCCGCTTGGGGATCTACGAGCTCCTTTACGCCGGTCGCGCCGACGTGCCCCCGCCGGTCGCCATCAACGAGGCGGTGGAACTGGCCAAGCGCTACAGCGGGGAGGAGGCGGCCCGGTTCGTCAACGGCATCCTGGGCCAGCTGGCCCGTGACCGCGGCCTGGCGGCCGACGGCGGCCGCGCCGGGACGGCCGGGCCGGAGGCCGGCGGCGCCGCCACCCCGGAGGGCCGTGGGGGGCCCGAGCCGGCGGCTGCCGGGGCGCAGCGCGGGGTGGGACCCGGGGTCCCGCATCCCGCGCCCCCGGGGGAGGGGGCGCGGCCGGGGGACGAGGCGGGAAGGGGGCCCGGGATGCGGCCCCTGGCGGGGGTGCCGGCCCCCGGCGGCGAGGAGGCCGGCCCCCGCTAGCCGGCCTGCGGGAGGAGGAGACCGGGACGTGGCCGATGGAGGACTGTGGGACGGCCGGCCCGTGGCGGCGCGGGTCCGGGCGGCGGTGGCCGCCCGGGCCGCCGCATTCCAGCGCCGGCACGGCCGCCCGCCGGGGCTGGCCGCGGTGGTGGTGGGGGACGACCCGGCATCCCACCTCTACGTCCGCAACAAGGCGCGGGCCTGCCGGGAGGCCGGGCTGTACTCCGAGGTCCACCACCTGCCGGCGACGACGTCCCCGTCCCGGTTGCTGGCGCTGGTGCGCTGGCTGAACGGGCGGCCCGACGTGGACGGCATCCTGGTCCAGTGGCCCGTTCCGGGCGGCATCGACTATGAGGCGGTGCTGGCGGAGGTGGACCCCGCCCGGGACGTGGACGGCTTCCACCCGGTCAACACCGGCGCCCTCTGGCGCGGCCGCCCGCGCCTGGTCCCCTGCACCCCCCTGGGCATCCTGCTCCTCCTGCGGGCGTATGGGGTGGCGCCCCAGGGCCGGCGGGCGGTCATCGTCGGCCGGAGCCCCATCGTCGGCCGGCCGCTGGCGGGCCTGCTCTTGCTGGAGGACGCCACCGTCACCGTGTGCCACTCGCGGACCCCGGACCTGGCCGCGGCGACCCGCGCCGGCCAGATCCTGGTGGTGGCCGCCGGCCGCCCCGGGCTGATCGGCGCCGAGCACGTCCAGCCTGGCGCCGCCGTCGTCGACGTGGGCATCAACCGCGTCGAGGGGCGGGTGCGGGGTGACGTGCGCACGGAGGAGGTGGCGCAGGTGGCCGCCGGCGTGACGCCCGTGCCGGGTGGCGTGGGGCCGATGACGGTGGCGATGCTGCTGGCCAACACGGTGGAAGCCGCCTGGGCACGGGCCGAGGGGCGCGAGCCCGACAGCCTGGGCGCCTGGCGGGCCCTCGGGGAGGCGGGGGCATGACGGGACCGCGGCCGTTGCCGTCGGAGGCGCCGGGCCCCGGGCCGGCGGGGGACCTTCTTCCGGCTGCCCCGGACCGGGGTCCGCGGGCGCGCCCCGGGATGTGGCCGGCGGCCGGGCCGCGGGCGGCCGGAGCCGCCGTCCCCCCGGGACCCGGGCCGGAAGGACCGCCCGGCCCGGGAGGGGAGCGGGTTCCTCCGCCGGACCGGCCATGGGGGTGGGGGACCACGCCCCGGCCGGGAAGCGGCGGGACCGGCGACGGAGGCCGCCCCGCCCCCACCGGCCCGGTCGCGCCGGCCCGTGGCGTCCCGGGGCTCCTGGTTCCGGGGGTGCTGACGGTCTCCGAGCTGACGGCCCGCATCCGGCAGCGGCTGGAGACCGATCCCCGCTTGCGGGAGGTTTGGGTGCGGGGCGAGGTCAACAGCTTCAAGCGCCATTCCTCCGGCCACCTCTACTTCACCCTGCAGGACGAGGGCGCGGCCCTGCGCTGCGTGATGTTCCGCAGTGCCGTCCGCAGCCTCCGCTTCACGCCCGAGGACGGCATGGAGGTCCTCGCCCTCGGCCGGATCGGGGTCTACGAGCCCGCGGGCAACTACCAGCTCTACGTGGAGGCCCTGGAACCGGCCGGCCTGGGCGCCCTCTACCTGGCCCTGGAGCAGCGGCGCCAGCGGCTGGCCCGGGAGGGCCTGTTCGACCCCGCCCGGAAGCGGCCCCTGCCGGCCTGGCCCCGGTGCGTCGGCGTGGTGACCTCCGCCGACGGGGCGGCGCTGCGGGACATCCTGAAGGTGGCCCTGCGCCGGAACCCGCGGCTCGCGGTGGTGGTCGCCCCCGTTCCCGTCCAGGGCGACGGGGCCGCCGAGGCCATCGCCCAGGCCATCGCCCGGTTCAACCGCTGGGGAGGCGCCGACGTGCTTATCGTCGGCCGCGGGGGTGGCGCCCGGGAGGACCTCTGGGCCTTCAACGAGGAGGTCGTCGTCCGGGCGGTGGCCGCGAGCGCGATCCCCGTCGTCTCGGCGGTCGGCCATGAAGTGGACGTGACCCTGTGCGACCTGGCGGCCGACGTGCGGGCCCCGACCCCGTCGGCGGCCGCGGAGCTGGTGGTGCCCGAACGGGGGCCCATGGAGCGCCGGCTCGGCGATCTGCGGGGACGCCTGGAGGCGGCGGTCCGCCGGCGGCTGGAACGGGCGCGGCGGCGCCTGGATGAGCTGGCCGGGCGGCCGGGCCTGCGCCACCCGGCCCAGCGAGTGGAGGCCTGGCGGCAACGGCTGGCCCACCTGCACCAGGCGCTGGCGCGGGCCGCGGCCTGGCGCGTCCAGGGGGAGCGCCGGCGGCTGGCCGCAGCCGCCGGGCGGCTCGAGGCCCTGAGTCCCTTGGGGGTCCTGGGGCGGGGCTACAGCGTCACCCGCACCCTGGACGGGCGCATCGTCAGCGACGCGACCCAGGTGGCCCCGGGAGAACGGGTGGAGATCCTCCTGGCCCGGGGCCGGCTGGAGGCGGAGGTCGTGGCGAGCCACCCCCCGGCGGAGGAGAATGGATGAACCATGTCGCCACAGCGAAAGGGCAAACGCCAAGGGAATCCCAGCGGCGAGGATGCACCGGTGCCGGTCGGTGTCCCGGACACCCCGCGGGCCCAACCGTCTCTAGGGGAGGGCAACGGGGGTCTCCCCCCGGCCCCGGCCGCGCTCCGGCCGGATCGTCCGGCCGTGGACCCGGATGGGACCCCGGAGGAACCGGCACCGGGGGCCGGGGCGGCCGTCCCGGAGCCGGCGCCCGCCGCCCCGGGGCCCGCCGGCCCAGACGGCGCGGAGCCGCCGGCCGGCGGCGGTGCGGAGCCGCCCTTCGAGGCCATGCTGGAGGAACTGGAGGCCATCGTGGCGCGGCTGGAGGCGGGGGACGAGCCCCTCGACCGGGCCCTAAGCCTCTTCCAGCGGGGCATCGACCTGGTGCGCCGCTGCAACCGGTTCCTGGACGACGCGGAACGGCGGATCCAGTGGCTGCTGGAGGACGAGGCGGGCAACCTGCATACGGTTCCCGCTCCAGAGCTCGACCCGGCAGCCGGGGAAGGCGGATGGCGGTGAATGGCTGAGGACACGAAGGGGGCGGCGGCCCCCTGGCGCGCGGAGGTCGAGGCGCTGGTCGCCCGCGCGCGGCAGGCGCTGGATCGGGTGCTGCCGCCGCCGACGACGCCGCCGGCGCGCATCCATGAGGCCATGCGCTACAGCACCCTGGCGGGTGGCAAGGCCTTGCGCCCCCTGCTGGTGATGGCGGCCGCCCGCTGCATCGGCGGGCCGGCGGCTGTGACCCCGGCAGTGGAGCGCGCGGCCGCGGCGGTGGAGCTGGTGCACACCTATTCGCTGATCCACGACGACCTGCCCGCCATGGATGACGACGACATGCGCCGGGGCCAGCCGGCCAACCACGTGGTGTTCGGCGAGGCCATGGCGATCCTGGCCGGAGACGCCCTGCTCACCCTGGCCTTTGAGGTCCTGGCCACCCTGCCCCGCTGGGGTGCCGATCCGGAGACGACGCTGCGGGTGATCGAAGAACTGGCGGTGGCCGCGGGCACCGCCGGCCTGATCGGCGGCCAGGTCGACGACCTGGGGGCGACGGCAGGCGCCGGCCTCGACCTGGCCGGCCTGCGGTCGATCCACCGGCGGAAGACCGGCGCCCTGTTCCGGGCCTCGGTGCGCCTGGGCGCGCACTTGGCCGGAGCCGGGGACGCCGAGCTGGAGGCGCTGACCCGCTTCGCCGAGGCCTTCGGCGAGGCCTTTCAGATCGTCGACGACATTCTGGATGTCACCGGCGATGCGGCCGAGATCGGGAAGCCCGTGGGCAGCGATGCCCGCCAGGGCAAGGTGACGGTGCCCGGCCTGGTGGGCCTGGAGACCGCGCGCCGCCTGGCCGCCGAGGCCACCGAGCGCGCCATCGCCAGCCTGGAGCCCCTGGGGCCGCGGGCCGGTCTGCTGGCGTGGCTCGCGCGGGAGCTTTTGGAGCGCCGGCGCTGACGGGATGCTGCATCAGGGATGGCAGGATCTGGCGGATCCGGGCGCGAATCGGTCCTTGCGCACAGCCAGGCGGCGTGGTATCGTGCAAAGCCTGCGCGGCGCTGGCGGTAAACCTCCCAAGGCGGCGCCGGGCTGCGGCGGCGCCGGGCTGTGGCGGCGCCGAGCCGCACCCCGGCCGGCTGGTGGCCGTGGTGGCCGGCGGGCGGGGCAAGACGCGCCACCGGGCAACGGCCGCTGCCGGTTCGTCCGCCGAGGGGCATCCGGGGTCGCCAGGGACCGCAGTGCACCCGGCATCGACCGCGATGCGGCCGCCATGGACCGCGATCCAGCCGGATCGCCGTACGGTACAATGGAGGGCAGGCGGGCACGACGGGGACGATAAGTTTTTTGCGATTTTGGCAAGCCGGAGGTCTGACGGTTTGCCGTGGCAAATTTGAGTTTGAACCGTGGGTGGCGCAGTATCCTAGTCGGCACCCATGCTTCTGAAGGCGGGCCTAAAAATCCGCCGTACGGGCACATCGATGAAGTTCCTGGTGGTGGCTGCCGACGCCCAGTCGGGGGTCGCTGCTGGGAGTTAAGGGGCCGGGGCGATCTGCAAAGGCATGCAGGCGTTGACCCTGACCCCGCGGAGGCCCATGGCCGTGGCTGGGCGCAACGTCGTACCGCTATGGCATGGGGTATGAACCTGCATGCGGGATGACCGTGTGCAGCGTAGCCTGCCCTGCGTGGGCCGGGTGGAGGCGGCAGCAGGGTCGCCGGTTCCGGTGGGCCCCCGGGCCGGTGGCTTGCGCTGAAACCCGGTCTGCTAAACGGGCTAGGAAGCATGGGGAGCCGTCGGGGAAAACCCCTAGGCTGTTTCCCGCACGGGAAGGCACGCTGGGGATTACAGTGCGCGCTAAGTGGCAATCTAGCCCTGCCGGCGGCGACGCGGCAGGCTGGCCGCGCGAAGGGAAACCGCCGGGCCGGCGACGGCCCGGTCGGCCAGTGGGAAAGCCTGCTAGACCTCAAGCCGCAACGTTTACTCAGCGTGCTGCCACCTGCGGTACCCTTGGCCCAGTGGAAGGATTCCGCTCGGGCCGTTTGTTTCTCACCTTGGAGGGATGGCGGGTTGGCGCGCGGGCAAGCCTCACGATACACCCCGGGGTGGAAACGGGGCGTGGGGCTCGGCTTTCTGACCTTCCTTCTGGCATTGACCACCTCCCCGCTCTCCGAGTCGGCCGTGCGGGCTTTGAGCCTGCCGCTGGCCATGCTGATCGTGGCGGCCATCGTGGCCCTGGGCGTGGTCTTCGACATCATCGGCGTGGCCGCCACTGCCGCCGACGAAGCGCCCTTCCACGCCATGGCGGCCAAGCGGAAACCCGGGGCGCGGGCCGCCCTCGGCCTCGTGCGCAACGCCGACCGGGTGGCCGCCTTTGCCAATGACGTGGTGGGGGACGTGGCCGGCACCCTCTCGGGGGCCGCCGGCGCCGCCGTGGCGCTGCGGCTCGGCCAGTGGCTCGACGGCCAGGGAACCCACCTGGTGGTCGCCCCATTGGTGCTGGCCCTGGTGGCGGGCCTCATGGTCGGCAGCAAGGCGGCGGGCAAGGGCTTCGCGCTGCGCGAGCACCAGCGGGTCTTGCTGGCGCTGGGCACCTTCCTGGAAGGGGTCGAACGGGTCACCCGCGTCCGCCTCTACCCGGCGGCGCGCCGGAGCCGGCGCCGGCCGCGCAACCCGGGAGGCAGCCGGCGCCAGGCGGAGCGGGCAAAGGCCATGGCGAAGGCCATCTCGAACCAGAAGGGGTGAGCACCCTGGCCGAGATCCTCCCGCGGCTCCAGGGGCCGCAGGACCTCAAGGCGATGGACGAAGGCCAGCTCCGGCAACTGGCGGCGGAGATCCGCCGGGTGATCGTCGAGACGGTGGCGCGCAAGGGGGGTCACCTGGGGGCCAGCCTGGGCGTGGTGGAGCTGACCCTGGCCCTGCACAAGGTGTTCGACAGCCCGCGGGACCGGATCGTCTGGGACACCGGTCACCAGGCCTACCCCCACAAGCTGGTGACGGGCCGGTACCACCGGTTCCACACCCTGCGGGAGACGGGCGGGCTCAGCGGGTTCCTGAAACGACAGGAGAGCCCCCACGACATCGTGGAGGCCGGGCACGCGGGGACCTCCATCTCCCACGCCGTCGGCCTGGCCCGCGCCCGCGACCTGCGCCGCGAGGACTACCACGTGGTCGCCGTCATCGGCGACGGGGCGCTGACCGCCGGCATGGCCTTCGAGGCGATGAACCACGCGGGCCACCTGGGCACCGACCTGATCGTCGTCCTGAACGACAACTCCATGTCCATCGCGCCCAACGTGGGCGGCCTGGCCCGCTACCTCACCCAGATCCGCACCGACCCCACCTACGGCCGCATGCGGGCCGAACTGGAACGGGTGCTCGAGCAGCTGCCCCGGGTGGGCAGCCAGGCGCTGCGCTGGCTCCACCGCTTCAAGGACAGCCTGAAGTACCTGGTCGTCCCGGGGATGCTCTTCGAGGCCCTGGGCTTCCGCTACATCGGGCCGGTGGACGGCTACCGGCTGCGCGACCTGATCCGCGTGCTGGAGAGCACCAAGGCCATGCGCGGGCCGGTGCTGGTCCACGTCATCACCCAGAAGGGCAAGGGGTACGCCCCCGCTGAGGGCGATCCCTGGACCTGGCACGGGCCCAAGCCCTTCAACCCCGCCACCGGCAAGATGGAACCCGGCCGTCCGGGCGAGCCCCCTTCGTATACGGGCGTCTTCGCCCAGACGCTGGTGGAACTGGCCCGGTCCGAGCCGCGCCTCGTCGCCATCACCGCGGCGATGCCCGACGGCACCGGCGTCGCCACCTTCGCCCGGGCCTTCCCCGACCGGGCCTTCGACGTGGGCATCGCCGAACAGCACGCCGTCGCCTTCGCCGCCGGGCTGGCCCTCAACGGCTTCCGGCCCGTGGTCGCCATCTACTCCACCTTCCTGCAGCGGGCCTTCGACCAGGTGGTCCACGACGTGGGGCTGCAGCGGCTGCCCGTGATCTTCGCCATCGACCGGGCTGGCATCGTGGGCGCCGACGGGGAGACCCATCAGGGCCTCTACGACATCGCCTACCTGCGGCCGCTGCCGGGGTTCGTCCTGATGGCGCCGCGGGACGAGAACGAGCTGCGCCACATGCTCAAGACCGCCGTGGCCTATGAGGCGGGCCCGGTGGCCATCCGCTGGCCGCGGGGCCATGGCGTCGGAGTGCCGCTGGAGGAGCCTCGGGTCCTGCCCATCGGCCGGGCGGAACTGTTGCGAGCCGGGCGGGACGTGGCGCTGATCGCCTATGGACCGCTGGCCCACGCGGCCCTGGCGGCGGCCGAGCGGCTGGCGGCGGAGGGCATCGATGCGGCGGTGGTCAACGCCCGCTTCGCCAAGCCCCTGGACGAGGAACTGCTGGCGGACGTCCTGTCCACCACGGGCCGCGGGGTGACGGTGGAGGAGCATGTCCTGGCAGGCGGCTTCGGCAGCGCCGTGCTGGAGATGGCGGCCCGGCGGGGGCTGGCGGTCCCCATCCGCTGCCTGGGGGTGCCGGATCGGGTGGTGGAACACGGCGACCCCGGCCACTTCCGCGCCCTCTTCGGCCTCACCCCCGAGGGCATCGCCCAGGCGGCCCGGGAGCTGGTGGGTGCCGCCGCCCCGGTGCGGCGGCGGGCGCGGGGGTGAGGGCGCCCATGGCCCGGCTCCCCGGCGGGGAGGAGGAAGGGGCGTGAGCCCGAAGGGCACCCGGGGCATCCGCCTCGACCAGCTCCTGGTGGAGCGCGGCTTCTTCGCCACCCGTAGCCGCGCGCGGGCGGCGATCCTGGCGGGGCAGGTGCGGGTGGACGGCCGGGTCGTCGACAAGGCGGGGGCAACCGTCCCGCCCGATGCGGCTATCGCCGTCGCGGCGGACCCGATTCCCTACGTCAGCCGCGGCGGGGTCAAGCTGGAACACGCCCTGCGCGCCTTCGACCTGGTCAAGGCCGTGGAGGGCGTGGTGGCCGCCGACATCGGCGCCTCCACGGGGGGCTTCACGGACTGCCTCTTGCAGCACGGCGCCCGGCGGGTCTACGCCATCGACGTCGGCTATGGCCAGCTGGCCTGGCGCCTCCGCCAGGACCCGCGGGTGGTGGTGATGGAACGGGTCAACGCCCGCCACCTGGCCCCGGCCGACCTCCCCGAGCCGGTCCAGCTGGTCACCATCGACGTCTCCTTCATCTCCCTGCGCCTGATCCTGCCCGCCGCCCGGGGGATCCTGGTGCCCGGCGGGGGTGTGATCGCCCTGATCAAGCCCCAGTTCGAGGCCGGTCCGGCCGATGTCGGCAAGGGCGGCATCGTCCGGGACCCGGCGGTGCACCGGCGGGTGCTGGAAGAGGTCACGGCGGCGGCGGAGGCCTTGGGCTTCGGCCTTTTGGGGCTCACCGCCTCGCCGATCCGCGGGGCCGACGGCAACCGGGAGTTTTTGGCCCTCTGGCGCGGCCCGGGCACCCCGGCGGGCGCCACCTTGGCGGCCGTTCTGGCGGGGCGGCCCCTTCTGGCCGGGGACCCGCGCCGGCAGTGCATCGATGCCCTGGCCGGCCGCAGCGCATCAACGCCTTGACGGGAGGGAGGCAGCCCCCGGGCCGGCCGCGGGTTCCGGTGGAACAGGCCACGGAACCCCCTTTGGGACAGGCCATCGGCCGGGCTGCCGGGACCGGCCGGCGGTCCCCGGAGGCCGCGCGCCGCCGGTTCCCGCGGCGTGAGCTTCGGCGCCAGGGGAGAACGCCGGCTAAGGGCGGGCGCCGAGAGGACCCGGGCCGCCACAAAGCAAAGATGTCCCCGGCGACCGGTGCCGCCGCCTGCGGGGCGGCGGCACCGGCCATGGCGAAGGACCGCCAGGGGAGAGGCCGTGCCGGCCGGTACGGCGGCCCGGCACGGCGGCCAGGAGGTGGGGCAGGGTGGCATTCGATCTGCAGGGGATCTGGGCGCCGCTGGTGACGCCCTTCACCGCCGACGAGGCGGTCGACCTGGAGGCGCTGGCCTTCAACGTCCAGCTGTACGGCCAGACGCCCCTCACGGGGTACGTGGCCCTGGGGACCACCGGCGAGTTCGTGCACCTGACCGACGAGGAGCGGGGCCAGGTCATCGAGACCGTGGTGCGGGCCGCCCGGGCCGACGACCGGCCGGTAATCGCCGGCGTCGGCGGCCATGCGACCCGGGTGGCGGTGGAACAGGCCCGGCGGGCCGCCGAGGCGGGCGCGGTGGCCCTGCTGGTCTGGCCGCCGTTCTACTACAAGGCGAAGATCGATCGGGACGCCCTGATCGACTATTTCACGGCCGTGGCCGACGGCTCGCCGGTGCCGGTCATCCTCTACCACATCCCCCAGAACACCGGCGTGAACCTGTCCCCGGCGGTGGTGGCTGAGCTGGCGGGACACCCCAACATCGTCGGCATCAAGGACAGCACCGGCCAGCCGGCCCAGACCATCGCCTTCCTGCGGGAGGCCGGGCCCGGGTTCCGGGTGATGGTGGGGTCGACCACCGCCTTGCTGGCCGGCCTGGCCGCCGGTGCGGCGGGCGGCATCCTGGCCACGGCCAACATCGCGCCCTACGAGTGCTGCGAGGTCTACGACCACGCCCGGGCGGGGCGGTGGGCGGACGCCGCGGAGGCGTACCGGCGGGTGGCGGCGGTGGACGAGGTGGTGGCCCGCATGGGCCTGGGCGCCCTCAAGGCCGTGCTGGAGATGCTGGGCTACCGCGGCGGCTACCCCCGCCGGCCCTTGACCCGGCCCGAGGAGGCCGAGCTGGACCGGCTGCGCCTGCTCCTGCGGGAACAGCGCTTCCTCGGCTGTTGAACACTGGCGGGTCCGCGACGGGACGCCGGCGCCGCACCCCGGGAGCGGGCGGGTTCGTCCAGGCGGGGGCGGCGCCATCCCACAGCCCGTGGGAACGGATGGGAACGGATGGAGGGTGGCGGCGTGGACGACCACCGGCAACGACACCTGATCACGGCCCTGGCCCGCCACCTGGCCGCCCGCCGGCCGGCCATGGTCGAGCTCCTGGCCCAGCTGGTCAACCGGGACAGCCCCAGCGACCACAAGGGCCTGCTGGATGGGATGGCGAGCTTCCTGGAGGAGGAGCTGGGCCGGCGCGGCGGCCAGGTCCAGCGCCTCCGGCAGGCCGGGGCCGGTGACCACCTGGTCGCCCGGTTCTTCCCCGGCGGCGACGCGCAACGGGCCGTGCTGCTCCTGGCCCACTACGACACGGTCTGGCCGCCGGGCGAGGCGGCGCGCCGGCCCTTCCGCCAGGAAGGCGGCCGGGGCTACGGGCCCGGCAGCTTGGACATGAAAGCGGGCATCGTCATCGGCCTGGAAGCGGTGTCGGCGCTAGCGGCCCTGGTCGCCGGGGAGGACGCCGGGTGGGGCCCGGGGGAGGCTGGGGCGCGCGGCCCGGCCGGGGGACCACCGGCCCTAAAGCCCGCCCTGCTCATGGATCCGGCCGCAACAGGAACCGGGGCCCGGCCACGCCCCCTTGCGATCCTGCCGCCCGTCACCTTCCTGCTCACGTCCGACGAGGAGACGGGGAGCCGCACCTCGCGGGCGCTGATCGAGGACCTGGCCCGCCGGCACCAGGCGGTGCTGGTCCTTGAGCCGGCCGCCGGCGGCCGCCTGAAGACGGCCCGCAAGGGGGTGGGGGACTTCCGCCTGGTGGTCGAGGGCCGGGAAGCCCACGCGGGCAACGACCCCGGCCGGGGCATCAGCGCCGTGGAGGAACTGGCCCGCCAGATCCTGCGCCTCCACGCCCTGAGCGACCCGGGCCGGGGCACCACCGTCAACGTGGGGGTGGTCCGCGGCGGCCTGCGGCCCAATGTGGTGGCCGGCCGGGCGGAGGCGGAGGTGGACATCCGCGTCGCCACCCTGGAGGAGGCCCGGCGGCTGGAGGGCCTCTTTGGGCGCTGGGGCCCGGTCAACCCTGAGGCCCGGGTGATCCTCCAAGGGGGGTTCGACCGGCCGCCCATGGAGTTCACCCCGGCGAACCAGGCCCTGTTCCACCGCGCCCAGCGGGTGGGATCCTGGCTGGGCATGACCGTGGAGGGGGCGGCGGTGGGCGGCGCCAGCGACGGCAACTTTACCTCCGCCCTGGGCATCCCGACCCTCGACGGCCTGGGGGCCACGGGCGACGGCGCCCACGCCCTGGACGAACACGTGGACCTGGACGAGCTGCCGCGGCGGGCGGCCCTGGTGGCCGGTCTGATCCTCGACCTGGGCGCGGTCCCCTTCGGTCCTGATGGGGGGCCGGCCAGCCCCGGGGATCGGGGCTAAGGGGGACGCCCGGCCGCGGCGCAGGTCCCCGTCGCGCCGCGGCGGCATCCCCCGCCTGCCCCGGCGGCCGGCCACTGGCCGGCCCTCGTCAGCCGCGGACCCGCTCGGCGATGGCCTGGGCCATCTCCCGGGTCCCCGCCGTGCCGCCCAGGTCATAGGTGACGGTCTTGCCTTCGGCGATCACGGCGGCCACCGCCCGTTCCACCCGGTCGGCGGCCTCGGCCTCCCCCAGGTGGCGAAGCATCAGCACGGCCGAGAGGATCAGGGCGGTGGGGTTGACCTTGTTCTGCCCGGCGTACTTGGGGGCGCTGCCGTGGATCGGCTCGAAGACGGCGTACTCGTCGCCCATGTTGGCACCGGGCGCGATGCCGAGGCCGCCGATGAGGCCGGCGCACAGGTCCGAGAGGATGTCGCCGTAGAGGTTGGGCATGACCAGGACGTCGTAGAGCTCGGGCTTCATCACCAGCTGCATCGCCATGTTGTCGACGATCCGGTCCTCGAACTCGATGTCGGGGTAGGCCTCGGCGACCTCCCGGGCCACCTCGAGGAACAGGCCGTCGGTCAGCTTCATGATGTTGGCCTTGTGCACCGCGGTGACCTTGCGGCGGCCGTTCTGGCGGGCGTAGCGGAAGGCGAAGTCGACGATGCGCCGGCTGGCCTGCCGGGTGATGATCTTGATGCTCTCGGCGGCGTCGGCACCGACCCGGTGCTCGATCCCCGCATACAGGTCCTCGGTGTTTTCCCGGACCAGCACCAGGTCGATGTGGTCATAGCGGGACTTGACCCCGGGGTAGGTCTTGGCCGGGCGCAGGTTGGCGTAGAGGTCCAGCGCCTTGCGCAGGGCCACGTTGACGCTGCGAAAGCCGCTGCCCACGGGGGTGGTGATGGGTCCCTTGATGGCGACCCTGTTCTTCCGCACCGACTCGAGGACGTGGTCGGGCAGCGGGGTGCCGTACTTCTCCATGACGTCGGCGCCGGCGTCGACCCGCTCCCATTCGATGTCGACGCCGGTAGCGTCCAGGACCATCAGCATGGCTTCGGCCAGCTCCGGCCCCGTCCCGTCGCCGGGGATCAGGGTCACGCGGTGTTTGGCCATCCCGGGTCACCTCGTGGAAAATAGTGTGCGGCGCCGGCCGGCGCCTGCCGGCGCGCCGGCCGGGCGGGGCGAAGCCGGCTCGGCGATCGGCCCGGCGCCCCGGCGGGGGGGCCGCAGCCGGGCGGCCGCCGGCGCGGCCGGAAGACGACCCGACCATAGTATCACGAGGATCCCGAGGATCACGGGGCGCGGTGCAAGGATTGCCCGGGACCAGGGCGAAACCAGAGGCGCGGGATGGCCTCCGCCCGCAAGGCCGACCGCGCAACGGGATCGGGTGATGATGGAATATAATGGTACGCAAGAGCCTTTGGGCTGGGCCGGCCTGTTCGCCACCAAGGCGGCGGGCCGGGAGCTGGCGGCGCGGCTGACACCGTGGCTCAAAGCCCGGGGCCTGGCGGTCGTCGACCTTTCCGCCGGGCTTTCGGCCGGGGCCAGTGCTGCCGGGGGAACCGGCACGACCCCGGCGCTGCCGGGCGGGGCCGGGGTCGTGCTGTCCCTGGGCGGCGACGGCACCTTGCTGCGGGCCGCCCGGGCGGTGCCCGCCTCCATCCCCCTGCTCGGCGTCAACCTGGGGCGGGTCGGCTTTCTGGCGGAGGTCGGGCCCGACGAGGTCTGGGACGTGCTGCCCGCGGTCCTGGAGGGCCGGTTCGTCCTGGACGAGCGGCGCCTTCTGGAGGGGACCGTGGGCGGAGGGCTGCTCTGGGCGGTCAACGACCTGGTGGTGCGCAGCGCGGGCACGGCCCGGCTGCTGCGCCTGCGCCTGTGGGTCGACGACCAGCTGGCGGCGGAGATGGCGGGGGACGGCGTGGTGGTCGCCACGGCCACGGGCTCCACGGCCTACGGGCTGGCTGCCGGGGGACCGGCGGTGCCGCCGGATCTGGAGTGCCTGGTGGTGGTGCCCCTCAGTTCGTTCAGCCTGGCCGTACGGCCTTTCCTGGTGGCGCCGGCGCGGCAGGTGGCGGTCGAACTGGTCGAAGGGGACGGGCTGGTCACGGCCGACGGTCAAGAGACCCGGCCCCTGCCCGCCGGGGAGACGCTGGCGGCGCGGCTGGGATCCCGCACCCTGCGGCTGGTTCGCCGGCGCCCCTGGCCCTTCTATGAGGTGCTCCGGGGCAAGCTGTTCACCACGGCCGAAGGAGGGGGGCGCCGGTGAAGTCCAAGCGCCAGCGCCTGATCCTGGAGATCATCCAGTCCATGCCCATCGAGACCCAGGAGGAGCTGGTGCGGGAGCTGGAGCGCCGCGGGTTTCCCGCCACCCAGGCCACCGTCTCCCGGGACATCAAGGAGCTGGGGCTGGTCAAGTCGCCGACGGGCGACGGCCGCTACTGCTACGCCCTGCCGGACGCGGCTCCCGGCGGCCGGGAGCGGCTCCGGCGCCTCTTTCGCGAATCGTTGCTGGACATCGACATCAGCGAGAACCTGGTCCTGGTGAAGACCCTGCGGGGGACGGCCGCGGCGGCGGGGGAGGCCATCGACCAGTTGGGCTGGCCGGAGATCGTGGGGACGGTGGCGGGTGACAACACGGTGCTGGTGGTGGTCCGTTCCCGCGACCTGGCCCCGGCGGTGGCCGAGCGCTTCCGGGAACTGGCCCGGTAGGCGCTGGCGGCGCTTTTGCGGACCGCCGGGGGCACGGGAGGGATCCGGGTGCTGACAGAACTGGTGATCGAGAACATCGCCCTGATCGACGCCGCCCAGGTGGAGTTCGGCCCCGGCCTCAACCTGCTGACGGGCGAGACGGGGGCGGGCAAGTCCATCCTGATCGATGCCCTGGGGTTGGCCCTGGGGGAACGGGCCAGCCCCGACCGGGTGCGGGAGGGCGCGGCGGCCGGGCGGGTCGACGCGGTCTTCGCGCTGGGACAGGCCCTGCCGCCCCGGCTGGCGCGGATCCTGGCGGAGGCGGGACTGGAGCCCGACGAGGAGGGCCGGTTGATCCTGACCCGGGAGGTCAGCCGCGCCGGTCGCAGCGCCGCCCGCATCAACGGCCGGCCGGTGACCACCGCCCTGCTCCGGCAGGTTGGCGCCATGCTGGTGGAGGTCCACGGCCAGGGGGACAACCAGGCCCTGCTGGATCCCGACCAGCAGCTGGAGTGGCTGGATGCCCTGGCGGGCGACGAGGTCGCGGCCCTGCGCGCGCAGGTGGCGGAACGGGTGGACCAGCTGCGCCGCCTGGCGGCCCGTTTGCGGTCCCTGGCGGCGGACCCCCGGGAGCGGGAGCGGGAACTGGACCTTCTCCGCTTCCAGCTGGAGGAGATCGACGGGGCGCGGCTCGAGCCCGGTGAGGAGGAGGAGCTGGCCCGGCGCCGGCGCCTGCTGGCGGGGGCCGAGCGCCTGGCGCGGCAGCTGGCGGAGGCCTACGAAGCCCTGTACGCGGCCGGTTCGTCCGCCGCCGACCGGCTGGCCGCCGCCGGCCGGGCCCTGGAGGAGGCCGCCACCGTCGATCCCGAGCTGGGCGGCTTGGCGGAGCGGGTCCGGGCCCTCGGCTATGAGGTCGAAGAAGCGGCCCGGGACGTGCGCGCGCGGGCGGACGCCGTCGAGCACGACCCCGCCGCCCTGGCCCAGGTGGAGGAGCGGTTGGCCCGGTTGCAACAGCTCAAGCGCAAGTACGGCGATTCGGTCGCGGCGATCCTGGCCTACCGCCAGCAGGTGGCGCAGCGCATCGCCGAGCTGGAGGGGGCGGCCGAGGCGATCGCCGCCCTGGAGGCGGAGCGCCGTCGCGTCCTGGAAGAAGCCGCGGGCCTGGCCCGCCGCCTGCACCAGGCGCGCCGGCAGGCGGCCCAGCGCCTGGCCCAAGCGATCAACCCGATCCTAGCCAGCCTGGGCATGCCCGGCGCCGGCTGGTCCGTCGCCTTCCACACCACGCCCGATCCCGACGGCGTCCCCTGGGAGGGCGGGCCGGTGCGCCTGGCGGAGACGGGTGTCGACCGGGTGGAGTTCCTGCTGGCGCCGAACCCGGGCGAGCCGGCCAGGCCGCTGGCGCGGGCGGCGTCGGGCGGCGAGCGCTCCCGCGTCATGCTCGCCCTGCGCAGCCTGCACGTCACGGCCGGCGACGTGCCGACGGTCATCTTCGATGAGGTCGACACCGGGGTGGGCGGCGAGACGGCCTGGGCCGTCGGCCAGCGGCTGGCGGCGCTCGCCCGCGCCCGCCAGGTCCTTTGCGTCACCCACCTGGCCCCCATCACCGCCCTGGCGGACCGGCACCTGGCGGTCCGCAAGGAGATCCAGGGCGGCCGGACCCGCACGCGGATCCGCACGCTGGACGGCGACGAGCGCCTGGAAGAGCTGGCGCGCATGCTGGGCACCGGATCCGGCGAGCAGGGGGCCGGCGCCGCGCGGCTGCTGCTGGAGCGCGCGCGGCAGCTTCGCCAGGCCGGCTGAGACACCCCCGCCGGCGGTGGCAGCGCGGGCAGGTCCATGGCACCCCTTGCAACCTTTCCGTAACATCCAACCCCCCTCAGCGCCCGAAACTAGGTTGTGGGCGGCGGCTTGACCTGACGCCCGCCGCCGCCCCGGATCGTTCCTTGAAAACCGGCCCGTTCCTCCATCGCCCGCCGGATCCGGCGGGCATGGCAGGACCCGGTTGCACCGGCCCCTTCGGAGGCGGGGCACGCCCGGCCGCGCGCGGGGACGGGGTCCCTCCAAGAGAAGGAGGGGATGCCCTTGCACCCAGCGCGAGTCCGGAGGGCCGGGGTTTGGGCTGCGGTCCTGGCCGCAACCCTGCTGGTGCTGCTGGCTCGCTGGCAGGTGGCGATTCCCGGCCACGTCCGGCTCACGCCCGATTCGGTGCAACGGCTCGGACCGGGCCTGCCCTTGCCCATCGCCGTGCGCGCCGAACCCCCCGGCGTGCTGGAGGTTGGCGGCGGCCCGGGCGGCACGACCCGCTTGCCGTTGGCCGTCGCGGGCCAGCGCCCGGGCGTCGCCCGGCTGGAGATGAGCCTGTTCGGCTGGATGCCCTTGCGTCCCGTCACCGTGGAGGTCGTCCCCCGGATGGAAGTGATCCCCGGGGGGCAGGCGGTGGGGGTGATGGTGCAAGCGCGGGGCGTGCTGGTCGTCGATTACGCGCCCGTCGCCCTGGACGACGGCCGCACCGCCGAGCCGGCGCGCCAGGCGGGCTTGCGTCCCGGCGACCTGATCACCCGCATCAACGGCGAGCCGGTGGAGAGCGACGCCGAGGCGGTGCGGTTGATCGACGGCGCGGGACGGCAGGGCCGGCCGGTCGAACTGGAGGTGCGGCGGGGCGACCAGGTGTTCACCCGCCGGGTGGAACCGGTCTACAACCGGGACCAGCAGCGCTACGCCATCGGCATCTGGGTCCGCGACCGGGTGGCGGGGGTCGGCACCCTGACCTTCTACCACCCGGACTCGGGGCGGTACGCCGCCCTGGGCCACGTGGTGGCGGATCCGGAGACCCAGGTGCCCTTGCCCGTGGGCGACGGGCAGATCCTGCCGGCCCGCATCACCGCCATCGAGCCTTCGCGGCGGGGGGACCCGGGCGAGAAGATCGGCGTGGTGCCGCCGGGGGCCCAGGCGCTGGGCACCATCGACCGCAACACGCCCGTCGGCATCGCGGGCCGGCTGCTGGATGAACCGGCGCCCGGCCCGGTGAACCGGCCGCTGCCGGTGGCCACCGCCGCAGAAGTCCATCCCGGCCCCGCCCAGATCCTCACCGTGGTGGACGGCGAGGAACCGCGGGCCTTCGACGTGGAGATCCAGCGCGTCACCCCCGCCGCTGACGGCCGGGACCTGGTCATCCGGGTGACGGATCCCGAGCTGCTGCGGCGCACCGGGGGGATCGTCCAGGGGATGAGCGGTAGCCCGATCCTCCAGGACGGCCGCCTGGTGGGGGCGGTGACCCACGTCTTCGTCAACGACGCCACGCGGGGCTACGGCGTCCTGGCAGAGCGCATGGTGGAAGCAGCCGGTCTCGGCGCGGCGGCTCGGGACGAACCGGCCCCGGAGCTGCGCCGGCCGGCGCCCGGCGCCGCCAGGGCCGCGGCCGTCCCGCTGCCCGAGCTGGACCATGCCTGGCCGCCGGCCGGGGCGGTCAACCTGGGGCCGGGTACCGCCTCCCGGCGCCTTGGGCCGGGGCCCCTTGGGGGTCCCGGCCTCGTCTTGTGCGGGTTCCATCTCCTCCAGCTGGACGCCCCCAAAAGGAACCGGATCGTGGCGAAGCCTATCCATAACGAGGAACTGCTGTCGAACGAATCAGAGCGCGGTGTCGGATTTCGTCGACAAGTTTTCCGAACTTTACGGCAGGAGTTGCCAGGGGACCTGACAAACACGAAGAAGGACCCCGGGGAGCAAAGGAGGCAGACGGTGCATGGTGCAGGCCGCAACCGCCGTGGCGCAAACCCTCCCTGCGACGTCGGCCCAGCCGATCCGCGTCCTCATCGCCGATGACAACCGGGAATTCTGCGAGCTCCTGGCGGCCTACATCGATCAGCAGCCCGACATGGAGCTGGTGGGGGTGGCCCACGACGGGCAAGAGGTCCTCGATCGGATCCGGTCCGCCGCGCCCGATGTGGTGCTGCTGGACGTGATCATGCCCCACCTGGACGGCATCGGCGTGCTGGAGACCCTGGCCGCCATGGACCTCCCCCGCCGGCCCCAGGTGGTCATGCTGACGGCCTTTGGGCAGGAGACCGTCAGCCGCCGGGTCGCGGAGCTGGGGGCCAGCTACTTCGTTTTGAAGCCCTTTGACCTGGACGTGCTGGCCGACCGCATCCGCCAGGTGGCGGGCGCGGGCCGGCCTGCCGACCGCCGCCCGGCCGCCCCGGCGCGCAACCGCAACCTGGAGGTCGAGGTCACCAACCTTTTGCACCAGATCGGCATCCCCGCCCACATCAAGGGCTATCTCTACCTGCGGGAGGCCATCCTGCGGGTCGTCCACCGGGTCGAGCTGTTGGGCGCCGTGACCAAGGAGCTCTACCCGTCCATCGCGGTGAAGTACGACACCACCCCCAGCCGGGTGGAACGGGCCATCCGCCACGCCATCGAGGTGGCCTGGAACCGCGGCAACATGGACGTGGTCAACCGCCTCTTCGGCCATACGGTCCACGCCGACCGCGGCAAGCCGACCAATTCCGAGTTCATCGCCATGGTCGCCGACCGCCTGCGGATGAACATGAACTGACCCACCAGCCTTCCGAGACGCCACCGCCCTTTTCCCACGCCTGATCGGGGGTCGCCCGCCGCTGGACGCGCGGGCGGCCCCCGCGCTTCCTGCTGCCCTCAGCCGCCGTCGAGGACGCCCTTCTGGGCCGTGGCCGGTTCGTCCCTCCCCGCGATAACCCCTGCCCGATTTGGAAATATTCAGAACCGGGGGTTGACCGAGGAGGGCACGCCATGCGGCTCACCGGCACGGCCCGGGTGGACCGGCGGACCAAACGCCTGGTCCGGCGCCTGCAGCCCGGGGACATCGCCGTGGTGGCCCACCGGGACATGGATGAGGTGGCCGCCCGCTCCCTGGTGGACGCCGGGGTCCGGGCCGTCCTCAACGCGGAAGAGACCTTGACCGGTCGCTACCCGGCCACGGGGGCGGCCTATCTGCTGGCCGCCGGCATCCCCGTGCTGGACGGCCTGGGGGACGACTTCTTCAACAGCGTGGCCGACGGTGACCTCCTGCGGGTGGAAGGGCCGCTGGTGTGGTGCGGCGACCGGCTCCTCGGCCGGGGCACCCTCCTCAGCCACCGCCTGGTGGAGGAGCGGCTGGCCCGCGCCCGCGCCAACCTGGATCTGGAGCTGGCGCGTTTTCTGGAGAACACCCTGGAACGGGCCCGGCGGGAGCGGGACCTGATCCTGGGCCGCTGGGAGCTGCCGCCGCTGCGCACCCGGCTGGAAGGCCGGCAGGTGCTGCTGGTGGCCCGCGGCCCCGCCTACCGGGAGGACCTGGCCGCCATCCGGCCTTACATCGACGAGGTGCGGCCGGTGCTCATCGGCATCGACGGCGGCGCCGACGCCCTGCTGGCCGAGGGGTACCGCCCCGACCTGATCTTCGGGGACATGGACAGCGTTTCCGACCGGGCCCTGCGGTGCGGCGCCGAGCTGGTGGTCCACGCCTATCCCGACGGCCGGGCGCCGGGGGAGGAACGGCTGCGGGCGCTGGGCCTGGCGGCCACCCGCTTCGCGGCGCCGGGGACCAGCGAGGACGCGGCGATGCTGCTGGCCCACCAGGCCGGTGCCGACCTGCTGGTCGCCGTGGGCACCCACACCAACCTGGTCGACTTCCTGGACAAGGGGCGGGAGGGCATGGCCAGCACCCTGCTGGTGCGCCTGAAGGTCGGCACCCACCTGATCGACGCCAAGGGGGTCAGCCGGCTCTACCGTTCCCGCCTGACGGGGCGCCACCTGGCCCACCTGGTGGTGGCCGCCCTGGTGCCGGTCGCCGCCGTGGTGGCGGTGTCGCCGTGGCTGCGCACCTGGCTGGAACTGGTGTGGCTGCGGGCCCGGGTCGCCCTGGGCTGGTGAAGCGGGGCTGTTCAAGAAGGGGGAGGCAACGTGGGACGGCCGGGTCCCCTGGGACTTCGCTACCACTTGTTGACGCTGATGGCCGTCTTCCTGGCCCTGGGGGTGGGTATCTTCATCGGGGCGGGGATGCTGGACGACCGGACCTTGCTGGAGCGCCAGCAGGCCCTGATCCGCTCCCTGGAGCAGGACTTCGCCGCCCTGCGCCGGGACACCGCCCTCTTGCGCAGCGAGAACCGCCGCCTGAGCAGCGAGCTGGCCCGTTACGGGCAGGCCGAGCAGGCCCTGGCGTCGTTGGCCGTGGAGGGCCGGCTCAGCGGCCGCCGCGTGGCCGTGGTGGTGCTGGGGGCCGCCGACGCCCCCCTGGCCCAGGAGGCGTCCCGCCTCTTGCAGGCGGCCGCCGCCCGTCCCGGGTCGCGCCTGGTGGTCGACCCCGGCCTGGCGCGCCTGGAGGGGCGGTGGCCGGAGGTGGCGGCGGCGGCCCTGGGCACGCCGGGGGCAGGGCGGCAGCGCCTGGCCCAGGCCGTGGCCCGGGCCCTGGTCCAGGCGCTGGTGGCCGGCGAGGGCGGGGAAGAACCGGCGGGCGTGGCCGGCCTGGCCGCGGTGGGCGGGTTGACCTGGCAGCCGGCACCGGGGGACGGTGACGCCCGCCCCGACGCGGTGGTCGTGGTCCATACCCAGGGCGAGGAACCGGAAGCGGTGCTGGAGCCCCTTTTGCGGGCCCTGGCGGGCGAGGGCCTGACGGTGGCGGGGATGGCCGCCCCCAGCGGCGCCCGGGCCGCCGTGTACGCCGCGGCGGGCGTGCCCCTGGTGGAAGCCGGCTCGGCGGCCGGCCAGGTGACCCTGATCCTCACCCTGGCCGGGCAGCAGGACCGGCTGGAGCGGCTGGGGGTGGCGCCGTGACGGAAACCCGGCAGGCCCCCGCCCGCCCGGCGCCGGTGGAGGCGGTGGTGCCCGCGTACAACGAGGCGGCCAGCGTGGCGGCCACCGTGGCCGCCCTGGCCCGCTGCCCGGCGGTCGGCACCATCTGGGTCGTGGACGACGGCTCGACCGACGGCACGGCCGAGCGGGCGCGGGCAGCCGGGGCCCGGGTGATCCGCCAGCCGCGGCGCCGTGGCAAGGGCCATGCCCTGCTGGCCGGTGCGGCCCGGACCCGGGCGCCCTGGCTGCTCTTCGCCGACGCCGATCTCGGACCCTCGGCCGCGGGGCTGGCGGTCCTGGTGGAACGGGCCCTGGCGGGGGAGGCCGACATGCTGATCGCCGCCCCCCCGCGCCGGCCCGGGCGCAACGGCCTGGGGGCGGCCGTCGGCCTGGCCGGCTGGGGGGTGGCCCGCCTCGGCGGGCGGCGGCTGGCGGCGCCCCTCTCCGGCCAGCGCGTCTTGCGCCGGCAGATCCTGGACCTGCTCCATCCGGCGCCCGGCGGGTGGGGCATCGAGATCGCCCTGACCCTGGCCGCCCTGCGGGCCGGGCTGCAGGTGGTGGAGGTCCCGGTGCCGATCCAGCACCGGGTCACCCGCCTGGACGCCGCCGGCTTCCTCCATCGCGGCCGCCAGCTGGCCCACATCGCCTGGACCCTGGCCGCCTATGCCCGGCACCGGGCGCCGGCCGCCGGGACCCGGGGAGGGGTGGCCACCCCTTGAGCGGCCTTCCACCCTCGGCATGGCTGCTGGCCAGCCTCCTGGTGCTCGCCGCCGGCGCCACCGCCCTGATGGCGGCGGCCGCCGGCCGGCGCCTGGCCGCGGCGCGGCTGGTTCGTCCCAACTACCGCGGCCGGCCGGTGGTGACCGGCGCCGGCGTCGCCCTGCTGGCGGGCCCTCTGGCCGTGGCCGCCCTGGCGGCGGTCCTGGCGGCCCTGCCGCCGGGGACGACCCCACCGGCCTCGGGTGCCCCGGGGACCCCCACCCACACCCTGGCCACCGGCCCCTCCGGGCCCGGGGAGATCCTACCGGCCGGACCCGGCGGTCCCGGCGATCCCGGCGGCCGCCTACCTGTTCCGGCCCCCCTCGGCCTGGTGCTGGCGGCGGCGCCGTCCCTGCTGGCCCTGGTGGCGGCCACCGCCCTGGTCGGCCTGGTCGACGACCTGCTGGACGAACCGGTCCGCGGCTGGCGCGGGCACCTGGCGGCCGGGGCCGCCCTCACCGGCGGCCGCCTGAAGTTGCTGGCGCTGCCCCTTCTGGCCTTCGCCCTGGCCCCGGGGCCCGGGCCTGGACTGGCCGGCCGGGTCCTGGCGGCGGGGCTCGTCGCGGCCGCCGCCAACGGGATGAACCTGCTGGACCGCCGGCCCGGCCGCGCCCTCAAGGCCTTCTTCGCGGCCTGGCTGGCCCTGGCCGCGGCCCTGCCGCCGGCGGCCCTGGCCCTGCTGCCGGTGGCGGTGGCGGCCCTGGTCCTGCTGCCCCTGGACCTGGAGGAAAGGGCCATGCTGGGCGACGCCGGCAGCAATGCCCTGGGAGCTGCCCTGGGCTGGGCCGTCGTCACCTTCGCCCCGCCGGCCGCCCAGGGCACCAGCCTGGTCGCCCTCCTCCTGCTGCACCTGGTGGGCGAGTTCTACTCCCTGAGCCGCTTGATCGACGCCGTCCCGCCCCTGCGCTGGCTGGACCGGCTGGGGACCCGCCCCTCCGCTCCCGCACCCTGGGCCGGGCCACAAGGATCTTCCTGGTCAAACGAGTAATCTTGCTAGGGATCCGGTACACGCCGCATACGGAGGGTCGGAGGCCAGGGGCCGTCCCGAACCCGAGCCCGGCGCCGCTGGCCGGTGGCGGGTACCCGTCCCGGGGCGGCCTTTGCCTTGCCCGGGCGGCCCGCCGCCCCGGCGTAACGGGCGGGTACGGCCGCCCAGGTAACCCGCCCGGGGACCCCGGCCCGGGAACCGCCGGGGGCGCCGGCCCAGGGCACCGGCCCAGGGCATGGGTCCATATGCTGGAGCGGATCCATCCAGGGGGATCGACGTCACGGGGGGATGCTTGTGTCGATCTTCGAGGCCATGGCCGCCGGCGGCCACCGGGAGCTGGTGTTCTGCTACGACCCGGCGGCCGGCCTGCGGGCGGTCATGGCCGTGCACGACACCACGCTGGGGCCCGGCCTCGGCGGCTGCCGCATGTGGCCCTACAGCAGCGAGGAGGAGGTCGTCCAGGACGCCCTGCGGCTCAGCCAGGGCATGACCGCCAAGTCGGCCCTGGCCGGGGTGAACTACGGCGGCGCCAAGGTGGTGATCTGGGGCGACCCGGGCCGCGACAAGAGCGAGGCCCTGTTCCGGGCGCTGGGCCGGTTCGTCCATACGCTGGGCGGGCTGGTGATCACCGGCACCGACGCGGGGACCAACCCGGAGGACTTCGTCGCCGCCCGCTGGGAGACCCCCTATCTGGTGGGGCTGCCGCCGGCCTTTGGGGGCAGCGGGGATAGTTCGGAGACCACGGCCTACGGCGTCTTCGTGGGCATCCAGGCGTGCCTGGAGGAAGTGTACGGCGACGCCGACCTGCGGGGGCGGCGGGTGGCGGTCCAGGGGTGCGGGAAGGTGGGCAGCAAGCTGGTACGCCGCCTGGTGGAGGCGGGCGCGGAGGTGACGGTCACCGACGTCGACCCGGCCAAGGCCCGGGCGGTGGCCCGCCCCTACGGCCTGCGGGTGGTGGACGCCGACGCCATCTACGACGAGCCGTGCGACGTCTTCGCCCCCTGCGCCCTGGGCGGGGTGATCAACGACGCCACCATCCCCCGCCTGCGCTGCCGGGTCGTCGCCGGCGCGGCCAACAACCAGCTGGAGGCGCCCCGCCACGCCGCGGCCTTGCAGGACCGCCAGATCCTCTACGCCCCCGATTACGTCATCAACGCCGGCGGCCTGATCCAGGTGGCCGACGAGCTGGACGGCTTCGACCGGGACCGGGTGATGCGGAAGACCGCCGCCATCGGCCCCATGTTGCGGACCATCTTCCGGGTGGCCCGGGAGCGGTCCATCACCACCCTGGAGGCGGCGGAGTGGATGGTGCGCCGGCGCCTGGCGGGCGCCGCCGCCCTGCGCACGTTCTACCGGCCGGGGGACGGCCTGGCGACCGGCGAGCCGTCGGGTGCCGGCGGCCGCGGCCGGTCCTGAAGCCGGCCGGAAAGGAGCGAGAGCCTTGGTGTTCGAGAAGCTGGAGGCCATGGGCCACGAGCAGGTGGTCTTCTGCTACGACCGGGCGACGGGCCTGAAGGCGATCATCGCCATCCACGACACGACCCTGGGCCCCGCCCTGGGCGGCTGCCGCATGTGGCCCTATGCCACGGAGGAGGACGCCATCGTCGACGCCCTGCGCCTGGCCCGCGGCATGACCTACAAGAACGCGGCCATGGGCCTCAACTTCGGCGGTGGCAAGAGCGTGATCATCGGCGATCCCCGGCGGGACAAGTCGGAGATGCTCTTCCGCGCCTTCGGCCAGTTCGTCGACTCCCTGGGCGGCCGCTACATCACGGCGGAGGACGTGGGGACGGGCACGGAGGACATGGCCTACGTGGCCATGGAGACCCGGCACGTGGTGGGCTTGCCGGGTCGCAGCGGCGATCCCTCGCCGGCCACCGCCTACGGCGTCTTCCGGGGGATGAAGGCGTGCCTGGGGGAGGCCTTCGGCGACGAGTCCTTCCAGGGCCGGGTGGTGGCAATCCAGGGCATGGGTCACGTCGGCTATCACCTGGCCCGGCTGCTCCACGAGGCCGGGGCCCGGCTGGTGGTGACCGACATCGACGCCCAGCGGGCCCAGCGGGTGGCGACGGAGTTCGGGGCCCAGGTGGTGGACCCCGACGCCATCTACGACGTGGAGTGCGACGTCTTCGCCCCGTGCGCCCTGGGGGCGATCCTGAACGACCAGACCATCCCGCGGCTGCGCTGCCGGATCGTGGCCGGTTCGGCCAACAACCAGCTGGCCGAGCCGCGCCACGGGGAGGAACTGGCGCGCCGCGGCATCCTCTACGCGCCCGACTACGTGATCAACGGCGGCGGCGTGATCCACGTGGCCGACGAGTACACGCCCGGCGGCTACGACCGGGACCGGGCGTACGCCCGGGTGGCGACCATCTACGACAAGGTCAAGGCGATCCTGACCATGGCCCGGGAGCAGGGGATCACCACGGCCGAGGCCGCCGACCGGCTGGCGGAGCAGCGCATCCACGCCATCGCCCAGCTGCGCCGGTTGCACATGCCCGGCCGTTCGGGTCGCTGAAGGGTGAGGGCGGCTTCAGGCCGGAGGCCGGAGGCCGGGCCGGGCCCGGCCCCGCGGGGATGGGCGGGGCCGGTCGCTGGAAGGGGTACGGGCGGCCGGGGACGTGGCCACAGCCTGAGGGCACGGGGGCCGGTTGCCCGGGGATGCCGCTCGGGACGCCACCCCATCACCGAAGACGGGGACAAGCCAGGGGGGAGTCGTGGGGATGGCAGCTGAACCACCGGCGCGAGGTGGAACCCGGGCCGCCGGCCGGCGGGGCGGGGCCGGCGGCCGGGAAGGGGGCCGGGGCGCGGCGATCCGGCCGGCCGTCCGCCGCTCCGACATCGAGGACCTTCTGTCACGCCTGCCGGGCGTGCTGGCGGTGCGCCTCTCGGTGAACGACTGGGGGGCCATCCAGACGGTCCACGTGCTGGCCACGGTGGACCGGGGCGCCAAGCAGATCGTCCGGGACATCGAAAGTGCCCTGCAGGCCCGCTTCGGCCTGCGGCTCGACCACAAGAAGGTCAGCGGGGCCCAGGTCCGCGGCCTGGGCCCGCTGCGGGAGCCGGTCCGGCCCGAGCTGGCCGGGTTCGTCACCCAGTCCGACGCCGTGACGGGCAAGACCCACATCGAGGTCACCTTCCGTGACCCCCGGGATGAGACGGCCCGTTGGGACGGGGCGGCCAGCGGCGGCTCGCGGCGCAAGCAGCAGGCCCACACCGCCCTGCGGGCGGTCCTGGAGGCCCTCCGCCCCCTGTTGCTGGCCGGGGAACGGGAACTCGAACTGGTCGACTGCGAGATCGTGCCGCTGGGTGGCCACGAGCTGTTGGTGGGCCTGTACGCCCTGCCCAACGCCCGCACCGGGGAGGCGACCCCGCTGGCCGGGGCGGCGCCCCTTTCGGGTAGCGTGGTGGAAGCGGCGGCGCGGGTCTTCCTGGAGGTGTACGAACAGCTCCTGGAGATGCGGGACCGGCGGGTCCGCCAGTCGCCGGTATACCGGCTGCTGGAGCTGGGACGGCAGATGCGGGCCCAGATGGCGGCCGAGCGGGCGGCCGCAGGGGCCAGCGGGGCGGCGGGAACGGACGCCTCCGGGACGGGTATCCCGGCGGACGGGGCGGAGGGCCGCGAGCCGGCCGCGGCCGGCGGGGAGGAAGAGCCCCTGAACCTGGAGGCCGGCGATGAGGCGGCGGTGGCCGCCGACCTGGACGACGGCGACCCGGAGCTGGCCTTTGAGGAGGCGGCGGAGCCGGCCGACCCGGGCGACGCCCGCTGACGGGCGGCGCGGCCTCCGGCCGGGGCTGCCATGGGCCGGGCTCCGACCCGTGCCGCGACGGCCGGGCGCCGGCCCACGCCGGGGGCCGGGCCCCCGCCCATGCCGAGGGCCGGGCGCCGGCCTATGCCGGGCGCGGCCGGACCCGACCCCCGGCACGAAAGACCGGCTCCGGGGTCCTTCCCCCGGGGCCGCCTGTTTCACGGGCCCGGCGGCGGGCCGCCGGGCGAAAGCCGCTGGGCGGGGGCCGCCAGGTGAGAGCCGCCGGGTGGGGGCTGCCAGGCGGGGATTGTTCGGTAGGAGGCGGGGGCCCGGCCGCCGGGTCGCCGGCAGGGAGGTGGCGGCGTGCTGCTGGCGCGCTGGGGGACGGTGGAGCGGGTGCTGGCCGGCACCCCCCGCCGCCAGGAACTGCTGGTCCGCGCCGGGGACGAGTACCGGAAGGCCATCGCCTACCTCGACCTGGTCGGGCGGGCCGCCCCCGGCGACCGGGTGTGGCTCAACACCACGGCCGTCGACCTGGGCCTGGGCACCGGCGGGTACGACTTCGTCATCGCCATCCCCGGCCGCCGTCCGCCGGAGGGCCGCGGCGAAGGGATGAAGCTTCGCTACACGCCGCTGCAGGTCCGGGTGCCGCTGGCCGAGGAGGAACTGGGGCCCTTGCCCACCGGTCTGGGGGGCCTGCCCGTGGTGGCCGTCGAGCTGCACAGCCAGGTCCCGGCGGTGGTGGCGGGATGGCGGTGGGCGGGCGGCCGGGGCGACGTGGTCTACGTGATGACCGACGGCGGGGCGTTGCCCGCAGCCCTGAGCCGGCTGCTGGCCACCCTGCGCGAGCGGGGCTGGGTGGCGTGGACGGTCACCGCGGGGCAGGCCTTCGGCGGTGACGACGAGGCGGCCCACCTGGCCTCGGCCCTGCTGGTGGCCCGGGTGCGGGGCGCCCGCCTGATCGTGGCCGGCATGGGGCCGGGCATCCTGGGGACGGGTGAGACCCTGGGCCACACGGGGCTCGACCAGGCCTGGATCCTGAGCCTGGCCCACGGGCTGGGCGGCCGCCCGGTCCTGGTGCCCCGGCTCAGCGGCGCCGACGGGCGGCCCCGCCAGCGGGGGCTGAGCCACCACACCGCCGGCGTCCTGGGGATCCTGCCCCGCCCGGCGTGGCTGGCCCTACCCCGGCCGCTGCCTGCGGCGGCCGCCCGCCCGCTGAACCGGCTGGCCGCCGCCGCAGGCGTCCTCCCGGTCGGGGTGTACACCGGCCCCGCCCTGGCCTGGTGGCGACGGCAAGGGCTGGACGCGACCACCATGGGGCGGGGGCCCGACCAGGACCCCCTGTTCTTCCAGGCCGCCCTGGCCGCCGGCATCCTGGCCGCGGTCCTGGCGGGGGCTCCCCAGGCGGCCGGGGTGGGCCCGGCCGGTCGGGATCGCGGGCATGCAGGGCGGGGCGGCCGGGTCGGCGGGCGGATCGGAGCGGCAGGAAAGGAGGAGGGTCGTGGAGACACCCCTTGACGGCGAGACCCTCTGGAACGGCAGGATCTTCTCCCTGCGGCGCACCCGGGTCCGGCTGGACGACGGCCGGGAGGCGGTGCGGGACTGGGTCGACCACCCGGGCAGCGTGGTGGTGGCGGCCATGACGGCGGCCCGGGAGGTCATCCTGGTCCGCCAGTACCGCTTGCCGGCGGGGCGGGAGCTGTGGGAGCTTCCGGCCGGCCGGCGGGAGCCGGGGGAGGACCCGCTCCACGGAGCCCAGCGGGAGCTGGAAGAGGAGACGGGCCTCAAGGCCCGCACCTGGCGCCTTCTAGCCCGCTTCTACGCCTCGCCGGGCTACACCAGCGAGCACAAGTGGTTGTACCTGGCCCAGGACCTGGAGCGCGGCCCGAGCCATCCGGACCCCGACGAGCAACTGGCCGTGCGGGCCGTGCCCCTGGACGAAGCGCTGCGGATGGCGGAGCGGGGCGAGATCGCCGACGCCAAGACCCTGGTGGGCCTGCTCATCCTGGAACGGGGCGGGCTGCTGGTGGAACCGGCGGCGGGGGCGGACGAACCCCGTCGCGCCGCCAGCCCAGGGGACCCTTGAACGCACCCCTCAAGACACCCCTCTTTGCCACATGCCCTCTTCGCCCTGCCGGCGGCTTGGGCCCGGGCGGGGCGGCCACATGGACGGCCGCGCCTGCGCATAGGGTGGTAGGGATCCCCCGCCAGGCCCGTCCCCGGCTCCGGCCGGGCGGGACGGGCCCGGCGTGCCGGAACCCGGCGGCCCGCACGGCCTGCTCCACGGGAGGGCGGCGCGATGGTGGAGTCCCTGGCCCGCGCCTTGACCAACGCCTTGCGCCAGCACCAGGCACCGCTGGTGCTGGCCGCGTTCATCCTGACGGCGGGGATCGTCACCGGCGCCCTGCACGTGGCCCAGCTGGACCCGGGACAGCAGGCTGAGGTGGGGCAGTACCTGGACTATCTGGTCCGCACCACGGCCACGGGAGCCGCGGGCGCCGGCCCCGGCGTTGGCGAGGCGCCGTCGCCCTCGCCGCCGGCCGGGGACGAAGCCGCACCCCAAGGGGCAGGCTGGCCTGCGGCCGCGGCGCCGCCCTGGGCGGCCGCCGCCGGCGGCAACCTGCGCCAGGTGGCCGTCGCCTGGGGCGCCGGGTGCCTGGTCCTCGGCCTGCCCGTCACCCTGGGAATGCTCTTCCTGCACGGTTACAGCCTGGGATTCGCCGTGGGCGCCCTGGCGGCCCACTGGCAGTGGCGCGGGCTGCTGGTGGCCCTGGCGGGCGTCTTCCCGCCGAACCTGTTGCAGGTACCCGCCCTGGTCCTGGTGGCGGCGGCGGCCACCCGGCTGGCGGTGCAGGTGGCCGCCAGCCGCTGGCGCCGTGCCCTACCGGCCCTGCACTCCCCCTGGTCCCCCTACCTCGGCCTGGGGCTGGTGGCGGGCCTGCTGGCCGCCGGGGCAGGCCTCGTCGAGGGCTACGTGGCGCCCGCCCTGCTGGCCCTGGTGCAGCGGCTCGTCCTCTAGGCCGGTCGGCCGGGTCCTGCCGTCCTTTACCTTGCCGGTAGCACCTGGCTGTGCTACCATCGCGTCGCAGTCAGAGCATGGACGGGCCCCCGGACGGAGCCCGCCGGAGCCGCCCCATGGGCCTCTGCCGCCCCATGGGGGAGGCCTGCGGGGGTGCGCCCGGGGCCGGTTCGTCCCCGCCGGTGGGGTCTTGCAGGGCGGGGTCGTGCCCCCCGGCCACCGGGGACGAACCGGCAACCCGGCCAGCGGGAGGCGCAGCAGCATGCCCGTGGTGATCGGGGTACCACGAGAGATCAAGAGCAACGAGAACCGGGTGGCCCTGACGCCGGCCGGGGTCCATGCCCTGGTCCGTGAGGGCCACACCGTCTGGGTGGAGCGGGGTGCGGGCGAAGGTAGCGGGTTCAGCGACGAGGACTATGCCCGCGCCGGGGCCCAGCTGGCCCCGGGCCCCGAGGTGGTGTGGGAGAACGCCAGCCTGATCCTCAAGGTCAAGGAGCCGCTGCCCGAGGAGTACCGGTTCTTCCGCCCCGGCCTCACCCTCTTCACCTACCTGCACCTGGCGGCCGACGAGCCGCTGACCCGGGCCCTGCTCGATCGCGGGGTGACGGCCATCGCCTACGAGACCGTCCAGCGGGCCGACGGGTCGTTGCCGCTCCTGACGCCCATGAGCGAGGTGGCCGGTCGCATGGCCCCCCAGGTGGGCGCCCACTTCCTCGAGCGGGTCCACGGGGGCCGCGGGGTGCTGCTGGGCGGGGTGCCGGGGGTGCCGCCGGCCGACGTGGTCATCATCGGCGGGGGCACGGTGGGGCGGAACGCCGCCCGCATCGCCCTGGGCCTGGGGGCCCGGGTGACCGTGCTGGACGTGCGGGCCGACGTGCTGCGCTGGTTCGACGACGTCTACGGCGGTCGCATCACCACCCTGATGTCCAACGAGTACAACGTGGCCCAGGCGGTGCGGCGGGCCGACCTGCTGATCGGCGCCGTGCTGATCCCCGGGGCCCGGGCCCCCCGGCTGGTCAGCGAGGAGATGGTCCGGTCGATGAAGCCCGGTTCGGTGATCATCGACGTGGCCGTCGACCAGGGCGGGTCCATCGCCACCATCGACCGGGTGACCACCCACGACAACCCGACCTACGAGCGGTTCGGGGTCGTCCACTACGCCGTGGCCAACATGCCCGGCGCGGTGCCCCGGACCTCCACCCTGGCCCTGACCAACGTGACCCTGCCCTACGTGCTGGACCTGGCCCGGCTGGGCGTGGAGGAGGCCGTGCGCCGCGACCCGGCCCTGGCCCGCGGCGTCAACACCTACCGGGGGCACCTGACCTACCGGGCGGTGGCGGAGGCCCACCGGCTGCCCTACACCCCGCTGGAGGAGGCGGGACTGGAGCCGGCCGCCGGCCGGTCTTGAACCCGGCCCCGGCGTTGTGGGTCCGGCGGGCTGAGGGCAACCGTGGACGGGCGCCGTGCCCTTGGAGACCCCGCCCGAGCTGACGTCCGGGGAACGGGCCGGGAGGGCAGGTCCATGGCAACCGGGGACGAACAGGCCGCGGCCCGTGCCTGGGCCGCGGCCACCGCCGAATACCTGGACATCCTGCGGGTCGAGCGCGGCCTGGCGGCCCACACCCTGGCCGCCTACCGCCGCGACCTGGCCGACTTCGCCGCCTTCGCCGCCGCCCGTGGCGTGGGCCCGGCCTCCGTGCGCCGGGCCCTGGTCATGGCCTACCTGCACCACCTGGACGAGACCGGCCGCAGCCCGGCCACGGCGGCCCGGCGCCTGGCGGCCCTGCGCGGGTTCTTCCGCCACCTGGTGGAGGAGGGCCTGGCCGCCCACGATCCGGTGGAGGGGATGGCCACGCCCCGCGCCCGCCGGCCCCTGCCCCGGGTCCTGGGCGAGGGGGAGGTGGAGCGGATCCTGGAGCTGCCCCACCCGGCCTCGCCCACGGGGCTGCGGGACCGGGCGGTGCTGGAACTGCTCTATGCCACCGGGCTGCGGGTCTCGGAGCTGGTCGGCCTCGACCTGGACGACCTGCTGCTGGACCTCGGCCTGCTGCGGTGCCGCGGCAAGGGCGGCAAGGAGCGGGTGGTGCCGGTGGCGGCGCCGGCAGTGGAGGCGACCCGGGTCTACCTGGAGCGGGGCCGCCCGGCCCTTCTCCGGCGCCGGGACCAGCGGGCGCTGTTCCTCAACCAGCGGGGCGGCCGCCTGAGCCGGCAATGGGTCTGGCACCTCCTGCGCCGGGCGGCCCGGCGGGCCGGGGTGCCGCGGGCGGTGAGCCCCCACACCATGCGCCACTCCTTCGCCACCCACCTCCTGGCCGGCGGCGCCGATCTGCGGGCGGTGCAGGAGCTCCTGGGCCACGCCGACATCTCGACCACCCAGATCTACACCCACCTGACCCGGCATCACCTGCTGGAGGCCTACCGCCGGGCCCACCCGCGGCTGGCCCCGGGGGTTGGGGCGCCGGGAGCCGGGCCGGCGGGGGAGCCGCTGCCGGCGACCGAGGGGTGGGACCGGTGAGCGGATCCGACCGGCGCCAGCCGCCGGCCTCCCCGGAGCCCGCGACCGGGACGGCGGTCTCTCCGGACCCCGCGACCAGGGCGGCGGCCTCTCCGAAGCCTGCGGCCCGGACGGCGGCGACCCTGCGCTCGTTGCCGGCGGTCCACCGGCTCCAGCAGCACCCGGCCGTGCGGGCCGCAGCCCAGGGACCGGCGGCCCCCTGGGCCACGGCCGTGGTCCGGGAGGTTTTAGAGGAGGAACGCCAGCTCCGCCGCCAGGGCGCCGAACCCCGGTCCCCGGACCAGCTGGCCGAGGCGGCGGCCCGGCGGCTGGCCGCCCTGGCCCGCCCGTCCCTGCGGCGGGTGATCAACGCCACGGGCATCGTCCTCCATACGAACCTGGGGCGGGCGCCCCTGGCGCCGCCGGCGGTGGCCGCCGTCGCCGAGGTGGCCGGGTCCTACTCCACCCTGGAATACGACCCGGACTCCGGGGGGCGGGGCTCCCGGCTGGACCACGTCCGTTACCTGCTCCGGCGGCTGACCGGCGCCGAGGACGCCCTGGTGGTCAACAACAACGCGGCCGCCGTGTTCCTCGTGCTGGCCACCCTGGCGGCAGGACGGGAGGTGGTGGTCTCGCGGGGGCAGCTGGTGGAGATCGGCGGGTCCTTCCGGATCCCCGAGATCCTGGCCGCCAGCGGGGCCCGGCTGGTGGAGGTGGGCACCACCAACAAGACCCGCCTGGCCGACTACGAGGCGGCCATCGGCCCCGAGACCGCCCTGCTCCTGCGGGTTCACACCAGCAACTATCGCATCGTGGGGTTCACCGCCAGCGTGCCCCTGGAGGAGCTGGTCCAGCTGGGCCGGCGCCACGGCCTGCCGGTGGTGGACGACCTGGGCAGCGGCCTGCTGGTCCCACCGGCCAGCGGCCCGGCCACGGGCCTCGGGGCCGCGGGCCTCGCGGCGGAGCCCGACGTGCGCACCAGCCTGGCCCAGGGGGCCGACCTGGTCACCTTCAGCGGGGACAAGCTGCTGGGAGGCCCCCAGGCCGGCATCGTGGTGGGGCGGGCCGACCTGGTCGCCCGCCTGAGGCGGCACCCGCTGATGCGGGCCCTGCGCTGCGACAAGCTGGTGCTGGCGGGCCTGGAGGCGACCTTGCGCCTCTACCTCGATCCGGACGGGGCCTACCGGCAGGTGCCCGTCCTGGCCATGCTGTCCCGCCCTCCGGAGGAACTGGCCCGGGCGGCCCGGCGCCTGGCGGCCCGCCTGCGCCGGGCCCTGGGCGGCCGGGGGCGGATCCGGCTGGCGCCCGGCGAATCCCAGGCCGGCGGCGGCAGCTTGCCCGAGGTCCCCTGGCCCACCACCCTGGTGGGGCTCGAGGTGCCCGGGGTGGCCGCCGCCACCCTGGCCGCAGCGCTCCGCCAGGGCGACCCCCCCGTGGTGGCCCGGATCCAGGACGAGATCCTCTGGTTCGACCCGCGCACCCTCCTGCCCGGCGACGACCGGGCGCTGGTGGGGGCGGTGGCGACGGCGCTCGACCGCTTGATCAAGGCGGGGCCCTGACCGGCCCGCGCCCCGGTGGCCCACCCGGCCGCCGCGCCCGCTCCACCACCCCGCAGCCTGTCCCCAGCCCCGCGGGCCCCGGCCGGCGGAGGGGCCTGGCGCCCCGGCGCATAGGCTCCCGGTCCCGGGAAAACCTACCTCCGAACGGTAGGCCCGATCCACTGCGAGGGGGGATGTGGGGTGCCCGTGCCGCGTCCGCGGCCGGCGACGACGGGGTGCCGGGGAGCGAAGCGAGGGACCGGCCTCGCGCGGGCCGCCGCCCTGGTGGCGGTGACCGCCTGGCTGGCGGTCACCGGGCTCGTGGCGGCCACCGCCCCCGCCACGGCCGCCACCGCGCCGGAACCGGCCGGCCCGCCGCCGGCCAAGGAGGGCGAGGAGGCCGGAGGACCCGGCTTCCGCACCCAGTCGGCCGCCCTGCTGGTCATGGACCCCGCCAGCGGCCAGATCCTCTGGCAGAAGAACGGCGACGAGCCGCGCCACCCGGCCAGCATCTCCAAGCTGATGACCCTGCTGCTCACCCTGGAGGCCATCGACGCCGGCCAGATCCGCCTCCAGGATCAGGTGACCGTCAGCCCCCGGGCCCAGGGGACCCCGGGCAGCACGGCCTTCCTGGAGGCCGGCGAGCGCATCACCGTGGAGGACCTCATCAAGGCGGTGGCCGTCGCCTCGGCCAACGATGCCTGCGTGGCCCTGGCGGAGTACATCAGCGGCGACGTGGGCCGGTTCGTCCAGCGGATGAACCGCCGGGCCGCCGAGCTGGGCATGACCCAGACCCGGTTCGTCGACCCGCACGGTCTGACCGACCAGCCCGGCAACCGGATGAGCGCCCGGGACATCGCCATCTTGAGCCGGTACCTGATCAACCACCATCCCGAGATCCTGCGCTACACGTCCATCTGGGAGGACTGGCTGCGCAAGGGAACCGACCGCGAGTTCTGGCTGACCAACACCAACAAGCTGGTCGCCTGGTATGAGGGCGTGGACGGCCTGAAGACCGGCCTGACCGACGAGTCGGGCCCCTCGGTGGTGGTCACCGCCCGCAAGGGCGACGACCGGTTCATCGTCGTCGTCCTCGGCGCACCCGACAGCAACACCCGCTGGCGCGAGGCCAGCCGCCTCTTGGATTGGGCCTTCGCCTCCTTCGACTCGGTGCCCATCGCCCGGCCCGGCCAGGTCCTGCGCACCGCGCCCGTGGCCGAGGGCCGGCTGCTCCAGGTGCCCGTGACGGTCCAGGAGGTCTTCGGCGTCACGGTCCCGCGGGGTGAGGGCGGGCGGGTCCGCTGGAGCGTGGAACTGGCGGAGCCGGTGCCGGCGCCGGTGGCGGCGGGTCAACCCGTCGGCCGCATCGTCGCCCGCCAGGGGGACCGGGTCCTGGCCTCCGCCCCGGTGGTGGCCGCCCAGCCGGTGGAACGGGCCGGGCCGCCCACCCTCCTGGCCCGGCTGTTCGGCTGGACCTGGCCCATGCGCTAGTCCCGGCCGCCAACCCGCGGCCCCATCCAAATCCCGCCCGCACGTCGCCGCCGGGTGGCAGGGATGCCGACCCCGGCGGCGAATCTGCGTTTGGGGAGAACGGGAGAGAGGGCGATAGGAGGCGTTGGCGTTGCAAGTCCAGCTGGACTGGACGGGACGCACCCTCGTCGCCCGGCTGGCGGGGGACTTCGACGAGCACGGGGCCGAGGTCTTCCGCCAGGAGATCGAACGCGCCGTCCGCCGGCGCGCCTACGACCACCTGGTGGTCAACCTGCAGCGGGTGACCTTCATCGACAGCTCGGGCCTGGGCGCGCTCCTGGGACGGTATCGCCGGGCCCGGGAGGACGGCGCCCGGGTCAGCGTCGTCGGCGCACCGCCCCACGTGCGGGCCGTGCTGCAGATGGCGGGGATCCTGCAGTGGATCGCCCTTTACGACGACGAGCCCGCGGCCCTGGGGGCCGGCCGGGGGGTGGTCCCGCGATGAGCCGCCCGGCCGAACCCTTGCCCATCCTGCCTGTCCCTGCCGATTTCGTCGAGCCCCGGAAGGAGGGGCGGTCCATGGCCCGCCGTGCCTCGACCCAGTGGCTAGAATTGCGCCTGCCGAGCCGGGCGGAGAACGTGGGGGTGGCGCGGGTGGCGGTGGCCGCCTTTGCCGCCCAGCTGCCCTTCACCCTCGGCGAGCTGGAGGAGATCAAGGTCGCCGTCTCCGAGGCCGTGACCAACGCCGTCGTCCACGGCTACGGCCACGACCGTGGCGTCGTCACCGTCCGCGCCGGCCACGACGGGCGCCGGCTGTGGGTCGAGGTGACCGACAGCGGCCGCGGCATCGCCGACATCGACCAGGCGCGCCAGCCGGCCTTCTCCACCGACCCCGAGCGCATGGGCATGGGCTTCGCCTTCATGGAGGCCTTCATGGACCAGGTCGACGTGGAGTCGGTGCCCGGTTCGGGGACCACCGTCCGCATGTACAAGCGGCCGCGTCCCCAGGAGGGGGCCGTCGCTCCGGACGAACCGGCCGCGGCGCCGGGGCCGGCCGGTGCCGCCGGTGGCCCCGCGGGCGCCGGCGCGCCCGGCGCATCCCAGGCGGAGGCCGCCGCAGGGCTGGGTGAAGAGGCGGGGCCGGCTGGCCCGACCCCCGGCCGATAGGGGGATCGGGCCGTGGACCAGTCGCTATGGGAACGGGCACGCCGGGGCGACGCCGCAGCCCGGGAGCAGCTGGTCGCCCTGCACCTGCCCCTGGTGCGCCATGTGGCCCGCCGCTTCGCGGGCTTCGGCCATGACCTGGAGGACCTGGTCCAGGCCGGCACCGTGGGCTTGCTGCAGGCCATCGACGGTTTCGACCCCGCCCGCGGCTACCAGTTCTCCACCTATGCGGTGCCCGTCATCCTGGGGGAGATCCGCCGCTGGTTGCGGGCCAGCGACCCGGCCGGCCTCAGCCGTGGCATGCGCGCCCGGGTGACCGAGATCCGCCGGGTGGCGGCGGCCATGGAGCAGGAACTGGGGCGGCGGCCACCGGCGGCCGCCGTGGCGGAGCGGCTGGGATGCGACGTGGCCGACGTCACCTTCGCCCTGGAGGCGGCCCAGGGTCCCGTCTCGCTGGACGAGCCCGTCTCGGCCGAACCCGACGCGGCGGCCCGCGGCGAGCGCCTGCCGGCGCCGGCCGAGCCCGACTGGAGCGACACCGTGGCGGTGCGGGCGGCCCTGGCCCAGCTGCCCCCGCGGCTGCGCACCATCGTCGCCCTGCGCTTCTTCCGCGACATGACCCAGGCGGAGGTGGCCGCCGCCGTGGGCCTGTCCCAGCCCCAGGTGTCGCGGCTGGAGAAGATGGCCTTGACCCAGCTGCGCAGCCTGCTGGCCCAGGAGAGCGTGGCGGCCGCCGGCGACGGCGCCCGGGCTGGCGGCCGCTGAGGTGCGAGGCCGCGGGGCGCGCGGCCGCGGAGGTACTCAGCCGCGGGGCGCGCGGCCGCGGCGGCCGAGGAGGCGCGCGGACGCGGGGCGCGTGGCCGCCGCGGCGCGGACGGAACCGGCCGCTGAAGCAGTCGCTGGGAGGGGCCCCGCCCTGGCGGGGCCCCTCGCCCTTCCGGCATAGGGGCCCTGGGGGCCGGGAAGGCTAGCAGCGGAATCCCTCGACCCGAAGGCGGAGGAGGATGCGCCGTGGCTGAAGTGGTCAAGGTCATCGAACTGGTGGGCGAGTCGACCAAGGACTGGACCGACGCGGTGAGCAACGCCGTGGCCGAGGCGTGCAAGACCATCGACAACGTCTCGGGCGTCGAGGTCTGCAACCTGACGGCCAATGTGGACAACGGCCGGGTCGTCGAGTGGAAGGCCAACGTCAAGGTGGCCTTCAAGGTCGACAACAGCCGGCGCGGCGTCTGAGGGCGCCGCGCCGGCGCAGCGAGGACCGTCATGGCGAGGGCGAGCAAGGAGCAAACCCAGGCCTACAAGAAGGCCGTCCAGCGGATCCTGCCTCCCAAGCCCATTGCCCGCAACGCGTTGATGGCGTTCCTCGTCGGCGGCTCCATCTGCACCGCCGGGCAGGTGGTGCTGAACCTGCTCAAGAACGCGGGCCTGCCGGCCACCGATGCCGCCTCCTGGACGGCGGCGGTGTTCATCCTGATCGGCCTGCTCTTGACAGGCTTGGGGGTCTACGACGACCTGGGACGGGTGGGCGGGATGGGCGCCTTCTTGCCCATCACCGGCTTTGCCAACTCCATCGGCTCGGCGGCCATGGAGTTCAAGCGAGAGGGCTGGGTCCTGGGCCTGGGTGCCCGGATCTTCCAGATCGCGGGTCCGGTCATCGTCTACGGCATCGCCGCGGCCACGGTGGTGGCGGGGCTGATGACCCTGTTCGGCGGCGCCCGGACGGCCCTGGGGGCCCCCTGAGCGGCCCTCCGCGGCCCGGCCCGGGCCCGCCCCGGCGACGGCCGGCGGCACGGGACCGGATCGGCACGGGGACCCGGTACCGGACGGCTAGCCGCCGCACCGAGGACGGGACGAGGGACCGCAGGAGGGGGGATGGGGGTGGCTTCCCTCACGGCCGTTGCCAACCTTCTGGAAAAGGGGCGCAGCCCCTCCCCGGGCGCGCCGGGATCGCGGACCCAGGGCCGGCGGGTGGGCCAGCAGACCCTGGTCTTTCGCAACCGGCCGCGGATCGCCGCGGCCGCCGCCGTGGCCGGTCCCAAGGAGGCCGAGGGCCCGCTCGGGGCTTACTGGGACCGCACCTACCCCGACCGGATGCTGGGCCAGCGCTCCTGGGAGCGGGCCGAGCGGCGGATGTGCCTCGACGCCGCCGTGCTGGCCCTGGAGAAGGCCGGGCTGGAGCCGGCCGACATCGACCTGCACCTGGCCGGCGACCTGATGAACCAGCTGACCTGCGCCAGCTTCACGGCGGCGGAACTGGACATCCCCTACCTGGGCCTCTTCGCCGCCTGTGCCACCTGGGCCGCCGCCCTGGGGCTGGGGGCCCTCTTCGCCGATGCCGGGTATGCCTCCCGGGTGCTGTGCACCACCTCCAGCCACCACGACACCGCCGAGCGCCAGTACCGTTTCCCGACCGAGCTGGGCAACCAGCGGCCGGCCACCGCCCAGTGGACGGCCACGGGCGCCGCCGCGGCGGTGCTGGTGGGCGGCGATGCCCCGCTGCCCGAGGGCTGGAGCCGGGCTGGCGCGGAGGGCACCTCCGATCGCGGCCAGCCCGCCGGCGGCCCGGCGCGCCGGACCGGCCGGGATGAACCCGCCGCTCCCCACCACGGAGCCCGGGCCGCGGGGGGCCATGCCGGCCCGTCGCCGGCCGGCGCCACGGGGAACGGCCGCACGGCCCCCTCGCCGGGCGCCGGCGCATCACGCCGGCCCGTGGTCATCACCCACGCCACCTTCGGCCGCGTCATCGACATGGGCCTGACCGACCCCTTCGACATGGGTTCGGCCATGGCCCCGGCCGCGGCCGACACCATCCGGCAGCACCTGCAGGACACCGGCCGGCGGCCGGGCGACTACGACCTGATCGTCACCGGGGACCTGGCCCGATACGGCCACCGGCTGCTGGTCGAACTGCTGCGGGAGCAGGGGTACGACGCCGAGGGCGTGCTGGCCGACTGCGGCATCATGCTCTACGACGCCTCCCAGGGCGTCTACGCCGGGGGCAGCGGCACCGCCTGCTCGGGCATGGTCAGCGCCGGCTACCTTCTGCGCCGGATGGAGCAGGGGGACCTGCACCGCGTCCTCCTGGTGTGCACGGGGTGCCTGCACAGCACCACGACCTACAAGCAGGGAGACAGCCTGCCGACGGTCGCCCACGCCGTGGTCCTGGAGGCCGGCGGAACGGACGACACCGCCGGTTCGGCCGAGCCGGTGGACGGGCGCCGGAGCCAGGACGGGCAACCCGGCGGGAGGGACGAGGCATGAGCTATCTTTGGGCTTTCGTGATCGGCGGCCTCTTGTGCACCCTGGCCCAGCTGGTCCTGGACCTGACCCCGCCGCGGTTCACCCAGGGCCATGTCATGGTGCTCTTCGTCGTCCTGGGCGCCATCGCCGGCGGTCTCGGGCTCTACCGCCCGCTGGTGGAACTGGCCGGCGCGGGGGCCACCATCCCGCTGCCGGGCTTTGGCTTTGCCCTCGTCGAGGGGGCGATGAAGGGCGCCGCCCAGGGCCTGGGCGGCATCCTGGCCGGCGGCCTGGCGGCCACCGCCCTGGGCCTCACCGTGGCCGTGCTGGGCGGCCTGCTCACGGCGCTGTTGTTCAACCCCAAGGGTTGAGCGGCCCCCGGCCCAGGATCCATCGCGCGCGGTGATACGCGCGCTGGCTGAAACCGGCCGGAACGGGCGGGGCGGCAACCCGGCGGCATCTGGCGGCAACCTGGCTCGGAGGCGCGGAAAGCTGAGCCGGACGGAGCGGGAACCCGGGTGGGACGGGGTGGAACGCGGCGAAGGGAGGGCGGTTCCATGGACGATCCACGGGGCGGTTCGTCCCCACCGGCGGCGGGCGCCATGGCCGAGGCGATCACCGCGGCCGTCCACCATGGGGAGAAGAAGCACCGGATCCAGCGGGAGCTGGAAGCCAACCTCGAGTACATCCGCCGGACCCTGGGAGCGGGCGAGACCTTCGACCTGCTGATCAAGCCCTCCCGCTTCGCCGGGCGCGATGCCGTGCTGGTGGGCATCGACGGCCTGGTGAAGACCGACGTGCTGTTGCGCATCATGCAGGCCCTGGCCGTGTTCAAGCCCGACGCCCCCGCCCAGGAGGACGAGCGGCTCTGGTTCACCCAGGTGTTCGTCGAGGGGATCGGGTTCATCGAGGTCGATCCGGCGGAGACCCTGGACGACGTGATCGACAAGGTGCTGATGGGCCCGGTGGCCCTGCTGGTCGACGGCCTGGACCACGCCTTCGTCATCGACGTCCGCACCTACCCGGGCCGCGGCATCCAGGAACCGGCCCTGGAGAAGGTCCTGCGGGGACCCCACGACGGGTTCACCGAGACCCTGGTGCACAACACGGCCCTGATCCGCCGCCGCCTGCGGGATCCCCAGTTCCGGGCGGAGGTGTTGCGGCTGGGCCGCCGGTCCAAGACCGACGTGGCCCTGGTCTACCTCAAGGACGTCGCCAACCCCGAGCTGGTCAAGCTGGTGCGGGAGCGGCTTAAGGAGGTGGACACCGACGCCATCCCCATGGCCGAGTCGGCGGTGGTGGAACACCTGATGGGCCCGCGCCGCTGGTGGAACCCCTTCCCCCTGGTGCGGTTCACCGAGCGGCCCGACGTGGCGGCGGTCCACCTGATCGAGGGCCACGTGCTGGTCCTGGTCGACACCAGCCCGTCGGCCATCATCCTGCCCACCACCCTGTTCCACCACCTCCAGCACGCCGAGGAGTTCCACGAGAACGCCACGGTGGGCACCTGGGCGCGGCTGATCCGCTACGCGGGGGTCCTGCTGTCCTGGCTGGGCCCGCCCCTCTGGGTGGCCCTGGTGCTGGACAAGGGCCAGCTGACCGGCTTGCCCGACCAGCTGGTGCGGATCCTGGGGCCGCGCAAGCCGGCGGGGATCGGCCTGGAGTGGCAGTTCATCCTGGGCGAGGTGGGCATCGAGCTGATCCGGCTCGCCCTGATCCACACGCCGGAAGCGCTGTCGACCTCCCTGGGCATCATCGGCGCCGTGCTGATCGGGCAGCTGGCCGTGGAGGTCGGCCTCTTCACCAATGAGGCCATCCTGTACATCGCCCTGGCGGCGCTGGGCACCTTCGCGACCCCCAGTGTGGAGCTGGCCCAGGCCTTCCGGCTCTTGCGGGTGGTGCTGCTGATCCTGGCCGGGTCGCTGGGCATCCCGGGCTTTTTGATCGGCCTTCTGCTCTCCTTCGTGCTGATGCTCAACACCCGGTCCTTCGGCGTCCCCTATCTCTGGCCCCTGGTGCCCTTCGACGGCAAGGTGCTGGTGCGGATGTTGCTGCGCCAGCCGATGACGGTGCGGGTGGCGCGGGACCGCACCTTCCCCCGGCCGGTCCGGGAGGGGGAGGAAGCCGGCGGCACCCAGCCGGCGTGAGGCGCCGGCTCCACGCGCCCTCTGCCGTGGATGGGCTCCTTTGGGCCCGGCCATCGGAACGGCGGCGCCCCATGCCTTGACCCGGCCGGTCTTGGGTGGGTAGACTCGAGCCAGATTGCCGGGCTGGCATGCCGGATCTGGAAGATCTCGGCGCCGGGTGGCCGCAGGTCCCCCCGGGTGCCGGGTGACGCGCCGGGGCGCACCGCCCCGGGGTCCGGGCCATCCCGGGCGGGGAGCGTTGCCCGTGCCGGGCCTGTTCGACCCCCTGGGGATCCTGGTGGCGGCGCCAGGGCTTCTGTTGGCCCTGGTCCTGCACGAATACGCCCACGCCCGCGTGGCCGATGCCCTGGGCGATCCCACGCCGCGGGCCATGGGCCGGCTGACCCTGGACCCCCTGGCCCACCTGGACCCGGTGGGAACCTTGCTCCTGGTCGTCTTCGGCTTCGGCTGGGCGCGGCCGGTCCCCGTCAATCCCTGGCACTTTCGAAACCCCCTGTCAGGCATGGCCATGGTGGCGGCGGCGGGGCCGTTGACCAACCTGGTCCTCGCCTTCGTGACCCTGGTGGTCTGGTACCTCTGGCAACCCGCCGGGCTGGTGGGCGAGGCGGTCACCCACATCGCCGTGATCAACGTCTACCTGGCCGTGTTTAACCTGATCCCCATCCCGCCCCTGGACGGGTCCCGGGTCCTGCGGGCCCTGCTGGGGCGCGGCGGCCAGTGGCTGGACACCCTGGAGTCCTACGGGTGGCTGATCGTCATCGTGCTGCTGGCCACCGGCAGCCTGGGGGCGGTCCTCCACCCCGCGGCCGTCCTGGTGCTGGAGGGGTTGTCGGAAGCCGCCGGCACCGTGACGGGCGTCCGCTGAGGGGCGCGCCGGCCCGCATCCCGGGCCGGCCGGCGGGTGAGGGGCCGGTCCAGCCGGTACCGGCGGGGGACGGGAGGATTGGCGATGGCCTACACCGTACGGCTCGACCAGTTCGAGGGGCCGTTGGACCTCTTGCTGCAGCTCATCGAGAAGCAGGAGATCGACATCCACGACATCCCCATCGCCCGGATCACCGAACAGTACCTGGCCCACCTGGAGGCCATGCGCCAGCTGGATCTGGAGGTCACCAGCGAGTTCGTCGTCTTGGCCGCCCAGCTCATCGACATCAAGGCCCGCATGCTGCTGCCGCCGGAGCCCCGGCCAGGCGAGGACGAGGAACCCGCCGAGGAGGACCCGCGGGAAGAGCTGGTGCGGCGGCTCCTGGAATACCGCCAGTACAAGGAGGCCGCCCGCTACCTGAGCCAGCTGGCCGAGCGCTACGGCGGCCGCTACCCGCGCCTGGTCGAGGCCGTGGCCCCGCTGGCGGGCGAGCTGCAGGGGCTGGAGGGGCTGACCCTGGACGACCTGGTCCAGGCGTTCGCCCGCATCCTGGCCGCGGTGCGGGAGTCGCCCGAAGTGGTGGTGGAACCGGAGGAGGTCACGGTGGCCCAGCAGATGGAGGCCATCATGGGCCTCATCACCGCCACCCGGGGTCCCGTCACCTTCCGCGCCTGCTTCTCCGGGCGCGCCCGCCGCATCGAGGTGGTGGTCACCTTCCTCGCCCTGCTGGAGCTGATCCGCCTGGGCCGGGTCCGGGTGCGGCAGGACCGCGCCTTCGGGGAGATCGTGCTCTATCCCGGGCCGGCCGCCGCGGCCGGTTCCACCGGGGCTGAGGACGGCCGCCCAGCCGCCTCCACCGCTGCCGGGACGAACAGCGCCGGGGCCGGCAGGCCGGAGGGGAGCCCGCAGTGAGCGCCGACCCGATTCGCGGCGCCGTGGAAGCCCTGCTCTTCGTAGCCGGCGAGCCGTTGACCCCCAAGCGGATGGCCGCCATCCTGGGGGTCGGTGAGGCCGTCGTCCGGCAGGCGCTGGAGGAACTGGCCGAGGCGTGCCGGGCCCCGGGACGGGGCATCGAACTGGTCGAGGTGGCCGGCGGCTGGCAGCTGGTGACCCGGCCCGAATACAGCCGGGCGGTGGAGGAACTGCTCCAGCCGCGCCGCCAGGCCCTCTCCCGGGCGGCCCTGGAGACGCTGGCCATCATCGCCTACCGCCAGCCGGTGACCCGGGCGGAGATCGAGGCGATCCGCGGCGTGCAGTCCGACGCCGGCCTGCGGGCCCTGCTGGAGCGCGGCCTGGTCCGCGAGGTAGGGCGAAAGGAGGGGCCGGGGCGGCCCATCCTCTACGGCACCACCCCCTTGTTCCTGCAGCAGTTCGGCCTGCGCGACCTGAGCGAGCTGCCGCCGCCGGGCACCTTCGTGGCCGGCGGCGGGGAAGGCGGCGGCCCGGAGGGCGGCGGCGCAGAGGATGGGGGAGCGGCGGACGGCGACCCGGGTGGTGGCGAGCGGGGCGGTGCCGCCGGCGGGGCCCCCGGCGGCGACGGGCCGGCCGGGGGAGCCGATCCTGGGGAGGGCGATGCGCCGCGGGAAGGCGATGCGCTGCGGGATGGCGAGGGGCCGCCGGTCGGAAACCCGCCCGCCGCCACCACCCAGCCGCCCGCCGCTCGCCCGGCGCCGGCCGCGAGCCCATCGCCCGCCGGTCGCCCACCCGCCGCCGCGAGCCCGGCGCCCGCCGGTCACCCCGCCCGGGCCGCGAGCCCGCCTGGAGCCGGGGAAGCGGCGGCGGGGTCGAGCCCGCCAGAGGGCGCCAGCCCGCCGCCGGGGGCCACGGCCTTTACCGGACCGGCCCCGCGGGCCCGGGGTTGGCCCGTCATCTCCCCGGAGACCGCCCTCCCGTGAGGGCGCCCAAGGCTGGTCGATCCTCCCGGGGCTGGGCATCCTAGGGGCGGAGGTGCACCCCTTTGCCGCGGCGCCCCGCCCACGCCCCGCTTGGCCGCATCCCGAGCCGCCGCCCAGCCGCCCTCCGGCCGGCGGCCCGCCCGTTGGTCGCCGACGGCCGGCCGGCGGCGCGCTCCGCCGGCGAGCCGAAGCAACCGGCCCCCGTGCCCCGCCCGGACCGGGGGCGGCCGGGACCGGGAACGCCCGGCGGCTGGCCGGCTGCGGCGGCGCGGCGCGTGGCTTCGCCCGCGGCCCGGCTGGGAGATGGGCGGGAGCGGGCGGCCCGGCCGGGGCCGCTGGCCCTGGCCGCGGCCGTGGCGGGCGCCGACGAGCGGCTGCTGGGGGCGGCCGCCCTGGCCCTGGCGGCGGTCCTGGTCGCCCTCCTCCTGCTGCACCCGCTGTTGCCCGTCCGCCTGCGCGGCCGCTGGCGCCACGGCCGGCTGACCCTGGCCCTTCAAGTCGGCTGGACCTGGCTGGCCTACCGCCACCGGCTGTCCTGGCGCCCGCCCGGCCCCATGCAACTGCGCCGATCCTGGCGGCTGCCACCCATCCGCCCCGGGCGCCGCTCGATCGGATACCGGCGCCAGATCCTTCCCCGGCCCTCCTGGCCCTGGCCGCTGGCCGTGCTCCCTCCCGCCCGGCAATTCCTGCGCATCGTCACGGCGGGGCGGTGGAGGCTTCGGCACCTGCGCCTGGAGGCCAAGGCGGGCTTGCCGGATGCGGCCGCCACCGCCTGGCTGGCCGGCGGCCTGTGGGCCCTGGCCGGGGCCGCCGCGGCGGCGGCCAGCCGGGATCGCGCCCGGGGCCCCCTTCAGATCCGCATCGAGCCCGCCTTCGACCACCCCCAGTGGAGCCTCGACTTCGACTGCATAGCCCTGGTGCCCCTATGGGAGGCTATGAGCGCCGCCCGCGCCCTTGCCGGCACCCGCCGGCGGGCCGGCCCGGCGGGTGCCGGCCGGGGTCGATGAGCGGGCCGCATCGCTCCCCGCTGGGACCCGGCCACCGGTGCCCCACCGGGCCCCAGGGGGCGGGACCCGCTCCCGGAGGGACGCCGGCCCGGGCCGCCGGCGGACGCCTGGGAGGCCAGGGGAGACCAGGGAGGGATGGCGGAGTGAGCCAGCACCCCATTCAGGGTTTGATGCAGACGGCCATGGAGAGCCTCAAGCAGATGGTCGACGTGAACACCGTGGTCGGCGACGCGGTGGAGGCCCAGGACGGCACGGTCATCGTGCCGGTCTCCCGGGTGTCCGTGGGGTTCGTGGCCGGAGGCGGCGAGTACGGCCGGGAACCGCGCCGGACCGAGGCCGGCGGTGCCGCCTGGCCCTTTGCCGGCGGCAGCGGCGCCGGGGTCAGCGTCCAGCCGGTGGGCTTCCTGGTGGTCGGCCAGGGACGGGTGCGCCTGCTGCCCGTGGCGGAGGGGGCCTTCCTCGACCGGGTGATCGACGCCGCGCCCGAGGTGCTCGACCGGGTGCGCCGCCTGTGGAACGCCCGGGACGGCGTGACGGCCGGCGCGGCCAACGGCGCCACCGCCGCGGCGACGGCCGCCGGTGCCGGGGGGACCCGGGGGGCCGCCGGCGCTACGCCACGGCCCGGCATGACCGGGACCCCGGGCAGCCCGGGGACGGCCGGCCTGGGGACGAACCCGGCCGCCACGCCGAGCCCCACCGGCCGCACCTCCTGGTCGGCCGGCGTCATCGGGGACGAGAGCGCGCCCCTGGATTGACCGGCGGCGGCCGGAGGCCGGCCGGAACGGAGGGAGGGGCCGCCGGTGCGCAGCCTCTGGCGCGGCGTGATCAGCTTCGGCCTGGTCAACATCCCGGTGCGCATGTACCTGGCGGTGGAGGAACGGGCGGTGCACTTCCGCCAGCTGCACCGGCGCTGCGGCACGCCCATCCGCTACCGCCGCTGGTGCCCGCGCTGCGACGTGGAGGTCCAGCCCGAGGAGCTGGCGCGGGGATACGAGTACGCGCCGGACCGGTTCGTCCTGATCGAAGAGGAGGACCTGGCCAACCTGCCCCTGCCGACAGCCCGGGCCGTGGAGATCCTGGACTTCGTCCGGGGCGAGGAGATCGACCCGATCTACTTCCAGCGCACCTATTACCTGGAGCCCGCCGAGGGCGGGGAGAAGGCCTATCGCCTGTTGCGGAGGGCCATGGACATCCGCCGCTGCGTGGCGGTGGCCCGGGTCGCCTTGCGCAATAAGGAAACCCTGGCCTGCCTGCGCACCTATCGCCACCAGGCCCTGGCCCTGGTGGCCATGGCCTACCCCGATGAGATCCGGCCGCTGGAAGCCCTGCCGGCCTTCGCCGCCCTGGGGGCCCCGGAACCCGTTCCCGCCCGGGCGGCCCGCGGGGCGGCGGCCGGTCCACGCCCCGCCGGCGGCAACGGCACCCCCACCTGGTCCAACGGCACCTACGGCGCCGGAGCGGCGCCCGGGTTCCGCCCGGCCGGCGTCCGGGCCGGCGACGGCGCGGCCATCCCGCTGGCCGGCCCCGCCGCCAGGCCCGGGGCCGCCACTGCCGCCACCCCCGCGACGCCCGGTGATCCCCCAGGTCCCGGTCCCCGGACGGCCGATGGGACCGCCGACCGGGAGCTGGAGCTGGCCCTCCACCTGATCGACCGCCTGACGGCGCCCTTCGATCCCGGGCGATACCACGACCGGTACCGGGAGGCGTTGCTGGCGGTGGTCCAGCGCAAGCTGGCCGGCCAGGAGGCCGTGGTCACCCCGCCGGAACCCGCCCCGGTCCTGGACCTGATGGAAGCCCTGCGGGCCAGCCTGGAACGGCTCGACGGGGACTCGCCTGCGCCGCGGGCCGGGGAAGGGCCGGACCGCGAGGGGGCGCAGGGTTTGGCGGGAGATCGGGTGCCGCCGGCGCCAGGCGACCTGTGGCCGGGGCGCGGCGAAGGAGCCCCGGTGGGAACCGGCCTTGCCGGCGGCGGAGGCCCCGGCCAGGCGCCCCAGGGGGAGGGCCGGCGGTGACGGCGGGCGGGCCGCCCCTTCCCCGCAACTGGGACGAACTGTGGCGCCCCGGGCGACTGGCCCCCATGCTGGCCCGCCGGGCGCCGGGTCCCTTCTCGTCCCCGGGCTACCGCTTCGAGGTCAAGTGGGATGGCTACCGCTGCCTGGTGTTCGCCGACCCCCGCGCGGGCCGCACCTACCTGCAGTCGCGCCACGGCTACGACCTGACCCCCTTCTTCCCCGAGCTGGCCGCGGTCCACCGCCACCTGGATGAGGCGGCCGTGCTGGACGGCGAGATCGTGGCCCTGGTCGACGGGCGCCCCTCCTTCGCCGCCTTGCAGCGCCGCCTGGGCCGGCCGGCCGGCACCCGCCGCCCCCAGGGGCCGGTGCCGGCCCTGCTGGTGCTGTTCGACCTGCTGGGCGCCGGGGGCCGGCTCTGGCTGGCGCGGCCCCTGGCCGAACGGGTCGACGGCCTGGCCCGCCTGTTCCCAGCCGGTTCGGCCCCGGGGCTGGTCCTTTCCCAGGGGATCGACGGCGCGGGGGAGGCCTTCTTCCACCGGGTACGGGCCCAGGGGCTGGAGGGCGTGGTCGCCAAGCGCCTGGACAGCCCCTATTTGCCGGGATGGCGCACCGCCTACTGGCAGAAGATCAAGGCGGAGCGGGAGCTGGATGCCGTGGTGGGGGGCGTGCTGCCCGGCGGCCGGGCGGCCGGGGTGGGGACCCTGCTCCTGGGCCTCTTCGCCGACGACGGGACCTTCCGCTACGTGGGCCACGTCAGCACGGGGCTGAGCGCCGCCGAGGCCCGCTGGTTCCTCCGGCGCCTGCGGCCCCGGCCCACCTGCCCCTTCGCCACCGTTCCCGAGCGGGCCCGCGGCCAGCCGGTGGTCTGGGTCGAACCGGCCCTGGTCTGCCAGGTGGGTTTCCTGGAGTGGACGCCCCAGGGGCACCTGCGCCATCCCGTCTTCCACCGCTGGCGGGACGACGTGGCCCCAAAGGACTGCCGCCTGCCCGCCTCCCACCCGGCCCGCGGCGCGGTGTAAGGCGGCGTCCAGCGGGACGAACCGGCCGGGCCGGGCGCCGCCGGCGGCCGCCAACGGCGCCCCAGGGTGCCTGGAGGGATGGGCCGTGGTTCCTGGAGGGGTGGGCCGTGGTCGAGGAGCGCCTGCGGGTGCAGGTGGCCGGCCGGCTGCTGGAGGTCTCCCACCTGCAGCGGCCGCTGTGGCCGGCGGACGGGCTGACCAAGGCGGACCTCATCGCCTATCTGGTGCAGGTGGCCCCCTACGTCCTGCCCCACCTGCGCGACCGCCCGCTGGTGGCCACCCGCTATCCGGACGGGGTCGACGGCGAGGGGTTCTACCAGAAGGACGCCCCCGCGGGCACCCCGGCCTGGGTGCGCACCTGGCCCTACCGCACCCGGGAGGGCCGGCTGATCCGGTTCCTCCTGGCGGACGAACCGGCCACCCTGGCGTGGCTCGGCCAGCAGGCCGCCATCGAGATCCACCCCTGGCTGTCCACCGTCCACCACCCGGACCGGCCGGACTGGGTGGTGTTCGACCTGGACCCGGGGCCCCGGGCCGCCTTCGCCATGGCCGTTGAGGTGGCGCTGGTGGTCCGGCAGGTCCTGGCCGCCCTGGATCTGGAGGGTTTTCCCAAGACCTCGGGCGCCACGGGGCTGCACGTGTTCGTGCCCATCCTTCCGGAGCATCCTTATCCCGTGGTGACGGAATTCGCCCGCCGGGTGGCGGCGCTGGTCGAGCGGCTACGGCCGCGCCTGGTGACCACGGTGCGGGCCGTGGCCCGCCGCCCGCCGGAGGCGGTGTACCTGGACTTCCTGCAGAACGGCCTGGGCAAGACCCTGGTCATGGTGTACGGGCCGCGGCCGCGGCGGGGCGCTCCGGTGTCCATGCCGGTGACCTGGGAGGAGCTGGAGCGAGGGGTGGATCCCGCCACCTGGACCCTGCGCACCGCGCCGGCCCGGCTGGCCCGGACGGGCGATCTCTGGGCCCGGGCCGCCGCGGCCCGCCGGTCCCTGACGCCGGTCCTGCGGCGGCTGGCCATCGCCACCGGCCCCACGGTTCCCAGCCCCGTGTAGCATCGACCGCCGGGGCGACCGCCGCCGCGCCGCCACGCCGGCGGCGCCCCGGGGATCCCGGGCCGGTCCCGGAAGGAGGTGACGGCCATGGCCCTGGAGTGCTGGCCCGAGTTGCGCCGGCTCTGGGAGCGCAAGGGGGTGCACTACCTGGGGTATCAGGTCGAGGCGGCCCGGCGGGTGGTGGAGGACCTCCAGGGGCGAGCCATCCTGGCCGACGAGGTCGGCCTCGGCAAGACCATCGAGGCCGGGCTGGTGGCCCGCGAGCTGATGGCCCGGGCGGGCATCCGCACCATCCTGGTCCTGGTGCCGACGCCCCTGGTCAGCCAGTGGGCGGCGGAATTCCGGGAGAAGTTCGACCTGCACCTGGCGGTCAACCCGCGGGGACCGGCCCTGCGCAAGGCGGAACGGCTGGTGATGGCCATCGACCTGGCCAAGCGGGACGAGCAGCGGCGCATCCTGCAGGCCCGGCCGTGGGACCTGCTGATCGTCGACGAGGCCCACAAGCTGAAGAACCGCAACACCCAGGTCCATGCCTTCGTGCGCGGGCTGGAGGCCCGCCACCTTTTGCTGCTTTCCGCCACGCCCCTGCAGAACGACCTGACCGAGCTTTACAGCCTGGTCAGCCTGGTGCGCCCCGACCTGTTCGGCTCCTATACCGAGTTCTGGCGCAACTTCCTCTTGGACAAGCGGACCCCGAAGGATCCGGAACAGCTGAAGCAGGTGCTGGCGCAGGTGATGATCCGCAACCGGCGGGCCGAGCTGGACCTGCCCTTCCCCGCCCGGGAGGTCGAGCTGGTGGGGCTGGAGCCCTTCCCCGAGGAGCGCGAGCTCTACCAGGCGGTGCTCCGGGCGGTGCGGGAGGAGTACGCCGAGCGCCGGCTGTACAACGGCACCGTGCTGCCCCTGTTGATGCTGCAGCGGGAGGTGTGCTCGAGTTCCCACGCCCTGCGCGCCACCCTGGACCGGCTGGCGGGCAGCGAGGGGTGGCAGTCCCTGGCCTGGACCCGGGTGCGGGAGCTGGCCCGGCAGGTGGAGGAGAACCACAAGGCGCTGATGCTGGAGCGGCTGATCGAGCGCCTGGACGAGCCGGTGGTCGTCTTCACCGAGTTCCGGGCCACCCAGGACTATCTGGCGCGGCGGCTGCGGCGGGCCGGGGTGGAGACGGTGGTCTACCACGGCGGCATGGGCGCCTGGGAGCGGGATGCGGTCAAGGACCGCTTCCGCCGGGGCGCCCGGGTGCTGATCAGCACCGAGTGCGGTGGCCAGGGCCTGAACCTGCAGTTCTGCCGCAACGTGGTCAACTACGACCTGCCCTGGAATCCCATGCGGGTCGAACAGCGCATCGGCCGGGTCCACCGCCTGGGACAGGAGGCCGAGAGCGTCCGGGTGTTCAACCTCTACGCCCGCCGGACCATCGAGGAGTACATCCTGCGCCTGCTGGACGAGAAGATCAACCTCTTCCGCCAGGTGATCGGCGAGATCGACCTGATCCTGCGCAGCCTCGACCGGGAGAAGTCCATCGAGGCGCGGATCGCCGAGATCACCCTCTCCTCCCGCGACGACGCGGAGATGGCCGAACGGTTCGAGCGGTTCGGCAACGAACTGGCGGCCTTCATGGAACGGGTGCGGCGGCGCACCCTGGCCTGGATGGGCTCGGGCTGACGCGGAGGCCTGGGCCGAGCCCAGGCGGACACACCCGGCCGGGACGAACCCGGCCGGGCCGCGGGGTCCTCCGCCCGCCGCGGTGCCCTCCAGCGTGTTGAGGTCGCCTCCGGGGCGGGCGCCGGGATGGGCCTGCAGCCGCCCCCGGCCCGCCGCCGTCGTCGGGATGACGTCCCCCTCGCCCGCATATGGATTGACGTGATGTCCCGCGGGGCACGGATCCCCGGGGCGGGGAGGGGGCACCATGCTCGACCTCATCTGGCTCGGCCTGCTGGTGATCGGCCTGGCCGTGGCCGCCGCCACGGGCCGGGTCGACCAGGTCACCGAGGCCGTGATGGCCTCGTCCCAGGTGGCGGTGGAGACCGTCATCGGCTTCCTCGGGGTGACCTCGCTGTGGCTCGGCATCATGAAGATCGCCGAAGAGGCGGGCCTGGTGACCGCCCTGGCCCGGTGGCTCCACCCCCTGATGCGCCGCCTCTTCCCCAGCATCCCCGACGGCGACCCCGCCCTGGGAGCGGTGGTGATGAGCATCAGCGCCAACATCCTGGGCGTCGGCCCCGCCGCCACCCCCCTGGGGCTGAAGGCGATGCAGGAGCTGCAGCGCATCAATCCCCACAAGCACGCCGCCTCCGACGCCATGGTGACCTTCCTGGCCATGACCACCTCGGGGATCACCCTGGTCCCGGCCACCGTGATCGCCGTCCGGGCGGCCGCCGGCTCCGCCCAGCCGGCGGAGATCGTGGGCCCGACCCTGGTGGCCAGCACGGTGGCCACGGCGGTCGCCCTGGTGGCCGACCGGCTCTTGCGCCCCCTGGCGCCGGTGCCGCCACCGCCCGCGGCCGGCGAGTCCACCACCGGGCCCGCGCCCGTGCCGCCCGCCGGTCCCGGGGGCCCGGGGGCAGGTGGCGACGCATCACCGGCCGATCCGGCCTCCGGGCCGGTCCCCGCGGGACGGGCTCCCGCGGCCGGCCCGGCCCAGCCGTCGCCCCGGGCGGGCCCGCCGGCCGGCCCCCGCGCCCGGGAAGGGCCGCCGGCCGCCCCGGCGGCCCCGGTGGCCCCGGGGACCGATCTTGGGGGCTCCCCGACCCGGGTCCGGGCAGAGGGAGCGGGCACCGGTGGCGCGGCCCCGGGCGCCGGCCCCTCGCCTCCGGGCGGTGGCGCCGCGGCCCGGGGCGCCGGTCGCCCGGCCCCCGGCACCGGCCGGCCGGGATCCGACCCCGGACCCATCCCTCCAGCGCCGCCACGGGCGGCGACCTGCCCACGGGCCATCACCCGCCCGGGCGACCGAGGGTGAGGGCGCATGTTCTGGGACCTGCTCCAGTTCATCTCCACCTGGGCGATCCCCGCCATGCTGGTGGGCATCCCGGCCTACGGCTACCTGCGCGGCGTGCGGGTCTACGACGCCTTCGTCGAAGGGGCTAAGGACGGGTTCTGGATCGGCGTCCAGATCATCCCCTACCTGGTGGCGATCCTGGCCGCCATCACCGCCTTCCGGGAATCGGGCGCCATGGACCTGCTGGTGGGACTGGCCGAACCCGTGCTGCGGCACGTGGGAATGCCGGGGGAGGTGCTGCCCCTGGCCCTGATCCGCCCCTTGTCCGGCGGCGGCGCCTTCGGCGTGATGACCGACCTGGTCCGGCAGCACGGCCCGGATTCCCTGATCGGCCGCATGGCCACGGTGATGCAGGGCAGCACCGACACCACCTTCTACATCCTGACCGTGTACTTCGGCTCCGTCGGGATCCGCGCCTCCCGCCACGCCCTCCCCGTCGGCCTGATCGCCGACGCCGCGGGGATCCTGACCTCCGTCCTCCTGGTCCGGGCCCTCTTCGGCTGATGGGCCCGGCCCCTGGCCGCCCCGCCTGCGCCGGGCCATGGACGGCCCTGGCAGACGGGGCCAATATAAAGGGGAGAGCGGAAGGGAGGGACCCCTGCGTGTCCTTTGAACGCCGTCTGGAGGAACTCGGCCTGGAGCTGCCGCCCGTGGCGGCGCCCGTGGCGGCCTACGTGCCCGGCGTGCTCCAGGACGGGTGGCTGTACGTGTCCGGCCAGCTCCCCCTGCGGGAGGGCCAGGTCCTCTACCGCGGCAAGGTGGGGCGGGACGTGACCCCGGAGGACGGCTACGCCGCCGCCCGGGTCTGCGCGCTGAACATCCTGGCGGTGGTCCGGTCCGTGGCGGGGTCGCTGGACCGGGTGCGTCAGGTGGTGAAGGTGCTCGGCTTCGTCAACAGCGCCCCCGGCTTCACGGGCCAGCCCCAGGTGGTCAACGGGGCCTCGGAGCTCTTCGGCCAGGTCTTCGGTGACCGGGGCCGCCACGCCCGTTCCGCCGTGGGCGTGGCGGAGTTGCCCCTGGACGCCGCCGTCGAGGTCGAGGCGATCTTCCGCCTGGAGGGCTGAGCCGTGCCCGCCGAGCGGCTGCAGAAGCTGCTGTCCCGGGCGGGCATCGCCTCCCGCCGCCAGGTGGAGGCGTGGATCGCCGCCGGCCGCATCACCGTCAACGGCCGGCCGGCGGTCCTGGGCACCCGGGCCGACCCGGCGCGGGACGTCATCGCCGTCGACGGCCGTCTCCTGGCGGACCTGGACCGCCGCCTGGCCCGCAAGCGGTATGTGATGCTGCACAAGCCCCG
>NZ_BAAIES010000004.1:0-383043 GCF_054654595.1 Thermaerobacter litoralis | reverse complement strand
TGCTAGCGCCAGGGCTCGCCGGCGGCAGGCCGGCGAGTCGACGAGGACCGGGCGGATCGAAGGATCGGCGGATCGCCCGGCGGTTGGCCACGACCGAGAGCGGCCCGGCAAAACCCGGGAGCGATCCCGGGGACAACACGGGCCAGGTGGCACGAACCCCTCCACGGACGGCGGATGGACCCGCCGGTGCGGGCCGGGGATGCCTGGCCGCGGCGCGGGTTCGTCCTGCCGGCTCCCTCCTCTGCGTGCCTCATGCCAAATCAGGCCGGCGGATCGGAGGGCGCGGTGGCGTTCCAGCCTTCGTGCGTCCTTGAGCAGCGGGCCCGCCGGCCGATCAGCGAGCGTCAATTAATTTTTAAACGTGCAAACCTTTCCGAACGAACCTCGTTGATCCTCCGGCAACGATGTGGTATCCCGGAGATGCAAGGCCTTGCCGGGCCCCGGCCCGGCGGCCAGCCGGCCCGACCGCCGGCGGGGGCGGCGCGCATCGCAGGCTGCCGGCCCGGCCAGTCCCGGCGGTGGAAGACCCCACAGGGCCGGGCCGCACGGACCGGCCGACCGGCCGGGTTCGTCCAAAAGGGGGTTCGCGAGATGTCGGTGGCGGTACGGCAGCAGGTGGAACCCGCGCCGGCGCCGCGCCGCAGCGGCGGCTGGCTGGACCGGTTCTTCGCCATCCAGGCCAGCGGGTCCGACGTGCGGACGGAGATCCTGGCCGGGGTCACCACCTTCGTCACCATGGCCTACATCCTGTTCGTCAATCCCCAGATCCTGGGGGCGGCCGGGCTCGACCCCAACGCCGTCCTCATGGCCACGGCCCTCTCGTCCGGCGTGGCCACGCTGATCATGGGGCTCTTTGCGCGCATGCCCTTCGCCCTGGCGCCGGGGATGGGGCTCAACGCCTACTTCGCCTACACCGTGGTGCTGGGGCAGGGCATCCCCTGGCAGACGGTGCTGGGCGCCGTGTTCATGGACGGCCTGATCTTCCTGATCATCAGCCTCTTGCCGATCCGCGAGCGGATCCTGCGGGACATCCCGCTCAACATCCGGCTGGCCACCAGCACCGCCATCGGCCTCTTCATCGCCTTCATCGGCCTGCGCTCGGCGGGGCTGATCGTGGCCAACGAGGCGACCCTGGTGTCCCTGGGGGACGTGCGCTCCGGGCCGGCGGTGCTGGCGCTCCTCGGGCTGGTGCTGACGGCGCTGCTCATGGCGCGCCGGGTCAAGGGCGCCATCCTCTGGGGCGTGCTGCTGACGACCCTGCTGGGCGCCTTCTTCCGCGCGCCCGACGCCAGCGGCGTCCTGCAGCCGCTGACGCGCCTGCCCCACAGCCTGGCCGACGTGGTCCGCGCCCCCGACTTCGGGGTGCTGGCCCAGGTGGCGGGCCAGCTGGACGTGGCCGGCGCGCTGCAGCTGGGCCTGCTGACGGTGATCTTCACCTTCACCTTCGTCAACATGTTCGACACGGCGGGCACCCTGGTCGGCCTGGGCACCAAGATGGGCGTGATCGACGAGAAGACGGGCACCTTCCCGCGGGTCGGCCGGGTGCTGGTCAGCGACGCCCTGGCCACCATGATCGGCGCGGGGCTCGGCACCTCCACCGTCACCACCTACGTGGAGAGCGCGGCGGGCATCGGCCAGGGCGGACGAACCGGCCTGACGGCCGTCGTCACGGGCCTGCTGTTCCTGCTGGCGGTCTTCTTCTGGCCCCTGGCGGGCGTGATCCCCGCGGCGGCCACGGCGCCGGCGCTGATCATCGTCGGCCTTTTGATGATGGAGCCGATCCGCAAGCTCAACCTGGACGACATCACCGAGGCGCTGCCCGCCTTCCTCACCGTGCTGGGCATCCCGCTGACCTTCAGCATCGCCACCGGCATGGTCCTGGGCATCGTCTCCTACGTGGTGCTGAAGCTGGTGACCGGGCGGATCCGCGAGGTCTCGGTCACCATGTGGATCCTGGCGGCCATCTTCATCGCCCACTACGCCTTCATGGGCTCCGGGGCCTGAGGGCTTCCCAGGCGGACGAACCGGCGGGGCGGGCGCCATGGCGCCCGCCCCGGTTTCATTGGCCCTCTTCATTGGCCGTCGACGGGGGCCAGCCCCTGGGCGAAGCGGCGCGCGTTCTCCCGGTAGCGGGCCGCGCTGGCGCGGATGGCGGCTTGTTCCTCCGGCGTCAGGGGCCGCACCACCCGGGCCGGCACGCCCAGGACCAGGCTGCCCGGCGGGATCACCTTGTCCTCCGGCACCAGGGCGCCGGCGCCCACCAGGCTGCCGCGGCCGATGCGGGCGCGGCTCAGCACCACGGCGCCCATCCCGATGAGACACTCGTCCTCCACCACGCAGCCGTGGACGACGGCGGCGTGGCCGATGGTCACGTCCCGGCCGATGTGGCAGGGTTCGCCGGCGTTGACGTGGAGGACGGCGTTGTCCTGCACGTTGCTGCCCGCCCCGATGTGGATGACGTCCAGGTCGGCGCGCAGGACGGCGCCGAACCAGACGCTCGTGTGTTCCTCCAGGACGACCCGGCCGATCAGCCGGGCCCCCGGCGCCACGTAGGCGGTGGCGGCGATTCGGGGAGCGGCGTCGCCAAGGCGGTAGACGCTCACGCGACGAACCTCCTTCGGGCCGGGCGCCCTGCCAGCGGGCCCGGCGTCCCGCCGCGGCCGGGGGTGCCCCGGGCCTGGCCCTGGGCATCCTTGGATCCCGGACCGGCAATTCGATACAATCGTAGCGTGTCGTGGCACCCGGGTGCAGGGCCCGGTGAGCCCGGCCGGAAAGGGTGGGGTGAAGCCGTGTGGAGTGTGGAGCCCGCCGCGCCAGCCGATGCCGCTGACATCCTGACCGTCACCCGCAAGGCCTTCCGGCAGTACGAAGGCAAGTACCCGGTGGCGCCCGAACCCCTCCAGGATGACCTGGGGCGGGTGCAGGACGACATCGCCCGCGGGCGGGTTTGGGTGGCCCGGCACGGCGGCCGGGTGATCGGCGCCGTGCGGGCCCGGCCCCTGGGCGGCCGGGAGGAGGCGTGGGAGATCTACGGCCTGGCGGTGGATCCCGAGTTCTCCCAGCTGGACGTGGGCACTTCCCTGGTCCGGGCCGTGGAGGATCGCCTGCGCGGCCAGGGGGTGCGCGCCCTCCACCTGCAGACGGGCCTGCGGGACGCGCCTGCCATCGAGTTCTGGTACCGGGCCGGCTACCGGCCCTACCGGCTCGACCCCGACCCCGACCCGGCCGGCGGCTACGACCGCGTGTGGTTCGCCAAGTCGTTCGCCTGAGGGGGGATCGCCGTGGAACCGCTGCGCCTGACGCAGCTGACCGGCAAGGCCGGCTGAGGGTGCAAGCTCGGCCCGGCCGAGCTGGCGCAGGTCCTGCGCCACCTACCCCCTCAGCAAGGCACGGACCCCCACCTGCTGGTGGGGCTGGAGAGCGGCGACGACGCCGGGGTGTACCGGCTCACCGACCGGCTGGCCCTGGTGCAGACGGTGGACTTCTTCACGCCCATCGTCGACGACCCCGTCCTCTTCGGCGAGATCGCCGCGGCCAACGCCCTCAGCGACGTCTACGCCATGGGCGGGCGGCCGCTGACGGCCCTGAACCTGGTGGGCTTCTCCGTCAGCCGCTACGGCGCCGAGGCTCTGGCGGCCATCCTGGAGGGGGGCGCGGCCAAGGTCCGGGAGGCCGGGGCCGTGATCGTGGGCGGCCACACCATCGACGACGCCGAGCCCAAGTACGGCCTGGCCGTGACGGGCGTGGTCGACCCGGACCGGGTCTGGACGAACCGGGGCGCCCGGCCGGGCGACGTGCTGATCCTGACGAAGCCCATCGGCACGGGCGTGCTGAGCACCGCCCTCAAGCGAAACCTGGCTTCGCCCGACTGGGTGGACGCCATGGTCGCCATGATGCGGACCCTGAACCGGGCGGCCGCCGAGGCGGCCCAGGCGGTGGGCGGGATCCACGCGGCCACCGACGTGACCGGCTTCGGCCTGCTGGGTCACGCCAGCCACATCGCCCGGGAGAGCGGCGTCGCCCTGGTGATCCAGGCGGAGGCGGTGCCGGTGCTTCCGGGGGCGCGGGAACTGGCGGAACGGGACGTCTTCCCCGGGGGCAGCCGGGCGAACCGCCGCCACTACGGGACCCAGGTCGACTTCCGCCGCCCCCTGGCCGACTGGGAGCAGGGGCTGCTCTTTGACGCGGTCACCTCGGGCGGCCTGCTGCTGGTGGTCGAACCGGACAGGGCGGAGGCGCTCTTGGCCGAGCTGCACCGCCGCGGCGTGGGCGATGCCCGGCGGATCGGCCGGGTGGAGGCCGAGCCCGCGGGGCGGGTGCAGGTGGAATAGCCCGGCGAAAGGAAGGGACGCGGGGTGGCCGATGGCCTCGGGCGCGCGGGGCACCGGCGGGGGCCGGTGCCCCGCGCGCTGGCCTGGGCCGTGCTGGCCGGCGGGCTGGCGCTGGCCGGGCTGGGCGTGCAACGGGCGGGACCTGCGGGGCCTACGGGGCCCGCGGTGGCCGCCACGGCGGAAGCCGTGGCGGCCACCGGCAGGCTGCTGCAGGCGTGGCAGGCGGGCCGGCCCGCGGCGGCCGGGGCCTGGGTGGCCCCGGCCGCCGCGGGGCCGGGCGGCGCCTGGCTGGCGGGCCTTGAGGGCGACCTGGCGGCCGGCCTGCCGGTCCCTGGGAAGGGGCCCGAGGGCGGGGACGGGCCGGCGCCGGGCGCCGCCCCCGGGAGGACCGGGCGGGGCGCCGCGCCCCCCTCGGCCACCGGGGCCGGGGCGGAACGCCCCTCCGCCACCCTCCTGACGCCCCAGGTCTCCTTCCTGCGCACGCCCGTCACGGCCTATGCCACCGGCCCCGCCCGGCCCGATGCCTTGGGGCGGATCCACGTCCAGGCCATGGTCGACGTGGCGGTGCCCGCAGCCGGCTACGCCGGCCGGTTCGTCCAGGATCTCTGGTGGCGTCCGGCGCCGGATGGGCCGCGGCTGGTGGCGGCAACCCGCCGGGCCGACCTGGAAGTGGCCGTGCAGGGCGACCGGCTGGTCTGGCGTCGCGGGGGCGGGCCCTGGCAGCCGGGCCTGGGGCTGGCCGACCTGCCCCTGCGGGCGGCGCCCGTGGGTGGACCCCCGGGGGTCCAGGTGGACGTCTCCCGGGACGGCTTCGGGCCGCTGGCGCTGGCGGGGGACCGGGGGGTGCTGCTGGTGACCGGCGGGCCGCGGCCCCTGGTGGCCCTCTGGCCCTGGCCTGCCAACGGGCCGCCCGCACCCGGCCGAGAGCCGCTCGACCAAGAGTCGCCGGGCCGTGGGAGGCCCGGCCGGGCGACGCCGGGCCAGGAGACGCCCGGCCGCGATGTGGTCGTCCTCGATGTGCTCTACCATGCCCGGGGGATCCGCTGGCAGGTGGACCCCGGCGGGCGGCGGGCGACCCTGGAGGTAGAGGGGGAGGACGGCGCTCGGTTACCGGTGGCCTACGATCTCGAGGCCGGACGGCCCGTGCCGTCCCCAGTCGCCGCGCCGCCAGCCCCCTCGTCCCCCTGACGATGCGGCCGCTCCGCCATCCGCCACCCCACCTGCACCCCACCTCCATCGCCTTCTCCCTCAAGCACCCGGAACCCCCAGCGGGCTCCCCGGCGCCCCTGCGTTCTTGGGCGCCTGCCCTCGGTCCCCCCTGTGCGCGACTTTCGTAGGATGGGATGACATCACCCGGGCTCCGGTCCAGGAAGCCCGGGCAAGCCAGGGGAGAGGCCGATGTTGAGGATTCTGATCGCCACAGGCCGGCCGCTGGTGCGGGAGGGGTTGCAGCGCATCCTGGAGGGCGCCCCGGGGCTGGAGGTGGTCGGGCATGCCGCGGGCGCGGGGCCGCTGCTCGACCGGGTGCGGGAGCTGGGCCCGGACGTGGTGTTGCTGGACCTGGGCCTGGCCGGGGACGACGCCCGGGAGCTGGTGGGCCGGCTCGGCCGGATGCCCAGCTCGCCGGTGGTGGTCGGCATCACGGATCGCGCCGACCCCCAGGCCCTGCTGGGGCTGGTCCAGGCGGGCCTGGGCGGCTACCTGCTCGCCAACCGGGAGGCGGCGGGCCTGCCCGAGGCCATCCGCGCCTGCACGGCGGGCATCTTCGTGATCGACGCGGAGATCATGTCGGAGCTGGCCACCGATTCCCCCCTCTACCGCTACGTCCCGGCTCCCGAAGAGGTCGAGCGGGCGCGGCTGCTGAGCCAGCGGGAGCTGGAGGTGCTGAGCCGCATCGCCCGGGGCAAGTCGACCGCCCAGGTGGCACGGGAGCTCTACATCAGTCCCAAGACGGTGCGCAACCACCTGAGCCACATCATGCAGAAGCTGGGGGTGCGGGACCGCACCCAGGCGGTGCTCTTCGCCCTGCGGGTGGGCCTGATCCGCCGTCACGACCTGCTGGGGTAGAACCGGCCCCGCGGCGCGGGTTCGCGGGGCCGGCCCCGCGGGGCCGGCCGGCGACGGCGGGCGCCGGTTCCTCCCTTAATTTTCTTTTTGAGGATGGACATGCCTCTTGACGGCCGGCCCGGCCCCCCTCTACAATGGCCTCACCATGGGGAACACACGTTCGGTACCTGGGCCGCTGCTGGCCTTCGCACGCCTTGAGGGCGCGTGGGTGACGGCGGCTGGGCTGGCGGATCGGCCGGCCGTGGTGGCCAGCGGCGCGGTGGTCGCCGACGTGTCGCCGGCGGCCCGGGCGGCCGGCCTGCGGCCGGGCATCCGGGTGCGCAGCGCCCGGCGGCTCGTCAGCGATCTGGTGGTGGTGGAACGGGAGGCCATCGACCCCCTGGCGGCGCTGGAGCCCCTGTATGAGGTCCTGCTGGGCCTCTCACCCCAGGTCGAACCGGTCGTGGACCACCTGGCGGCCTATTGCGCGCTGTCCCCCGCGTCGGCAGGGGACGAGGTGATCGCCGCCCTGCAGGCCGGGAAACTGGAGCGCTGGGGGCACCGGTTGATCGTGGGCATCGGCCACGGCCGGCTGGTCGCGCGGATGGCCGCCCGGGTGGCGGCCCGGACGCGGGCCGGGGGAAGCGGTGCCGGTGCACGTGCTCCTCAGGTCGTTGCGGAGGTTCAGGGAGGGAACGCCGCACGCCCCGGGGACCCGGGCTCCGGCGGGGACGCAGGGGTGCCGGCTGCGCGGGCGCTGGAGGTGGTCAGCTGCCGCGTGCCTCCCGGCCAGGAAGCCCCCTTCCTGGCGCCCATGCCCGTCACCACCCTGCAGGAGGAGGTGCCGCCAGCGGCCCGCCGCCAGCTGCAGCGCCTGGGCCTGTACACCCTGGGGGATGTGGCGATGGCGCCGCGGCAGGTGGTGGCCCGGGCGGTGGGCGAGCAGGCCCCTCTCCTCCAGGCCTGGTGCCGGGGCGACGACCGCCGCCCCCTGGCCCAGGGGTATCCGCCGCCGGGGGTCACCGCCACCCTGGAGGCGCCGCCGGAGCTGGGCGACGACCTCCGCGCCCCCTGGTGGCCGGCCCAGCTGCCCCGCCTGGCGCAGCAGGTGGCCGGCCGGCTGGTGGCGACCGGATGCGCCGGCCGCCTGGTGATCCTGGAAGGGGAGCGGTCCCGGGTGGGGCGCTACCTGCCCGTGGCGACCACCGCCCCGGACGGGCTGGCCCGCGCAGCCCTGGAGCTGTACCGCCGGCTCCTGGCGGACGAACCGGCCCCAGGCCGGCTGGCCCTGACGGTCACGGCGCTGGAACCCGTGGCCCGGCAGCTGGCCCTGGACGGCCTGGTCCCGGACGCCAGGCCCGCGGGGAATCCTGGCCCGGGGCCAGCCGGTCCTCCGCGCTGCCGGGAACCCGAGGCGCCGGCCCTTCTCGACGAGCTGGCCCGCCGCTACCCCGGCCGGGTCTTCTGGGGGCGGGAGCGGCCCGTTCCCCGGCGGGAACGCCAGCTGGCCTACTGGGATCCCTGGCGCGGGGCACCCCGCGGGCCGGCACCGTGAAGCCGCACGAAGGCATTCACCGCACCGCAGCCAGCGCCGCATGGCGGCCAGCACCGCATGGCGGCATGCATCGCACGGTGGCCAGCGCCGCACGGCAGCCGGTGCTGCACGGCGGCATTCACCCCACGGCAGCCAGCGCCCCACGGCGGCATGCCCGGCCCTTGCGCGGCAGGCCCGGGGTCGCCGGTGCCCTCCATCGGGCTTGGTCCGCCCGGGGAGGTCCTTCGGTGGGGCGACGCGGCCGGCGTCGGGTCGCCATCGCCGCCATCGCCATGGGGACCGCCCGGCCGCGGGGACGGAGGCGGAAGGTCATGGCCCTGGTCGGCAAGCCGGTCCCGGTGGAGACCGACGCCAGTGGCCGGCCCTGCCGGTTCTTCTGGCGCCGCTGGCACCGGGTGAAGGACGTCCTCGATGAGTGGCGGGAAGCGGGCGCCTGGTGGGACGGAGAGGGGGAGCGACTGGTGGTGCGGCTTTTGACGGACGACGGCGCGGTGTTCGAGCTGGAGCGGTTGGCGGGAAGCGACCGCTGGGTCCTCTACAAGGTCTACGACTGAAGGTCGACGACGGACCGGCCTCGATCGCACCCCGGCGGCCCCCACGTCCCCGGGGATCCAGGCCACGCCCCCGGGGACAAGGGCGGCAGGAGGGAGGACGGGGGCATGTTCGTCCACCTGCATTGCCATTCGGCCTATTCCTTCCTGGACGGCGCCAGCCCCGTCCGGGCGCTGGTGGAACGGGCCGCCGCCCTGGGCATGCCGGCGCTGGCCCTGACGGACCACGACAACGTGGCCGGAGCCGTGGAGTTCGACCGGGCGGCCCGGGCGGCGGGGATCAAGCCGATCCAGGGCGCGGAGATCACCCTCCTTCTGGACGAACCGGCCGGTCCGGCCGGTTCGTCCCCGGCCACCGCCCACCTGGTCCTTCTGGCCACCGGCCCCCGGGGCTATGCCCGCCTCTGCCGGCTGCTCACCCGGGCCCACCTGGAGCGACCCCGGGGCGAGCCGGCCCTGCCCTGGGCGGCGCTCCTCGAAGAGGTGGCACCCGGCGGCGAACCCCTGGCCGGCCACGGGCTGATCGCCCTGTCCGGCTGCCGCCGGGGGCCGGTTCTTCAGCCCTTGCTGCGGGGCGACCGGGCGACGGCCCTGGAGCGGGCCCGCCGGCTGCGGGACGCCTTCGGCCGGGAGAACTTCTTCCTGGAACTGCAAGGGGGCTGGCTGCCCGGCAACCGGGCCCTCAACCGGGCCCTGGCCGACCTGGCGGAAGCCCTGGGGGTCGGGGTGGTGGCGACCAACGACGTCCACTACGCCACCCGGGACCGCTTTGCCGTCCACGACCTGCTGGCCTGCGTCCGGCTGGGCATCTCCGTGGACGATCCCCATCCCCAGCGCCACCTCAACGCCGACAACGACCTCAAGTCCCCCCGGGCCATGGCGCGCCTATTCGCCGGCCATCCCCAGGCCTTGAAAGCGACCCTGGCCATTGCCGAGCGGTGCGAGCCCGCCTTGCCCGCCGGCCCCGTGCCGCGCCCGGCCTTCCCGCTGCCGCCGGGGGTCCGGGCCGAGGCCTTCTTGCGGGAGCAGGTGGAGCGGGGCGCCCAGTGGCGCTACGGCCGCATCACCCCCCGCATCCGGCAGCGGCTGGAACACGAGCTCGCCATCATCGAGCGGCTCCAGCTGGCGGACTACTTCTTGCTGGTATGGGATGTGGCCCGCTATGCCCGCCAGCAGGGGATCCGCTGCGCCGGTCGCGGCTCGGCGGCGGATTCGGCGGTGGCCTACTGCCTGGGCATCACCGACGTGGACGCCATCGAGCGGGGCCTGCTCTTCGAGCGCTTCCTCAGCCTGGAGCGGGCCGAGCAGCCGGACATCGACATCGACTTCGACGCCCGCTACCGCGATCAGGTGGCCGACTACGTCGAGCGGCGCTACGGTCCGGAGCACGTGGCGACCGTCTGCACCTACCAGACCTACCACGCCCGGGGCGCCCTGCGCGACTTCGGCAAGGCCCTGGGCTTCCCGGAGGCCGTCATCGACCGCATCGCCAAGCGGGTGCCCTACTACCTCTCCCGCCACCTGGGCCGCGCCCTGGAGGAGGTCCCGGAGCTGCGGGACCTGGACCTGCCCCGGGAGCGGTTCCGGCGGCTGGTGGCCCTGTGCGAGGCGGCGGCGGGGCTGCCCCGCCACATGGGCACCCACCTGGGCGGCCTGGTCATCAGCCGCCAGCCGCTGCTGGATCTGTCGCCGCTGCAGCGATCGGCCAAGGGGCGCCGGATCCTCCAGTTCGACAAGCGGGGTGTGGAGGAGCTGGGCCTGGTCAAGCTGGACCTTTTGCCCCTGCGCACCCTGGGCGCGGTGGAGGAGGCGGTGCAGGTCATCCGGCGCCGGGACCCCGCCTTCGACTACGACCACATCCCCCTGGACGACCGGGCGACCTACGAGCTCCTGGCGACGGGGGAGACAGTGGGGGCCTTCCAGCTGGAATCGCCGGCCCAGCGGGCCCTGCAGCCGCGGCTCCGGCCCGAGAACCTGGAGGACGTGGTGGCCAGCGTGGCCATCATCCGGCCCGGTCCCATCAAGGGGGACATGGTCGAGCCCTTCCTGGCCCGGCGCCGGGGCCGGGAGCCCGTCACCTACCTGCACCCCAAGCTGGAGCCCATCCTGCGCAAGACGTGGGGCGTGGTCCTCTTCCAGGAACAGGTGATCGAGATCGCCACCGCCATCGCCGGTTTCACCCCGGGAGAGGCCGACCGCCTGCGCCGGGTCATGACCCACGCCCGCTCGCCGGAGGAGATGGAGGACATCGGCCGGCACTTTTTGCACCGGGCCCGCGAGCAAGGGGTCGACGGCGAGGTGGCCCAGGCCATCTTCCGCATGATCCAGGGTTATGCCAGCTACGGGTTCTGCGAAGCCCACGCCGCCGCCTTCGGCGTCACCGCCTACAAGACGGCCTACCTGCTGGCCCACTACCCGGCCGAGTGGTACGCCGCCCTGCTCAGCCTCCAGCCCATGGGCTACTATCCGCCCAACACCCTGTGTGTTGAGGCGGCGCGGCGGGGGATCCGGATCCTCCCCCTGGACATCAACACCAGCCGGGTGGGCTTTGCCGCCAGCCCCGGCGCCATCCGCATCGGCCTGCGGGCCGTCAAGGGCCTGGGGGAGGAGGCGGCGGCGGCCATCGTGGCGGAGCGGGAGCGGGAGGGGCCCTTCCGCCACTTCATGGACTTCCTGCTGCGGCTGGCGGCCCGCAGGGGGGATGCGGACGAACCGGCCCTCGACCGGGACCAGGTGGCCGCCCTGATCCGGGCCGGCGCCTTCGATGGGCTCCACCCCAACCGCCGCGCCCTCCTCTGGGGGCTCGAGGAGGCCCTGGCCACGGCCCGGAGCGCCGCGGGCGGGGGGGCGCTGGCCCAGGGCCTGGCGGCGGCCTACACCCCGCCGGCGGTGGCCGACTTCCCCGACCTGGAGAAGTGGGCCATGGAGCGGGAGGTGCTGGGGATCGACGTCCACCGCCGCCACCTGCTGGCCATGCTCCGGGAAGGGCTGGACGCCCGTGGCTACCGGTCCGCGGCGGCCCTCCGCCGGCTGCCGGCGGGCCGTCCGGTGCGGGCGGCGGGGATCCCCGTCCGCCCCCACCGCCCGCCCACCCGGAGCGGCCGGGTGATCGTGTTCCTGACGCTGGAGGACGAGACCGGGCTGGTGGACGTGACCGTCTTCGAGGAGGTATACCAGCGGTACGGGCGGTGGATCTTCACCGACCCGCCCGTGCCCCTGGCGGTGGAGGGCGTCCTGCAGGACCGGGACGGGGCCCGGGCGCTGCTGGCCCGGCGGGTGATCCCCCTGGCGGCCGCCCTGGTGGAAGGCGGCCGGGGCTCGCTCAAGGGCCGGGAGGCGCTCCCGCCAGAGCGCCGGCTGGCGGCCCCACCAGAGCGCCAGCTGGCACCCCCGCGGCCGGCCGAAGGGCGCATGGGCCTGCGGGGGGCCGGTAGTGGCACGCCTTGCGGCGATGGCGACGTCCCGTTGCGCCGTTCCTTGGACCGGGCAAGCGGCCCCGGCGACGTGCCTGAGGAGGCAGTCCGGTGGAGCGCCTCATCGTCTACTACGACGGCTGGTGCCCCTGGTGCACCCGGGCGGCGCGGTGGTGCCGCCGTCTGGACTGGTTGAACCGCCTGGAACTCTGCTCCTTTCGCCCGCCGGTTTGGGGGCTGGATCCCGATCCCGTCCCCAACCCCCGTTCTGGGGCCCACGCCGGTTTCGTGGCCGGCGCCGGCTGCGACGCCTGTGCTCGCTCCGGGACCGGCTCCGGAGCTGGCGCCGGCTCCCGGGCCGGCTCCCGGGCGGGCCCCGCTTCCGCCTCCGCCATGCCGCCCACCGCGCCGGGCGGCGACGGTGGCAAGGAGGCCGGCCCAGCCGGCGCCGGGCCCGAGGCCGGCCCGGCCGGAGGCACCCCCATGGGGGGACCGGTGCCGGGACCCCCGCCCCTCGACCCGGAACGGGCGGCCCAGGCGGAGCAGGCGCTGCTGGTCCGGACCTGGCCGTCCGGCCGCTGGCATCAGGGCTTTGAGGCGGTTCGGGCCATCGCCCGCCGGCTGCCCCTGCTGTGGCCGGTGGTGCCCGTGCTGGCGCTGCTGGATGCCGTGGGCCTCGGCCCAGCGCTCTACGGGTTCGTCGCCCGGCGGCGGCCGGTCCTCATCCCCGTCCCGGGACCGTGCCCGCTGCCGCGGTCCGGTGGCGCAGGCGGCCGGGGCCGGGGCCGCTGAGGGCGGGAACCGCCCTGCTGGCGCCGGGGCACGGCTCCCCCGAAGACAAGGAGCTGCATCCTTTTTAGCGAAGAGGGCACCTGTCGACGGGTGTCCTGCCGGATGCGGGCAGGAGGTCCTTACGGAATCGATGTTCGACGTCGTCCTGGTGGCGCCGGAGATCGCCCCCAACACGGGCAACGTCGCCCGCACCTGTGCCGTGACCGGGGCGCGCCTGCACCTGGTGCGGCCCCTGGGATTCCGGCTCAGCGACCGCATGCTCAAGCGGGCGGGCATGGATTACTGGAACCACGTGGAATGGCAGGTCCACGACACCTGGGACGACCTGCTGGCCGCCTTGCCCGCAGGGCGTTTCTGTTACCTCGACCCGGGTGGCGACCTCTGGTACAGCCAGCTGCGCTTTGCGCCCGGCGACGTGCTGGTCTTCGGCAGCGAGTCGCGGGGGCTTCCCCCGGGGCTGAGCGCACGGCGGCCCGGCCCGATCCTGCGCGTCCCCATGCGCCCCGGCCTGCGGTCGCTCAACCTGGCCAGTACGGTCGCCCTGGTGCTCTATGAAGCCTACCGGCAACAAGGCTTCCCGGGCATGGCGTGACGCCGGCCGGCGGCTGTCGCCGGCGCCGCCGCTGGCCAAACGGCAGCCGAGGTCTGGCCCGCCGGCCGGACGGTGGCCAGGGGCCGGCCCCCGGAGGACGGCGGCCAAGGGCCCCTGCCGGGTACAGCAGGGCCGCCCGGCTCAGAAATGGGGTGGAGAGCCCATGCGGGCGTTGCGGGTGGTGGCGGTTCCCGTGCGGGTGGAACCGGTCCCCCACCTCGAGGCGGCACGGCACGGCTTGCTGGCCGCGGTCCTCGAGGGGTACCGCCGGCTGGCCGGCGCGGAGGCGACCCGCGCCTTGGCGCCACGCTTGCTGCAGCCGGCCTCGCAACGGGCGGGACCGGCCGACGGGGCCGGTTCCCAAAGCACGCGGCGGCCGGCGGGGCGCCCCCTGGGGTCCCCGGCCGGAACGCCGGCTGCCGCCCCGCCCCCGGCAAGCCCGGGACGGGCCGCGGGCCTGGTCGTCCTTCCCGCCCTCGCCGGCCTTCTGCCCCTGGGGGCGCTGGCCGGCGAGCCGCCGCGCTGGGATGGACGCCTGGCGGCTCTGGCCCAGCGCTACGGGGAGGCCGCTGCCGAGGCCTGGTTCGACTGGTCGGCCCATGCGGCGCGCACCCTGGGGATCTACCTTTGCCCGGGCACGGTGGTCCTTCCCCGGGACGACGGCTTCGAGCACGTGGCGGTGTGCTTCGGCCCCGACGGGCGGCTGCTGGCCCGCCAGGCCCAGCTCCACAGCGGGCCGGCGGACGCGACCGTCGGGCTGGTGCCGGGGGACGACTGGGCGTCCTTCCCTGTTGCGGGTTGGACGGCGACCCTGGTCGTCGGCCGGGACGGGTGGATCCCGGAGGTCGGCCGCTGGGCCAGCCTGGAGGGCGTGCGGCTGGTGATCCACCCGGGTCACGCGCCGGCGCCGGCATCCCGCTGGGAGCTGGTCGCCGGGCCCTGGCAGGTGGTCCAGCAGACCCAGGTGTACTGGGTCCATGCCGCTGCCGGCGGCGCCGTCGGCGGGCGCGCGCTGGCCCCGCAGGGGGCCGTTTTCGCTCCCTGCGAGATCACGCCCGAGGGGCGGGGTTGGCTGGCCTGGGACGACACCGGGGAGGCGGTGGCCGCCCTGCTGGAGGCGGATCCCCTCGAGGCCATCCGCCAGCGCTACCCCCTGGACCGGTATCTCAACCCGGGACTCTATCTCCGCTACCTGCTCCCGGCCTATCGCCGGCTGGCGGAGCAGCAGGTCCCGGCCGCGATGGCGGACGCCGAACCCCCTGGCCCCGGGGCGGCGCCTGGGATGCCGCCCGCGGATCGCGAGCGTGGGGAGGGGTCCGGAGCGGAGTCCGGGGCTGGCGACAACCACCGCCCGGCTGGGCGGGGGACACGGCGGAGGCGCCGGCGCCGGGCCCGCAAGGCGGCGGCGGGGTCAGCCCCGGTCTCCGCGGCCGTGGAGGCGGCCCGCGACGGCGGGGCTGACCCGACCGGTGCCAGGCCGGCCCCGGTGGCGGTCGGGCCCCAGGGCCCAGACAGGGCGACCCGTTCCGGGGCCACGGCCGGGCCGGCCCCGGCGGCAGCCGCCGCCTGGGCCGCCTCCACCGGGGCGGAAGGGGCGGCGCAGGACGAGCCGGCCCCCGCATCGGCGGCGGAGCCGGACCCCACCCGCCGGCGCCGCCGCCGGCGGCGACGGCGCCGGGGTCGCGGGAACCAGGATGGCCATGCCTCCGGCGCGCCGCCCGGGCCCGGCGGGGCGTAGCCGCCCAGGGGCGCAAAAGGGCCCGGGGAGCCAACCGGTGGCGCCCGCGGAAACCGGCACCCGCGGAAACCGGTGGACGCGGAAATCCGGTGGAGATCCCCGCGAAAATCCTTGCGGAACTCCCGAAGGGCCACGGCAGCCGGCGTGGAAGGGGAACCCCGCCACGCCTGCTGGATGGGGCGGAAGACCCCGGGGGCGGGACGAACGCCGCAGCCCTGCGGGCGGGGCGGCGCCACCGGAGGGGAAGGACGCGCAACCGGCCGGCAAGAGGGGGGCGGTGGGATGGGCAGCCGCTGGTGGCAGGCCTTTCAGCAACAAGCCTTTCGCCTGATCCTCCGCTGGACGGCCCGGGGCGGGCCCATCCGCCGCACAGTGGCCGCCATGGGGATCCGGCGCAGCCCCAACCTCCGCCGGCTCGATCCGGCTCGGGTCCGGGTGGCGGCGGTCCAGCTGGAGCTCCAGACCTTCCGGCGGCCGGAGGACTTCACCCGCTGGGTGGCCGAGCCCTTGGGCCGGGCCGTGGCCGACGGCGCCCAGCTGGTGGCCTTTCCCGAAGACGTGGGCCTGGCCCTGCTCGGCCTGCTGCCCGGGTTCGACCAGCTGGCCTCCGCGCCGTCCCCCGAGGCCGCCCTGGCCGGCCTGGGTGACGTGGCGGTGGCCGACATCTTCCGCTTTCTCGGGCCCGCGGTGGGCCGGATCTACCACACCACCTTCTCCACCCTGGCCCGGGCCCACGGCGTGTTCGTCCACGGCGGCAGCGTCATGTTGCCCCGGGGCCGCAACCTCTACAACTTTGGTTTCCTCTATGGTCCCGACGGCCGCCGGGTGGGCCTGCACGCCAAGACCCACCTGCTGCCCCTGGAGGCCGAGTGGGGCGTCTGTCCGGGGGATGCCCTGGAGGTCTACGAGACGGTTCTCGGCCGGATCGGCATCCCCGTCTGCATGGACGCCACCTACTTCGAGACCTTCCGGCTGCTGGCCCTGGATGGTGCCGAGATCGTGGTCGTCCCCATCGCCAACCCCGAGCCTTACAACGAGTGGCATGCCCGCCGCGGCACGTGGGCGCGGGTCCAGGAGACGCCCGTCTACGGCATCGTCCCGGCCCTGGTGGGCCGGCTCCTGGGCATCGAGTTGACCGGCCGGGCGGCGGTGTACGCGCCGCTGGCGCTGAGCCCGGCCGGCGACGGCGTGCTGGCCCAGGCCTCCACCTGGGACCGGCCGGAGGTCGTCGTCGCCGATCTCGACCTGGTCCGCCTGCGCGAGTACCGGCAGCGCAGCGGCTTCCCGGGGTCCCTGCGCCCCGACCTATACGACCGCTTCCTCGAGCCGGCCTATCGGCGCCTGCTGGAGGAACCGGCCGGTCCGGCGGGGCGCGCCGCCCGGACCCGGGGCGTGACCCCGGGCTCCCCCGATCCGTCGCCTTCGGGGCCTTCTTCGCCCGCTTGGCCTCCTACCCCGGCGGGGCCGGACGCCCGGCCGCCCGCTTCCCCCAACCGGCGGCGGATGTCCCGCCAGGACGCCCGACCGCCGGTCCCCAGCGAAGCGGGCCGGCCGCGCTAGGGATCGCCGCTGGGGCCGTCGCGGGGCCTCTGGACCCCGGCTCCGATGGCTCCTGGCCGCCCCCGGCCTACGGCCCACGGACTACAGAGTCCCGGCCACCAGGCTGCGGCCTCCGGCCCGGGGCCCCGGCCTGCGTCCACCGGCCACGGGCGGGGGCTCCTCGCCTGCGGGCTTCCGGCTACGGCCGGCGATCTCCCGGCCAGAGCCTACGGTCCACGGCCTGCGGCCCGCGGCCCCCAGCCTCCGTCCTGCTGCCCGCGACGCATGGGGGGATCGTTCCGCCGGCCGCGCGCCGCAACCCCCTCCAGGAGCTTTCCGTCCGCCCGGCCCCTCACGGCGCCGGGAGGGCCGGCGCATACTTTCCCTTGCTGGAGAAAGGTTAGAACCGGTTCAACCCGTTGGTTCGGCGGCTCCGGCTCGGGCCAGCGGCCGTACCAGGGGGACGGGCGGGGCCAGGACGGGTTTGGAGGGCCAGCGCGGTGAGGGGGGACGAACCCGCCGTGAGGGCAAGGGGAATCCGGCCGATGTCAGCGTGGGCAGAGCAAGGACCCTGCGAGCGAGTGGCGTCGAGGCAGGGGCCGGGCCGTACCCCAGGACCCCTAGGCGCAACCGGGGGGCGGCCGGTCCGGCGCGGGGCCGTCGCCCGCGGCCTGTGGCCGGTCGCGGTGGTGCTGGTGGGGCTGGGGTTGGGTGGCTGCGCCATGGGGGGCGGGGGCGGCGGGGGCGGCCAGGCGAAGCCGTCGCCGGAAGAGGTTCGTTCGGCGGTCCGCCAGGAGCTGCAAAGTCCCGAGATGCAGGCCCAGATCCAGCAGATCATCACCCAACAGGTGCAGATGCTGACGGCCCAGCAGATCATGTTGACGCCGGAAGGCCAGAAGCAGCTGGTCCAGCAGTTGAAGACCGTGGCCAGTTCGCCCCAGGGCCAGATGGCGATGCAGACCGGCGTTCAGGAGTTCCTCCGCTCGCCCCAGGGCCAGCAGATGATCCGTCAGGCCGTGACGATGCAACTGCAGCAGATGCTGAGCGGCGCCGGCGGCGGGGGCGGCGGTGGCATGGGCGGGGGTGGCGGTGGCGCCGGGGGCGGCATGGGCGGCGGCGGAGGTGGCGGTGGCGGCGGTGGCTGAGCCCGGCCCGGTGCGAGCAGGCTAGGCGTGCTGGGCCTGAGCCCGTCCCGCTGCCTGCGAACGCGCCGGCGTGCCGCGCCTGAGCCCACCCCTGTGCGAACGGGCCCGGCGTGCTGGGCCTGAACCCACCCCGCTGCGAAGGCCAGGCTTGCTGGACCTGGCGCGGCCCCGTCTGCGCAGGCCCGGCGCGCCGCGCCTGAGCCCGCCCCGAGTGCGAGCGGGCCGGGCTTGCCGCGCCTACGCCGGCCCCGCTCCGAGCGGGCCGTGCGTCCCGGGACGCAGCCGGCTCCCTTGCAGGCGTGCCGGGCGTTCGCCGGACCGGCCGGTGACGCTCATGAAGAGAACGGGACGAGCCGGCCCCCGCGTCGGAGCCGGCTCGTCGCGCCTGTGGGCGGGCACCCGTCCTCCCCACGCGCCCGGTGCGGCCGTCAGCCGCTGGTCTCCCGCTGGCCGGATCCTTCACCTTGCCGGGACCGGCCGGTTCCTTGTGCCCCGCCGGCGCCGCGCGGCCGCTCGGGGGCCGGTGGGGTGGCCGGTGACGGCGTGACGACCCCCGCACCCGGGGGGTCGGACCGCCGCAACTGGGGTGCGTCGCGGAACTCCTCCGGATGGGTGGCGAACTGCTGGAATCCCACGCTGTTGGATACCGGGTTGTAGGGGACCGGGGTGTCGACCCCTTCGCCTTCCCCGCGGTGGACCCACTCGGGACCCCACGGCGCGGCGGCGGCGGAGGTCAGCGGGTTGAGGCCCTGGTCGGCCGCCGGATTGGCCGGATCCCCCGTTCGGTGGCGGGCCCCGGCAGCGCGACCAGCCGCAGCGCCGTCGCCGCCTTCGCCGGCCGCATGCCCGGCCACGCGCCCGGCCGGGGCTCCGGGGCGATCGCCCGATCCACCCGGCCCCGTCGTCCGGGCCTCCGGCTCGCCATCCCCTGTGGGTCGCTGGGACACGGGATCACCTCCCGCGCCTAGCGTGCCCCGGAGCGGGGTGGGGGCCACGCCGGAGCGGGCCTCCACCCCACGGCCCTGCCGGCCGGCTCTCCGGGAAGAGCCGGTGCCGGGGCCCGGTGGCCGGCGTGGCCCCGCCGTCCAGGTGCGGCCGCCTAGGCGATGCCGAAGCCCGGAGGCAGGCCTGCCGGTTCGTCCCAGCGGACCTCGAGCCCGGTCACGCGGGCGGCGGGCGGCCCCTGGCGGAGGGCCTCCACCAGCGACTGGAGGGCTTCGGTCTCCCCCTCGGCCACTACGGTGACCGTGCCGTCGGGGTTGTTGCGCGCCAGGCCCCGCAGGCCAAGGGGAAGGGCCCGGGCGCGGACGAAGGCCCGGTAGCCCACGCCCTGCACGTGGCCGTGGACCACGACCTCGACCCGGGCCGGGCGGCGGGCCGCTGCCGCCGTTCCCTCGGCAGGGGCGGGTTCGTCCGGCGAGTGGGTTGGTGCCATGGGCATTCACCTCGCCTTCACTGTGCCACACGCGGGCCGGGGTGGGCACGCTAAGCCACGGGCGCGGGGCCACCCGGGCCCCAGTGTGGCCGGCGAGCCCGGAGAAGGGGAGATCGGGGAGGGAGGGGGACGGAATGAGCGATGAGCGATTGCACCCGGCGCGGCGACCTTGAAGAGGCTGACCCGGCGCCCGGGGGCGGCGATCCACCGGCCCCCTGGCGCGCCACTGCCGGGTGGGCGCCCGTGATGGCGGGTTTTCTCGTCGGGGGTGTCAACGGCCTGCTGGGGGTGGGCGGTGGAACCCTGCTCGTGCCGGCGCTGGTCTACTGGTTCGGCTTGCCCGATCACCGGGCCCACGGGACGTCGATCCTGGTGGTCGGGCTGACCTCCATCATCAGCGCCTGGGTGTACGCGCGGCGCGGCCTGGTCGAACCGGCCCTGGCCTGGCAGGTGGCCCTGGGGGGTATGGTGGGGGCGGCCCTCGGGGCCCGCTGGATGGAGCGGCTCCGGCCCAGGGCCCTGCGCCGGGTCTACGGCTGGTTCCTCCTGCTCTTGGGGCTGCGGATGGCCGTGTGGGGGTGAGAAGGCTGCCAGCCGCTGGGACCGCTCCAGCCGAGCAGGGACCGCCGCGGCCCAGTGGGACCGCTCTAGCCGAGCAGGACCGCCGCGGCCCGGTGGGATCACCGCAGCCGGGCAGGACCGCCGTAGCCGGGCAGCACCACGCGGCCGGCGGGACCGCCGCAGCCGGGCAGGACCACGCGGCTGGCGCGACCACCGCAGCCGGGCGTCTGGAGGGTGGGGTGGTGGCGTGGGCTTTCCCTGGGCCGCTCTGGTGGCGGCCGCCACGGGCATCCTGAGCGGCCTGTCCATCGGCGGCGGGTCCGTGCTGGTGCCCGCCCTGGTGCTGCTGCTGAACGTGCCCCAGCCCGTGGCCCAAGGGGTCGTGCTGGCCACCTTTCCCGCGGTGGCGCTGGTGGCCGCGTGGATCCACTGGCGCCACGGGTTCCTCCGCTGGCGGCTGGCCCTGCGGGTGACGGCCGGCAGTGCGGCCGGCGCCTGGCTGGGCGCCCAGCTGGGGACCAGCGCGCCCGAGGAGCTGCTCCGGCGCCTCTTCGGCGTCTACCTGGTGCTGATCGGTAGCTATGCCCTGTACCGGAGCCGGAGGGCGCGGCCGGGGCTAGCCGCGCCCGCGCAACAGGGTCAGCAGTTCCAGGAGGACCGCGGCGAATCCGGCCGCGGTGAGCGGTCCCACGGGGATGCCCTGGAAGAACGCCACGCCCACCAGCGTGCCGAAGATCAACCCGATGATGACGTGGGGGTTCTGCTCCAGCAGCACGATGCCCCGGGCGCCCAGGACCGCCGCGACGAAGCCCGCCACGAGCCCGGCGTAGCCGGCCAGGCCACCGCGGACGAAGGACTGGACGGTTTGCTGGAGGGTGACCTGGCCGTCGGCGAAGGGGATGAGCACCGCCACGATGAGCAGGATCAGCCCCAGGGACATGGCGTGCTGCTCGAGGGCGGGGAGCAGCGACGCAAAGCCCAGGAGCCGCAGCAGCAGGAGGATCCCCGCCGCGGCCGTGACCAGCGGGTTGCGACCCAGGGCACCCAGGCCAAGGATGGCTAGAAGCACCAGATCCGGTTGACCCAACCTGCGACGACCTCCCGCCCGCCCCGCCTAACCATACGCGCAGAACCGGTGGGATAGACGGAGGCCGGTACGGCAGGTCTGGCCAGGTGGAACCGGACCGCGGGCACGCCGGCGGGGCCGGGAGGCCCCGCCGAGCGGTCCCCGGCGCATCGCCAGCTCGAATGGGACGCGGGTGCCAAGGGCGAGGGCCGCCCGCCCCCCGCCCCCCGCCGTCATACCCAGGCCGGTCCGCCCAGGGTGGCAGGCAGCGCCGGCCGGCGTCGACCCGAACTCCAGCCCGTCCCGGTCCCGGCGGGGACGGGAATGGGGGCGTGGCGTCCCGTCGCGAGACCCGGCCACGCCGTTCCCGGAACCGGCCCGGCCGGTACGGGAACCGGCCCTGCCCCGCCCGTCGCCGAGCCTCCAGGGACCGGACGGGGCCCCACAGCCGCGGGCGCCCCCATGGAGTGCGCCGGTCCCGGCCAGGCCGAGTCCAGGCGCGGCCCCAGGGGAGCCGTCACCTGCCGCCCGGCCCGGGGCGGCTGCCCCGCGGCGGTGGGTGCGCCGCCGCCGGGAGGAACCTGCTGCGCCAGGAGGGCTTCCGCCCGCAACACGGCCTGCTGGACCAGCCGGCCGCACTCCCGGGCGGGCACGGCCCCCCAGCCGTACCGCGCCACGATGTCGTGGACGCCCAGGTCGCGCGCCAGGTCCTCCCGCAGCGCTTCCGACATCAGGCGACGTCGTGCCATGGTGGTTCCCTCCAGGCCCTGACATGAACAGGGCCAGGACTTAGTCTGCGGGCCGCTCGGCGTGCCCAGTCTGCCAAGCCGTGGCGGCCGGGGCGCTGCCCGTGTCTCGGGTGGACGCGGGCGGGGACGCTTCCAGGTATAATGGGAGCGAGACGGGATCCAGTCCCGGCGGACCGACCCGCCGCGGGAGAGGACCACCCGCGCTCAAAGCGCGGGTCCACGGGAGGACGAAAGGCCATGCGCGAACAGGTGGAACAGGCCCTGGAGTCGATTCGCCCCGCGATCCAGATGGACGGCGGTGATATCGAGCTGGTCGACGTCGACGAGAATGGGGTCGTCCGGGTACGCCTGATCGGCGCCTGCGTCGGCTGCCCGATGTCGATCATGACGCTCAAGGCGGGCATCGAGCGCATCCTGCGCGAGCGGGTCCCGGGCGTCACCGACGTGGAGGCCGTCTGAGGCCCGGCGGCCTGGCGGCCCGGCTTGCCCGTCCGCGGCCAACGTTGGACGACCCAGCCGTTGCAAGGAGGCCCAACGACCAACGTGACCTGGTTGACCGCGGGGCTGCACGCCGCCGGCGGCGTCCTGGCCCTGGTCTTCGCGGCGGAGGTAGGGCGGAGCTACCTGCGGCGGCGAGCCCCGAGCTCGCTGTGCTGGTTCGTCGCCCTGCTCCTCTTTGCCTTGACCGCCCTGGCGGACGCGGGCGCCTCCCTGGCCGGGTGGACGCCCTGGCTCTATCGCCTCTGGTACGTGGCCGCCGCGTGGCTGGTGGCCGCCTTCGGGGCGGGCACCGCCTACCTGGTCCTGCGGCGTGCCTGGGCCCACGGGATCCTGGCCGTGCTGGCGGCCATCGGCGTGGCCATGCTGGTCACGGCGGCGCGCACCCCGGTCGACGTGGCCGCCCTGGCGGGGGGCGGGCCGGTGGGCGGCGAGGGGTGGGCGGAGGGGACGGTTCGCGTCTTCTCGCCCCTGCTCACGGTTCCCGGTGCGCTGCTGCTCTTGGGCGGCGCCGCGGTGTCCTGGTGGCGGACGCGCCACCCCTATGCCCTCTGGCTGATGGCGGGGACGCTGGTCCTCTCGTCGGGGGGCGCGCTGACGCGGTTCGGCGTACCCGCCGTCCTTCCGGCGGCCAACCTGGTGGGCGTGTGGATGCTGTACCGCGGGCACCGGCTGTCCCGGGCCGCCCATCGCGTCCACCGGGACGAACCGGCCTCCGGCGCCGGCGCGGGTCCGGGGAGCCGCTGAGACGGGAAGGCGCCAGGCGATGGCCGACGCCGAAAGGAAAAGCCGCAGGCCGCGGAAGCGCAAAAGGGGAGGCGGAGCGGTTGCCGGAGTTTGCCGTCAAGCGCGTCCTCGTCGGGCGGTTGCGCCGGGGCGATGACATCCTGGAGGCGCTGGGCCGCCTGGCTCGGGACCACGGGATCATCGTCGGCTGGGTCCAGCTGCTGGGCGCGGTCGAGCGGGCCCGGCTGGCCTTCTACGACCAAGGGGAGCAGCGCTACGGCGACTTCACCCTGGACGAACCCGCCGAGATCCTGACGGGGACGGGCAACATCAGCCGCAGCGCGGGCTCCGACGCGCCCTTCGTCCACCTCCATCTGACGCTGGGAGACGCGCAAGGTCGGGCCTGGGGCGGCCACGTGCTGGAAGGTACCCGGGTCTTCGCCTGTGAGTACGCCATTTGGGAACTGGAGGGGCCGGTGCTGGAACGGGCGCCGGACGGGGAGACAGGCCTCAAGTTGTGGCCGCCGGCCTGATGCGACCGGCCGGCCTAATCCGACCGGCCGGTCGGGTCAGGCCGGGGCACCGGATGGATCCGTTCCGCTGCGTGGCGGCCGGTCGGCCATGGCGCCGGCGTTCGGCTCCCGATCGGCGGCGCTTGGCGATCGGCGGGAGTGCTGGCGTTCGGCGCCGGTGCTTGGTGTTCGACAGCGATGCGTTCGGCGGCGGTGTATTCGGCTGCGACGCCGGCGATCGGATGCGGTGTCGGCGTTCGGCGGTGAAGCCGGCGCTCGGTCGCGGTTTCCGCCTTCGGCTGCGATACCGGCGACCGCGGGACCTTTACCCCAGCGTCCGCCGGATGCTATACTGGGCGCCGTCCCGATCAGGTCGCATATCGCACGACGACGGCCCGATCAGGGATCGGGCATGGGGGAGCAGGGCAAACAGCGCAGGTCACGATGGGCGAATAGCTCAGCGGCAGAGCACTCGCCTTACAAGCGAGGGGTCCCAGGTTCGAGTCCTGGTTCGCCCACCCACCGGATCGAACGAATCGCGGGGGCAAGCACCAGTTGCTGCCTTGCGACGAGCGGTCCGATTGCAGTATAGTAAGGGGCGGTTCCCGCGCCGCCGGCGCGGCGCGCAAATCGCAGATCCGCCCATGGCCCGGTAGCTCAGTAGGTAGAGCAGGGGACTGAAAATCCCCGTGTCGGCGGTTCGATTCCGCCCTGGGCCACAACGAAGAAACCCGCGTGGCGCAAGGCCTCGCGGGTTTTCTGTTAGTGGCTCCAGCCGCATCTTGATCACCGTTGGACGGCGTTGTGTAGCGACTGTGTAGCAAATATGCAGCAAACCCCTCCCATCCTCGGCTCCCCCTCGTCCCGTCACCGCTCCTCCCGCCACCCGAAGGCCGCGGCGATGATCCGGGCCACGTCGGTATTGTCAAGAAGCCCGTCGACCCCCTGTGCACCGGGACCGAGCGCCAGCAAGGGGACCGGCGCGCCCGTGTGGTTCGGGACGGCCGAGGCGGCACAAAAGCCCTGTCCTTGCGGCGTGGCCAGCGGGCGGGCCGGTGGCGGGCAGGGGAGCTTGGGATCGCTGCTGTAGCCGTCACCGCGCCCGGGGATGCTGAGTCCACCCGTCTCGTGATCGCCGGTGACCAGGAGGAGGGTGTCGGGGTGGCGCCGGGCGAAGTCCAGGGCGACGCCCACCGCCGCGTCGAGCCCCTGGGCGGCGGCGATGGCGCCTTCGATCAGGCCGGCGTGGCCGAAGCCGTCGGTGCCCTCCTCCTCCACCAGCAGGAAGAACCCGTCCGGATCGCGCGCCAGCACGTCCAGCGCCCGCCGGGTCATGGCGGCCAGGGTGGGGACGGCCGGTTCCACCCATCCGGGGGCGAGACCGTCCAGTGCGGGCTGGGCAGGCACGCCGGTACGGACCGGGACGCCTTGGGATCCGTAGAGGAGGGGGTACAGCTCCTTGTCCGCGAAAAGTCCCAGGACCCGCATCCCGGGCCGGACCCGCAGCCCCTCCAGCTCGGCCGGGCGGCAGATCACGGTGTAGCCCCGCTGGCGTGCCTCCGCTAGCAGGTTGCGGCCGTCGCTGCGCCGGCCCGGCAAGGGGTGGCAGCCCTTTTCCTCCACGGGGAGGAAGTCCTCTTCGCCGCCACCCAGCAGGACGTCGACCCCGGCGGCCAGGGTCTGGGCTGCGATGGTGGTGGTGTCGTCGCGGTCCGGCACGTGGGCGGCGAAGGCGGCGGGCGTGGCGTCGGCCAGGAAGGACGTGGTCACCAGCCCCGTCGCCTTACCGGCGGCTTGGGCCCGTTCCAGCACCGTCGTCAGCGGCCGTCCCTGGGGGTCGACGCCGACGGCGCCGTTGACCGTCTTGTGTCCCGTCGCCATGGCGGTCGCCGCGGCGGCCGAGTCGGTCACCAGGGAGTCGGCGGAGTGGGTGAGCACCCGGGCGCTCGCGGGCAAGGCGTCGACGGCCAGCCGGCCGTCCGGACCCTGGCCGGTCAACCGCGCCAGGTGGAGCAAGGCATCCCCCGCGCCGTCGCCCACCACCAGGATGACGTTGCGGGCCGGCGGCCCGGGTTCAGGCCCCGTGGTGCCGCCGGGAGTTTGGTGGACCGGCCGAGGCAGGGCGGCCGTGGTCGCCGCGGAGCCGGTGAGGACGATGGCCGCCACGGCCGCCAGCACGGCCCAGCGCCTCCGCACCGGCCGGCCCGCAGGGTCCCTCGACGCCGGCCGGGGTGCGGCCCCGACCGCCGTCCTGCGGTTCCCCATCGGGTCGTCCCTCCTTCCTCCAGAGAAGTAGAGAACCCGTCCTGGTCAAAGTTTTTCGGACAGGCGAGCCTGCGCTGGGACCTCCCGCGGGCCGCGGGTTGCGAAACGCGGGCCGGGTGCCCTCGGACCGCCGGCCGAACGCCCCGGCGCGCGCCCCGGCCGCCCGAGTGAGGAGTACTCCCTCCGTTCCGGCCCTGGCGGGCCAGCGCATCCCTGGCGCTCTGGATAAGGGCTGCCCACCGGGGCCATGCTTTTCCAGTGGAACCGGCAGCGGCACCCGAAGCCAGCGGAAGGGGGGACAGCCATGCTGATCGGGGTGCGGTGCACGGTGGCCGATTGCCACTACTGGCGGGAGGGGAACTATTGCGACGCCGAGCAGATCCTCATCACCCACGACTGGGTGAGCGAGCGGTTCCCCAACCGTATCGACGCCGCGGAGATCCGGGAGCTGTCGAACCAGGTGGGCGGCACGCCGGCCCGCCAGGCGACGGACACCTGCTGCAAGACCTTCGAGCCACGCCGGCGGTGACGGCGCCGGGCCCGGACCCGCAGGGTGGCCGAGCCGGTGCGGGAACCCGAGCGCCGGCCCCGAAGGGCCCAAGTCAGGCAGGCGTCGGGCCACGACACCGGGCCAAAACGAGGGCAACGAGGACAGGGCCGGGGGCGGCTGGGATCAGCCTGCCTCCGGCCCTGTCGCTCGCGTCCTCCCGCAAGCATTCATGGGCGACCGCGGGCCGCTGCGGCCCGCTGCGGCCGGCTGCTGCCCGCAGCGGGCCGTGACCGTGGAGCCGTGGTTGCGTAACGACTCAGCCCTTTCCGTCGGCCGAGCGGGCCAGGCGGAGGAACTCGTCCAGGGGCGCCAGGGCGGCGTCCAGGGCCTCCTCCCAGAAGGCGGGCCGGGTGAGGTCGACGCCCAGGTGCTTGCGGGCCAGGTCCTCCACGGTCATGCGGCCCGTGTCCTGGAGCAGGGCGGCGTAGCGCCGGGCGAAGGACGGCCCTTCGGCCTGGGCGCGGGCGTAGAGGCCCGAGCTGAACAGGAAGCCGAAGGTGTACGGGAAGTTGTAGAAGGGCGCCTCGGTGGCGTAGAAGTGCAGCTTCGAGGCCCAGAAGTACGGGTGGTACCGGCCGAGGCTGTCGTGATAGGCCTGGCGCTGGGCGTCCTCCATCAAACGGTTGAGCTCGGCCACGCTGACGGGGCCTTCGCGGCGGGCGGCGTAGAAGGCCGTCTCGAACAGGAAGCGGGCGTGGATGTTCATGCAGAAGGAGACGCCGTCCAGCACCTGCTGCTCGAGGAAGGCAAGCCGGCTCGTGGTGTCCGGTGCGTGGCGGATGGCGGCGTCGGTGACGACCCGCTCGGCGAAGGTGGAGGCCGTCTCGGCCAGGCTCATGGGGTAGTCCCGGGCCAGCAAGGGCAGTTCATCCATCAGCCACTGGTGGTAGGCGTGGCCCAGCTCGTGGGCCAGCGTCCCCACGTTGGAGGCGGTGCCCCCGAAGGTCATGAAGATCCGCGACTGGCGGCTCAGGGGGAAGCTGGTGCAGAAGCCGCCGGCCCGCTTGTTGGGGCGGTCTTCGGCTTCGATCCAGCGCTGGCTGAAGGCCTGTCGGGCCAGGGCGGCCAGGTCGTCGCTGAAGCGGGCGAACTGTTCGATGACGAACTCGGCCGCCTCGTCATAGGTCACCTTGCCCTGGGCGTGGAAGACGGGCACGTGGGCGTCGTACCAGGCGAGCCGCTCGACGCCCAGGCGTTCGGCCTTCCAGCGGAAGTACTCCAGCAGGGCGCCGCGCCGCCGGCTGACCGCGTCCCACATGGCCTCCAAGGTGGCCCGCTCCATGCGGTTCTCGTCCAGCGGCTCCTTGAGGATGTCCTCCCACCCGCGCCGGCGGTACCATTGCCAGCGGAAACCGGCCAGGTGGTTGAGGGCGGCGGCGATGACCTCCGCCTCCGCGCCCCAGGCTGCCTCCCAGCTGTCGAACACGGCGGCGCGCACGGTGCGATCCGGGTCTTCCAGCCGGTTGGCCGCCTGGCCCACGGAGAGCTCGAGCCGGCGGTCGCCTTCCTGGACGGGCACCCGGATGCGTCCCGCGACCAGCTCGTACAGGTCGCCCCAGGCGTGGTAGCCGTCGACGGCCAGCACGCTGGCCAGGGACTCCAGGGCGGGATCCATGCGCTCCCGGGCCCGCCGGCGGCGTTCGTCCAGGGCAAAGGCGACCTCCTTCAGACCGGGCTGCTCCAGCAAAGACGCCCAGTCCGCATCGCCGACGGCCAGAAGGTGCCGGTCCAGGCCGGTCCACAGGTTGCTGTAGGCGGCGCGCAACTCGCCGACGCGGGTGAGGAGCAGCCGGGCCCGCTCGTCGGTGGTGTCCTGGGAGACCAGGCAGAAGGTGAAGGCGCCGGCCTGGCCGAGGCGGGCACCGGCATCCTGCAAGGCGGCGACCAGTTGCGACCAGGGTTGCGGCCCGGCCGCGGGGTCCAGCTGCTCCACCTGCTGCTGGAGCTGGGCCAGGTCCTGGGCCAGGCGGGTCAGGAAGGCCTCGAACTGGGGTGAGCGGCTCCCGCCGGGGAAGAAGGCATCCAGGTCCCAGGTCGGGTTGTAACGGGCACTGACGGCCACGGGCACGTCCACCGTCCTTTCTATTTCCAGTACCGATCCTTCTTTTCGCACCGCGGGGGAAAAATGCCTGCCGGGGGCGGGGTGCCGGTGGGGTGGACAGGGGGCGGCGGCGCTGCTAAAATGAACGCCGCGGGACGGCCAGCTCGGCCGGCCGCCAAGGATGTGCGGGCTGTGGGCCGTCAAAGCACCCGGCACCCGCGGGAAGCCTGCGGGCACCTGCGGGAAGGATGCACGAGAAGAGCCGGCCCCATGCGGGAGTAGCTCAGGGGTAGAGCGTCTGCTTGCCATGCAGAAGGCCGCGGGTTCGAATCCCGTCTCCCGCTCCAGGTTCCTTCGGGACAGGTGATCGCCTGTCCCGTTTCGTTTCTCGGGCCGGTCCCAAGCGGGCCGAGACGGGACCGGTGGGGCCGCCAGGGTGTGGCTTTGCAGGCGGCGTCGGGGACGGTATAATCGGTTGCGCGGGCTGGCGCGCCGTTCCCTGGCCGCTGGATTCCACCCTCTCCGGGTCCGGAGGCATGGCCGGGCCGGGTACCGGTCCAGGCGCACCGGGGCGCGGAGGGCGCCCGTCCCCAGGCCGGCCGGTTCGTCACCGGGCCGTCCCTCGGGCGCCGCCGGATCTTGCACTCTGGGGTTCCCGCCTGGCGCGGTTGCAAGGCCCAGCGCGCGGCGCGGTTGCGCGGGGGTGCGGTCGCGAAGGGTCCACCCGCAAAGGACGGTACAACGGACAGCACGACATGGCCGCGTAGCCAAGTGGTAAGGCAGGGGCCTGCAAAGCCCTTACTCGCCGGTTCGAATCCGGCCGCGGCCTCAGCAGCACCCGGCGTGGGACCCGATCAGGGATGAGGGGTTGGCGGCACCGGGCGCGGATGGCGCCCATGGCTCGTGCAGCCGGCCCTCCGACCCGCCCCTCATGGCCCCGTCGGCGCGGGGCGCCGGGCGCGCGGCAGGAGGCGCGTTCGACACCGTTCGCCTTCCGGTGCTCGCTCCCGCGCCCACCTTGACAGGATGGCGGCCACGTTCCTATAATGCGTCCTGCCGGCCCGCCGCGGGCCCGGTCAGCCCGGCGATGAGGCCGGGCCACGACCGGACGGTCCAGGGAAACGGGGCACCACGCAACCAGCGGCCGGGAGGCCGCGCGAAGGCGCGAACAATGGGCGGTTAGCTCAGTTGGTAGAGCACGTCGTTGACGTCGACGGGGTCAGTGGTTCGAGTCCACTACCGCCCACCAAGGGCACCGGAAGCAACCCGGTGCCCTTGTTCGTTCCCTACGAACGCCCGTTGGCTCGGCATCCGGTGGCGACCGCGTCGCGCCGCCTTGCCGCATGGTGGGCCTGGGAAGCCGGGCGGGCGTGGCGCCCGTCATTGACCGTGTTACCAGGGCAAGCGTAGAATGAAGACAAACGTCAGTGATAGTCAAAGTCGTCCTGCGAAGGAGCCGCATGCCGCCGAGGCGAAAGGCCTCCGTGGCGTGCGGTGCCACGGCGCGCCCCGGGCCGCGCGGCGGCGCGGGGCGCGCCCGCCGGCCGGGAGCGCGGGCCGGTGCCCGCGCTCCCGGCGTTGCTCCTAGGGAGAGAGGAGGCTTCGGAGTGACCGAGCCCTGGATGGACCCCGTGTCCCAGTGGATCACCCGCGCGGTGGAGGCCGTGAGCCCCTCCGTGGTGCAGATCGCCCGGCAGCACCGGCGCGGTGGCCGTCGCCTCATCGATGCCGTGGGTTCCGGCTTGATCTGGCGCTCCGAGCCCGACCGCAGTCTCATCCTGACCAACGCCCACGTGGTCGGTCGCGCGGCGGAGGTCACGGTGCTCCTGCCATCGGGCAAGCGCGTGGTCGGCACGGTGGCGGGCCGCGACCGGCTCTACGACGTGGCCGTCGTCGAGATCCCGGCGGGTCGCCTGCCGGCTGCCCAGCTGGGCGACTCCCGGAACCTGAAGCCGGGCCAGGCCGTCATCGCCGTCGGCAACCCCTTCGGCCTGGGGACCACGGTCACCATGGGGATCATCTCCGCCGTTGACCGGTCGCTGCCCACGCCCCAGGGCACGCCCCTGGACGGCCTGATCCAGACCGACGCGCCGATCAACCCCGGCAACTCGGGCGGTCCGCTGGCGCTGCTGGATGGCCGGGTCGTCGGGTTGACGACGGTCAAGCTGGAGGGCAACGGCCTCGGCTTCGCCGTGCCGATCCACCTGGTGGAGGCCATCGCCGGCCAGATCCTCCAGGAGGGGACCGTGCGTCACCTGTGGCTGGGCATCCAGGGGTACGCCGAGGTGATCGACGACAACTGGGTGCGCACCTTCGACCTTCCCGCCGACCGGGGCATCGTCATCACCCGCGTGATGCCCTCGAGCCCCGCGGAGAAGGCCGGCCTGCAGGTGTTCGACATGATCGTGGCGGTGCAGGGGGAACATGTGGACACCATCGGGGACGTCCGCAAGCGGCTGGTCGGCCGCCGGCCCGGCGACCAGCTGGAGGTGACGGTGCTGCGCGGCGCCGAGCTCTTCCGCGTGCCCGTCCGCCTGGAGGAGATGCCCGCCCGCAGGCCGACCCGGGACAGCTGAAGGGGTGATGTCCCTTGGCGATGGGCGAAGCCCGATCCCCGCACCCCAACCCACCGGGATCCGGCTCCGGCGTGGCCGGGGGACGAACCGGCCCCGGCGCCGACCCCCGCCGCGCCCCGGGGCCGGCGCCGGACCCGGGCGGCGGGCCGGGGGTTGACCGTCCCGCCACAGCCGGAGGGGCCACAGCCGGAGGGGGCAGGCCGGACGCGGCCGGGGCGCCGGTGATCCAGGCCGGCCAGGTTCCGGTTACCCCCGGCCCAGGCGGTGGAACCGGCGCCGGCGCCGGCGCCGGGCGGCCCCAGGGCGGCGGCCCCATGCGGCTTCAGCTGGTGGGAACCCGCAGCGGGCCCCACAGCCACCTGGGCGGGTTGGCCGCCATCCTGGTGGATGGCGACGAGGCCCAGGTGTCCCCGGGCGCGCTGCACGCCAAATCGCCCGTGGAACAGGGCGTCCGCTGGGTCGACGACCCCTCCCAGGTGCCGTCCGGCCGCCCGTACTGGGTGGTCTGGATCGCCCAGGGCGGTGGCAGCGGGCGCGGCGTCCGGGGAGCGGTCGCCAGCCCCATGTGGATCGACCGGGAGGCGATGGTGGGCTACAAGCAGCTGGCCCGGCATGTCAACGACATGTCCCGGGCGCTCAAGGGCGTGATCGACCTGGGTGAGCTCACCCCGGCCCAGCGTCGCGCCGTGGGGCGGGCCATCCGCAGCCGGGCCCCGCAGGTGTGGGAGGCGACGGACCCCTCGGTGCGGGCTGCCCTGGGCGGGGAGGAGGAACCGGGCTCCTGACGGTTTCCAGACGGCGCCTTCTAGGGGCGCCTTAATTTTGTTCATTGCTATTTTTGTTCATCGCCTTATGTACACGGCACTGCTGATATTGCCCTTGCCTTGAGTTACCCTTGCCATTTTCGCTTGCGCACAGCTCACGATGGGCTCCTGCCTGCCAGCGGCCTTGAACGCCCATGCAGCTCTGCACGCCGCCTGAACGGCGACCCTCCTGTTCCTCCCGTCTTGCCCGCCCGAACCTTCCGCCCCGCCCCGAACCTTCCGCGGGCAACCGGCGGCGCCCCCGCCGTCTCCCGCGCCGGCCGGCCATCGTCTTCGTTCTCGCGGTCCCCTCTCGGAACGCGGGGAACAGCCCCTGTCTCCGTGCGTTGGCTTTTTGCGCCGGCAGGACCCCTCACGGCCGCCGCCCGGCCGGCGACGGGCATGTCCGCCGCCAGCCGCCCATATCCGTGAAAGGGGAGGGCAGCGACCCGCGAAGGGCTCTGGCCCGGGGAGAAGGGCTCTGGCCCGGGGAGGCCGCTTGCGCAGGGCGGCGGCCCCGGAGGGCTCTGGCCCGGGCACGACCGCGCGCTGCTCGGATGAGCGGCCCGCGGAGGCCTCCGGCCGGACCAGGGCCGTGTGGCTCGCGGCAGCGGCCCGCGGCGGCGTCGATCGGTTGACCCGCCGCCGGGGTGCTCACACTACGGAGGAGGCGGGGAAGGGAGCGATGGAGATGTCCGATCTGCTGGTCATCGGGACCGCCCAACCGCCGGACTCCTTGCGCCAGCGACTGGAGCAGGAGGTCGCTGCCTTCACGCCCCTGGCGACGGCCTGCGGACTTCAGCCGCCCCAAATCAGCGAGCACCAGCGCGGGACCTGGTACTTCCTGGCGATCCAGCGACCGCTGCCTCCCGGCCGCGGCCAGGGGCGAGGCGGTCGCGGGCGCTCGAGCGGCCGCATGACCCCGGCCGGCCTCGGCTGGACACCCGACGGCCTGGTCGCCGGTGGCGCCGGCAGCGGTGGAAGCGGGCCGGCGCCGGCCGGCGGGGCCGGGACCGGGGCGCCTGCCATTCCTACCGGGGGAGCGGGCCACCCCGCGCTGCGCTACGACTTCAGCGGCCTTCTCCTCGGAGGAACCGGCTGGCTGCCGGGCGCCGCCCTGTCGCCGGCCCGCCATCCGGGCGGGCGGCCCTCCGCCGGCCGCAAGGGCCCGGCCGGTTCGTCCCGGACCCGGCCGGGAACGGGCAGCGGCTCGAGGGCCCCGGGGCGCGAGGCCTGGGCTGGTGGGGGCGAGCCCGACGGGGCGGCCGGTGAAGGCGCCGGGGCCCCGGGGGCCGGTTCGTCCGGCGGGACGGCGGCCGCCAGCGCCGACGAGGCGGCGCCCCTCTTGCGGGACTGGGACGCCCGGGTGGTGCGGGCCCTGGTGGCCTACATCCACGACGAGCACCGGTGGCACCTCATGCAGCGGCTGGTGACGCGCCGCTACGCCCACCTGACGCCGGAGGAGCGGGCGCAGGCCCTGGCCTATGCACGCCGGCACCTGGCGGCCACACCGGCCCGCGACGGGGAGCTAAGGCACCGGCTGGGTCGCCAGGTGGCGGCCTACCTGGAGGGGGCCGGGCTCCTGCTGATCGACGGCTTTCTGCGCTTCCGCTGCCGCGACTACGTGGAGGCCCTGGAGGTGGCCGTCGACCGGGCGGTCGACGAGTACCTGCTGGACCGGGAATACCGGGATTTCGTGGGGCTGTTGCGCCAGTTCGTCGATTTGCAGGTGCCGCGGCTGGAGGTCGTCCACGTGGTGGTGGAACCGTCGGGCGCCTTCACCCTGAGTGACGAGGAGGGGCGGCCGGTCTCGCTGCCGCCGGGGGAGGGGTGGGCCCCGGCTCCCGGCGATGGCGTGGCCCCCGATGCCGGGGACGCGCTGCTCAGCGCCCTGGTCACGGTGGCGGCCCGGCGGTTCGTGGTCCACCTGCGCCGGCGCGGCCAGGGTCTGGCGGGGGAGACCCGGGACATGCTGGAGCAGGTCTTCGGCCATCGGATCGAGGTGTGTGGGGGGTGCGCCCGCTGCCGATCCCGGCAGCGGCGGCCCGCCGTGCCGGCACCGTCGTCGGTGCGTTGAAGGCCGGTCCGCGCCGGCTGACGACCCCCGCCGGCTGACGACCCGCGGCGGGCGATGGCGCGGGGCGCCGTCCGACGGGCGGCGCCCCCGGCGTTCCCGCGGCCGTGGTATAGTGGCGGCCGGGAGGGACGCCTGTGGACTCCGCGTGGCTGACCCTGCCCGTCACGGGCGGGCTGATCGGCTGGGCCACCAACCGGGTGGCGATCTGGGCCCTGTTCCGGCCCATCCGCCCCTGGCGGGTGCCGGGTCTGGGCTGGACCCTGCAGGGCCTCCTGCCCCGCCGTCAAGCGGACCTGGCGCGGGCGCTGGCGGAGACGGTGGAGCGGGACCTGCTGTCGGCGGCCGACGTGCGCGAGCACCTGCGGCGGCTGCCGCTGGAACGGGCCGCCGCCGACGCCGTCGCCCGCATGGTCCGGGAGGCGGTGCTGGCCCGCCTGCCCGCCCTGGTCCCCCGGGCCTGGTCCCTGCAGCTGGCCGACCGCATCGCCCAGGAGGCCCGGTTGGAGGTCACCCGGCGTTTCCCGGAGCTGGCCGAAGGCTTGCTGGCGGCGGCGGAGGAGGGGCTGCGGCTCGGTCCCGTGGTGGAACGCAAGATGCTGGACCTCGACCCCGCCGGCGTCGAGGCCCTGGTGCTGCGCCTGGCGGGGCGCGAGCTGCGCTTCGTGGAGTGGTCCGGCGCCGTCCTCGGCTTTCTGGTCGGCCTGGTGCAGGCCTTGCTGGTCACCCTGGGATGATGGCCGGCCGGGTCCCACGGCGGAGGAACCGGGCCCCCGGACCCGTGTCTTCACCGTGAAGGTCCCGCGACGGGCGCCGGAGACCGGTGGCGCTGATCCGGGTCCCGCGCCGTCAAGGTCCCTCGGCTCATTCCAGGGATCGAAACGGGCTCGCCGGGCCGGTGCCGGAGGCTTTGCCGGCGCCCAAAGGTTGGCTATAATTCGGGCAAACCCCAGGCCCGGCCGGGCCGGGCCTGTCCATGGCGATGAAGGGGACACGGCCGGTGGATCGGCACCGCCAGAGACGGCGGGCCCCCCGTGGCGGCCGGCGGGCGTCGTTGCCGCCCGGCGCCGGCGGGGGGCTGGAAGCCCGCCCCGGTTGACGGCCGCCGGTCACCACCCCGGAGTCGCCGGTCCCAGGTGCGGCCAACCGGAAGGCAAGGGACGGGGACGGCGTCCCAGGCCCCTGCGCGGGCTGGGTGCACGCCGCTCTCCAGGGCGGTGAGCGGGCCTCGCAGCCTGGCACCAGCCTCTGCCAGCTGGGCGCCCACGCCGTCAACGGCCGCCCGAGGACCGGCCGGCTGCCCCCGTTATCGGGCCTCGAGAGGGTGCCCAGACCGCACCGCAGGCGGACGGGGTGCGCGGAAGCCGCAGCGGACGCCCCCTAGCCCGCGCGGCCCCTGGGTACCAAGAAGGGTGGAACCGCGAGGCCGCCGGGGCCTCGTCCCTTTGGGGACGAGGCCCCGTTCCTCTTTCGGGGGTCCACCGTGATGGGCCCGTCGTGGTGGGTCCATCGTGGTCGTTTCCGTCATCGTGGTCGTTTCCGTCGCTGTTTAGACACCTGTGGGGTGGTGAGGGACGTTGGACGAACCGGCACGCATCGTGGTCGAGCTGCCCGACGGCAGCCGGCGGGAGGTGCCCCGCGGCACCACGGCCCTGGACGTCGCCCGGGCCATCGGCCCGCGCCTGGCCCGGGACGCCGTGGCCGCCCGCTGGAACGGCCAGGTCATCGATCTCAACCGGCCGCTGGAGGGCGACGGTCGCCTGGAGATCTTGACCTTCGCCGACGAGGCGGGACGGGAGGTCTACCGCCACAGCACGGCCCACCTGATGGCCCAGGCGGTGAAGCGCCTCTGGCCCGAGGCCCAGCTGGCCGTGGGGCCGCCCCTGGAGGACGGGTTCTTCTACGACATCCAGACGCCGCGGCCCCTGACCCCGGACGACCTGGAGGCCATCGAGCAGGAGATGGGCCGGATCGTCCAGGAGGACCTGCCCATCCGCCGGCGGCCCGTCTCCCGGCAGGAGGCCCTGGACCTCTTCCGGCAGCGGGGCGAGCGTTACAAGGTGGAGATCATCGAAGCGATCCCCGAGGACGAGCCGCTGACCGTCTACGAGCAAGGGGAGTTCGTCGACCTCTGCCGCGGGCCCCACCTGCCCTCCACGGGCCGGATCAAGGCCTTCAAGCTGACCGGCGTGGCGGGCGCCTACTGGAAGGGCGACGAGACGGGGCCGATGCTCACCCGCATCTACGGGACCGCCTTCCCCTCCCAGCGGGAGCTGGAGGAGCACCTCCAGCGGCTGGAGGAGGCGAAGCGCCGGGATCACCGCCGGCTGGGGCCGGAGCTCGACCTGTTCCACTTCGAGGAGGTGGCGCCGGGTTACGTCTTCTGGCATCCCAAGGGCGCCACGGTCTACCGCCTCCTCGAGCAGTTCTCCCGGGAGCTGCAGGCCCGCTACGGCTACCAGGAGGTGCGGACGCCCGAGATCCTCAAGGTCGACCTGTGGCAGCGGTCGGGCCACTGGGAGCACTACCGGGACAACATGTTCCTGATCGAGCGGGAGGACGCCCTCTTCGGCGTCAAGCCGATGAACTGCCCCGGCCACTGCCTGCTGTACCGCAGCCGGATCCGGTCCTACCGGGACCTGCCCCTGCGGCTGGCGGAGTACGGGCGGCTGGCCCGCTTCGAACGGTCGGGCACCCTCCACGGCCTCTTGCGGGTGCGGGGCTTCGAGCAGGACGACGCCCACCTGTTCGTCCGGGAGGACCAGATCGAAGAGGAGATCGGCCGCGTCCTGGAGCTGGTCGACACGATCTACGGGACCTTCGGCATGCCCTATGAGATCAAGCTGGCCACCCGGCCGGAGAAATTCATGGGCGAGCCGGCCCTCTGGGAACGGGCGGAGGCGGCCCTGGCCCGGGCTCTGGAGGCGGCGGGCCGCGACTACACCCTGGCGCCCGGCGACGGCGCCTTCTACGGTCCCAAGCTGGACTTCTACGTCATCGACTCCCTGGGACGCCGGTGGCAGACGGCCACGGTCCAGCTGGACTTCCAGATGCCGATCCGGTTCGACCTGACCTACGTCGATCCAGCCGGCCAGGAGCAGCGGCCGGTGATGATCCACCGCGCCATCATGGGCTCGCTGGAGCGGTTCATCGGCATCCTGATCGAGCACTACGCGGGCGCCTTCCCGGTATGGCTGGCGCCGGTGCAGGTGCGGGTGCTGCCCGTCAGCGAGCGGCACCATGACTACGCGCGCCGCGTGGAGGAGCGCCTGCGGGCGGCGGGGGTGCGGGTCGAGGTCGACGCCCGCGACGAGAAGCTGGGCTACAAGATCCGCCAGGCCCAGGTGGAGAAGGTTCCGTACATGCTGGTGGTCGGCGACCGGGAGGCGGAGAACGGGGAGGTGGCGGTGCGCAGCCGCGACCGGGGCGACCTGGGCAGCCAGCCGCTGGAGGCCTTCGCCCGCCAGGTGGAAGAGGCCATCGCCCAGCGCAAGGGCAACCCGGCTTGAGAAGGCTGGGGGACGGTCCGATGGCTGGTGCGGCCACCAGCAAACGGTGGCCGCACCGCTTCTCGGAAGGAACCTTGTCCGGGGCGGCGAATTCCAGTCCATCACGGACCCGGTGCCGGGCCGGCGGCAGAGGCCGCGGCCCGGCAACCTCTGATTCCCCGGGCCGATGGTGAGGGGGGCTGTGATGGTGAGGATGTGGCGGCGGCGCCTATCGGTGCTGGCGCTGGTGGCCGTCCTGGCGATCCTGGCCACGGCGTGCGGTGCGCCGGCCCAGCCCTCAGGCGAGGGCGGCGGCGGAAGCGGTGGAGGGGGCGGCGATCAGGGCGGCCTGCCGGCCGACACCCTGGTGTGGGGGCGCGGCGGCGACTCCGTGTCCCTGGACCCGGCCAACGTGACCGACGGTGAGTCGTTGAAGGTCACCCACCAGATCTATGACACCCTGGTGGAGTTCAAGGAGGGCGGCACCGAGGTCGAGCCCTGGCTGGCCACCGACTGGGAGGTCAGCGACGACGGCAAGGTCTGGACTTTCCACCTGCGCCAGGGCGTCACCTTCCACGACGGCACGCCCTTCAACGCCGAGGCCGTGGTCTTCAACTTCGAGCGGTGGATGAAGTCGGACAACCCCTACCGGCATGAGGGCGAGAACTTCGAGTACTACGCCTACATGTTCGGCGGCTTCGACGAGGACTCGATCATCGAGAAGGTCGAGGCGGTGGACGAGTACACCGTCCGCTTCACCCTGCGGGAGCCGCTGGCGCCCTTCCTGCAGAACCTGGCAATGCCCTGCTTCGCCATTGCCAGCCCCGAGGCCATCAAGAAGTACGGCGCGGACTTCGGCCGTCACCCGGTGGGCACGGGTCCCTACAAGTTCGTCGAGTGGATCCCGGACCAGCAGATCACCCTGGAGGCCTACGACCAGTGGTGGGGCGAGCCGAAGCCCAAGATGAAGCGGATCGTCTACAAGTCGATCAAGGATAACGCCGCGCGGCTGGCCGAGCTCATGGCCGGGACCATCGACGTGATGGAGGACCCCAACCCGGCGGACCTGCCCACCGTCGACACCAGCCAGTTCGAGATCCTCTACCGGGACGCCAACAACGTGGGCTACCTGGCGCTGAACAACGACAAGGAGCCCTTCAACGACGTCCGGGTGCGCCAGGCCATCGCCCACGCCATCAACAAGGAGGAGCTGGTGCAGGCGTTCTGGGGCGAGCTGGGCCAGGTGGCCAAGAACCCGATGCCGCCGGCCATGTGGGGCTACAACGACTCGATCCAGGATTACGAGTACAACCCGGAGAAGGCGAAGCAGCTGCTGGCCGAGGCCGGCTACCCCGACGGCTTTGAGACCGAGCTCTGGGCGATGCCCGTGCCGCGGCCCTACATGCCCCAGCCGGAGCAGATCGCCGAGGCGATCCAGCAGCAGCTGGCGGCGGTGGGCATCAAGGCGGAGATCGTCCGGCACGAGTGGGACGTCTACCTGGAGAAGACGGGCAACGGCGAGCATCCCATGGCGCTGCTGGGCTGGATCGGCGACAACGGCGACCCGGACAACTTCCTGTACGTGCTGCTCGACAAGGACAACGCGCGCACACCGGGCGCCGGCAACATCTCCTTCTACCGGAGCGACGAGGTCCACCAGCTCTTGCTGCGGGCCCAGCGCACGCCGAACCAGGAGGAGCGGGTCCAGCTCTACATGCAGGCCCAGGAGATCATCCACCGCGACGTGCCGATGATCCCGCTGGCCCACGCCCGCTCGCCCATCATCGTGCGCAAGGGTGTCGAAGGCCTGGTCCCGAGCCCGCTGGGCAGCGAGAAGTTGCACAAGGTGTCGGTCACCCGCTGACCCTCTAGCGGGCGGGCGGTGGGCGCTCGGAGCCGGCCCGGCCCCGCGGCCACCAGGGGGCAGCGATCGAATGGGCGACGACCCGGGATACGGCGGCAGGCCGGGGTGGGGACCCCGCCCCGGCCTGCGCCTTGCCCGGGGCCGGCGGGCCGGCGAGAAGGGTGGGGCGAAGGGTGGCGCGGCCCCTCCGGCCATCTGCCACCTTCGGTGCCCCCGCCGGGGACCGGTGGGGTGACCCTCCGCCCGGCGCCGCCGGCGGGAAGAGCGAGGCGAGAGCGTGCTGCGATACGTGATCAAGCGAGTTCTGCTGCTGATCCCCACGCTGTTTGGCATCTCCGTCGCGGTCTTCGGATTCCTCTACCTGATCCCCGGGGATCCGGCCCAGGCGATCCTGGGGGAACGGGCGACGCCGGAGATGCTCGCCCGGCTCCGGGAACAGATGGGGCTCAACGATCCCTTCTGGGTCCAGTACATGCGGTTTGCCGGCCAGCTCCTCCACGGAGAGCTGGGCCGGTCCCTGCGCAGCGGCCTGCCCGTCAGCCGGGACATCGCCGTGCGGTTGCCGGCGACCATCGAGCTGACCTTCGCGGCCATGCTGGTGGCCATACCCCTCGGGGTGCTGGCCGGCGTGATCGCTGCGGTGCGGCGGCGTACGGTCCTCGACTACGGCGTGATGGCCGGCTCGATGGTCGGCGTGTCGATGCCCATCTTCTGGCTGGGGCTCGTGATGATGTACTACCTGGCCGTCGACCTCAAGTGGCTGCCGCCGTCGGGCCGGCTGTCCGTCGAGTTCGAGGCCCAGGTGCCCTTCATCACCGGGATGTACCTGGTGGACACCCTCCTGGTGGGCAACGTCCCGGCCTTCGTCGACGCGGTGCGGCACCTGGTGATGCCCGCCCTGGCCCTGGCCACGATTCCGGCGGCCTTCATCGCCCGCATGACCCGTTCCAGCTTGCTGGAGGTCCTGCGGCAGGACTACGTGCGCACGGCACGGGCCAAGGGGCTGATCGAGCGGATCGTCACCCTGCGCCACGCCCTGCCCAACGCCATGCTGCCGGTGTTGACGGTCACGGGCCTGCAGGTCGGCAGCCTGCTGGGCGGGGCGGTGCTGACCGAGACGATCTTCTCCATCAACGGCGTGGGCCGGTACATCGTCGACTCCATCAGCTACCGGGACTACCCGGCCGTCCAGGGAGCGGTCTTCTTCGTGGCGACCCTGTTCGTGCTGACGAACCTGGTGGTCGATCTGCTCTACGCCCTGGTCGACCCGCGCATCCGCTACGACTGACGGGGCTGCCGGGCCTGGCAGCGGTGACGGAGGGACATCCATGGCAGCCTTGAGGCAGGACCTGCAACCCACAGCGCCGATGCCGGCGGCCCCGGCCCTGCCCGTGGGCCGGGGCTTTTGGAGGCGGTTCTTCGCCCACCGGTCGGCGGTCCTGGGCGGCGGCATCGTGCTCGCCTTCGTGCTGGTGGCCTTGCTGGCCCCCCTTTTGGCACCGTACCACCCGACGGACGACGCCAACCTCATCGAGCGGCTGCAGCCCCCGTCGGCGGAGCACTGGCTGGGCACCGATCACCAGGGCCGGGACATCTTGAGCCGCATCATGTACGGCGCCCGCATCTCCCTGCGGGTCGGGGTCGTGTCCATGTTGATGGCGGCCCTGATGGGAACGGTCTGGGGCGCCCTGGCCGGCTATTACGGCGGCTGGTTCGACATGCTCTCGGGCCGCCTGGTCGACCTGATGCTGGCCTTTCCCAGCATCCTCCTGGCCATCGCCTTCGCCGCCTTCCTGGGGCCGAGCCTGGAGAACACCATGTACGCCGTGGCGCTGGTGGCCGTCCCCCAGTACATGCGCCTCGTGCGCGGGCAGGTGCTCTCCCTGCGGGAGCAGGACTATGTGGCGGCGGCCCGCGCCCTGGGCTTTTCCGACGCGCGGATCATCGTCCGCCACATCCTGCCCAACGCGCTGGCGCCGCTGATCGTCCAGGCCACCCTGGGCGTGGGCACGGCCGTGCTGGACGCGGCGGCCCTGAGCTTCCTGGGGCTCGGTGCCGTCCCGCCCCAACCCGAGTGGGGCCGGATGCTCAACGACGCCCGGACGGTCTTCCGGGTGGCACCGTGGAACATGACCTTCCCCGGCCTGGCCATCATGCTGGTGGTGCTGGGGTTCAACCTGCTGGGTGACGGTCTGCGGGACATCCTGGATCCCCGCTCCCGGGATGACTAGCGGGGTGCCGGACGGGGTTGGAGCCGCGGGCCGGGCCGCTGGGTCAAGATCTGCAACAGCCGGCCAGGGCCTACAACGGGCTGGATTGACGGCCTCTGGCACCGATGCTACAATGCCTCAGGCCAGTCGCATGTTTCTGGGCGGCTGTGACCACGGAGGGCGACAACCGGCAGGCAAGCGGAAGCACGGGCTTCCCACCCCAGCGCGCGCCGAGGGGCGATGAACTGCGACTGGGGTCTCGGGCCGGGCGACGGGGCGGGACGAGCCTCCAGCCGATGCGGCAGGCAAGGGGCGGGGGCGCGGCCGGTCCCGAATCGCCCGGGGGATGGGCGGGCGCCGCTTGCGCCCGTTTTGCTGTTTTTGATGGGCATGTCGTCGTCGGCCGGTCATGGGACGGAGCCCCGCACGGTGGGGTGCCGCCATTCTCGCGGAGGTGACGCGCAATCGTCAGGGACCTGCGCGTGAACGAGCAGATTCGCGTGCGCGAGGTCAGGGTCATCTCGCCCGAGGGCGAGCAGCTGGGCATCTTCCCGACCCACGAAGCCCTGCGCATGGCCTACGAGCGGAACCTGGACCTGGTGGAGGTGGCTCCCCAGGCCCGGCCGCCCGTATGCCGCATCATGGACTACGGCAAGTTCAAGTACGAGCAGGCCAAGCGGGACCGGGAAGCGCGCAAGCGGCAGAAGATCGTCGACATCAAAGAGGTCAAGATGCGGCCGCGCATCGACCAGCATGACTTCGAGGTGAAATTGCGCAACGCCCGGCGCTTTCTCGAGGACGGCGACAAGGTCAAGGCGACCATCATGTTCCGCGGGCGGGAGATCGTCCACGCCGACCTGGGGCGGCAGGTCCTGGAGCGGCTGGCCAAGGCCGTCGAGGACATCGCCACCATTGAGCGCCGCCCCGTGGTGGAAGGCCGGAACATGACCATGGTCCTGGCCCCGCGTCCCCAGGCGACCAGCGCGGCCCGCGCGGAGGCGCGGCCGGCGGCCGGCGAGGGGGCGGCCGGCCCCGCGCCGGCGGGCGACGAATCCCGTGCCTGAGGGCCCGGTGCCCCGGCGCCCGGGATGGACGGACGGGGCGGGGTGCCGGAGAAGGCCGGTTCGTCCCGCGATGTCCCATGACCTGGATGACGCGCCCGATGCCGGGTTAAAGGAGGCAGGCTCATGCCGAAGATGAAGACCCACCGCGGTGCGGCCAAGCGGTTCCGCCGCACGGCGCGGGGCCGTTTCAAGCACCAGCGGAGCAACCGCGGCCACCTGAACGAGAAGAAGACGGCGAAGCGCATGCGGCGCCTGCGCCAGCCGGACGTGCTGGGTCCGGCCGACACCCGCACCGTGCGCAAGCTCTTGCCGTACCAGTGAGCCGCCGGGCCCGGCGGTCGGGTCACGGCCGGCGGGCCCCCGAGTAAGGAGGAAGGTCCCATGCCACGGGTCAAGGGCGGTCCCCGGACGCGCCGCCGTCACAAGAAGATCCTCAAGCTTGCCCGCGGATACTATGGCCGGCGGAGCAAGACCTTCCGCGCTGCCAACGAGCAGGTCTTGCACTCCCTCTGGTACGCCTACCGGGATCGCCGGGCGCGGAAGCGGGACTTCCGCCGCCTGTGGATCCAGCGGATCAACGCGGCCGCCCGCCAGTACGGCCTGTCGTACAGCCGGCTGATGAGCGGCCTGCGCAAGGCGGGCGTGGCGCTCAACCGCAAGGTGCTGGCGGACCTGGCCGTGCGGGACGGTGCCGCCTTCCAGGCCGTGGTGGAGCGCGCCCGCCGGGCCCTGGGTGCATGACGGCCGCACCGGTGAAGGAGGCGGCCCGCCGCGGTGGGCCGCCTCGTTTTTTTCGCTGAAACTCTTCTTCGCTGAACCTCTTTGCCGGGCCAAGGATCGGTGAGGCCGGGAGGAATGGACGTCCATGGCTGAGGTGCACGGGCCGAAGGCGACCGGGGCGCGGGACGGCGGGCCGGAGGCGGGCGACGATCCCCTAGCCCTGCGGTCCGACCCGGAGGCCGGCCCCGGCGGCCGGCGAGCCGCCGCCTACGCCGCGCGGGAACCCAATCCTGCCCGGGTGCTGGCCCTGGGGTTTGCCGGGGTCATCCTGCTGGGCAGCCTGCTTTTGAGCCTTCCCTTTGCGTGGGAGCCCGGCCGCCGGGTGGCCTACCTGGACGCCCTCTTCACCGCCACGTCGGCGGTGTGCGTGACGGGGCTCGTCGTGGTGAACACCGCCGAGACCTTCTCCACAGCCGGGGAGCTCATCATCCTGACCCTGATCCAGGTGGGCGGCCTGGGCATCATGACCATGTCGACCCTCTTCGCCATCCTGGTCGGCAAGCGGATCACCTTCCGGGAGCGGCTGCTGATCCAGGAGTCCCTCGGGCAGCCCTCGCCGGCGGGGATGGTGCGGCTGGTCCTCTACGTCGCCTCGGTCACCGCCGCCTTCGAGCTGGTGGGGGCCACTCTGCTCACCTTGTACTGGTGGCTGGCCTACGACATGCCCTTTGGACTTGCCGCCTACCGCGGCCTGTTCCACGCCGTCTCCGCTTTCAACAACGCGGGCTTCGACGTCTTTGACAGCCGCCGCCCCAGCTTGGAGCGCTTCGTGGGCGACCCGGTGATCACCCTGGTCATCGGCGGGTTGATCGTCGCCGGCGGCCTGGGCTTCACCGTCCTGGCCGATCTGGGCCGGCGCCTCGTCCACCGGCGGCACCGGCTCTCCCTGCACACCCGGCTGGTGCTGGGCACCACCGCCGCCCTGCTGGTCCTGGGCACCGTGCTCGTCGCCGCCGGCGAGTGGTCGAACCCGGCCACCATGGGCGCGCTGCCGGCGGGCCGCAAGCTGTGGGCCGCGTTCTTCCATTCCATCTCGCCGCGCACCGCCGGGTTCAACATGCTGCCCATGGCCGAGCTGACGAGCCTGACGGTGCTGACGACGATCCTGCTGATGTTCGTCGGCGGATCGCCGGCGGGCACGGCCGGCGGCATCAAGACGACGACCCTGGCCCTGCTCCTGGCCACGGTGCGCGCCACCATCCGCGGCGAGGACGAGCTGGTCCTGATGGAGCGGCGCATCCCCACCCTGGTGGTGGCCAAGGCCCTGGCCCTGGCGGTGATCGCCGCCGGGCTGGTCCTGGCCGTGACCGTGGCCATGCTGCTGTGGGATCACCACTCCCTGGAGGCGACGATCTTCGAGGTGGTCTCCGCCTTCGGGACCGTGGGCCTCAGCTTGGGGATCACCCCGGATCTGTCCCCGGTGGGCAAGGTGCTGATCCTGCTAACCATGTACGCCGGCCGCGTCGGCCCGCTGACCCTGGCCGTGGCCCTGACCCAGCGGGGGCGCCGGCCGCGGGCCCTGCGGTATCCGGAGGAACGGGTCCTGGTGGGATGACCGCCATTGGGAGGAGGGGATGGGCCGATGCCCGTCCGGGAGTTCGCCGTCATCGGCCTCGGCCGCTTCGGCCGGGCGGTGGCCACGACCTTGTACGAGATGGGCTTCAGCGTGCTGGGCGTCGATTCCGATGAACAGACGGTCCAGGACATGGTCCAGCATGCGACCCACGTGGTCACCGCCGACGCCACCGATGAGGACGTGCTGCGGTCCCTCGGCCTGCGCAACTTCGACGTGGTCGTCGTGGCCATCGGCGACCTGGAGGCCAGCGTGCTGGTCACCCTGATGCTCAAGGAGATGGGCGTGCGGCGGGTGGTCGCCAAGGCCGTTAGCGAGCATCACGGCCGGGTCCTGCAGCGCATCGGGGCCGACAAGGTCGTCTTCCCCGAGCGCGACATGGGGATCCGCCTCGCCCAGCGCATGGTGTCGGCCCACTTCCTGGACTTCATCGAGGTCTCGCCCGACATCAGCGTGGTCGAGCTGCAGGCCGGCGGCGACATGGTCGGCAAGACCCTGGAGCAGCTGCGGCTGCGCAACCGCTTCCGGGTCACGGTGATCGCCCTGCGGCGCGGCGACGAGGTGATCGTCGCTCCGGGGGCCCAGGCCACCATCGAGGCCCGGGACGTGGTGGTCGTCATCGGCAGCAACGAGAACATCCGCCGCATGCAGGAAGAACTCGGCCTCTGAGCCGGCCGGGGCCGGGCCACCCGCCGGGCTCGGAGGCTGGGGGGCCGGCGGCCCACCGCGGCGCCGGAAAGGAGTCGGGTTCCACAAGCCATGCTGATCACCTCGCCCCAGAACCCGCGGATCAAGCGCCTGCGCCAGCTCCACGAGCGGCGGCACCGGCGGCGCCTGGGGGCCACCCTGGTGGAGGGGCGGCGGTTCGTGGCCGAGGCCCTGGCCGCCGGTCGTCCCGTCCGCCAGGCGGTCTACACCGCCGCCTTCGCCGCCTCGCCGGCGGGCGCCGACCTGCTGGGCCGGCTGGCGGAGGCGGGGACCCCCCTGGCGGAGGTTCCCGACCGCCTTCTGGAGCTGGTGGCCCTGACCGAGACGCCCCAGGGCATCGTCGCGGAAGTGGCCGTGGACGAACCGGCGCCCCTGGACGGCGCCTGGTGGCGGCGGATCGCGGCGTCCCGCCTGCCCCTGGCGATCCTGCCCGACGGGGTGCAGGACCCGGGCAACCTGGGCACCTTGCTGCGGGCGGCGGAGGGGCTGGGGGCGGCGGGGGCGGTGCTGGTGCCGGGTACCGTGGACCCCTTTCACCCGCGGGCGGTGCGGGCGTCGGCCGGGGCGTGCCTGCGGCTGGCCATGGCCCGGGCGGATGCGGCGGCGGAGGCCGCCGCATCCGCCCGGGCGGCGGGCTTGGCCGTCTGGGTGGCCGAGGCGGAGGGCGCCACGCCCTGCTGGGACGTGGACTGGCGGCGCCCCGCCCTGCTGGTCCTGGGCAACGAGGGCGCCGGCGTGAGCGAAACCGTGACCCGGCACGCCACCGGCCTGGTGGCGATCCCCCTGCCCGGGGGCATCGGGTCCCTCAACGTGGCCATGGCCGGGACCATCCTGCTCTACGAGGCGGCCCGGCAGGCGGCCGGGGCGGCGGGGGCGGCGGAGGCCGGGACGGCGGAGGCGGGGACGGCGGAGTCGGCCCCGGGTGCCGGCGGCGCGCAGGGCCAACCCCGCTGAGTGACCCCGGGTGCCGGCGGCGCGCAGGGCCAACCCCGCGGAGCGCCCCCGGCGACCGTCAACCCGCAGGGACAACCCCGCATCCCGCTAAGCGCCCCCGGTGGCCGTCAGCAGGGACAACCCCCCACCCCGCGGAGCGCCCCCGGCCACGGCTTGCGGGTGCGCTTCCCGGGAGCCCTTCAGTCGTCGAAGAAGGGCAGGTCGAAGTCGAACAGGTCGTCCAGGAAGTGCTTGCGCCGCTTGCGCCCGTAGGGGTGGCGGGGATAGGGGGCCTCGTGCCGGGGATCGCCCCAGTGGCGGAAATCCTCCTCTTCCCAGCGCTCGGCGCCGGCCAGCAGCTTCTCTAGCTCTCCCCGGTCCAGCCAGACGCCGCGGCACTCCGGGCACACGTCGATGGTCACCCCGCGGCGTTCCACCTCCCGCATGGGCACGTCGCAAAGGGGGCAGCGCATGGTCTCCTTCACCTCCGGGGCCATCGTACCCGAGGCGGGCCGGGCTGGCCAGACGATGGCGTCCCGCCGCGGGGGTGGAGGGCGGGGTGGAGAGCCCCGATGCGCGGCCGCCGGTGGATTCCCGGCCCGTCGCGGGGACCGCATCCCGCCCGGCGCAAGGCCCCACGACAGGCCAGGATTGGGGGATGGAACTGATGGTGGGGGGCTCGGGAGGGGATGGACATCGGGATGGACATGGGGCCCGGGAGGGAGATGGGCATGGGGATGGAGATGGAGATGGACGATGGAGATGGCGATGGGCTGGGAACCTGGGGGCCCGCTGGTTGTGGGATTTTGCGGCGGCGTGCTATAATGCCCGCAACTGGCAGGCGGCCGCCAGGTAGGGAGAGGTGCGGCAATGGGTCCGCTGACGGCCGACGTCTTCTGGCAGCTGTTCGAGCGCACCGGGTCGGTGGTGGCCTTCCTTTTGTACCGGTTGCTCCTGGGCGCCGACGGCTGACCGAAGCGAAGGCGCCGGCAGCCGGTCCCGGCCCTGCCTCCTAGCCGCCGCGAGCAGAGGGTGACGGGGCCGGTCCGGCGCCGCCGGAGCGGTTCCGGCGGGGGTGGAGCCAGCCCCGCACCCGTTCGAGTTTGCCATCCCCGAAAGCCAGGCAAGGAACGGGACGAGTAGTCCGGCAGGGGCCCGGCAGAGAGGGCGGGCCAGAGGCTGAAAGCCCGCCCGGGCGACGGCCGGATGAAGTTCTCCCGGGAGCCGGCGGCTGAACGGGCGAAGGCCCGCGCCGCAAGGTCCACGGCGCCACCGAGGCATGCACGGGGAGGCACGTCCACCCGGGGCAGTGACCTGCAGGTGCGCCGCCGTAGGACGTCCCCGTGGACGCCCCCCCCTGGACTTGGGGCGTGGCCACCGGGGGCCGGCAGCGGCCGGCCACGAGCGGCCGGGTTGCGGTCGCAGGACGCGGCCCCGCGGGGCCGGCCGGCGGGCCGGTTCGTCCCAGTAGGCCGTTCCGGAAGGGGCCCGTTATCGCCCCAGGGTTGGACGCCGCCCCGCGGCGGCCCCGCCCCCGCCGTGCCCGGAACGTCCGGAACGCCCGGAAGGGCGCGGTCGTGGATCCGAAAGGACGCGGATCCGGAAGGACGCGGTGGTGGAGCGGACCACGGGCGTCGTGGAGGGGACCACGGGCGTGGGGGCCCCGGGAGCTAGGGAGCCCCAAGGGCGCCAACCCGCCGAGGCGCCGGGCCGCGAGGCCGGCGCGAACCAGGGTGGTACCGCGGATCTCGTCCGCCCCCGGAGGGGGCGGCCTTTTCTTTTTTGGCCTGTCTTTTTCACGCGACTTGGCTTCCGGCTTGGCTTCATTCGACTTGGCGAAGTGAGGTGGCAGCAGCGTGTCCCAGGGTGCAGCAGAACGGGGGATCGCCCCGGCCGACCTGGAGGGCATCGCCGCGTTGCAAGGGCAAGCCGAGGCCGCCATCGCCGCGGCGACCAGGCTGGACGAGCTGGAGCGGCTGCGGGTGGAGTGGCTCGGCAAGAAGGGGCGCATCAGCCAGCTCCTGCGGCAGATGGGCAGCCTGCCGCCCGAGCAGCGACCGGCCTTCGGCCAGCGGGCCAATGCCGCCCGGGAGGCGGTGGAAGGGGCCCTGGCCCGGCGCCGCCAGGAGCTGGAGGCCCAGGAGGAGGCCCGTCGCCTGGCCGCCGAGCGCATCGACGTCACCCTGCCCGGCCGGCCCGTGCTGCGGGGACGGCGGCACCCCCTGCGCCGGGTGGAGCTGGAGATCATCGCGATCTTCCGCGGGCTGGGCTTCACCGTGGCCGAGGGCCCGGAGGTGGAGCGGGACTACTACAACTTCGAGGCGCTGAACATCCCGCCCGGCCACCCCGCCCGGGACATGCACGACACCTTCTACCTGACGGAGGACATCCTTCTCCGCACCCACACGTCGCCGGTGCAGGTGCGCTACATGCTGTCCAAGGCGCCGGAGCTGCCGGTGCGGATCATCGCGCCAGGCCGCGTCTACCGCCGGGACGACGACGCCACCCACTCGCCCATGTTCCATCAGGTGGAGGGGCTGCTGGTCGACCGGGGCGTCAGCTTCGCCCATCTCAAGGGCACCCTGGCGGAGTTCGCCCGCCGCATGTTCGGGCCCGAAACCCGCTACCGCTTCCGGCCGAGCTACTTCCCCTTCACCGAGCCCAGCGCCGAGATGGACGTCTCCTGTCCCCTGTGCGGTGGCGCCGGGTGCCGGACCTGCGGGGGCAGCGGGTGGATCGAGATCCTGGGCTCGGGCCTGGTCCACCCGGCCGTGTTGCGGGCCGGCGGCTACGACCCGGAGGTGGTCTCGGGCTTCGCCTTCGGCATGGGGATCGAGCGGATCGCCATGATCAAGTACGACATCGACGACCTGCGCCTGTTCTTCCAGAACGACCTGCGCTTCCTGGCCCAGTTCCGCTGAGGGGACGGCGCGGCGCCGCGATCCGGCGGCCCCGGCCCGGACGCCGCCACCCCGCCGCGGGGCGGCACGCGGGCGGCCGGCGTTGCGGTGGCCAGGGGCGCCGGCGGCGGGACCCGTGTCAGGAAACCCATGCCAGTGACGGTGGGGAGGACCCGACAGTGCGCGTACCGGTCGAGTGGTTGCGCGAGTTCATCGCCATCGAGGAGGATGCCCGCACCCTGGGCGAGCGGCTGACCGCCCTGGGGCTGGAGGTGGAGGCAGCCGGCCGGGTGGCGCCGGAGGCCCGCGGGGTCGTGGCGGCCCGGGTGGAGACGGTGGAACCCCACCCCGAGGCCGAGGGCCTGCGGGTGTGCCGGGTCGATGCCGGGCCGGCGGGCCGGCTGACGGTGGTGACCGGTGCCCCCAACGTGCGGCCGGGGATGGCGGTGGCCATGGCCCTGCCCGGCGCGGTGCTGCCCGGCGGCAGCACCATCGGCGTGCGGGAGATCCGTGGCGTCGTCTCCCAGGGGATGATGTGCTCCAACGCCGAGCTCGGGCTGGGGGATCAGCCGGCCGACAAGGAGGGGCTGGCCGATCTGGACGAACTGGCCGCCGGCGACCCGGCCGGCGTCCCCGCCCCGGGCACCGATCTGGCCGCCTGGCTGGGATGGACCGACGAGGTGCTGGAGCTCAGCCTGACGCCCAACTATGCCGCCCACTGCCAGAGCATCCTGGGCGTGGCCCGGGAGCTGGCGGCCGCCACGGGCCGGCCGTGGCGGTACCCGTGGGAGGCCGGGGCGGGGGCGGCGCCGGGGACGCCGCCGGCTGCGGCCCCCGCGGGGGAGGGCGCAGGCATCGCGGCCGGGGCGGTTCCGGCCGGCCGGTCCGGGGACGGCACCGGTAGCCCCGCCGGAGGGGGCGAAGCGGCCGGCCGGGCCCCCGGGCGGCCGGCGGTCGAAGCGGGCCTGGACGGCGCCTGGCCCGTTCGGGTCCGGATCGAGGACGTCGAGGGTTGCGGGCTGTACGTGGCCCGGATCCTGCTGGACGTCCGCCCCGGGGGGTCGCCCCTCTGGATGCGCCGCCGGCTGGTCGCCGCGGGCATGCGCCCCATCGACCGGATCGTCGACGTGACCAACTACGTCATGCTGGAGCTGGGCCAGCCCCTCCACGCCTTCGACGGCGAGGCGGTGACCGAGCGGACGGTGGTGGTCCGGGCGGCGGCGCCGGGGGAGACCCTGGAGACCCTCGACGGGCGCCGGCGGCCGCTGACCGGCGAGGACCTGGTCATCGCCGACGCCCGGCGGCCCATCGGCCTGGCCGGGGTGATGGGCGGCGCCAACTCGGAGATCACGCCGGCAACCCGGGTGGTGCTGCTGGAATCGGCGTGGTTCGACCCGCGCCGGATCCGGCGGACCGCCCGCCACCACGGGCTTTTGACCGAAGCGGCCCAGCGCTTCGAAAAGGGCGTCGACCCCGAGGGGGTGCGGCGGGCGGCCGACCGGGCCATGGACCTGTTCCGCCGGGTCGGGGCGGGGCGCCCGGTGCCCGGCGCCGCCGTCGCCCAGGGCCAGGTCTTCTCGCCCCGCCGGCTCCCCTGGCGGCCCGAACGGCTGCGGCAGTGGCTGGGCGTGGACCTGGACGATGCCACCCTCGCGGACAGCCTCCGGCGGCTGGGCTTCGCCGTCGATGCCGCCGCGGGGGAGGTGGGGGTGCCCTCCTACCGGACCGATGTGGAGGGCGAGGTCGACCTGGCGGAGGAGGTGGGGCGGGTCTACGGGCTGGACCGGATCCCCGCGGTCTTGCCCGGCGGCGTCCCGGCGGGCGACGAGGTCTCGCCGGCGCTGGCCCTGACCTGGCAGGTGCGGGAGTCCCTGGCCCGCGCCGGGGCCCAGGAAGTGGTGACCTGGGCCTTCACCCGGCCCGCGGTGTGGGACGGGTTGCGCCTGCCCGCCGGCCACCCCTGGCGCCGGGCCATCCCCCTGCTCCATCCCCTGGCGGAGGAACACAGCCTGCTGCGCACGACCCTGCTGCCCGGGCTGCTGGACGTTCTGGCCTACAACGCCCGCCGGCAGCAGCCGGGGGCCCTGGTGTACGAGGCGGGGGCCGTGTTCGTCCCGCACCGGCTGCCGCTGGAGGAGCTGCCGGCCGAGCCCGTGCGGGTGGGGCTGGCCGGCTACGGTGAGCTGGGCGGCCTGCACTGGGCGGCGCCGGCCCGGCCCGTCGACTTCTTCACCTTGAAGGGCGTGCTGGAGGCCCTCCTGGACGAACTGGGCATCCCGGCCGGCCTGTGCCGCTGGGAGCGGGTCGAGGAACCGTGGCTGCACCCGGGCCGGGCGGCCCGCCTGTGGGTGGACGGGCGGCCGGTGGGCTGGCTGGGCGAGCTGCACCCCCAGGTGGCGGCCGCATGGGATCTGGCGGGCCCGGCCGGCCGGCCTGTGGCGGCGGAGCTGGAGCTCGAGGCCCTGCTGCCGGCCGTGCGGCCGGTGCCGGCGTACCGGCCCGTGCCCCGCTTCCCCGCCATCCGGCGGGACATCGCCGTGCTCGCCCCCCAGGACCTGCCCGCGGCCACCATCGCCGGCCGGATCCGGGAGGCGGCGGGGCCGCTGCTGGAGGCGGTCCACCTGTTCGACCGCTACACGGGCGACCCGGTGCCCGCAGGGCAGGTCAGCCTGGCCTTCGCCCTGATCTACCGGTCACCGGACCGGACGCTGACCGATGCCGAGGTGGACGGGGTGCACGGGCAGGTGCGGGCGGCCCTGGCCGCCCTGGGGTTGACGCCCCGCTCCTAGCCGGCCGCCCCGCATGGGGGGAGGCCTGGCGCGGCGCGTGGCCGGTCGCCGTCCGGCAGGAAACGGCGGGTGCGGCCCGAAGCACTATCGCGGGAGGGGCCCGGACATGCGTGAGACGCCACCGGCCGGGGGCCAGGGCGGCGACGGGACGATCCACCGGGTGACGGTGCGGATCTTCGGCGAGGAGTACGTGCTGCGCGGGGAGGCGCGGCCGGCCTATATGGAACGGCTGGCCGATATGGTCGACCGGCGCATGAACGAGATCGCCAAGCGCCACCCGCGGTTGGGCATCACCCGCATCGCCGTGCTGGCCGCCATCAACCTGGCGGACGAACTCAGCAAGCTGGAAGAGCAGTACCAGCGGGTGCTGGGCATGCTGGAGCGGGAGTGGGACCGCCGCAAGCGGGAGCTCAACGGCCGGCCAGCGGGACCGGGCGGGGCGGGCGGTTTCGCTTCCGGCGGCGAGGTCCCCCCCGCGGCCCCGGGCGGGGGCTGGCCAGCGGGGCCGGCCGTCGGAGGTGCCGAGGGCCGCTCGCCCGCCGGTGGCGGACCGGCGTCCCTGGGCCCGCTGCCTGCGGTGGCGGCCACGGCCGAACCGCCTTCCCACCGCCCTGCACCGGGGGGCCCGGCGGGCCAGCCGGGTCTTGAGGCTGCGCGGCCCGCCGGCGGCCGGCCCGTGGCCGGTCCCGGGACGGCCGGGTCGTCGCGGGGGAATGGAGCGGCCGGCCGTGGGCCCGCGGGGGCTGCCGGTTCGTCGTCCCACGGACCGGGGGCCGGCCGGCCCGGGCCGGATGGGGCACCGCCGGCCGGGGATGGCCGGTGAGGGCGGCGGGCCCGGATCGGCCGGCGGAACCCGGGCGGGTTCCACCCGGGGATGAGGTCGTTCCCGGGGAAGGCCCGGGGCAGCCCCGCCCGGAGCGCCCCGAGCCGGCCGTTCCTGCCGAGGGGCGTCCCATGACGAACAAGCGGGTCGCCGCCCTGCTGGAAGAGATCGCCGACCTGATCGAGATCGAGGGCACGGATGCCCGCAAGGCTGGCGCCTACCGCCGGGCCGCCCGCACCGTCTCCGCCCTGCGGGACGACCTCCGCACCTACCTGCAGGGGGACCGCCTTTTGACCCTGCCCGGCATCGGTCCCGCCATCGCCGGCAAGATCCGCGACTTCTACGCCACCGGTTCCACCCGCCTGCTGGACGAGTTACGGGCCAAGGTGCCCGCCGGGGTCCAGCGCCTGCTGGGCGTTCCCGGACTGGGACCCAAGACCGCGGGCCGGCTCTATCACGAGCTGGGCATCGACTCCCCCCAGGCGCTGCGGGAAGCCCTGGAGGATGGCCGGGTGGCCGCCCTGCCCGGCCTGGGGGAGGCACGGGCCCGAAAGCTGCTGGACGCCCTGGATCGGATGGAACGGGAGGGGCGTCGCCTCACCCTGGGCGAGGCGCTGGCGGTGGCGGCGGCCGTCGGGGCCGAATTGGCCCGGCTGCCCGGGGTGGAGGAGGTCGTCCCCGTCGGCCCGGCCCGGCGCGGCGTCGAGCAGGTGGAGGCCGCCGACCTCCTGGTCCTGGCGCGGGAACCGGCCGCCGCCGCGGCGGCCGTGGCGGGTCGACTGCAGGAGGGCGGCGCCCCTGTGGACGCCGGCCAGGGAGAGGCCGGGCCCGTGGTGGAGGCCACCGTGGACGGCTGGCCGGTGCGGGTCACCGTGGCGCCGGCCGAAGCCCGGGGGCCGGCCCTGATCTACACCACCGGGAGCCCGGCCCACTGGACCCAGCTGCGCCAGTGGGCGGCCGGGCAAGGCTGGGAGCTGGAGCCCGGGGGCCTGCGGCCGGGCCGGGACGGGACGGCCGGCGACGCCCCCGCCCCGGACGGGGACGAAGCCGCCCTGTACCGGCGCCTGGGCCTGCCGCCCATCCCCCCGGAACTGCGGGAGGGGGAGGGGGAACTGGAGGCGGCGGCGGCCGGCCGGCTGCCCGAGCTGGTGGCCCTGGCCCACCTCCGGGGCGATCTCCACGTCCACAGCCGCTGGAGCGACGGGGCCGCGTCCATCGCCGAGATGGCGGCGGCGGCCCGGGCCCGGGGGTACCGCTACCTGGCCATCTGCGACCACAGCCGCTCCCTCAAGGTGGCCCACGGCCTGGACCTGGCGGAGCTGGAGGCCCAATGGGCCGAGATCGACGACCTCAACGCGGCCCTGGAGGCCGAAGGCGCCGGCTTCCGGATCCTCAAGGGGGCCGAGGTCGACATCCTGAAGGACGGGCGGCTCGACTACCCCGACGAGATCCTGGCCCGGCTCGATGTGGTGGTGGCGTCGGTCCACACCCACCTGCAGCTGGACCGGCAGGCCATGACGGAGCGGTTGCTGGCGGCGGTGGAACACCCCCACGTGGACATCATCGGCCACCCCACGGGGCGCCGGCTGGGGTTCCGGGACCCCTACGACGTCGACCTGGAGGCGGTCATCGCCGCCGCCGCCCGCCACGGCACGGCCCTGGAGATCAACGCCTCGCCGGAGCGCCTGGACTTGCCGGCCCTGTGGGCCCGCCGCGCGGCGGAAGCCGGGGTGTGGCTGGTCATCGACACCGACGCCCACGGGCCGGACCAGCTGGCGCAGGTGGCCCTGGGCGTCAAGGTGGCGCGGCGAGCCTGGGTCGAACCCGGCCAGGTGCTCAATACCCTCGAGCGGGACGCCCTGCTGGCGTGGCTGGCGGCCCCCAAGGGCCGGCGCCCCGGGCCGGCCGGCACCGGTGGTGGCCGAAGGGCGGCGGGGTGAGGGGACTCGGCCGCGGGCAAGCCGGTCGCCCGCGACACCCGGCGACGCCGGCCGGCGGGAGCCGGCCCACGCCCCCTTGGGACGAACCGGATCCCGGAGGAACCTGCCGCGCCCTCCGGCCGCGCCCTCGGGTCGCGCCCTCCACCGGCCGCCCGGCGGCGGGCTGGGGGTGGGAGGGGCGGCGGCTCGGGGCGCGGGCGGGAGGGCGAAGGGGCCGGCCGATCCCACCCCCAGGCCGGCGGTCCGGCAGCCCGCGCCGTTGCCATGCGGCCGGTCCCGCCGTTGCCATGCGCCCAGTCCCTGGACTATGGTCTGAGAGGAGAGGGGTCGCCGGGAACGCGAGCCGGGCCATGCCCGGCCGGCGCCGGGCATGGCCCGGCGGCACGGGACCCAGGGAGGCCATCATGGACCCACGCAGTCTGGACCGGCTGGAGTATGCCAAGATCCTGGACCAGCTGGCCGCGCAGGCCAGTTTTTCTTTGGGCGCCGAGCGTTGCCGCGCCTTAGAGCCCCTGACGGACCCCGACGCCGTGCGGGAGCGGCAGGCGGAGACCGAGGAGGCCGCCCGGCTGCTGGAGCGGGAGGGCGACATCCCCCTGGTGGGCCTGGCCGACATCCGCCGTTCCCTGCAGCGGGCGGCCAAGGGCGGCATCCTGTCGCCCGAAGAGCTCCTGGCCGTGGCCGGCACCGTCCGGGGCGCCCGGCGGCTCAAGGCCTTCCTCCTCCACCGCGAGGCATCGTACCCGCGCCTGGCCGCCCGGGCGGCCCGCCTGATCCCCCAGCCGGCCCTGGAGGAGGCCATCGCGGCGGCCATCGGCGACGACGCCCGGGTCCGCGACGAGGCCAGCCCGCGGCTGGCGGGCCTGCGGCGCCGGCTGGCCGACCTGGAGGAGGCCATCCGCCGCCGGCTGGAGGAGATGATCCGCTCGCCCCAGTGGGCCGCCGCCTTGCAGGAGCCCCTGGTGACCCAGCGGCGGGGCCGGTTCGTCCTGCCGGTCAAGGCGGAGGCCCGGGCCCAGGTGCCCGGGGTGGTCCACGACCAGTCGGCCAGCGGCGCGACCCTGTTCGTCGAGCCCATGGCGGTGGTCGAACTCGGCAACCGGCTGCGGGAGACGGAGGCCGAGGAACAGGAAGAGGTCGAGCGGATCCTGGGCGAGCTCACCCGGCAGGTGGCGGCCGCCGGGGACGAGCTGGCCGCCACCCTGGAGGAACTGGCCGCCCTGGACGTGGTCGTGGCCCGGGGCCGGCTGGCCCTGGCCATGCGGGCGGAGCGGCCGGCCACCCTGGACCGGCCCCGCATCGACCTCAAGCGGGCCCGGCACCCGCTGCTGGGAGCGGGGGCGGTGCCCATCGACGTGTGGCTTGGGGATGGGGCCGGATTCGACACCCTGGTGATCACGGGTCCCAACACCGGCGGCAAGACCGTGACCTTGAAGACCGTGGGCCTGCTGGCCCTGATGCATCAGGCCGGGCTCCACATCCCGGCGGCGCCGGGGAGCGCCCTGGGCGTCTTTCCCCAGATCTTCTGCGACGTGGGGGACGAGCAGAGCATCGAGCAGAGCCTTAGCACCTTCTCGTCCCACATGAGCGCCATCGTCGGCTTCGCCCGGGCGGCCCAGCCCGGCGCCCTGGTGCTGCTGGACGAGATTGGCGCCGGCACGGACCCCGACGAGGGGGCGGCGCTGGCGGTCGCCCTGATCGAGCACTTCCGGGCCCGCGGGTGCCTGGTGGTGGCCACGACCCACTACAGCGCCCTCAAGGCCTATGCCTACCAGCAGCCGGGCGTCGAGAACGCCAGCGTGGAGTTCGACGAGGAGACCCTGCGGCCGACCTACCGCCTCTGGATCGGCTTGCCCGGCAAGAGCATGGCCCTGGCCATCGCCCGGCGGCTGGGCCTGCCGGAGTCCATCGTCCAGCGGGCGCGGCAGGTCATGGGGGCCGGCGCCCACCGGGTCGAAGAGCTGATCGCCGCCATGGAGGCCGACCGGCGCGAGAGCGCCCAGCTGCGGGCCGAGGCCGAGGCCCGGCGGCGGGAGGCCGAGGCCCTCTACCGGCAGCGGCTGCAGGAACTCGAGGCCCAGCGCCAGGAGCACCGGGCCCGGCTGGAGGCCCTGGAGCGGGAGATGGCCGTCGCCCTCCGGGAGGCGCGGCAGCAGACGGAGGGCCTGGTGGCCCGCCTGCGGGCGTCGGTGGGCCGGCTGGAAGCGGCCCTCGACGAGCTGGCGCGGCTCCGCCAGCTGCTGGCACAAGCCGGCGGCCGGCGGGGGCGGGGTCCGGCGGCCGGCGCCGGGGTCGAGGAGGCCGGCGGCGGGGCCGCCGGCGGGTGGGAGGCCATCGAGGCCCAGGCCGCCGAGGCCCTGGCGGCGGCCCAGGCCGTCCTGGCCGAGACCCGCGAAGGCCTCGGCGCCCTGGAAGAGCGCACCCTGGCCGCCCGGCGGCGGGCCGAGGAGGCGCGCCGGCAGGCACGGGCGGGGGCGGAGGCGGTGCTGGCCGCCGCCTTGCGCCCCGGGGCCCGGGTGGAGGTGCTGAGCCTGCGCCAGGAGGCGGAGGTCCTGGAGGTGCCCGGCGACCCGGGGGAGCCGGTGACCGTGCAGGCAGGCATCCTGCGGATGCGTGTGCCCCGCTCCGACCTGCGCTTGCTGGACGAACCGGCCCCACCGGCCGTCCCCGGCGGGGCTGGCTCCGGGGACCGGGAAGCGGCCCCGGGCGCTCTCCCGGCCGGTTCATCCAAGCCGCGACGGGGCGGGAAAGGCGCCGGCCCCGCCGGGGACGGGGCGCGGACCGGCGCCCTGGAGCGGGCCCGGCTCATGCAGGCCAAGGCCCGCGAGTTCGAGCCGGAGATCCACTTGCGCCAGCTGACGGTGGACGAAGCCCTGGCACGCCTGGACAAGTACCTGGACGATGCGATCCTGGCCGGGGCGCCCCAGGTGCGGATCATCCACGGCAAGGGGACGGGCACCCTGCGCCGGGCCGTCCACGAGTATTTGCGCAAGCACCCGGCGGTGGCCTCGTACCGGCTGGGCGCGCCCAACGAGGGCGGAACCGGCGCCACGGTGGCCGTGCTCAAGGATCCCCTGTGACAGGGGCGACGGGAATAAGGATGGGAAAAGGGGCCGGCGTACCACCGGCCCCTCTCGTCGCGGGGTCACCCCCGCCGGAAGGCGGTTCCTTCCCGAGCCTCAGGCCGCCCGCCCGGCCCGGGCCGTCAGGGCGGACCACCAGCGATCCCAATCGACCCGGAACACCCCGGGCCCGATGGGGAGGATCGCCTGGCCGCCGTCCCCGTCGTCTCCGCCGTCGTCGCCCCCTTGATCCCCGCCGCCCTCCGCCGGGACCACCTGGATCTGGAGGACGAAGTGCTCATTGGGGTGTTCGGGGTGGAGCACCTCCAGCTGGTGGTCGGCCGGCTGGTCGAAGTTAAGGGTGATGGTGCTGGACCCGTTGGGCCCGATCCGCAGGCGCTCGATGCGTCGAGCGTCCAGCAAGACCATCACGTTCTGATGGGGCTGGCCGATGCCGTCGGCGATGGTCACCTGCAGCGGCTGGCCCGCGACCACCTGGACCGGCCCCTGGGGCCCGTCGGCCCGGTTCCCCTGGAGGCAGATGGTCACCGGCTGGTCGCTGGGCGTGCACCCGCCGCTGCCACCCCCGTTGCCGCCGCCGTTGCCCCCGTTGCCCCCGCCGGCCCCCGGCTCGGTGCCCTGGACCGTCACCAGCAGCCGCACCACCAGGCTCGTCTTGCTGCCGTCGGGCGCCGTGGAGGTGGCGGTGATGCGGTACTCCTGCTGGCCCGGCTCGGCCGGCAGGGTCAGCGGCACGTCCACGCTTTGCAGGGCGCCCACCTGGATCTGGCGATCGGGCAAGGGCACGGTGACCTGGTGGTCACGGCCGGCCACGTCCGTGAGGCGGACGGTGACGGTGGCGCCCGGGGCCCCGCTGACCGTCATCTCGCCCGGGACCGCGCCCTGGGGGGTGAGCCAGATCTCGTTGGGACCTCTGTCCCGCTGGAACACCGGCGAGGCCGCACAGGACGCCTTCTCGGGATCGGGCGGCATGAGGGCGTAGTCCTTCGGTTCCGGCGCGCCTTCCGGCAACTGGGCCGGCGGCCGGTTGAAGAAGGCCTTCTCCTGGGGTGTGCAGGCACAGTTGGGCGCGTAGAGGAACTCCGGGTTCTCCGCGCAGACGGGCAGCTTGACCCAGAGGTTCTCGGCCTCCGTCGGCTGCGTGCCGGCGACGAAGACCTCCCGGTACTGGAGCTCCTCCGGGCAGTTGGGCCCCGGCAACAGGCCGGTGTTGGCGCAGACGGTGGCCGTCACGATGCCCCGCGGCGGGTCGAACCAGCGCACGGGCTTGCCTTCGTGGGCCGCCGCCATGATCCGGCCCCAGATGGGGCCGGGGACGGTGCTGCCGAAGACGTCGCCCCGCAGGCGGGGGAACTGGTCCTCCAGGGGATCGTTGGAGGCCAGACCCACCCAGACCGCGGCGGCATACTGCGGGGTGAAGCCGACGAACCAGACGTCCCGCTTTTCGTTGGTGGTTCCGGTCTTGCCGGCGGCAGGCCTCGGGAAGTACTGGTCGTGGATGCGGTAGCCCGTGCCCGACGAGGGCTCGAAGGGGTCCGCCCCCGCCGGGAAGCGGTGGGGTTCCATGACCTCCCGCATCATGTCCGCGATGATGTAGGCGACCCGCTCGTCCACCACCGCCTCCCGGTGGTGCTGGTGCTGGTAGAGGATGCGCCCCTGGGCGTCCCGGATCTCGGTGACGGCGTAGGCGTCGTCGCGGATGCCGCCGCGGGCGAAGGTGGCGTAGGCGTTGGCGACCTCCAGGGGCGTGACGCCCTGGTGGTAGCCGCCCAAGGCCAGCGCCGATGGCTGCCGGTCCTCGGGTGTCAACGGGAAGCCCAGCTTCTGGGCGAATTCGTAGGCCGTGTCGATCCCCGCCAGCTGGACGGCCCGGGCAGCGACCACGTTGATGGACCGCTTCAGGCCGAAGCGGAAGGGCGTCATGCCGAAGTAGATCCCGTCGTAGTTGTTGGGCGACCAGTCCGCCCAGACGAACTTGGCGTCATCCACCACCGTGGCCGCCGTATACCCCTTCAGCAGAGCGGGCGCGTAGGCGGTGAGGGGCTTGGTGGCCGACCCCAGCTGCTGGCGTTCGCCCTGGATCCTTTCGCCGTCGGCAGCGAAGTTGGTCAGGCGGGCGCCGTACCCGCTGTCGTAGAACCGCCCTCCCACCAGGGCCACGATCTGGGCTTCCTCCACGTCGACCACGGCGATGCCGACCTGGGGCCCGCGGTTTTTGTCCTCCGGTGTGGGGGTGGGGAAGCCCATCGCCTTCAGGTGTTCGGCTTGGGCCTCGAAGGCCGCCTTTTGCAGCTCCGGATCGATGGTCGTGTAGATGCGCAGGCCGCCCTCCAGCAGCAGGTTGTTGGCCCGCTCCATGGCCGCCTCATGGTCGAGGCCGTTTTCTTCCTCGAAGCGGGCGGCCAGGTTGCGCAGGGTCTCGTCGATCACGTAATCGACGAAATGGCCGAAGATGTTCCGGTTCTTCTGGCTGTGCCGGGTGTTCACCTTGGGCCGGTTCGCCAGGACGTCTTCCTCCAGGGCTTCCCGGTACTGCTGTTCGGTGATGAAGCCCAGCTCCCGCATCTTGGCCAGGACGAGCCGCTGCCGCTCCTTCCAGCGGCCGTTCTCGGCCCGCTCCTGGTCCGCCTTGGACGGCTCCTCGCCGGGGTCGGGGATGGGCGGCGGCGGGTAGGCCGACGGGTTCTTGGGGATCCCGGCCAGCACCGCCGCCTCGGCCACGGTGAGCTGGTCGACCGGCTTGCCGAAGTACGTGTAGGCCGCCGCCTGGATGCCGTAGGCGCCGTTGCCGAAGTAGATCTGGTTCAGGTACATCTCCAGGATCTCGTCCTTGGTGAAGCGGCGCTCCAGCTCGATGGCCAGGATGGCCTCCTGGATCTTGCGCCGCCAGGTGCGATCCTGGGTCAGGAAGGCGCTGCGCGCCAGCTGCTGGGTGATGGTGCTGGCGCCCTGCAGGTGGCCGCCGCGCAGGTTGTTGATCAGCGCCCGGGCGATGCCGATGGGGTCGACGCCGAAGTGGTCGTAGAACCGCTCGTCTTCGATGGCGATGAAGGCGTTGCGCACGTGCTCGGGGATCTGCTCCAGCGGGACGACGATCCGGTTCTCCGGCCCCTGGATCTCCGTCAGGAGCTCGCCGTGGCGGTCGTAGATGAAGGAAGTCTGGGCCACCTGGGGCCGCAAGGCGGTGATCGGGCCCATGGCCCGCACGGCGCCCATCATGAAGCCCGCGGCCAGCACCGTCCCGCTGATGCCGAACAGGAACACGAGGAATAGGAAGAGCCGCATCCAGCGGATGCGACGCCACCAGGGCTTGCGCCGCCGCGGGCCGCCGTGACCCGCCGGCGCCTGGGGATAACCGGCCACGCAAGTCCCTCCCCCTGTGGAAGCTCCTCCTCCGGGGAACCTTGCCCGCCCGTCCCGCGCCCACGGCCGGCGGCGGGTGGGGGCCGGTTCGTCCTGCCGATTATACCACGGGGATGTTTCGATGCCGGGGCGCGCCGTCCCCGCCGGCGCGCCTTGTCAGTCCATACCGGTTATATTACCTTCGTGCCAGCGCGGCCCGGGATGGGGACGGGCCGCCGGGGCCGGGGGTGGACGGACCGGTCCGCGTGGTTTTAACGGGTCCCTTTTGGGATGGACGGCTTTTGACGGTGCGTTTTGAACGGGTGCCTGACGGGTGCCTTTTGTAAAGACAAGCATGACAATGTCAGGGAACTCCAGGGACGGGTGGAGGAAGGGAAGCGGCGTGGCGGCGACGACCCGGGCAAGCGGTGCCTCCCTTTCCGCGCAGGAGCAGCTCGAGATCCTGCGGCGCGGGGCGGCGGAGATCGTCTCCGAAGCAGAGCTCTTGCAGAAGCTGCAGCGTTCGCTGGAAACCGGCCGGCCCCTGCGGGTCAAGCTGGGCCTCGATCCGACGGCGCCCGACCTGCACATCGGCCACACCGTGGTCTTGCGCAAGCTGCGGCAGTTCCAGGACCTGGGGCACCAGGTGGTCCTGATCATCGGCGACTTCACGGGCCGCATCGGTGACCCCACGGGCAAGTCGGTGACCCGGCCCCAGCTGAGCGATGAGGAGGTGCGGGCGAACGCGCGCACCTACGCGGAACAGCTGGGCCGGATCCTCGACCTGGAGCGGACCGAGCTCACCTTCAACGCCCGCTGGCTCGGGGCGATGACCTTCGCCGACGTGATCCGCCTGGCGGCGCGCTACACCGTGGCCCGGATGCTGGAGCGGGACGACTTCGCCCAGCGTTACCGGGAGGGCCGGCCCATCGCCATCCACGAGTTCCTCTACCCCCTGGCGCAAGCCTACGACTCCGTGGCCGTGCGGGCCGACGTGGAGCTCGGGGGCACCGACCAGAAGTTCAACCTGCTGGTGGGCCGGGAGATCCAGCGGGAGTACGGCCAGGAGCCCCAGGTCGCCCTGCTCATGCCCCTGCTGGAGGGTACCGACGGCAAGGACAAGATGTCCAAGTCCCTGGGCAACTACATCGGCATCGCCGAGCCGCCCGGCGAGATGTTCGGCAAGACCATGTCGATCCCGGACGAGCTGATCGTCAAGTACATGGTGCTGGCGACGGACCTGGACATGGCGGAGATCCGCCGCCTGGAGCAGGGGATGGCGGAGGGCCGGGTCAACCCGCGGGATGCCAAGCTGCGGCTGGCCCACGCCCTGGTCCGCATGTACCACGGCCAGGCCGCGGCCGACGCCGCCCAGGAGGAGTTCCTGCGGGTCTTCAGCCGCCACGAGCTGCCGGCGGACATGCCGGAGGTGGTCCTGCCCGCGCCCCGGCTCGACGCCGTCCAGCTCCTGCGGGTGGCGGGCATGGCCCCGTCCAACAGCGAGGCCCGGCGGCTGATCGAGCAGGGGGCCGTGCGGCTGGACGGCCAGCGGGTCACCTCGCCCCAGGAGGAGCTGGCCCCCGCGGACGGGGCGGTCCTCCAGGTGGGCAAGCGGCGCTTCGCCCGCCTGCGCCTGCCGGGCCGTTAAGCGGTGCCCGGGCCGGCCCTGGACCGGCGGCCCGGGGGCTTGCCGAATCGGGACCGGGACCGCCCGCGGGTCGCCGCCCCGGGTGACCCTTGCGGCCCCTTCCGGCGCATCCCCGTCCCCGCCGGCCGTTCAGGCCCCCCGGCCCGGCGCATACACATAGGCCCGGGACCCGGTCCTGCCGGTCCCGGGACGGTGACCCCTTGTGGCCTACGTGCGCCGGAGGAACCGGCGGTGGTGGGGCGGGCCGCCCCGGTTGCGCCTCAGCCGCCGCGGCATCCTGCTGCTGCTCCTCGGGACCCTGCTTGCCCTCCTGTGGCTGGTCGAACGGGCCCTGACGCCTGCCCTGATGACCATCGCCCGCCGGGAGGCGGAGATCCGCGCGGTGCAGGCCATCGGCGCCGCCGTGGAGGCGGAGATCGCCGGCCGCTACCAGCCCGAGGACGTGGTCCGCGTCCGCTACGACGCGGGCCGGCCCGTGTTCGTCCAGGTGAACACGCCGCTGATCGTGGACGTCCAGGCCCGGGTGCTGCGGGCGGTCCAGGAGCGGCTCAACGACCTGCGGGGCATGCCGGTGCGCATCCCCCTGGGGGCCGCCCTGGGCAACGAGCTGCTGGCCGGCTGGGGGCCGGAGGTGCCCGTCCGCATCCTGCCCCTGGGCCGGGTCGATGTGGACGTGGAGAGCCGGTTCGACGGGGCGGGGATCAACCAGGTCCGGCACCGGGTGGTGCTGGTGATCCGCACCACGGTGCGGGTCGCCATCCCCCTCTACGGCGACACGGTGCCCGTAGAGGTGCCGGTGCCCCTGGTGGAGACGGTCATCCCGGGCGACGTTCCGCCGTGGGTGGCTCCCTGGCCGGGGGCCGCGCCGGGAACCGGCGGCGGGGGTGCGGGCGGGGCGGGGCGGTGAGGGCAGGGCCTGGACCCCGCACCGTTTCCGGGACGGCGAATCCTGGTATGCTGGAAACCGGGCGGGCCGTTCCCGCCCGGTCCGGATGCCTCCGGGGCAACCCGGAGACCTGGGATTGCCGATCCTGGAGACGGGAGGTCGCGGCATTGGCCGACGTCAGGGCGCAGGCCGGTCGCGTGGCGACCGACGTCCTGCAGCTGGTGGGCGGGACCCCGGTGGTGCGCCTCAACAAGGTGGTGCCCCGGGACGCCGCCGAGGTTTGGGTCAAGCTGGAGTCGTACAACCCCGCCGGTTCCGTCAAGGACCGCATCGCCCTCAGCATGATCGAAGCCGCCGAACGGGACGGCCGCCTGAAGCCGGGGTACACCATCGTCGAGCCGACCAGCGGCAACACGGGCATCGGCCTGGCCATGGTGGCCGCCGTCAAGGGCTACCGGCTGCTGCTGGTGATGCCCGAGACCATGTCCCTGGAACGGCGGGCCCTGCTGCGCGCCTACGGCGCCGAGCTGGTCCTGACCCCCGGGCCGGAAGGCATGGCCGGCGCCATCCGCAAGGCGGAGGAGCTGGTGGCCGAGCATCCTACCTACTTCATGCCGATGCAGTTCGACAACCCCGCCAACCCCGAGATCCACCGCCGGACCACGGCCCGGGAGATCCTCGAGCAGATGGACGGCCGGCTGGATGCCTTCGTGGCCGGCGTCGGCACGGGCGGGACGCTGACGGGGGTGGGGGAGGTCCTCAAGAAACAGTGCCCGGGCTGCCTGGTGGTGGCGGTGGAACCGGCCGCCTCGGCGGTGCTCTCGGGCGGCGAGCCGGGGCCCCACCGGATCCAGGGCATCGGCGCCGGGTTCGTCCCCCGGGTCTTGAACCGCAGGGTGATCGACCGCATCGTGCCCGTGCGCGACGAGGATGCGGTGGTCATGATGCGCCGCCTGGCGCGGGAAGAGGGGCTGCTGGTCGGCATCTCGTCGGGGGCCGCGGCCTGGGCGGCCCGGCAGGTGGCGCGGGAGCTGGGGCCCGGCCGCCGGGTCCTGGCGGTGCTGCCCGACACCGGCGAGCGGTACCTGTCGATGATGGAAGACCTGGCCGCCTTCGTCCGCGAGGAGGAGTGAGAGCGGCCGGCACGCATCGCCCGACCCCGATGCGCCATCCCGCCGGACCGCCCTGGGCCGGCGCGCAGGCCCGCCGTCTGGCCTCTCGCGCCAGGTGGCGCGCCGGCCGGGCAGCCGGCTGGCCGGCCGCCCGGCGGGCTGTGTTACAGCCGTGCTACAATAGGGCGCGGCACCTCCTCGTGCGGGTGCCGGTGCGGCCGATCACGGGGATTCATCCTGTACATGATGCCACGGGAGGATGGAGCACCATGGCCGGGCACTCCAAGTGGGCGAACCGCAAGCATCGCAAGGCTCGGCAGGACGCGAAGAAGGGCAAGATCTTCTCCAAGCTGGCGCGGGAGATCATGGCCGCTGTGCGCCAGGGCGGCGGCGACCCCGACGCGAACCCGCGCCTGCGCCTGGCCCTGGAGCGGGCGCGCCAGTTCAGCATGCCGGCGGAGAACATCGAGCGCGCCATCAAGCGGGGCCTGGGCGAGTCCGACGCGGACAACTACGAGGAGCTGATCTACGAGGGCTACGGCCCCGGCGGCGTCGCCCTGATGCTGGAGATCCTGACCGACAACCGCAACCGCAGTGCCGGCGAGATCCGCCACATCTTCGCCAAGCACGGGGGCAACCTGGGCGAGAGCGGTTGCGTGGCGTGGATGTTCGACCGCAAGGGCGTCATCACCGTGCCCGCCCAGGGCGCGCCTGCCGAAGACGACCTGCTGCTCCTGGCCGTGGAGGCGGGGGCGGAGGACCTCAAGGCGGAGGACGGCGCCTTCGTCGTCTACACCGACCCCGATGACCTGCACCGGGTCCGGGAGGCCCTGGAGGCGGCCGGGGTGCCGGTGGAGGACGCCGAGCTGCGCATGGTGCCCAAGACCGAGGTGAAGGTGGAGGGCAAGGAGGCCGAGCAGCTCCTGCGCCTGCTCGACGCCCTGGAGGACCACGACGACGTCCAGGAGATCTACGGCAACTTCGAGCTTCCCGACGAGCTGCTGGTCGAATCCTGACCCCGGGACCGCCGTGGCCTGCCGCGGGGGCAGGCCGGTGACGGGGTACCGCGGCAGGGTCCCGCGGCCGGGCTGGTAGCGGGGTGCCGGGGTTCCACGGCCGGGCCGGTAGCGGGGTGTCGGGGTCCCGCGGCCGGGCCGCCCCGGGATCCACCGCGATCCACCGGGATGCATAGGAGCGCCGCCGCCCGGGCATGCTGGCCTTCCAGAGATGACGGTGCCCGCTCCGGGGCGGGGCTTCCCTGCCGCGGGCGGGTGCCTCCCGGGAGGCAGGCCCGTGGCGACGGGGCGCAGGCAGGCCATGGCGGCGACGCTGGTGGCGGTGGCCATCCTGGGCGGGGTGGCCGCAGGGGCCTACTGGTGGCGCCAGGACGCTGCCGGCCGGGACGAACCGGCCCCCGCCGCCCGCAAGCCCGCGCCGCCGGTGCGTGCCACCCTGCTGACGCCGGAGACGCGGCTGGTGGAGCGGACGCGGTATCCGGCCTGCGACGGCGTCGTCCTGGAGACCGAGCGGCCGCCGACGCCGGTGGAGACGGGCTGGCGGGTGGCCGACCTTTTGCGCAGCAGAGATACGTGGCGGCTCGTCGAGGCCCGGGCCGGCCGGATCGTCCTCGAGCGCAGCCTGCCGGGCCCCTGCCCGCCCGAGGCTTGGCTGCGCTACCGCACCGTGGGCCTGGAAGACGGCCGGGTCGCGGTGTTCTATGGCCGGCCTGGCGAGAAGGGCCGGGACCTGGGCCCGCCGCGGCTCATCACCACGGTGCCGGAGGAGCGCCTCCTGCCCGGGGACCGGCGGCGCCTGCAGCAGGGGCTGGTGGTGGAGGGCGATGCCGAGGCCTGGCACGTCCTCGAGAGCCTGACGCCCTGAGAGAGGCCATGAGCGTTGACCCCCCGAGAGAGGCCCTGAGCGAGCCAATCGCATGAGCTCGTCCAGGCCCTGGCTCCGGCCCACGGCCCGTCCGGACGGACCCGGACGGACCCCTGGGACCTCCTTGCCTTCCCTTCCCAATCCACAAGGAAGCGCCCGGTCACCTGTCGAAACTCCCCCGGATGAACGGAGGGATTGCGTTGCAGGTGCTGGGCATCGATCCGGGGACGGCGACCATGGGCTTCGGCGTCGTGGCGGTGGCCGGCACGACCCTGGTGCCCGTGACCTACGGCGTGATCCGCACGCCCGCCGGCCAGCCCCCGGCTCAGCGCCTGGCCGCCATCTACCGGGACCTCGAGGAGCTGCTGGCCCGCTACCGGCCCCAGGCCGTGGCCGTGGAGCGCCTGTTCCTCCAGAAGAACCGGTCCAGCGCCCTGCACGTGGGCCAGGCCCGGGGCGTCGCCCTGCTGGCCGCGGCCCGGGCGGGGTTGCCGGTCCACGAGTACGCGCCCCATGAGGTCAAGCAGGCCGTGGTGGGGTACGGCCGGGCCTCCAAGGCCCAGGTGCAGCGCATGGTTCAGACCCTGCTCGGCCTGGCGCGGCCGCCGGTGCCCGACGACGCCGCCGACGCCCTGGCGGTGGCGGTGTGCTGCCTGCATGCCCAGACCTCGGCCTGGGCGGGGCAGGCCGCCGCCGTAAGGGCAAGCGGGGCGCGGCCCATGGCGGGGCGCGCCGGGGACCGGCCGGCGGGCGCGGCGGGCGCCGGGTCGGAGCCGGGAGCCGCTGCGGAGGCGGTGCCGGCCGGCAGCGGTCGATCGCCCCGCGGGGGGGCCGGGCGGTGATCGCGTTCCTCAGCGGCCGGCTGGCCGGCTGCCACGGCGACGAGGTCTGGGTCGACGTGGGCGGCGTGGGCTTCCGGGTGGCGGTCTCCCGCCAGACCCAGCGCCGCCTGCCGGCGGTGGGGGAACCCGTGCGGCTCCTGACCCGGCTGGTGGTGCGGGAAGACCAGTGGTCGCTCTACGGCTTCGCCACGCCCGATGAGCAAGCCGCCTTCGACGCCCTGGTGACCGTCTCGGGCGTGGGGCCCCGGGTGGCCCTGTCGGTGCTGTCGGTTCTGAGCCCGGACGAATTGCGCCGGGCGGTGGTCTTGCAGGAGCCGGCCCCCCTGGTCCGGGTGCCGGGGGTTGGCCCCAAGCTGGCCCGCCGGCTGCTGACGGAGCTGCGGGACCGGCTGGGGGCGCCGGAGGATCTGGCAGCGGGCCCGGCGGCGGCCGGCGCCCCGGGGGCCGGCACGGCGGGTTCGTCCGACGGGAGGTCCGCGGGTGCCGCCCCGGCGCCGCGGGATGACGCCCGGGCGGCCCTGGAATCCCTGGGCTACAGCCCGCTGGAGGCGGAGCAGGCCCTGGCGATGGCGGCGGCGGAGGTGGAACCCGATGCCCCGGCCGCGGCCTGGGTGCGGGCCGCCCTGCGGGCGCTGGCCGGAAGCCGGACGGTGGGAGGTGCGGCCCGATGATCGAGGAGGAGCGCGTCGTCTCGAGCCGGCTGCAGCCCGGCGACGCCCCGCTGGAGGCGGGCCTGCGCCCCCAGTCCCTGGACGACTTCCCGGGCCAGGAGGGCGTGAAGGAGAAGCTGTCCATCTACATCCAGGCGGCGCGGGAGCGGGGGGACGCCCTGGATCACGTGCTGCTCTACGGTCCCCCGGGCCTGGGCAAGACGTCCCTGGCCCAGGTCATCGCCCGGGAGCTGGGCGTGGGCTTTCGCATGACCTCCGGCCCGGCCATCGAACGGGCGGGCGACCTGGCCGCCCTCTTGACGAACCTGAACGACCGGGACGTGCTGTTCATCGACGAGATCCACCGCCTGCCGCGGCCGGTGGAGGAGGTCCTCTACCCGGCCATGGAGGACTTCGCCCTGGACCTGATCATCGGCAAGGGGCCGGCGGCGCGGTCCCTGCGCATCGACCTGCCCCGCTTCACCCTGGTGGGCGCGACGACCCGGGCCGGACGCCTGACGGGACCCTTGCGGGACCGGTTCGGCGTCCTCTTGCGCCTCGAATACTACCGGCCGGAGGAACTGGCCCGGATCGTCATGCGCTCGGCGGGCATCCTGGGGGTGGCCATCGACCCCGAGGGCGCCCAGGAGGTGGCCCGGCGGGCCCGCGGCACGCCGCGGGTGGCCAACCGCCTCTTGCGCCGGCTGCGGGACTACGCGCAGGTACGGGCCGAGGGGGTCATCACCGCCGAGGTGGCCCGGGCCGGACTGGATCTCATGGAGGTCGACCCCCTGGGCCTGGACCGGGCCGATCGCCGGCTGTTGACCGTGATGGCCCTGCACTACGGCGGCGGGCCGGTGGGCCTGGAGACCCTGGCCGCCGCCATCGGGGAAGAGCCGGAGACCATCGAGGACGTCTACGAACCCTACCTGATGCAGATGGGCTTCCTGCAGCGCACGCCCCGGGGCCGGGTGCTGGCCCGCCGCGCCTACGAGCACCTGGGGCTCCCGATCCCGGCCTGGCTGGAGGAGGGGGCCGAGGGGGCGGGGCTGCAGCAGCGCCTCCCGGGCCTGGGGATGTAAACATTTCGTCATGAAACTGTAAACTTTGTAGGAGATGGCCGGTTCATCGGGAATAGGGAATCCCATAGGCGGAACCGGACAGGGGATGACCGAAGGGTCGGGTGAGTACCGTGGGGTTGACGGACATCGGGCGCTGGCTCGTCGTCATGGGCCTGGGCCTGGCGGCCCTGGGCCTGTTCCTCTGGCTGGCCGGCCGCATCGGCTTCGGCGGCTTGCCGGGGGACATCGTCGTCCGGCGCGGGAACTTCACCTTCTTCTTCCCCCTCGCCAGTTCCCTGTTGTTGAGCCTGCTCTTGACCCTGGTGCTCAACCTGCTGTTCCGCGGGCGCTAGGGCGCCCGGCCATGGGAGAGGACGGGTGCCGGCCGGCGGCGTCGCCCGCCCGGGTGGCCGGCGGCAGCTCGATGCCGACGGGGTGGAGCCATGAATGCCAGCCCCCTGGGGACGGACCAGCTGATCGTCCAGGCGAAGGCGGGGGATGACGACGCCCGCAACGAGCTGATCCGGGCGTACACCCCCTTCGTGCTCAAGGTGGCCTCCCGGGTCTGCGGCCGGTACCTGCACGCCGGCCAGGACGAGGAGATCAGCATCGGCTTGCTGGCCTTCAACGAGGCCATCGACCGGTTCGACGCCACCCGGGGCAACAACTTCATCGCCTTCGCCGAGACGGTGATCAAGCGCCGGTTGATCGACCACTTCCGCAAGCAGTCGGCGGCGCGGGCCGTCGTCCCCTTCAGCGACCTGGAGACCGAAGACGATGAGGGGCATCCCGTCAACCAGGTGGACATCCAGGCGGCCCTGGACCAGCACGCCCTGGCCGTCGAGGCCTGGGAGCGGCGCCAGGAGATCCTCCGGTTCCAGCAGGAGCTGGCTCTCTTCGGCATCCGCTTCAGCGACCTGGTGGAGAACTGTCCCAAGCACAAGGACGCCCGGGACCGGGCGATCCAGGTGGCGCGCCGGCTGGCGTCGGTGCCGGCGTACCGGGAAGCCCTGCTGAAGAACCGGACCCTGCCCTTACGGGAGCTGGCGGCGGACCCGGAGGTGCAGGCGTCGCGCAAGACCTTGGAGCGCCAGCGCAAGTACATCGTGGCCGTTGCCCTGATCCTCATCGGGGATTATGTATTTCTCCAGGAGTACGTGGCCTGAAGCGGGCCACCGGCGCCGGCTCGCCGGCGCCAGCTGGCCGGCACCGGCTGACCGCCGGCTGAAGGCCGGCCGGACAAGAGGCAGCGCGGGTCACCGAGCCGTCGACTTGGAAGGCGCCCGCGCCGGAGGGGACGGGACGCGGCCAACGCATGGCTGGGAGCCGGCGGGACCGGCCAGGGGGAGCGGGGACGGACGACTTTTTTGTGTCCAAATCCGACAATCACCCCAGAACCGAACCCGTCCTTTGCGTAAGGAGTAACGGAGGCCGGATTCCTTGGGACGAACCGGCCGGGGGAGGCGTGCAGGGCCGTGGGGACGAAGGCGGTCGTGCTGGAGATCGACGGGGATAGCGCCGTCGTCCTGCGGGAGGGGGGCCAGTTCCTCCGGGTGCCCCTGCGCGGTCGTCGCTGGACCGTGGGGCAGGAGGTCCACCTGGAGGTCGTCCGGCGCCCCGCCTGGCGCCCGCTGGTGGCCTGGGCCGCTGCCGCGGCCTTGCTGGTGGCCGTGTTCAGCGGCTTTTTGGTGACGCCGGTGGCGGCCGGTCCGGCCGGCTACGTCACCGTGGACCTGGATCCGGCCAGCGTGGGCCTGGTGACGGACCCATGGGCCCTGGTGCTGGGGGTCGAGCCCCTGACGGAGGCGGCCGCGGCCCTGATCGAGCCGGCAGCCTGGGTCGGGTTGCCGGTGGACCGGGTCATCGTCCTGCTGGTCGAACGGGCCGCCCAGATGGCGACGCCCCTGCCGGGGGTCGTCGTCATCGCGGCGGCGCCCCTCGAGGAGGGGCAAGGCTTGCCGCCGGCCGTGCGCCAGGCCGTCGCTCGCGCCCAGCGGGGCGCGGCCGTGGTCCTCGAGCGGCGGCCGGAGATGGTGGCCGCCGCCGTCATCGCGGTCGACGAGCCCCAGGTGGGACCGCAGCTGGGCCAGTTCGCCCGGCGCGCGGGGCTCTCCGTCTTCAAGGCGGCGGCCTTGCTGGGCGCCCAGGTCGAGGCGGTCACCCAGCAGCCCGCCGCCGGGGGTCCCTCGCCGTCCCTGGTGGCCGAGGCCCTGGCCCGCCTGGTCCGCCTGGGCCCGGAGGACCTGGGCCGCATGGGGTTCGGCCCGGGGCGGCCAGGGGGCGCAGGCGGCTCGGCGCGCCCTGCGGGCGGGGGTAGCGGGCGGCCGGTGACCCCGCCGGCCGGTTCCGGCGGGACGCCGGGGACACCGGGTTCCGGCGGGAACCTGCGGCCCGGCGGGGGTGACCAGGCGGACGCCCTTCTTGGGGCCGCCATCCTGGACGGCCTGAAAAAGGTCCGGACGCTGCGCCAGGTGCTCCCCCACGGCATCATGCAATTCGTCTTGCCGGTACGCCTGGCCGAGCCCGCCGTCCCGGAGGGTGGGGCGAGTCGAACGGCCGGGGGCCGGAAGGCCGGCCACGACCGGAAGGACGGCCAGCCGGCAGGAGGCGCCAAGGCCGGTGCCGGCCGGGCCGACCGCCCGGGGCGGGGGTCGGGGGCGGGCGCCGGACCGGCGAAGCAAGGTGGAGGCCCGGGCGAGAAGGGCGGCAAGGAGCGGGGCGGGTCCGGCGGGCTCCTGCCGGGCCTGCCGGCCCCCACGTCCCCGGTCCTGCCCGGTCTTCCCCTCACCGGGGAGACGGGCGGTGATGGCGGCGGGTCGGGTGGGGGTGTGTTACCGGGCACGGGCGGTACCAGCGACGGGCAGGGAGGAGCGGGTTCTTCCCTGCCCATCCCCGTTCCCGGTGTAGGGACCCTGACCGGGTCGGGCGGTTCCAGCGGCGGCGGGTCGGCGCCGGCGGGCGGGTCGTCGGGGACCGGCTCCCTGGGCGGCACTAGCGGCGGGAGCACGTCGGGGTCGCCGGCCGGCACCGGCGGGTCGACCGGCAGCGGCACCACGGACGGTGGGGCCGACGCGGGGTCCGGGTCCACCGTGGACGACCTGGTCGACGACCTGGAGGACCTGCTGACCTGTCAAGAGGGCGGGGGACCGTTGGGATCTTGGGTCGGGGACGTAGCGGATTCCCTGCTCGGCTGCCCCTGAGCCCTTCGGCTTCCGGCCCCCGGGGCCCCCGGCCCCGCGCTGGGGTCTCGGGACGCCCGTCGGCCCCCGGGCGGGCGCCGGCCGGCCCGTGCCCGGTCGCGGCCGGTGGTGGGCCCGGGCGGGCCGGTGTCGTCCGATCGGACGGGCTTCCTCGGTGTCCGCGGCGCGGTGGGGGCGGGGCGGCTTGACGAGCCGCCCTCGGCCTGAGGAACTGCCCCGACGCAGGTGCGGGCTGGGGCGCGGAGCGAGGTCCCACGGTTGAGGTCGAGCCGATCCAGTTTCCCGGGACACCGTCGTCCCGGGTTTTCTTTGTGCCATAATGCGCAAGGAGACGGGCCGGTCCCGTCCCGGCGGTGGTAGGGGGAGGCGAGGTGACCGGAGCCGGTGGCCGTGAAGGGGACGGCCGCCGGCCCGGGAGGCTGCAAAGCCCAGGGCGATCCCCCGCCGCTCTCCCCGGGGTGTCCGCGTCGCACCTCCCCGGGGGCTGCAAGCCCGGGGCGCCCGCGTCGCATCTCCCGGGGCTGCAAGGCCAGGGCGATCCGGCGCCGCAGCCCCGGGATGTCCGCGCCGCACCCCCCGGGGTGTCCACACCCGACCCCCCGGGCGCCGGTGTCCGTGGCCCGCCGGGGAGCCTGCCCGCGGGCGGGGCGCGGCCGGCCCGCACCCGTTGGTGGAGAGGAAGGCTTGGTCCATGCGCGTCGAGGAATTCGACTACGAGCTGCCGCCCGAGCTGATCGCCCAGGAGCCCCTGCCCGAGCGGGACGCCTCGCGGCTGATGGTGGTCGACCGGGACACGGGTCGTTGGCTGCATGCCCGCTTCCGGGACCTGCCCCGGTTCCTCCGGCCCGGCGACTGCCTGGTGCTCAACGACACCCGGGTGCGCCCGGCCCGGCTGTACGGGCGCCGGCCCACGGGCGGCCAGGTGGAGTTCTTGCTGCTGCAGCCCACGGAGGACGGGCGCTGGCTGGCCCTGGCACGGCCGGGACGCCGGGTCCGGCCGGGGACGGTGGTGGTCTGCGGCGAGGACCGGCCCCTGCGGGTCTACGTGGAGGAGGCCCGGGAGAGCGGGGAGCGGGTGATCCGGCTGGAGCCGCCGGCCGGCGAGACCGTCGACCAGACCCTGCACCGTCTGGGCCGGGTTCCCCTGCCGCCCTACATCCGGGCCGAACTGGACGACCCCGAGCGGTACCAGACGGTGTACGCCCGGGAGGAGGGCTCGGTGGCGGCCCCCACCGCCGGCCTGCACTTCACGCCCCAGCTGCTGGAGCAACTCCAGGCCCAGGGGGTGCGCATCGCCTACCTCACCCTGCACGTGGGGGTGGGCACCTTCCGGCCCGTCACCGTCGAGCGGGTGGAGGACCACACCATGCACGCCGAGTTCTTCCGGGTGGAACCGGCGGCGGCCGCGGCGATCAACGAGGCCCGGGCGGCCGGCGGCCGCATCGTGGCCGTGGGCACCACCGTGACCCGGACCCTGGAGACGGTGGCCCGCCCCGACGGGACCGTGGAGCCGGGCAGCGGCTGGACCGACCTCTTCATCTACCCGGGCTACCGGTTCAAGGCCATCGACGGCCTGATCACCAACTTCCACCTGCCGCGCTCGACCCTGATCATGCTGGTGGCCGCCCTGCTGGGCAAGGAGCGGACCCTGGCGGCCTACCGGGAGGCGGTGGCCCGGCGTTACCGGTTCTTCAGCTTTGGCGACGCCATGTTGATCCTGGGCGGGGCGGTTCCAGGGGAGGGGCCGGTTCCCCCGGCGGAGGAACCGGCCCAGGGGCCCGAAGGCGCGGAGGGGCGTTGACGGGAGGCGAGGGATCCTTGGGGCGCTGGGACGGCTGGTTCACCGTCGAGCACCAGGAGGCGCACAGCGGCGCCCGCACGGGCCGGCTGGTCACACCCCACGGCGTCGTGGAAACACCGGTCTTCATGCCGGTGGGCACCCAGGCGGCGGTGAAGACCCTGAGTCCCGATGAGCTGCGGGCGGTGGGCGCCCAGATCATCCTGAGCAACACCTACCACCTGTACCTGCGGCCCGGCGCCGGCGTGGTGGCGGCGGCCGGCGGCCTCCACCGCTTCATGGCCTGGGACCGGCCGATCCTGACCGACAGCGGCGGCTTCCAGGTCTTCAGCCTGGCCTCCCTGCGCCAGGTGACGGCCGACGGCGTCCGCTTCCGCTCCCACCTGGACGGCTCGGAGCACTTCTTCACCCCCGAGCTGTCCCTGGCGGTGCAGCGGGACCTGGGGGCGGACATCATCATGTGCTTCGACGAGTGCCTGGCCTACCCCGCCCGCCGGGAGGAGGTGGAGGCCAGCGTGGAGCGGACGACCCGCTGGGCCCGCCGCTGCCACCGCGCCTGGCAGGAGGAGGGGCGGCCGGAGGAACAGGCCCTGTTCGGCATCGTCCAGGGCGGGGCCTTCCCCGACCTGCGGCGGCGCTCGGCGGAGGCCCTGGTGGAGCTGGACTTCCCCGGCTACGCCGTGGGGGGCCTCAGCGTGGGGGAGCCGCCGGGGGTCACGGTGGCGGTGCTGGAGGCCACCGTGCCCCACCTGCCCGCCGGCCGGCCACGGTACCTGATGGGCGTGGGGACGCCCGACCTGATCCTGGAGGCGGTGTGGCGCGGCATCGACATGATGGACTGCGTCCTGCCGACCCGGATGGCCCGCCACGGCACGGTCTACACCTCCCAGGGCAAGCTGACCGTGCGCAACGCGGCCTTCGCCCGGGACTTCGGCCCGCTGGATCCGGCCTGCGACTGCTACGCCTGCCGCCACTTCTCGCGGGCTTACATCCGCCACCTGCTCAAGGTCAACGAGACCCTGGGCATGCGGCTGACGACGATCCACAACCTGCGCTACCTGCACCGCTTCATGGAGCGGTTGCGCCAGGCCGTGCGGGAGGACCGCCTGCCCGAGTTCCGGGCGGACTTCTACCGCGGCGAGGGCGCGGCTTTGGGGTTCCGCGCGCCCGATCCCGAACCGCTGCCGACGGCCTGAGGGCCGGCGCCCCGTGGATCCCCGGACCGGGGGCGGACGAACCGGCCGGCGGCGGCTGGCCTGGACCTCCGGCGGCCGGGGCGGCACCGGGGGCGCCGGGACCGCGCCGCGGGCGGTCGGGACCGCATCTGGGGGGCTGCGCAGGGCCTTAGGCCCCGATGGCGGGCGGGGCAGGACCTGCCCGCGGGCCAGCGAAGCCGTGTAGGGTACACTCTCCTTGGTGGAAGGCGAGGTGGCGCCGTGCCGGAACAGGGGAATGCCCTGCTGTCGAACCTGTTGATCTTCGCCGTCTTCTTCGGCTTGATGTGGTTCATGCTCATCCGGCCCCAGCAACAGCAGCAGAAGAGGCGCCGGGAGATGCTGGCCCGGCTCAAGGCCGGGGACAAGGTCGTCACCATCGGCGGCATCTTCGGCACCCTGACCAAGGTGGAGGAGGACACCGTGCGGCTGCGCATCGCCGACAAGGTGGAGATCCGCCTGAGCCGCGACGCGGTGGCCCGGGTGCTGGGGCAGGACGACTAGGCGAGGACGACCAGGCGAGAGGGGAACCGGGCGGAGCGCCTTCCGGGCGGTCGTGCGCCGCCGGGCGGCCGGCCGGCCCGGGATGGGCTGGAGGCATCCGGGGAAACCGGAGGGGCCTGCCGCAGCCGTCATCGGCGGAAGGGGGCCTCGACATGGGAACGAAGGATGGGCGAGGGCCGGCGGGACAGGGCGATCGCCCCCGCCGGCCAGATTCGGCCTTGCCGCCCACCGGCACGGGATCGCCGTTGCCGGCGGGGCCGGCTCAAGGCCCGGGAGCGGTGGATCCGGCCATGGAGGTGGCGGCGCCCCTGGCGCCGCCCGTGCCCGCACCCCCCGTGCCGGCGCCGGCCGGCTCGCCGCCGGAGGGCGGGCGTGCCGGGGACGGGGCTATCCTCGAAGGCGAAAAGGTGGAGACTGCCGCCGACCTGCCCAACCCCTACGAGGTGGCGAAGCAGGAGATCGCCCGCGCCTGCGAGGCCCTGGGCCTCGACCCGGCGGTCTACCGGATCCTGGCCCGCCCGCTGCGGTTCATCGAGGTGGCGATCCCCGTCCGCATGGACGACGGGCGCACGGAGGTCTTCGTGGGCTACCGGTCCCAGCACAACGACGCCCTGGGGCCGACCAAGGGCGGGATCCGGTTCCACCCCCAGGTCACCCCGGACGAGGTCAAGGCCTTGTCCATGTGGATGACCCTGAAGTGCGCCCTCCTGGAGATCCCCTTCGGGGGCGGCAAGGGCGGCGTGGTCTGCGACCCCAAGCGCATGTCGGCCCGGGAATTGGAGGGGTTGAGCCGGGGCTACATCCAGGCCATGGCCCAGGTCATGGGGGAGGAAAAGGACATCCCCGCCCCCGACGTCTACACCACCGCCCAGGTGATGGCCTGGATCGCCGACGAGTTCAGCCAGATCCGGCAGCAGAACGCCTTCGGCATCGTCACCGGCAAGCCGCTGGTGATCGGCGGGTCGCTGGGCCGCCACGAGGCCACGGCCCGGGGGGCGGTGACCGTGGTGCGGGAGGCGGCGCGGGCCATCGGCCTCGACATCCGCCACGCCACGGTGGCCATCCAGGGCTACGGCAACGCCGGCAGCATCGCCCACCGGCTGCTCTACGAGATGGGCGTGCGGGTCATCGCGGTCAGCGACTCGGGCGGGGCGATCCTGAACGAGGGCGGGCTCGACCCGCGGGAGGTCCAGGCCCACAAGGACGCCACGGGCAGCGTGGCGGGCTTCCCCGGCGCCCAGGCCATCACCAACGCCGACTTGCTCACCCTGCCGTGTGATATCCTTTTGCCGGCTGCCCTGGAAAACCAGATCACCGCAGCCAATGCCGGCCGGGTCCAGGCCCGGGTGGTGGGCGAGGTGGCCAACGGCCCCACCACGCCGGAGGCCCACCGGATCCTGGTTGAACGGGGCGTGGTGGTGCTGCCCGACATCCTGACCAACGCGGGCGGCGTCACCGTCAGTTACTTCGAGTGGGTCCAGAACCAGTGCCACTGGTACTGGTCGGAGGAGGAGGTCAACCGGCGCCTGGAGGAGCGGATGGTGGGCGCCTTCCGCCGGGTCTGGGAGGCGGCGCAGCGGCTGGACACCCGCGACCTGCGGCTGGCGGCCTATACGGTGGCGGTGGGCCGGGTCACCGAGGCCATGCGGGTCCGGGGCTGGATCCACCGCACCGACAGCAGCTTCCGCTCCTGAGCGGGGCCGCCGGCGACCGGGGCCCGCGGGCCCGGCCCCTGGACCCCACGGATCGAGAAACCGGAGGACCGCGGCGACATGACCGACATCGGCAAGGACCAGCAGGACGAACAGGCCGCCCGTGCCGGCGGCCCGCGCCCCGAGGGCGAGAGCCGGCGGCGGCGGGCCCGCCGCGCCGGGGCGGAGGGGCCGGCGGGGGCTGCCGAGGCGGCGGCTGCCCGCGATCCGGAAGGCGCCGGCGGGGCCGGCGGGACGGGTGGCGGCACGCCCGGCACGCTGGAGCCGGTGCGTCCCGAACCTGGGGCCGCCGGCGGCCCGGGCACCATGGCCGAGAAGGTGGCGGCCCTGCAGGCGCGGCGCCGCCAGCTGGAGCAGGGCGGTGGGCCCCAGCGCATCGCCCAGCAGCACGCCAAGGGCAAGCTCACCGCCCGGGAGCGCCTGGCCCTGCTGCTGGACCCCGGCAGCTTTCAGGAGCTGGACCTGTTCGTCCAGCACCGGGCCCGGGAGTTCGGCATGGAGGGCAAGGAGGCGCCGGGCGACGGGGTCGTCACGGGGTTCGGGCGCATCGACGGCCGGCTGGTGTACGTCTTCGCCCAGGACTTCACCGTGATCGGCGGCACCCTGGGAGAGATGCACGCCGCCAAGATCGTCAAGGTGATGGACCTGGCCCTCAAGGCCGGGGCGCCCCTCATCGGCATCAACGACTCAGGCGGCGCCCGCATCCAGGAGGGCGTGGCGTCCCTGGACGGTTTCGCCCGCATCTTCGCCCGCAACACCTGGGCGTCGGGGGTCATCCCCCAGATCTCCGTCATCATGGGCCCCTGCGCCGGGGGCGCCGTCTACTCGCCGGCCATCACCGACTTCGTCTTCATGGTCGAGGGCACCAGCCAGATGTTCATCACCGGCCCCGACGTGATCAAGACGGTGACGGGCGAGGAGATCAGCTTCGAGGAGCTGGGCGGCGCCGCCACCCACACGACCCGCAGCGGCGTGGCCCATTTCTACGCCCCCAACGAGCGGGAGTGCCTGGGGATGATCCGGCGGCTCCTCGGCTACCTGCCCGCCAACAACCTGGAGGACCCGCCCTACCTGGACACGGGGGACCCCGCTGAGCGGCCGGCGCCGGAGCTGGAGGAGGCGGTGCCCACCGACCCCAACAAGCCGTACGACGTGCGGCGGGTGATCGAGGCCCTGGTCGACCGGGGCACCTTCTTCGAGGTGCACCAGCGGTTTGCCCAGAGCGCCGTGGTGGGCTTCGCCCGCCTGGCCGGCCGGGTGGTGGGGGTGGTGGCCAACCAGCCGCGGGTGCTGGCCGGTTGCCTGGACATCGACTCCTCCGACAAGATCGCCCGGTTCGTCCGCTTCTGCGACGCCTTCAACATCCCCCTGATCACCCTGGTCGACACGCCGGGCTACCTGCCGGGCCGGGCCCAAGAGCACGGCGGGATCATCCGTCACGGGGCCAAGGTCCTCTACGCCTACGCGGAGGCGACGGTGCCCAAGGTGTCGGTGGTCCTGCGCAAGGCTTACGGCGGCGCCTACATCGCCATGTGCTGCCGGGGCCTGGGGGCCGACTACGCCTTCGCCTGGCCAACGGCGGAGATCGCGGTGATGGGGCCGGAGGGGGCGTGCAACATCGTCTTCCGGAAGGAGATCGCCGAGGCGGAGGATCCGGCCGCCATGCGGGCGGCCAAGGTGCGCGAGTACCGCGAGGTCTTCGCCAGCCCCTACGCGGCGGCGTCCCGCGGCTACGTGGACGACGTGATCGAGCCCGCGGCCACCCGGGCGCGGCTGGCCGCGGCCCTGGAGAGCCTGGCGGGCAAGCGGGAACAGCGCCCGGCCCGCAAGCACGGCAACATCCCCCTGTGAGGTGGACCCGGCGGCCCGTCGCCCCCGGGTCCCGGCGGCGACGGGCCCCGGCGGGAGCTGGAGCGGGCGGCACCGGGGCCCTGGGCCGCGGGCGCCCGCGCCCGGGGCCGCAGCGCCGCCGGCCGGGTGCCTGCCCGCGGGTGCCGCCCGGCCGGTGGCCTCTGGGCCGCGGTTGGCCCCCGGGCATCGGGGGCCAACGGGGGCGGGTGGAGCGGGGATACCGGGCTGAACCGGGTGGCCCGCGAAGGAGGGTGTGGGGTGATCCCACCGGCGGTGGTGGCGGCCATCGTGGCGGCCGTCGAGGCAGAAGCGGGACAAGGGGTCCGGGTGCGGTGGATCCGGCCCCTGGGGCCGGCCGGAACGGCTCTGGCGCCGGGGGCTGCCGGCCCCGGCTGGCTGCCGGGGGCGGCGGGGAGGGCCTTCCTGCTGGGCGCGGCGGGCGCCGCCGGCGGGAGCCGGTTCTTGCTGGAGGCGGAGGCGGCCCTGGCGGCGGGAGCCCCGGCGTGGCCACGCCCCTGGGCATTGGCCGGGCGGCAGGAATTGATGGCGGGGGCTGCCGCCTTGCTGGCTCGTTCCCGGCCCCCGGCCGGCCCGCCGGCGGCGGGACCGGCCGGGCAAGCCGGCCGGGTCCCGGAGGTGGGACTGGCCGGGCAAGCCGGCCGGGGCCCGGAGGCGGGACGGCGGCAGGGCGGCGGGCGCCTGGACGGCCAGCCGGCGGGCCGCGACGACGGGAGGACGCGAGGATGAAGCGGTATCGGGTGACGGTCAACGGATGGGTCTTCGACGTGTGGGTCGAACCGGTGGACGGGCCGGCGGCCGCGCCGCCGGCCCCCGGCACGGCGGGGACTGGCGTCTGGGCGGCGGCCTTCCCGGGCGCGGCCGGGCCGCTGGCCGCTGGGGGGCCGATGGGCCTGCCGGCGGCGGGCTGGCCCTACGGGGTGCCGGCCTGGCCGTGGGGGCCCGGCGCCGCCGGGGGGTGGGGCCTGTACCCGGAGGCGGCGGGTCCTGGGGCCGGCCCGGTGCCGGCCGGGGCGGCCGGCGCTGCTCCCGGACCTGCCGGGGGCCTGGGGGCCGGCGCTGCGCAGGGGCCCGGTGCGGGCCTGGGGGCCGCAGCCTCTCACGGGGCCGGGGCGGGGGTCACCCCGGCCCCGGGCCCGGCGGGCGCCTGGCCGGCCGGTGGAGCGGGCGGCGCAGCAGGGCCGGAGGGGGCGGCGGCCCGGCCCGCGGGTGCGGCGCCCGGCGGCGCCGCACCCGCGGGCGAGGCCCCCGCGGCCGCAGCCGGGGCCGGCGCCCCGGCTGCGGCCGCGCAGGCGAGGGGCGGCACCGCCCCGGGGGGCGGTGCCGCCCCGGCGGAGGCCGGCGCCGGAGCCGAGCGCAACGGCGCCGCGGGCAAGGGCACGCCCGTGACGGCGCCCTTGCCGGGCCTGCTTTTGGACGTGCGGGTTCGTCCCGGGGATCGGGTCGAGGCCGGGCAAGTGGTGGCCATCCTGGAGGCCATGAAGATGGAGAACGAGCTGGCCGCGCCCTGCGCCGGCCGGGTGACGGCCGTGCCCCACACCAAGGGCCAGACCCTGAACCAGGGCGACGCCGTGGCCTGGATCGACCCCGAGGGGTAGGCGCGGCGCCATGGCGGCGGCCGGCGGGGATGAGAAGGCGGCCTTGCGCCGCCGTCTGCGCGAGGCGTGGCGGGCCTGGCCCGCGGGGGACCGCCGGCGGGCGTCCGACCTCATCTGTGCCCGGCTGCAAGGGGTGGTGACCGGCGGGTTGCCCCCGCGATCCCCGGCCGGGGCCGCGGGCGGCGACGCCCCTCGACGTCCCGCCGTCACGGCTCTCATGCTGTACGCGCCCCTGGCGACGGAGGTCGACGTGACCCCCCTGCTCCCCTGGGCCCGGCGCCAGGGGCTGGTGGTCCTCCTGCCGCGGGTCGACCCCGTTCGCCAGGCCATGGAGGCGCGGGTGGTGGAGAGCTGGGACGACACCGTCCCCGGGCCCTGGGGCCTGCGCCAGCCCCATGAGGGCTGCCCCGCGTATCCCGTCGACGCCGGCACGCTGGTGGTGGTGCCGGGACTCGCCTTCGATCGCCAGGGCTGGCGCCTGGGCCGCGGCGGCGGGTACTACGATCGCTTCCTCGAGCGCCATCCGGCGGCCTGGCGCGCCGGCGTGGCGCCTGCGGCCATGGTGCTGGCGGCCGTCCCCCGCGATGCCCTGGACCGGCGCATGGACCTGGTGGTCACCGATGCGGAGGTCCTGGGGCCCTGGTGGGGGCTGCGGTAGCGCCGCTTGGCCCCGCGGCGCGCTGCTTGCGCCGGACCCCGCGCCGGGGACGACCTGGAGCGGTGGCCCGGGCGCCGGGCATTGATCTTGGGGTCCTGGTCCGCTGCGCGATCCCGCAGCCCTGGGCCGCCGCGCAACGATCCCGTCCCCCTGGTCGCCCCCGTCGCCCCGGCCGCCCCGCCGAGGCGGCCGGCCCGCTTACCGCGGGCCGCCGCGCGCCGCAAGGGCCAACGCCGCCCGGCGGCTGCCGCATGCCCGGCGCCGCGGCCGGGCGACCCGCGGTGATGCGGTCCGATCGGCCCGATCAGCGCCCGCCGAAAGTTGCGGTAGGTGCTGGTGAGGGAACAGCGAAGGAGAGGCCTCAGCCGGTTGTCCCAAACGGGCCAGCCGATCAGCGCCCGCGGTAGCGCCTGCGGTTGACGCCTCCGGTGACCGCCTGTAGAATGAGGGTTGTCGGCGGGGCGGTAGCTCAGTTGGGAGAGCGCTGCGTTCGCATCGCAGAGGTCGTGGGTTCGAGTCCCATCCGCTCCACCAGCATGCCGGGCGGGGCGCGCTGCAAAAGAGGCAGCGCGCCCCGCCTTTTTTCGACAAGGCGACCGCGCGGCGAAAGGCGCCGGGTCCACCAACCCGGCGCCTTTCGCCATCTTCCGGCCCCTTTGGCGAAGCCCGGCGGTTGCCGCCGCCGCCATCCGTCGGCAGCCGTCAAAAAATTGGGACCTTGCCGGGCAGGAGTTGTCCCCGGTGCCCCGAATAAACGGGACCAAGTGGTTCAGAGTGGGGTAAAGTGGGGGACAGTGGGGAGCCGGCCCGGCCGGCCCAGGGCGTCCCCGCGGCCCGCCGGCAGCGGTCCGCCCGGTGGCTCTACCCGAAGCGAGGCGCGCAGGCATGCTGATCGGCGAGTACCGCCATGCCGTCGATGACAAGGGGCGCCTGTTCGTCCCCGCCCGGCTGCGGGACGAGCTGGGTGAGCCCCTGGTCATCACCCGCGGTCTCGACCAGTGCCTGTTCGTCTTCCCGCCAGCGGAGTGGAGCAGCCTGGAGGCCAAGCTGCGGGCGCTGCCCCTGGCCCAGTCCAGCGCCCGGGCCTTCGTCCGGATGCTGCTGTCGGGGGCCAGCGAGTGCGTGCCGGACAAGCAGGGCCGGATCCTCCTGCCCCAGACCCTGCGGGAGTACGCCGGCATCGACCGCGAGGCCGTCCTCATCGGCGTGGGCAACCGGGTGGAGATCTGGGCCGCCGAGCGGTGGACACGCTACGTGGAAGAAGCGTCGGAGGCCTACTCCCAGATCGCCGAGCAGATCGTCGACCTGGGGATCTGAGCCAGGGGCCGGCGGGCGCCGGTGGCCATCAGCCGCCGCCGGCCGCCGGGCCGGTGGCGATCGGACGCCCCGGCTGCGACCAGAAGAGGCAAGGGAGCCGAGGAGATGGGGAAGGGAACCGGCTGCGACCTGGATGGCCATCGGGACGCGGGGTCCCCACCGGCCGGGGATCCCGGCCGCGGCATGGCGCCCGGGCCCCGCGCGGCGGTGGCCCCCGAGCGGGCGGCTGCCGCGGCTTCCAAGCCCGTCGCACGCCCCAGCCGCACCGCGGCACCGGTGGACGGCGCCGAGGCCCGCCCGGTCGCCGGCGCGGCCGAGCCTGGGGCAGGGCAGGATCGCCACCCGGAGCCCGGGGCCGGCGGGGAGCCTGAATGGGCGTCCACGCCGCCAGCGCCGGAGCCTTGGCCCCACATCCCCGTGCTCCTGGAGGCGGTCCTGGCCTACCTGGCGCCCCAGCGGGGCGGGCGGTTCGTCGACGGGACCGTGGGGGCGGGCGGTCACGCTGCCGCCATCCTGGAGGCGGCCGGCCCGGCCGGCCAGCTGCTGGGGATCGACCGGGACCCCCGGGCCCTGGAACTGGCGCGGGCCCGGCTGGCCCCCTACGGCGAGCGGGTTCGTCTGGTGCGGGGCGACTTCCGGGACCTGGACCGGCACCTGGCCGCGGCGGGGTGGGAGGCGGTGGACGGGATCCTCCTCGACCTGGGGGTCTCGTCCATGCAGCTGGACGACCCGGCCCGGGGCTTCAGCTACCAGGTGGAGGCGCCGCTGGACATGCGCATGGACCCGAGCCAGCGGGTGACGGCGGCGGACCTGGTCAACACGGCCAGCCGTGACCAGCTGGCCCGGTGGATCGCCGACTACGGCGAAGAGCGCTGGGCCGGCCGCATCGCCGACTTCATCGTCGCCGCGCGGCGCCGCCGGCCGATCACCACCACCACCCAGCTGGTGGAGGTGATCAAGGACGCCATCCCCGCCCGGGCCCGGCGGCGGGGCGGCCATCCCGCCCGCCGGACCTTCCAGGCCCTGCGGATCGCCGTCAATCGCGAGCTCGACGGCCTGCAAGGGTTCCTGGAGGAAGCGGCCCGGCGGCTGCGGCCGGGCGGGCGGCTGGTGGTCATTAGCTTCCATTCCCTGGAGGACCGGGCGGTCAAGGCCGCTTTTCGCAGCCTGGCCTCCCGGCGGGGGGACGCGGGGGCCGGAGGTCCGGACGACGAGGGGCAGCCGGGCTACCGGGTCCTCACCCGGCGGCCGGTGGTCCCCGGGGAGGAGGAAACCCGGCGGAACCCCCGGGCCCGCAGCGCCAAGCTCCGCGCCCTGGAGCGGGCGGGCCCGGAGCCGGTGGGCAGCGAGCCCGAGCGGCTGCCGTAGCCCGGCCGGGCCGGACCCGCACGGGGCAAGGCCAGCGTGCTCAGGGTGGCGGCGCGACACCGTCGCGACATAGAGCAGAGCGGGGGCGAATAGCACTATGGTACGAGCCGGAAATGCCGCGGTGGCACCGCGTTGGCGAGGGGAGACGACGGCACCCTGGGTGGAACCGGGCTGGGGCCCGGCGGAGGCCCAGCGGCCGGTCCGGCGGTACAAGATCCGGCGGCGGCTGCGCTTGCGGCCGGAGGCGCGCCTGGTGGCCACCGTGGGTGTCCTCTTCCTGCTGGCTGTGGTGGTCATCAGCCGGTACGCCCTGCTCTATGAGCTGAACCGGGCCATCCTCCAGCGCCAGCAGGAGGTGGCGCAGCTCCAGCGGGCCACGGAGCACATGGCCATCGAGGTGGCGAGCCTGGATTCCCTGGACCGGCTGGAACAGGCCGCACGGCAACGGGGTTACGAAGAACCCCAGGCGGTGCGAGCCGTCCGCGTGCCCGCCGCCGGCCGGGCGGCCGCTGCAAACGGCACGCCCGCCACGGCCCCGGGCGCCGTGGCGCCGGCTCAAGCGGGGCAGGAACCCATGCGGGAGGCGGTGGTGAACCTGCCGCCCGCCGCGCCGGAGCGCCCCGGAACCGGCGGTTGGGTCGCCGCCCTCTGGCACCGCTGGTTCGGCAGCTGACGGGGCGGGGCCTCTCCTTCGACGTTCGACGGCGGTCGCGGTCGCCTCCCGGGACCGGTGACCTCCCGGGCGCCCAACAGGCACCAGAGCGCCGGATCGCTTCGGGTTCGACCCGCATCGGGAGCCGATTCGGTTCGAGCGAAAGCGAAAAAGCGAATTGGTTTTGCCCGTGGAAGCCGTCATTTGGGCTGATTTGCGGTCATTTGCGGTCGACCCGGCAAAGCGGGTTCGGGAAGCAGGAGGCGGTGGTGGATGGGCCGGACGGCGCCAGGCTTTCCGGCCGTTCGTATGCCCGGCATCGGCATGCGGCGGCGGATCCTTCTGGTCTTTCTCGTGTTCACCCTGGCGCTGGCGGTGCTGGCCGGCCGGCTGGTCACCATCCAGGTGGTGCGGGGCGAGGCCCTGCGGCAGAAGGCCCTGGACATGCGGCTCTGGCAGGTTCCTGTCCAGGCGCGGCGGGGCGACATCGTCGACCGCAACGGCCGGCCCCTGGCCACCAGCACCGACGTGGACACCGTCTACGTGGCGCCGGCCGAGCTGCAGGAGGCGGCCCGCAAGGGCCAGGTGGACATCGAGCAGGCGGCCCGGGATCTGGCCCGGGTCCTGCACATGGACCCCGAGGACGTCTACGAGCGCCTGACGGTGCCCCACGCCTTCTGGTACATCAAGCGCCGGGTCAGTGACGCCGAATCCCGCGCCGTCCGCCAGCTGGACATCCCCGGCGTGCACATCACCCAGGAGGCCCGCCGGTTCTACCCCAAGGGCGAACTGGCCGCCCACGTGCTGGGCTTCGCCGGCGTCGACAACCAGGGCCTGGAGGGAATCGAGGCCTATTACGACGACAAGCTGGCCGGCAAGGACGGCTACATCGCCACCGAGTACGACGCCCTGGGCCGCCCCATCCGCCTGCCCACGGTGCAGGCCCGGTACGTGCGGCCGACCCCGGGGCTGACGCTGCGCCTGACCATCGACGAGACGATCCAGTACATCGCCGAGCGGGAGCTGGAACGGGCGGTGATCCAGCACGGGGCCAAGGGCGGGATCATCGTGGTGATGGACCCGCGCACCGGGGGCATCCTGGCCCTGGCCTCCCGGCCTACCTACGACCCCAACCGCTTCGCCGACTTCCCGCGCCAGAACTGGCGGATCAAGCCGGTGGCCGACGCCTTCCCGCCGGGGTCGATCTTCAAGATCATCACCGGCTCGGCGGCGGTGGACGCGGGCAAGGTGACCCCCGACACCATCGTCGACGACCCCGGCTTCCTCACGGTGGGCGGCGAGACCATCTCCAACTGGAACCAGGCGGGCCTGGGGTCCGTGCCCTTCCGGGAGGGGTTCGCCCACTCCTCCAACGTGGTGTTCGGCAAGATGGCCCTGGCCCTGGGCAAGCCCCTGTTCTACCAGTACCTGGACCGGTTCCACATCGGCCAGCTGACGGGGATCGACCTGCCCGGTGAGGCGACGGGCATCGTGCCGCCCATGGACCAGGCGACGCCCCTGGACCTGGCGATCATGGGCTTCGGCCAGACCCTGACGACCACGCCGATCCAGATGGCCGCCGCCGTGGCGGCCGTGGCCAACGACGGCGTGTGGCAGACCCCGCACCTGGCCCAGGCCTGGCTCGACCCCGAGGGCCGGGTGGTGGAGGAGGTCCAGCCCGCCGAGCGGCGCCAGGTGATCAAGCCCGAGACGGCCCGGACCATCCGCGAGCTCATGCGCGGGGTGGTCGAACAGGGCACCGGCAGCCGGGCCAGGATCCCCGGCTACGACGTGGGCGGCAAGACGGGCACGGCCAACAAGGTGGAAGGGGGCCGGGTCGTCCAGAAGTACATCGGCTCCTTCGCGGGCCTGGTGCCCGTGGCCGAGCCCCGCCTGGCCATCGTCGTCTCCATCGACGAGCCGTCGGGGATCTACTACGGCGGTTACGTGGCGGCCCCGGTCTTCCAGGCGGTGGCGCGGGACGTGTTGCGGTACCTGGGCGTACCCCCCACCCGGGAGGAGCGGGTCGACCCGCGCCGCCTGCGCCAGGTGCCCAGTTTGATGAACCTGACCCGCCAGGAGGCCCGGGAGCGGGCCCAGGCGGCCGGCTTCGAGGTCACCTTCGAGGGGAACGGGCCGCGGGTGGTGGGCCAGTTCCCGGCGGCGGGGGCGCAATTGGAACAGGGTAGCACGATCATCCTCTATACCGAGGCGGCCTACCGCCAGGATGAGGAAGGCCGGGTGACGGTGCCCGACCTGGGCGGCCTGAGCTATGCCGACGCGGCGGAGCGGCTGGCCGCAGCGGGCCTTCAGATGGAGGCCCGCGGCGACCGGGACGGCGTGGTGGCCGGGCAGCGGCCGGCGGCCGGATCCCGGGTGCCCATCGGCTCCAAGGTGACGGTGATCCTGCGGAAGCCGGCGGCGCCGTAGGGGCCGGCGGCCCGGCCGGCGGTAGGCCGCCCGGGGGCGCCGGGACCGGGCGTGGGACAGCGCCGCCCCGAGCACTGGCCCAGGGGTGGGACAGCGCCGCCGCGACGGGTACCGGCTCCGGGCCTGGGACAGCGCCGCCGCGACGGGCGCCGGAACCGCCGGGGCGCGGGGGTGTCAGGGGCTGGGCGAGTTGCTATACTTCGGTGCGGCACCGGCGGCCCCGGCCGCCCCAGCGATGGTCGCGGCGCCGGTGCCGCCGGTTCGTCCGGGGGCAATGCCGCAGGGTTCCGGGGGCAAAACCGCAGGGTAAGGAGACGGGCCCATGGTGAAGCTCAAGGACTTGATCGCCGTCTTGCCCGACAAGACCGTGACGGGCCCCGCCGACCGGGTCGTGGCGGGGATCACCTACGACTCCCGGCGGGTGGAACCCGGCTTCCTGTTCGTCGCCATCCGCGGGCTGCGCTACGACGGCCACTCCTTCATCGACGAGGCGGTGGCCCGCGGCGCCGCGGCGGTGGTGGGGGAGCGGGCGCTGGCCCTGGAGGGCGTGCCCTACGTCCAGGTGCCCTCCAGCCGGCTGGCCCTCGGGCTCCTGGCCGCGGCCTTCTACGGCCACCCCAGCAGCCGCCTGGTGCTGGTCGGCGTGACGGGCACCAACGGCAAGACGACCACCACCCACCTGATCCGCTGGGTGCTGGAGGCGGGCGGCCACCCGACAGGGCTGATCGGCACGGTCCACAACATCATCGGCGGCCGTTCCCTGCCGGTGGAACGGACGACCCCGGAGGCGGCGGACCTGCAGCGGCTGCTGGCCGCCATGCGGGACGAGGGGATGACCCACGTGGTGATGGAGGTCTCGTCCCATGCCCTGTCGCTGCAGCGGGTGGCCGGCTGCGCCTTCGACATCGGGGTCTTCACCAACCTCACCCAGGACCACCTGGACTTCCACGCCTCCATGGAAGACTACGCCGCGGCCAAGGCCCGGCTCTTCGCCCGGCTCGGGCGCAACGAGGTCCCCGGTACGACCAAGCCGGGGCCCAAGGCGGCGGTGATCAACGCCGACGACCCCTGGGGCCGGTTCATGGCGGACCGCAGCAGCGCGCCGGTGATCACCTACGGCCTGCGCGAGCGGGCGGACATCACCGCCCGGGAGGTGGAGGTGGGCCCCGGGGGGATCCGGTTCGTCCTGGTCAGCGGGCAGGGGGAGGTGCCGGTGCGCCTGCGGCTGACGGGCCGGTTCAACGTCTACAACGCCCTGGCGGCGGCGGGGGCCGGCCTGGCCCTGGGACTCGATCCCGGCACGGTGGCGCGGGGCCTGGAGAGCCTGCCGGCGGTGCCCGGGCGGCTGGAGCGCATCGACCGCGGCCAGCCCTTCGCCGTCATCGTCGACTATGCCCACACGCCCGACGGGCTGGAGAACGTCCTCAAGGGCGTGCGGGAGCTGGCGGGGCAGGGGCGGGTGATCTGCGTCTTCGGCTGCGGCGGCGACCGGGATCGGGGCAAGCGGCCCCAGATGGGGGCCATCAGCGCCCGCCTGGCGGACTACACGGTGCTGACCTCCGACAACCCGCGCAGCGAAGACCCGGAGGCGATCCTGGACGACATCGAGGCCGGCGTCCGGCAGGTGCCGGGGGCCGCCTACGAGCGGGTGACCGAGCGGGCTGCCGCCATTCGCCGGGCCCTGGAGCTGGCCCGGCCGGGTGACGTGGTGCTGATCGCGGGCAAGGGGCACGAGGACTACCAGATCTTCGCCGACCGCACGATCCACTTCGACGACCGGGAGGTGGCGGCCGAGGCCCTGGCCGCCATGGGCTACGGTGGTGGAACCGGCGAGCCGAGGGGGTGAGGGCATGCGACTGGCCATGGCCGATGTGGCGGCGGCCACCGGGGGCCAGCTGGTCGCCGGTGACGGCGGGGTGACGGTGGAAGGGGGGGCCGTCGACAGCCGCCGGGTGGCGGCGGGGAACCTGTTCTTCGCCCTGCCCGGCCAGCGGGTGGACGGCCACCGGTTCGTGGCCGCTGCCCTGGGCGCGGGCGCCCGGGGCGCCGTCATCGCCCGGCCCCTGGCCGAGGTCCTGCCCGAAGGCGCGCCGCCCGGTACGGCCGTGGTGGAGGTGGCCGACACCCGCCAGGCCCTGGCCGACCTGGCCCGGTGGGTCCGGCGCCGGCGGCCCGACCTGCGGGTGGTGGGGATCACGGGCAGCGTGGGCAAGACCACCACCAAGGAGATGGCGGCGGCCGTGCTGGAACAGCGGTTCGCCGTGCTCAAGACGGCCGGCAACTACAACACCGACATCGGCCTGCCCCTGACCCTGCTGGACCTGGAGGAGCGGCACCAGGTGGCCGTGCTGGAGATGGCCATGCGGGGTCTGGGCGAGATCGCCCGGCTGGCCTCCATCGCCGAGCCCGACGTCGGCGTGGTGACGGTGGTGGCCGAGTCCCACCTGGAGTTCCTGGGCAGCCTGGAGCGGGTGGCCCAGGCCAAGGGCGAGCTGGTCGAGGCCCTGCCCCCGGAGGGCATCGCCATCCTCAACGCCGACGATCCCCGGGTCCGGGCCATGGCCGCCAGGACCCGGGCCCGGGTGTTGACCTTCGGCACCGGCTCCGACGCCGAGGTGCGGGCGGTGGCGGTGGAGAGCCGGGGCGCGGGAACCCGGTTCCGGCTTGAGCTGCCGGGGGGCGACGGGGCGCCGGTGGAACTGGCGCTGCCGGGGCCGGCGGCGGTGACCTGTGCCCTGGCGGCGGCGGCGGTGGGGGCGGCGCTGGGCCTGGACGCGGCCACCATCGCGGCGGGCCTGGGCCGGGCGCGGCCGGCGGCCATGCGCAACGAGATCCGCCAGGCCGGTTCCTGGACCCTCTACATCGATTGTTATAACGCGTCACCCACCTCGACGGCGGCGGCGCTCAAGGCCTTGCGCCAGGTGGCCGGGTCGCGCCGGGCCGTGGCGATCCTGGGGGACATGTTCGAACTGGGGGACTGGGCGGTGGAGGGGCACCGCCAGACTGGCCAGGCGGCCGCGGGCACCGCCGACGTGCTCCTGGCCGTGGGGCAATGGTCGCCGGCCATGGTGGAGGGCTGGCGCCAGGCCGGGGGTGCGGCCGCCGCGGCGGCGGCCTATCCCGACAAGGCGGCGCTGCTGGCCGAGCTGGACCGGTGGCTGGAGCCCGGGGACGCCATCCTCATCAAGGGTTCCCGGGGCATGGCAATGGAAGAGGTGGTCGACGCCCTGCTGGCACGGGCGGCGTCCGCCGGTTCCACCGGGTGACGGCCGGGCCGCGGGAAGGTTGCGACGGAAAGGAACGGGCCCTCGATGGCGATGGATCTCTGGCCGGTGCCGGTGCTGGCCCGGCTTGGCCTCGCGGCGGTGCTGGCGGCGGGGATGGCCCTGGTCCTGGGGCCGGTGGTGATCCCCTGGCTGGAGCGGTTGCGGTTCGGCCAGACGGTGCGGGAACAGGGGCCGGCGCGGCACCGGGTGAAGCAGGGCACCCCCACCATGGGGGGCCTGATCTTCCTGGTGCCCGCCCTGCTGGTGACGGGCTGGCTCGCGCCGCCCACCCGGGCCGCGGTCCTGATCCTGGGCGTGACCCTGGCCTTCGGCGCCCTGGGGCTGGTGGACGACTACGTCAAGGTGGCCATGCGCCGCTCCCTGGGCCTGCGGGCCCGGGCCAAGCTGGTCTGGCAGGTGGCGGCGGCGGCGCTCTTCGCCTATCTGGCCCAGGCCTGGTTGGGGCGGGGCACGGCGGTGTGGGTGCCCTTTGGCACGGGCTGGTGGGACCTGGGGATCTGGTACTACCCCTTGGCGGTTCTGGCCGTGGTGGCCAGTGCCAACGCGGTCAACGAGACCGACGGCCTGGATGGCCTGGCGGCGGGGTCGACGCTGATCGCCCTGTCGGTCTTCTTTTACGCCGCCGCCCGCGGGGGACGGTATGAGCTGGCGGTCTTCATCGTATCCTTGGGCGCGGCCCTGGCCGGGTTCCTGTGGTTCAACCTCCATCCGGCCCGGGTGTTCATGGGCGACACGGGGTCGCTGGCCCTGGGCGCCGCCCTGGGAGGCCTGGCCGTCTTGACGGGGACGGAGCTGGTGCTGCCGGTGGCGGGGATGCTGTTCGTCCTGGAGACCCTGTCGGTGATCGTCCAGGTGGCCAGCTTCCGCCTGACGGGCCGGCGCGTGCTGCGGATGAGCCCCCTGCACCACCACTTCGAGCTCAGCGGCTGGACCGAGTCCCAGGTGGTGTACCGCTTCTGGGCGGCCGGCCTGGGGTTTGCCCTGGCGGGCTTCCTTGCCCTGGGAGGGTATCCGGGATGAGCACGGTCACCGGCACCGGCCCCCGGCCGGGGGCCCGCTGGGGGGCGCCGGCGACGTCCGCCACCAGCCGGGCCCGGGAGATGGACCGGACGATCTTCGCCGTCACGGTGATCCTCCTGGCCCTGGGCATCGCCATGGTGTTCAGCGCCAGCTTCGCCAAGGCCATCGACGACGCCGGCGACCCGTTCTATTTCCTGAAGCGCCAGCTGCTGTGGGCCCTCATCGGGGTCCCGGTGATGTGGGTCTTCTCCCACATCGAGTACCCCATGTGGCGGCAGTTCGCCCGGCCGGCCCTCTACAGCACCTTGCTCTTCCTGGTCGCGGTGCTGCTGGTGGGCGCCGCCCGTGGCGGCGCGGAGCGCTGGATCGACTTCGGGTTCTTCAGCTTCCAGCCCTCGGAATGGGCCAAATTCGGTTTGTGTATCTTCTTCGCAGACTACTTCGCCCGGATCGGGCCGAAGGTCCAGGACTTCTGGCGGGGTCTGGGGCCGTGGCTGCTGGTGGTGGGACTGGTGGCGGGCCTGATCATGCTCCAGCCCGACCTGGGCACCACCCTGGCCATCGGCGGCATGGCCGTCCTGATGGCCTTCCTGGCCGGGGCGCGCCTGGGGCACCTGCTGGGGCTGGCGGCGGCGGCGATCCCCCTGTTGATCGTGGCGGTGACCCAGTCGGAGTACCGGTGGAAGCGGATCACCGCCTTCATCGACCCGTGGGCCGATCCCCAGGGGACCGGCTATCACCTGATCCAGGGCCTGCTGGCCCTGGGCTCGGGCGGCTGGTTCGGCCTGGGCTTCGGCCTGAGCCGGCAGAAGATCTGGTACCTGCCCGAGCAGCATACCGACTTCATCTTCGCCGTGGTGGGGGAGGAACTGGGCCTGCTGGGCACCCTGACGGTGCTGGCCCTTTACGCGGTGCTGATCTGGCGCGGCTACCGCACGGCGGCCACGGCGCCCGACGTCTTCGGGGCCTTGCTGGCGGCCGGCATCACCTCGATCATCGCCATCCAGGTGGTGGTGAACATCGGGGTGGTGACCGCCACCTTGCCCATCACCGGGATCACCCTGCCGCTTCTCAGCTACGGCGGCTCCTCGCTGGTGGTCACCCTGGCGGCCATCGGCATCCTGATCAACATTTCCCGGCATTGCCCGCAGTAGACCGGTCACCGGTCGGGACACCCGGGGGAGTGGGGGAGGCAGGCTTGCGCGTCCTTTTGACAGGGGGAGGAACGGGCGGCCACATCTACCCGGCGCTGGCCATCGCCGTCGAGCTCAAGCGGCGGGTGCCGGGCTGCGAGATGCTCTATGTCGGCACCCGGGAGGGGCTGGAGAGCCGGATCGTTCCCCGGGCGGGCCTGCCCTTCGCCACCATCAGCGCCCGCGGCCTCATGCGCAAGAGCCCGCGGGAGCTGGTGGCGGGGATTCTGGCCCTGAGCCGCGGGCTGATCCAGGCCGACCGCATCGTCGCCCGCTTCCGCCCTGACGTGGTGGTGGGGACAGGGGGCTACGTGGCGGCGCCGGTGGCCCTGGCCGCCGTGCGCCGGCGGGTGCCGGTGGTGATCCAGGAGCAGAACGCGGTGCCCGGCGCGACGAACCGGCTGCTGGCCCGGTGGGCCCAGGCGGTATGCGTGCCCTTCGCGGAGGCGGCCCGGTTCTTCCCCGAGGGTGCCCGGGTGGTGGTGACCGGCAACCCCGTCCGCCCCGAGATCGTGGCGGCCCGGCGCGAAGAGGCCCGGGCTCGCCTGGGGCTGGACGGCACCGAGCCCGTGGTCCTGGTGACGGGGGGCAGCCGCGGCGCCGAACGGGTCAACCGCGCAGCCCTGGAGCTGGCCGTCGCCGTGGCGGGCTGGGCGCGGGGCGTGCTGTTGTGGGCGTCGGGGGAGCGGTACCATGGGGAGATGGCCGCCGGCCTCGCCCGGCGCCTGGCCGAGGTGGGCTGCGACCCCGGGCCCCGGGTGCGGCTCTTCCCCTACATCGACGACATGCCGACGGCCTACGCGGCCGCCGACCTGTACATCGGCCGGGCCGGTGCCACGACCCTGGCCGAGATCACGGCCCGCGGCCTGCCGGCCGTCCTGGTGCCGTCTCCCCACGTGGCCCACCACGAGCAGGACGCCAACGCCCGGGTGCTGGAGCGGGCCGGGGCGGCGGTGGTGATCCCCGATGAGGAGCTCACCGGGACCCGGCTGGTGGAGGTGGTGGCGGGCCTCCTGGCGGCGCCAGAACGGCTGGCCGCCATGGCCCGGGCCAGCCGGGAGCTGGGCCGGCCGGGGGCCACGGCCGCCATCGTCGACCGGGTGCTGGCGGCGGCGGGGGTGCCGGTGGTCGTCGAGGGGCACTAGGGGTCCGGCCAGAGCCGCTGTCGTGCCGATCGGAAAGCTCCGGCCCCGTCGTCCAGGGGCGGTAGGGGGTCCGGCCGCCGGCGACGTCCCGGCGACGCTGCGCCAAGGCCCTGGCGGCGTCCCGGTAAGGCGAGGTCCCGGCGATGCCCCGGCGCCGCTCTGGCCATGTCCCGGGGACGACCCGGCCAGGTCCTCGCCAACCCGCGGCGGCGTGCGGGCGGGGCGACATCCCGGCGAGGCTTCGCCGATGTCCCGGCGCCGTCCCGGCCGGGCGAGGCCGGGGGACGGGGTCCGGGTCCCACGGGGCCGCGACTCGCGCCGGGTGGAGGGGAAGGCGCCGGCAGGTCGGCACGCCACCGGCGACTAAAACGTACACAAAGGACGAAATGGCTGAAGGGTCGGAAGACGACGGGGCGGAAGGCGACGACGCGTTAGCCGGGACGGGACGGGCTGGGCCGGCGGGCCGGGCGCAGCGCCGGCCGGTGGACCGCCCCGCCCGCGGGACCGGGTCGATGGCGGGGTCGATGCAGGTGGACCGGGACATGATGGCGCGGGAGCTACGGGATCTCGTCCGAGGTTCGGTGCGGGTCGCCGAGCCCCTGGCCCGTTACACCACCTTCCGCATTGGCGGCCCCGCCGAACTGTTCGTCGAACCGGCGGAAGAGGACGACCTCGCCCGCGTCCTGACCTGGGCGGAGGCACGGGGCCTGCCCGTCACCCTACTGGGCGGCGGCAGCAACGTGCTGGTGCCCGACGAGGGCTTGCCCGGGGTGGTGGTCCGGGTCGGCCTGGACGGCATCCAGTGGGAGCCGCCCGGCGCCGACGGCCGCCGGGGCGTGGTGGTGGGCGCCGGCACCGTCCTGGCCCGGCTGGTCCACGAGGCGGCCCGGCGCGGGTGCCGGGGACTAGAGCCCTGCGCCGGCATCCCCGGCACCGTGGGCGGGGCCCTGGTGATGAACGCGGGAACCCGTTACGGCAGCATCGGCCAGGTGGTCGACTGGGTCCGGGTGGTGGAACCCGGCGGCCGGCTGGTCCGCTGGTCCCGGGAGGCGTGCGGCTTCGCCTACCGGACCAGCCGCATGCAGCAGGAGGGGGTGCCCGTGGTGGCGGCGCGCCTGGTGCTCGAGCCCGGCGATCCCCAGACGATTCTGGCCGAGATCCGGCGCCATACCGCCTACCGGCAGCGGACCCAGCCCCTGCGCTACCCCAACTGCGGCAGCGTGTTCAAGAACCCGCCTGGCGACGCCTCGGGGCGGCTGATCGAGGCCTGCGGCCTGAAAGGCCTGCGCCAGGGCCAGGCCCAGATCAGCGAGCAGCACGCCAACTTCATCATCAACCTGGGGGGCGCCCGGGCGGAAGACGTCCTGGCGCTGATGAGCACCGCCTGGCGCTGCGTGCGGGACCGGTTCGGCATCGCCCTGGAACCCGAGGTGCGGCTGCTGGGTTCCCTGGCCCGCCGGTGGCCGCCGGACGCCCCGGCGACCTAGGCGTCCGGCAATCTGGGCGTGAACGGGTCCGGGCGGGTCGCGGGGCGCCGCACGCGCCCTCTGGCAGCGACGATGCCGGTGCGTCCCCCCGGTGGGGGCGGGTTGGTTTGATGCGGTGGTGAACGGGGGCGGCTGGGCGTGCTCGAGCGAGGGACAAGCCTCTGGGCGATGGAGGTGCGCCGGCGCCACCTGCGGGTGCGCCGGGTGGCCCTGGCCGCCGTGGTGGCGGCGGTCCTGGTGGGCTTTTACCTGTTCATGCGCTCCCCTTACTTCGCCCTCGACCACCTGCGCATCCGGGGTTACCAGCGGCTCGATCCCGCGACCGTCCGCGACTGGGCCGGCATCCCCGCCGGCACCTCCATCTGGCAGGTGGACCCGGGTGCCGTGGCCCGGCGGCTGGAGGCCCACCCCCGGGTGGCGGGTGCCGTGGTGCGCCGGGAATGGCCGCGGGGGCTCTTGATCGAGCTGCAGGAACGCCCCACCGCCGCCCTGCTGGTCGAACCGGCCGCCGGCCGGTGGGCCGAGCTGGATGCCCAGGGGCGGATCCTGGCCGTGGCGCAGGGCGCACCGGCCGCCGGCCTGGAGGGCGTGCCCGAGATCCGCTGGGCGGCTTCGGTCCGCGACCGGAAGGTCCTGGACGAACTGGCCACCGCCGGCCTGGGGGACGCCGCCGGGCCGGCCGCGGGGGCCGGCGCCGGCGGCCGGAGGGCAGCGACCGGAGCCGGTGGGCGGGCTGGGGAGGCGGCGCCCGGCGTCCCGGCCGGGGGGACCGGGTCCGGCGATCCGGCCCAGGCGGCCGCGACGGGTGATCCGGCCGTGGGGGCCCAGGAGGCCGCGCCGGGCGCCCTCCGCTTCGCCTGGGAACCGGGCCGGTTCGTCCCCGAACCCCTGGCCCGGGCGGCCGGGGTGGCGGCCGTCATCGCCGGCGCCGGGCTGCCCGATCCACCCCGGCGCCTGGTGGTCGGCGACGGGCCGTCGCTGGTGATCGGCCTGGCCAGCGGGGTCCCCGTGCACTGGGGATTGCTGGACGGCAGCGTGGAGGGCAAGGTGCGGGCCCTGGCCGCCGCCCTGGTGGCGGCCGGGGAGGGGACGGGCCGGCCCGCCTACATCGACGTGACCGACCCGGACCGGCCCGTTCTCGGACCCCCGGGGGCCGAGACGGGAGCGCCGGGGGCGCGCTGAGCCGGCCCGACCGGCGGCGGGCCGGCGCCGGGAAAGGGGCGCCGGGCCGGCAGGGAACAGGCCCGGCGCGTGGAACTCAAGCTAGAAGTTTGTCCAGCAAGCAAAAGCGGATGACGAACCAGTCAAGGCAGCAGACGAACCAGCCAAGGCCAAAAAAGACGAACCAGCGAACGCCGTCGCGAGCAACGGCCAACAACCTCGCGAGCGACGCCGAAGAATGGAACCAGGAGCCCTTGTCCCGGGATCGCAAACCCCCAGGGGACCGGGCGATCCGGGAGGGTGCCGTGGCCCCGGCACCGGGGAGGTTTGGATCGTGCTGGAGTTTGACATGGAAAACCAGCCCTTTGCGGTGATCAAGGTGGTGGGGGTCGGCGGCGGCGGGAACAACGCCGTCAACCGCATGATCGAGGCGGGCCTGCGGGGCGTGGAGTTCCTGGCGGTCAACACCGACGCCCAGGCCCTGTCGGCGTCCCTGGCCTCGGAGAAGATCCAGATCGGCCGGCAGGTGACCCGGGGCTTGGGCGCGGGCGCCGACCCCGAGATCGGTCAGAAGGCGGCGGAGGAGAGCCGGGAGGAGATCAAGGAACGCCTCAAGGGCGCGGACATGGTGTTCATCACCGCCGGCATGGGCGGTGGCACCGGCACCGGCGCCTCTCCCGTCATCGCCGAGATTGCCACGGAGGTGGGCGCCCTGACGGTGGGGGTCGTCACCCGGCCCTTCTCCTTCGAGGGGCGCAAGCGGGCGGCCCAGGCGGAGATGGGCATCAACAACCTCAAGGCCAAGGTGGACACGCTGATCACCATCCCCAACGACCGGCTGCTGCAGGTGGTCGACAAGAAGACGTCGATCCTGCAGGCCTTCCGCGTGGCGGACGACGTCCTGCGCCAGGGCGTCCAGGGCATCTCCGACCTGATCGCCGTGCCGGGCCTGATCAACCTGGACTTCGCCGACGTCCGCACCATCATGATGAACACCGGCTCGGCCCTGATGGGCATCGGGGTCGGCCGGGGGGAGACCCGGGCGGTCGACGCCGCGCGGGCGGCCATCTCCAGCCCCCTGCTGGAGGCGTCCATCGAAGGGGCCAAGGGCGTGCTGCTCAGCATCACCGGCGGCACCGACCTGGGGCTGTACGAGGTCAACGAGGCGGCCGAGATCATCGCCCAGGCCGCCGATCCCGACGCCAACATCATCTTCGGCGCGGTGATCGACGAGACCCTGGAGGACGAGATCCGGGTCACGGTGATCGCCACCGGCTTCGACCCCAAGCCGGCGCCGGCCAGCACCGAGCTGGACGACCTGCCGATCAAGCCCTTCACCGGCGACGACCTGGACATCCCCCACTTCCTGCGCCGGCGCCCGCGGCCGGCCCGCTGACGGGCCGGCCGCCATCGCCGGCCGGCCATCCCGCCGGCCATCCCGCCGGGCGAACCGGCCCCGTGGCCCGCGGCCGGCCTTGCCCTTGCGGTCCGGTACCGCCCGGACCGCCTGCTGGGCGCGGGCCGCGTTCCACCGGGCCGGGGTGGCGGGAGCCTCGACATCGCCCCGTCCAGGACTCGACATGTTTCCCATCGCCCGGGTCGTATAATCAGACCGCCGGCGGCCAGGCCGCCGGCGGTCGTCGCCTTGGGGGTCCCCGAACCCGCGCGGCCTTCCGCAGCCTGCCGCGGCCCCCCGTGGGGCCCTGACGGTCGCCGCCGCGGGCGTCCCCGGTGGCCGGCCGGATCCCGCCGGGTCCCGGCCGGGCCGGGGGCGGGGGCCGGTTCTACCGGCCCGGTTCTAACGGCCCCGGGACCCGCATAGACATGCGATCGTGGCGATGCGCAGCGGGGGCGAGGCCCGTGCCGTACGTCTACCTGGACCTGTTCGTCCTGGTCAATGGCGTGGTGGACTACGCCCTCCTGGCCGCCACGGCCCTGGCGACCCAGGCCCGCACCAGCCGGTGGCGGCTGCTGCTGGCCACGGCCTGGGGGACGGCCTTCGCCTGTGCCGTCGTGCTGCTGCCCCCCGGCCCGTGGCGCAGCCTGCCCGCGGTGGTGCTGGCCTCGGTCGTCATGCTCCTGCTGGCCTTCTGGCCCGTGTCGCCCCGGCGGCTCCTGGCGCTGGTCGCCTGGTTCTACGGCCTGGCCTGCTTCGTGGCTGGGGGCGCCCTGGCCGTCCTCTCCCTGCTGGCCGGGCAGGAGATGCCCGTGCCGACCCCCGCCCTGGCGCTGGTCCCCGCCGTGGGGGCGGTGCTGGCGGCCGGCCGCTTCTTCTGGCAGGCGTGGCGCCGGCGGTCGCTGCCCGGGCCGCTGTACGTCACGCTGCGGGTGGTGTGCGAGGGGCGGTGGATCGACCTGCCCGCGCTGGTGGACACGGGGAACCAGCTGCGGGACCCGCTGACGGGCCTGGCGGTGGTGGTGGCGGAGGAACAGGCGCTGGCGCCCCTGCTGCCCCCGGCCTTGCGCCAGGCGGTGGCCGCGGGCGACGACATCGCCCAGTGGGCGCGGGCGGCGACCCTCTGCGGCTGGGCCGAGCGCCTGCGCATCGTGCCCTTCGCCTCCATCGGGCGGGAGCGGGGCTTTCTGGCGGGCTTTCGCCCGGACGCCCTGTGGCTGCAGCTGCCGGAGGGGGCGGTTCGCGGCCGGGGGGAGGGCATCCCCGCCCCGGCCCCGGCGCCGTCCGCGCCACCGGTGGCGGCTGCGCCGCCGGAGGCCCCGGCGGGCGAGGCCCGGCGGGCTGCGGCGGCCACCGCCGACCCGGCGCCTGCCCATGTCATAGGGGCCGAGCGGCCCTTCCCGGAAGCCACCGCCAGCCAGCTGCCCGCGGCCGCGGCGGCGGACCTCGCCCCGGCCGGGGTGCGGGGCGGGTCGCCGGCGGCGCCCGATCCAGCCAGCGGGGACCGGTGGGCCGCCGGCGGGGCGGTAGCGCCTCGACACGATGGGCCGGGTTCCTCCGGCCCGTTGCCGGCGGAGGGTGAGGCCGGTCCGACCGGCGACGCCGGCCGGGCCACCGGACCGGCCGGACCGGCGGGGGCCGGTTCGTCCCCCGGCACCGGCCGCTGGCGTGCCCTGGGCCCGGCGGTGGTGGCCGTCTTCCCCGGCCGCTTCACCGGGGATCAGCACTACGTCGCCCTTCTGCCCACCGCGTTGCTGGAGGCTCCGTCCGGCGCCCGTGGTGCCGCTGCTCCGGGTGCGGCGGCGCGGGTGTCCTAGACCTGATGGGAGGGAGGACCGGCAGGTGATGCGGCATCACTGGCTCCGGTTGAAGTGGTCCGTGCGCCTGGCCATCCTGCGCTGGCTGTTGCGCACCGGTGCGCCGTGGTTGCCCGTCCACTACATCGGCGGCAGCCAGGCCCTGCCGCCGCCGCTGACGGCCGACGAAGAGGAGCTCCTCCTCGACCGGCTGGACGAGGACGACCCGGCGGTGCGCCACACCCTGATCGAGCGCAACCTGCGCCTGGTGGTGTACATCGCCCGCAAGTTCGACAACACGGGCATCCCCATCGAAGACCTGGTGTCCATCGGCACCATCGGCCTGATCAAGGCGGTGAACACCTTCGACCCGTCCAAGCGCATCAAGCTGGCGACCTACGCGTCCAAGTGCATCGAGAACGAGATCCTGATGCACCTGCGGCGGACCAGCCGCACCCGCTACGAGGTGTCGCTCGATGAACCCCTCAACGTGGACTGGGAGGGCAACGAGCTCTTGCTCTCCGACGTGATCCCGGCCACCGACGGCGACGTGATCTACCGCGACCTGGAGGCCAAGGTGGACCGGCACCTGCTCCACCGCGCCCTGGCTCGCCTGAGCCCGCGGGAGCGTCTCATCATGGAGCTGCGCTTCGGGCTGGTGGACGGCATCGAGCGCACCCAGAAGCAGGTGGCGGACCGGCTGGGCATCTCCCAGTCGTACATCTCCCGCCTGGAGAAGCGGATCATCAACCGGCTGCGCCGGGAGATCCGCAAGATGGAATAGCCTGGGGCCAGATTTGAAAATTCTTTTCATTTTCGTGACGCCCGTCACAGGCCCCGGATGGCGGCCGGTGCATCCTGGAATCGGGAGGTGGTCCCGATGGCAGGGACACCGGTGGTCACGGTGGCGATGACGGAGCGGGAGATGGCCTTGCTGCGGAACGTGGCGGACTTCGCGGGCTTCGGCTGCGACATCCACGCGGTGGAGGTCGAACCCGGCGTCGAGCTGCAGGAGCTGGAGGAACTGGTCGATGCCCTGGACGCCGCCATGGAGGCGGGCGAGCCGCCGGCCCTGACCCGGCGGCAGCTGGAGGTGGCCTTCGGGCTGCTGGACTATCAACAGTGGCAGTGCCCGCTGGCCACCTGGTGCGAGGTCGACGACGCGACCCAGGAGGAACTGGACGTCCTGCGGGAGAAGCTGGAGGCCGCCCTGGCTTGAGGCCGGCGGCGGGCGGAGGCGCCGGGCCCGCGGCGGCGGGTCCGGCGCCTTTGTTGTTCTCCAAACCACACCTTCCAATCCAATAGTGAACGGCGCCCTCCCAAGGGGCGCCGGCAGGTCCTCACCAGCGCATTCGCTCGCGCGTCAACCATCCCCGTCTTTTACCCCCGGTCTTTAACCCCCGTTTCTCCTCGAGTCCATCCCCACGCATCTCCACGCATGCCCGTTCCCCCCGCGGGGAACGTTATGGTGAATGTTCGCCGGTCACCCGCTGCATAACCCCTTCCAGCCACGCGCATACTCCCCGTTGCAGGACGAGCCCGGGCTGCGCGCATAGGACCTGCCGCCGGAGGGAGCGGCCGGCAGGCGGGAGGGAGCCACGTGCCCATGAGCCGCATGATCAACAAGGTGGAGATCTGCGGGGTCAACACGGCCGAACTTCCCGTGCTCACCAACGAGCAGATGCGGGTGCTCTTCCGCCGCATGCGCGAGGGCGACGAGGATGCGCGGCAGCAGCTGGTCCAGGGCAATCTGCGGCTGGTTTTGAGCGTCATCCAGCGGTTCAACCACCGCGGCGAACCCGTCGACGACCTGTTCCAGGTGGGTTGCATCGGCCTGATGAAGGCCATCGACAACTTCGACTTGGATCAAAACGTGCGCTTCTCCACCTATGCCGTGCCGATGATCATCGGCGAGATCCGCCGGTACCTGCGGGACAACACGCCCATCCGGGTCAGCCGCTCGCTGCGCGACGTGGCCTATAAGGCGCTGCAGGTCCGGGATCAACTGACCCACCGGCACGGGCGGGAGCCCACCCTGGAGGAGATCGCCCAGGAGCTGGGGTTGCCGCGGGAAGAGGTCGTCCACGCCCTGGACGCGATCCAGGATCCCGTCTCCCTGTTCGAGCCGATCTACCAGGACGGCGGCGACCCGATCTACGTGGTCGACCAGGTCAGCGACGACAAGCAGCGGGACGAGCAGTGGCTGGAGACCATCGCCGTGCGCGAGGCGATGGCGCGCCTGGACGAGCGCGAGCAGCTGATCATCACCAAGCGCTTCTACCAGGGCAAGACCCAGATGGAGGTGGCCAACGAGATCGGGATCTCCCAGGCGCAGGTCTCGCGCCTGGAAAAGGCCGCCCTCCAGCGGATGCGCAAGTACATGTGAAAGGGCGAGGGGCATGGGGTTGCGAGGCATGGTGCGGCGATGGGCCGGGCGGTGGGGGTCCGGCCCGGCGGGTGACGGGTCCTTTTCGGTCCTGGACGAACGCGGCGGCCCGCGCGGCGGGAAGGACGGTGCCGGCGGGGCGGACGAACCCGGCGCCACCGCCTGGGGTGGTCGCGCGCCGGTCCCGGCGGTTCCGGGAGGGGTCACCGCGGCAGGCCGCTGGCGGGGGGTCCTGGCCTGGCTCCTCCTGGCCGTGGCGGTGGCGGCCGGCCTCGGCCCGCGGGTCATGGGGGCCGCCCCGGTGCCGGCGGCGACGGGCACGGCCCCGCAGCCGGCGGGACCGGCGGCGCCCCCGGCCATCGTCCGGCTCCACATCATCGCCCACAGCGACGGGCCGGCGGACCAGGCGCTGAAGCTCCAAGTGCGGGACGCCCTGGTCCCCCTGCTGGCCGAGACGGTGGCCGGCGCCCGCTCTCCCGACGAGGCCCTGGCCCGGGTGAACCGGGAGGCTCCCCGCCTGGAGGAACGGGCCGAGGCCGTGGTGCGGGAGGCCGGCTTCTCCTACGGGGTGCGGATCGAGACGGGCCGGTTCCCCTACGAGGAGCGGCGGCTGGGCGAGACCGTCTACCCCGCGGGGATCTATCCGGCGGTGCGGGTGATCCTGGGCCGGGGGGCCGGCCACAACTTCTGGTGCGTCCTCTTCCCGGGCCTCTGCTGGATGGGCGATCCCGGCCCCGCCGCGGAAGACGGCGGGCACGCCGGCGAGGGCTCCCCCGCGGCGTCCTGGGCGGCCGTGGATCCGGGCGAACGCGGGGGTGGGGTCGTCGCGGGGGTGACCTCCGGCGACGGCGCCACCGCCCCGGCATCCCCCGGCGGGCAGGGCAGCACCGCCTGGCAGCAGGGCGGGGCCGCGCCCCGCTGGTTCCTCCTGGACTGGTGGCACGCCAGCCTGGGCCGGTGGTGGGCGTCCCTGGGGTGGGCCCAGCGGGCCGCCGCCGCCCACTAGGACCGTCCTCGGCGGGCAGGGTCCGCCCTCGCAGGACCCCCCGCGCAGGCCCTCCCCCGCCCTCTCCCGCCTCATCGCGACGGCCGCCGCCTGCCGCGGCCGGACGCCCTCCTACCAAGGGTCCTGAAGGTGCCCGCGGGAACCCCGCGCCATGACCGAGGACCCCGCCAGGAACCCCCGGCGCCGGGACACGGGCCGCCGTCCCGGCATACCCTGGTGGCGGACGGCATGAGCTGCGGAGGTGACGCCGGTGCTGAAGACCTCCGACCTGCGCACCCGCGACGTGATCAACATCGTCGACGGGCGCCGCCTGGGCTGGGTCGGCGACGTGGAGATCGACCTGCAGACCGGGCGGATCCAGGCCATCGTGGTGCCCGGCCCGGCCCGGTGGTTCGGCCTCTTCGGGCGCGACCGGGACTACGTGATCCCGTGGGAACAGATCGTCCGCTTCGGCCAGGACGTGATCCTGGTCAACGTGCCGGGCTTCGTCGACATGGAAGGGGCGGCGGGGGCGGGCCGCGAAGGGATGGAGACGAAGGCCGGCTGATCCCAGGCCGGCGGATCCCGGGCCGGGGAGGGTCTGGCGTGGCGTCCGAACCAGCGCGGGCCGGTGCGGTGCTCCGGCAGGTGACGGCGCCCGGCGGGGTGGTGTGGCTGGTCCCACCGGAGGCGCCGCCGTGGCTCTTCCTCGCCTTCACCACCCGCCGCGGCGGCGTCAGCCAGGGGCCCTGGGCCGAGCTGAACCTGGGCCGTTCCACCGGGGACGAACCGGCCCGGGTCGAGGCGAACCGGCAGCGGGTCCTGGCGGCGGCCGGCTCCGGCTGGAGCTGGGCCGCCATGCCGCGGACGGTGCACGGCGCCGCGGTGGCGGACGTCCGGGCCGGCCGGCCCTGGGCGCCGGAGGAGGTGCCCGAGGCCGACGGGCTGGTAACCACCGATCCCGGCGTCCTGCTCTGGGCGACCTTCGCCGACTGCGTGCCCGTTTTCCTCTGGGGCGAGGGGCCGGACGGGACCCGGCACGGGGTCGCCCTGGCCCATGCCGGCTGGCGCGGCACCCTGGCAGGCGTGGCCCCGGCTGCGGCCCGCCGCCTGGCGGGGGCCCTGGACGCCGGGACGGACCGGCTGCATGCCCTGATCGGCCCCTCCATCGGTCCCTGCTGCTTCGAAGTGGACGAGCCGGTGCTGGAACGGCTCCACCGGCGCCTGCCCTGGGCCGGCGACGTCCTGAGCCCGTCGCCCCGCGGTCCCCGGCACCGGCACTGGGATCTGTGGGAGACCAATCGCCGGCTGCTGATCGAAGCCGGCCTGAAGCCCCATCACATCGCCGTGGCGGGCCTTTGCACCGCTTGCGATACGGCGACCTTCTTCTCCCACCGCGCCAGCGGCGGCCGGACCGGCCGGATGGCCGGCCTCATCGGCATCCGGCCGGGCGCCTGACCCGCCCGGCCAGGCCGCCTGCGGGCGCGCCGTTCCGCGCCGGTTCGTCGAAACCTGCAGGAGAGACGGCTTTCCGTATGGAATCGCCCTGCTACACTGGTAGGGCCGGCGGTCATCGCCTTGTCCAGACCACCGTCCGGGCCGCCGGCGCCTCCGGGGAGCGACGACGTCCATGACCGTTGCCGAGCGCGTCGCCGCGGTCCGGGAGCGGATCGCCGCGGCGGCGGAGCGGGTGGGGCGGGACCCCGCCGAGATCACCCTGGTGGCCGTGAGCAAGTCGGTGCCGGTGGCGGCCATGCGGGAGGCGTACGCTGCCGGCGTGCGCCACTTCGGGGAGAACCGGGCCCAGGAGGCCCGGGACAAGTTCCCCGCCTTCGGCGACGACGTTCACTGGCACTTCGTGGGCCGGCTGCAGACCAACAAGGTCAAGTACATCGCCCGCCACTGCCATCTGCTCCACTCCCTGGACCGGCTGGCCCTGGCCCAGGAGGTGGACCGGCGGGCGGGCCGCTGCGGCCGGGTCCTCCCCTGCCTGGTGGAGGTCAACGTGGCCGGCGAGGCGACCAAGGCGGGCCTGCCCCCGGAGAAGGTGGTCCCCTTCCTGCACCAGGTGGCGGGGCTCGGGGGCCTCCAGGTGGTGGGGCTCATGACCGTGGCGCCCCGTGTCGATCACCCGGATGAGGCGCGGCCCGTCTTCCGGCGGCTGCGCCAGCTGGCCGAGGAGGCCGCCCGGCAGTGCCGGGGCCTGCCGGGCATCGCGCTGCGCCACCTGTCCATGGGGATGACCGACGACTTCGAGGTGGCGGTGGAAGAGGGTGCGACCATCGTGCGCATCGGCCGGGCCATCTTCGGCGAGCGAGGATGAGGAGGAATGCCCATGGGGTGGATGGACCGGCTGCTGTCCCTGATCGGCTTCGAGGTGGAGGAAGAAGTGGTCGAAGGGCCGGCCGGGGAGGATCCCCAGGCGGGATCGCCCGCACCGCGCCGGCGGGAGGGCCGTTCCCCGCGGGAGCGGGGGGAGGGCGGCCCGGGGCCGCGGCCGGGCCAGCTGGTTCCCCTGGCGCCCGGCACCCGCTCCCAGCGGGTCGTCATCGCCCGTCCCCGCTCCTTCGACGAGGTCCAGGAGATCGCCGAGCACCTGAAGAACCGGCGCCCCCTGATCCTCAACCTCGAGGACACCGACAAGGAGACGGCCCAGCGCATCCTCAACTTCCTGAGCGGGACGATCTACGCCCTGAACGGGGAGATGCACCGCATCGCCAACGGGGTCGTGTTCTTCGCCCCGCAGAACGTGGAGACCCTGGTCGACCGGCCGGACTTCCTCTCCCGGGATTGACGGCCGGGACCGCCGCGGTGCGGGGGGCGAGGGGGAAGCGGGTAGGAGGGTGAGCGTTGACCGACCTCTTGGTCAGGTTCCTGGTGCAGTTGATCCACGGGCTGGCGACGGCCTTCTTCTGGCTCCTGCTGATCCGGGTCATCATGTCGTGGTTCATCCAGGGTAACTACAACCGGACCTTTCACGATATCTACCGTGTACTGGTCCAACTGACGGAGCCGGTCCTGGCGCCCATCCGGCGGGTGATGCCCGCCACCGGGCCCCTGGACCTCTCGCCCCTGGTCGCCCTACTCCTGGTGCAGCTGGTGGAACGGCTGCTGGTGCGCTTGCTGTTGCTGCTGGCGTGACGAAGACGCCGGCGTGGGGACGGTGTCGGACGGCGGAGGGACCGTGTCGTGACGGTGGCTCCGGCGGCGGGCCGGGCGCGGTGGTGGGGAGCCGCGGCGGCGCCGCGGTGGGGCCGATCCCCGGGAGGTGGCATGGATGGCGCTGACGCCCCTGGACATCCACAACAAGCAGTTTTCCCGCTCCTTCCGCGGCTACAACGAGACCCAGGTGGACGAGTTCCTCGAGCAGGTGGGCCGCGAGTACGACCAGGTCCTGCGGGACAACGCCGCCCTGCGGGAGCAGGTGGAGGCGCTGACCGCCAAGCTCGAGCAATACCGGCGGCTAGAGGATACCCTGAACTCCACCCTGGTGGTCGCCCAGGAGACGGCGGAGGAGGTCAAGGCCAGCGCCCAGAAGCAGGCCGAGCTCTTGATCAACCAGGCGCGGCTGGAGGCCGAGCAGATCGTCCAGGCAGCCCGGGCCAAGGCAGAGGAGATGGAGCGGCGCTACCAGGAGCTCCTGGGTAGCATGAGGGCCGCCCGGGCCCGGATGCGGGCGATGCTGATGGCCCACCTCCAGCTGCTGGATGAGGAGGAACCGGCGGACGAGGGCGACGGCGAGGCCGGGAGCTCGCCCGCCCTGGGGGCGGGCGAGGGGAGTGCCCTCCAGCGGGATCCGGCGGACGAACCGGCCGCCCGGGCCGGCGAGCCCAAGGCCTCCGCCCGTCCCGGTGCCGGCGAGGCCGGTGGCGCCCTCGGGCCGCTGGCGGCCCCCTCCCCGGCCTCCTGGAGCGGGGTCCGGGAGGTGGCGGCAGGCCGCGACGGGCCGGCCAGCCGGTAGGCCGGCGGCCGCGGGGCGGCGGACGGGGGCGGCGCGGTTGCGCCTTGACGGCCCGCCCCCGGGCCTCTACAATGTGCCATAATCCGACAGGGCGGGAGCCGCGGGCCGCGAGGCCGCCCCGCCCGGCGAGCGAAGCTGGCGATGACGGGGCCAGTAGGGCCGGCGGGCCAGCCGGCTGCAGAGAGCCCGGGCCACCGGCTGCAAGCCCGGGCGCCGGGCGCCGCCCGAAGATCCCCCCGGAGCCGCCCACCGAACCCGCCCGGAGCCTTGGGTGTTACGGCCGCAGGCACCCCCCGGGGCTGGCAGTAGGCTGGGCCGCCTGGCCCCCGTTACGGGCCCAGAGTGCCCGGGCGCCTCAAGGGATCGCTGGACGGCGGCGTCCGCCCGGGAACAAAGGTGGTACCGCGAGGGAGAACCCCTTCGCCCTTTGGCGAAGGGGCTTTTTCTTTTCGGAGGAGGGGGAGCGTGGACTACCGCGAGACGCTGAACCTGCCCAGGACCGACTTCCCCATGCGGGCGAACCTGCCCCAGCGGGAGCCCGAGATCCAGCGCCGCTGGGACGAGATGGACCTCTACCGCCGCCTGCGGGAGGCCCGCCGCGGCCGGCCGCGGTTCATCCTGCATGACGGCCCGCCCTACGCCAACGGCGACATCCACGTGGGTACGGCCCTCAACAAGATCCTCAAGGACGTGGTGGTGCGCCACGCGTCCATGGCGGGCTACGACGCGCCCTACGTGCCGGGCTGGGACACCCACGGCCTGCCCATCGAACGGCGCGCCCTGGAGGTGCTGGGCGTCGACCGGCGGGCCATCTCGCCCGTCGAGCTGCGCAACCGCTGCCGTGACTACGCCCTCGACCAGATGAACCGGCAGCGCCAGCAGTTCCGCCGCCTGGGGGTGCTGGGCGACTGGGAGCGGCCTTACCTCACCCTGGAGCCGGAATACGAGGCGAAGCAGATCGAGGTCTTCGGCGAGATGGCCCGGCGGGGCTACATCTACCGCAATCTCTACTCCGTCTACTGGTGCCCGGTGGACGAGACCGCCCTGGCCGAGGCGGAGATCGAGTACCGGGAGAAGACCTCGCCCTCCATCTACGTCGCCTTCGAGGTGGTGGACGGCCGGGGCCGGCTGCCGTCCGGCGCCCGGCTGGTGATCTGGACCACCACCCCCTGGACGATCCCGGCCAACCTGGCCATCGCCGTCCACCCCGAGGCCCGCTACGTGGCGGTGGAGACGGACCGCGGGCCGCTGGTGGTGGCCGAGCCCCTGGTGGAGCGGGTGCTGGAGGCCACCCGGCTGGACGAACGCGGCCGTTTGGGCGCCTGGACGGGGGCGGAGCTCGAAGGCGTCACCTACCGCCACCCGCTGTTCCAGCGCACCTCGCCGGTGGTCCTGGCGGACCACGTCAGCATGGAGGAGGGCACGGGGCTGGTCCACACGGCGCCGGGTCACGGCCAGGAGGACTTCGAGGTCGGCCGCCGCTACGGCCTGCCCGTCCTCAGCCCCGTGGACGGCAGCGGCCGCTTCACCGAAGAGGCGGGGCCCTTCGCCGGCCGGTTCTACGCCGACGCCAATCCCGAGATCGTCCGCGCCCTAGACGAGGCGGGGGCCTTGCTGGCCCAGGGGACCATCCGGCACCAGTATGCCCACTGCTGGCGCTGCCGCCAGCCGGTGATCTTCCGCGCCACCACCCAGTGGTTCGCCTCGGTGGAGGGCTTCCGCCGGCAGGCCCTGGAAGCCATCGACCGGGTGCGCTGGATCCCGGCCTGGGGCCGCGAGCGGATCCACAACATGGTGGCCGACCGCGGCGACTGGTGCATCTCGCGCCAGCGGGCCTGGGGCGTACCGATCCCCGTCTTCTACTGCGAGGACTGCCAGGAGCCGGTGATCACCGAGGAGAGCATCGGCGCCGTGGCCGCGCTCTTCCGGCGGGAGGGCTCCAACGCCTGGTTCGAGCGGGAGGCGGCGGAGATCCTTCCCGAGGGGTTCGCCTGTCCCCATTGCGGCAGCCGCAAGGGCTTCCGCAAGGAGACCGACATCATGGACGTGTGGTTCGACTCCGGGTCGAGCCACGCCGCGGTCCTGGAGACCCGGGAGGAACTGGCCTGGCCCGCCGACCTCTACCTGGAGGGGTCGGACCAGCACCGGGGCTGGTTCCAGTCGTCGCTGCTGACGGCGGTGGCGACCCGGGGCCAGGCGCCCTACCGGGCCGTCTTGACCCACGGCTTCGTCGTCGACGGCGAGGGCCGCAAGATGTCCAAGTCCCTGGGCAACGTGGTCGACCCCAACGACGTGATCCGCCGGTACGGGGCTGACGTGCTGCGCCTGTGGGCGGTCTCGTCGGATTACCGGGGCGACGTGCGGATCTCCGAGGACATCCTCAAGCAGATGGCCGAGATCTATCGGAAGATCCGCAACACCCTGCGCTTCCTCCTGGCCAACCTGGGCGACTTCGACCCGGCCCGGGACGCCGTGGCCCATGCCGAGCTGCCCGAGCTGGACCGCTGGGCGCTGGCGCGCCTCGCCCAGGTGACGGAGCGGGTCCGCCGGGCCTACGACGAGTACCAGTACCACCTGGTCTACCACGCGGTCCACAACTTCTGCGTCACCGACCTGAGCGCGTTCTACCTGGACGTGCTCAAGGACCGGCTCTACGCCTCCCTGCCGGCGGATCCCCAGCGCCGGGCCGCCCAGACGGTCCTCTACCAGCTGGCGCGGACCCTGACCCTGCTGCTGGCGCCCGTGCTCTGCCACACGGCGGAGGAGGTGTGGGGCCACCTGCCGCGGCTGGAGGGCGACCCGGAGAGCGTCCACCTGGCGCTCCTGCCCGAGCCCCAGGAGGCCTGGCGGGACGAGGAACTGCTGCGCCGGTACGAAGTCCTGTTGGAGGTGCGGGAGGAGGTCTACCGTGCCCTCGAGCAGGCGCGCCAGGACAAGGTAATCGAGGTGCCGGCGGAGGCCCGGGTGACCATCGCGGGGCCGGCGGCCGACGCCGCCCGGGTCCTGGAGTCCTTGTCGGAACGGTTGCCCGAGCTGTTCCTGGTGGCGGAGGTGCGGGTGGAACCGGCCGCGGGCGCCGGCCCGGCCGTCCGGGTCGAGCGGAGCCCCCTGGCCCGCTGCGCCCGCTGCTGGCGGCACGTGGCCGGCGTGGGTGACGATCCGGCCCACCCCGACCTCTGCCCCCGTTGCGCCACGGTGATCCGGCACCTGGAGGCGTCGCCGGCGGCCGACTGAAGAGCAGGGCGGGTCCTTTCCGGGCGGCCAGGGGCGGCGGGCCGGGAGGGAGCCGTCCCGTCCCGGCCGTCCCGTGCCGGCCGCCCCGCCCCGCCGGCCGGCCCCGACGCGGGCCCGCAATCGGTCCCGGGCGCCCTGGCAGCGGCGGTCCCCGATCAGGACGCCGCTGCCGGTCCCGGGTGCCCTGGACTGGGCACCTGTCCCGCCGCCGGTGCATACTCCTGCGGTACGGCGAGGGGCCGTAGCGGGGACGGGCCCGGGCGGGCACCGGTCGACCCCGGACGGGCGGGAGGAGGGTAGGCCCGCCCGTCGAACCCCCAGGTCATCATGCCGGCGGTACCTACCCCGGAGGCGGCGTGCTCCTCAAGGCGGCCGCCCCCGCCGCCGGCCGCCGGAGGCCCGATGGACGATGACCCTTCATTCCAACGGCATTCCGCAGCAGCGGTCGCAGCAGCCAGCGGCCGGGCCCGGTCCCGGCCACCCGGCCCCGCCCGGTGGGCCCGTTCGTCCGGCGATGGAGTCCGGCCGGGCGGGGGCCGGCGTCCCCACCGGCGAGATGGCGATGCCCCCGTCGCCACCCGACGACGACTACGCCGCCCGGGCGGCGGCCGCCGGGCGAGCGGGCGATCCGGGGCCGGCCATCGGCATCCTCGGCGGGATGGGCCCCGAGGCCACCGTCGACCTGTTCGCCAAGATCGTCCGTGCCACGCCGGCGCGGGTCGATCAGGACCACGTCCGGATCGTCATCGACAACAACCCCAAGATCCCGGACCGCACGGCTTACCTGCGGGGCGAAGGGCCCGATCCGGTGCCGGCCATGGTGGCGGCGATCCGGGGGCTCGCCGCCCTGGGGGCGAGCTTGATCCTGATTCCCTGCAACACGGCCCACGTCTACTTCGACCGGCTGCAGGCGGAGAGCCCGGTTCCCATCCTCCACATCATGCGGGAGGTGGCGCGGGCCCTGGCGGCCGGCCGGATCCCGGCGCCCGCCGGTGCCACGGGGCCGGGGGTGCCGGCGGCGATCCCGGCCCCGGGAAACGGCGTCCGGTCCCCGTGGGCGGGGACCCCGGTTGCGGGCGGCGCGGCGGCGATGGCCAACGGGCTGCCGGGCGCCGGTCCCGAGCTGCCGCTGCCGGCGGGGGGGCCCGTGGGGCTTCTGGCCACGGAGCTGACGGTGCAGAGCGGGCTCTACCACCGGGCGCTGGCCGAGGTGGGCCTGGAGGTGCTGGTCCCCGAACCCGAATACCAGGCCCTGGTCACCCGGGCGATCTTCGGCGCCGACGGGATCAAAGCCGGGGTCTACGAGCCGGCCCGCCAGCGGCTCTTGGCGGCGGGGCGCCATCTGGTGGAGCGGGGGGCCCGGGTCCTCATCGCGGGATGCACCGAGCTGCCCCTGGTCCTGCGGCCCGGCGACTTCGCCGTCCCCTGGGTGGACCCGGCGGAGATCCTGGCCCGGGCCGCCCTGGCCCGGGTCCTGGCGGCGCCGGCGCCGGCGACCCGGGGCTGACCGGGCCGCCAGTGGGGGCGCCGTCACCCTCCCGGGGCGGCAGGGGCCGGTGCCCAGAGGGCGCCCGCCTGCCTGGCGGCCGGTTGCCTGGCGGCCGCCATCCCGGCCCGGCATGCCGCCCCCGCATGCCCCCGCATAGCCCCGCATCCCGCGGCGGGATCCCGCCCGGGACGGCCGCAGTCAGGGGATCCGGCAGTCAGGGGATCCGATGGGAGGATGGCCACGTGACGCGTCACGACTCCATGGATTCCGCCGCGGGCTCGGGAACCGGCCGGGTGCTGGTCGGCCGCATCCTCCCGGCGCCGGGCACCGGAGCACCGCCCGCCCAGGCCGTGTTCTTCCACCAGGGCCGGGTGGCGGCCCTGGGGTCGGAGGCGGCGGTGCGGGAGGTGGCGGGGCCGCGGGCGGAGGTGGAGATCCTGCCCCGGGAGGCGGTGGTCCTGCCCGGGTTCGTCGACGGCCACTGCCACCTGCTGTGGTGCGGGGCGGTGGCGAGCCAGCTGGACCTCCGGGACGTGTCGTCCCCCGACGAACTGGCGGCCCGGGTGGCCCGCCGGGCCGCCCAGCTGCCGCCGGGCACCTGGATCGAGGGCTACGGCTGGGACCAGAGCCGGTTCGACCCGCCGCGCTGGCCCGACCGCAGGCTTTTGGACCGGGCCGCCCCGGACCATCCCGTCCTGCTGCGGCGGGTGTGCCGGCACGTGGCGGTGGCCAACGGCGCGGCCCTGGCCGCCGCCGGCGTCCACCGGGATACGCCGGACCCGGCGGGGGGCCGGTTCGTCCGGGACGAGGCGACCGGCGAGCTGACGGGTTTGCTTGAGGAAACCGCCATCGAGCGGGTGGCGGCCGCCCGCCCCGAGCCCGGCTTCGCCGAGCGGCTGGCCGGTCTTCTGGAGGCCATCGCCCAAGCCCATGCCGTGGGCATTACCGCCGTCCACAGCCACGACGTCCACCAGCCCGGGGAGCTGGAGGCCGTCCGGGCCCTCTACGCCGCCGCCCGGGAACGGGGCCGGCCCCTGCGGGTCGCCCTGGACGTGGGGGCGGCCGCGCTGGCTGACGCCCGGGCGTGGGGCCCGTCGGGGCACGGCGACCCGTGGCTGCGGATGGGGTCGATCAAGTTCTTCGCCGACGGGTCCCTGGGGGGCCGGACGGCCGCCCTGCGGGAGCCCTACGCCGACGGCGACGGCCAGGAGCGGGGCCTGCTGCGCCACGAGCCGGAGGAACTGGCCGCCCTGGTGGCCGAGGCGGCCGCCGCCGGGTACCAGGTGGCCGTCCACTGCATCGGCGACCGGGCCGTGGACGTCGCCCTGGCGGCGGTGGAGGCTGCCCGGGGCCGGGGCGGGCCCGGGCGGCACCGGCTGATCCACGTGCAGGTGATGGCCCCCGAACACCCGGCGCGCCTGGCGGCCGCCGGCGTGGTGGCCGAGATCCAGCCGCGGTTCCTGGTCTCGGACCTGGCCTTCGTGGAGGATCGCCTCGGCCCGGCGCGCAGCCGCTGGGCCTACGCCTGGCGCAGCCTGCTGGCGGCCGGCGTCCCGCTCTCGGCGGGATCCGACGCGCCCATCGAACCCCTGGCACCGCTCGAGGGGGTGCAGGCGGCCGTCACCCGGGACGATCTGGCCGGCCACCCGGCCGGGGGCTGGCACCCCGAGGAGCGGCTGACCGTGGGCCAGATCCTTCGCGCCTACACCGCCGGCGCCGCCTACGGCGCCCTGGCGGAAGGGCTCTGGGGCAGCCTCTGGCCCGGCGCCCTGGCCGACGCGGTGGTGCTGGGGGCCGACCCGGAGGAGGTCCCTCCCCACGACCTCCGGCACATCCCCATCCTCGCCACCTATGTCGCCGGCGAGGCCGTCTACCGCCGGCCCGGGGCGGTCCCCTCGGCATACTAGGCCGGGGGGGCGTGCCTTGGCGTCCATCGCTGCGGACGGATCCCGCCAACCGATCCTGCCCCGCTGGTTCTGGGACGAACTGGCCGCCGCTGCGGGCTGGCGGCGCCGGCCGTGGCCGAGCCCCGTCCCCGACGGCCTGCCGCCGGCCGTCGGGGATGGGGGGTACCTGGTCCGGCCGTGGCCGGGGCCCGGCGGCCGCGACGACCCCCGGGGGGCGTGGCTCTTGCTCCCCGGCGGGGCGCCGGCGGCAGGGCCGGGCGGTGTCCCGGGCCGGCGCGGGGCGGCGCCGGATGCCGCCGGCGGAGGGTGGGCCGGACTCGACCCCGCGGGCGGCTGGCCCGCCTGGGAGGCCTTGTGGCGCCGGGCCGCCCGGGAAGAAGGGGCGCGGCTTGTCACCTGCCTGGCCTGGCAACCCCTGGGCGACCTGGCCACCCACAACGGCCTGCTGGCGGCCGGGTTCGTGCCGGTGGACGAACCCCTGATCCTCTGGTGGATCGACGGCCCGGGGCGCGGCGGCTGGCGGGCGGAGCCGGCGGCCCGGCCGGTCGAGCCGGGCCGCGGGGCCCTGGCGGGATGGCGGCTGCCCTTGCTCGAGCCGGCCGGATGCCCGCCGGTGACGGCCTCGGAAGCCTTCTGGGAGGCCGTCGAGCGGCAGGTGGTCCGGGCCGGGCGCGGGCGGGTGTGGCTGCGGGGTGCGGCCGGGGTCCTGGCGCTCCGGGACGGCCCGGCGGGCTGGGTGCTCCCCCTGCTGGCGCCGGAGCCGGCCACGCGCCCCTCCCCGGCGCCGGGCGGGGGCGGGCGTGCCGAGGCCTGGGCCGCCGTCGTCGCCGCGGCCGTCGCCGACCTGATCCGGGCCGGCTGCCGCCGGATTGCGGGTATCACGGGACCGGGGGCGGCCGGGCCGGGTGGGGGAGGTGCGGGTGGGGACGGCCCGGCAGGCGGCCCGGTTCGTCCCCCGGGCGGCCCCGGTGCAGCGCCGGCGAGCGCGGTGCCGGGGAGCGTGATGCCGGGGCTGCCGGAAACGGCGGCCACCGTCCCCTGCCTCGGCCCCTACGACGCCTGGCCCGCCGGCCAGGGACTCCGAACCCGGGCCCTTCGCCGCCGGCGCCCCCGGCGGCTGTAGCTCCCTGGGACCTGCCGTCTTTGTAGGAATCTACCACCCCCCTGTTGAATTGGCTGCACCGGAAGAGGCCGTTCAACACCGGCCGCGACGGGGAGGAACCGGCCGCGACGGCGCGGACCGTCCGGCCGCGCGCCGGCCGGTCCACCGGTCCGGCGACGCAGGAGCGGGGCGGGCGCCCGCCGGTTCCACCGTCCCGGGGTCGCGGCCATTGGGGGTTTGCGCCATGGACGTCACGGTGAGCGTGATCAAGGCGGACGTGGGCAGCGTGGGCGGCCACACCCGGCCCAGCGACGAGCTGCTGGAGGCCGTGCGGCAACGGGTGGAGGCCGAACGCGGCGGGCTCTTGCTGGACGCCCGGGTCTTCTACTGCGGGGACGACATCTCCATCCTGATGACCCACCAGCGGCCGCCAGGCGACGAGGCGATCCACCGGCTGGCGTGGGAGGCCTTCCGGGAGGGCACGGCGGTGGCCCAGCGCCAGGGGCTCTACGGCGCGGGCCAGGACCTGCTCAAGGACGCCTTCTCCGGCAACGTGCGGGGCATGGGGCCCCAGGTGGCCGAGCTGGCCCTGCGCGAGCGCCCCAACGAGGCGCTGATGATCCTGGCCGCCGACAAGACGGAGCCGGGCGCCTTCAACCTGCCGCTGTACCTGGCCTTCGCCGACCCCATGTACTCGCCGGGCCTGCTGCTCTCCGAGGAGCTCCACGCCGGCTTCCGGTTCGTCATCATGGACGTCGAGCACACCGAGGGCGACCGGCTGATCACCCTGGACGCGCCGGAGCGGCTCTACGACATCGCCGCCCTGCTAAGGGACACCCACCGCTACGTCATCGCCGCCATCTGGTCGCGCAAGTACCCGGACGAACAGGCGGCGGCCGTCAGCACCACCCGCCTGCGCCAGATCGCCGGGCGGTACGTGGGCAAGGACGATCCCGTGGCCATCATCCGGGTGCAGAAGATCTTCCCCGCCACCGAGGAATTCGGGCCGCCCTTCGCCCTGGGCGCCTTCGTCGCCGGCGACACCCGGGGCAGCCACAACCTGCCCCTGTTGCCGGTGCCCGTCAACACGCCGGCCAGCACCTTCTTCTGCCATCCCATGGTGACGGCCCTGGGCTTCTCCCTGCGCGACGGGCGGCTGACGGGCCCGGTCGACCTCTTCGCCGATCCGGTGTGGGAGCCGATCCGGCACCGCATCGTGGCCAAGGCCGTCGGCATGCGCCAGCAGGGCTTCTTCCAGCCGGCCATGCTGCCGATCTCGGAGCTGGAGTACGGCGGGATCACGGCGCGCCTCAAGCGGCTGGATGCCGAGTTCCGCGTGGAGGCGGCCGACGCCTGAGGGGTGGCTCCGTCGCCCGCCGGAGGATTCCGGCGCGTCGATTCCGGGGCCATCACCCCGGACCCGCAAGACCAGCCCCATGACGGGCCGGGCCCGCGCACAACGAAGGCCGATCCCTGGCGGCGCCCCGTCCCCGGCACCCCGTGCCGAAGGACGGGGCGCCGGCGTTGGGGGCCGGCAACCCGGACAGGCTAGGAGGGGACGGGACGAGAGGCTGGGCGGAACGACGGGGTCGGCTGCCGCCGGCCGGCGGGCCCGGGGGCGCGGGCGGCGGGCCGGCAGCGGCCGCCGGCGGAGCCCTGCGGGCCATCGGCCCGCGGCGGGAGGAAGGGACCATGGCCAAGGGGCGGACCATGGCCGGGGGACGGCGCAGCGGGACCACCGCAGACCCAGGGACCCCCACCGCCGGGGTCGCGCAGGAGCGGGCCGGCCGGCGGTCCCCGCCGGCCGCCGGCCCGGTGCCAGTCAGCCGGCGCACGGCCGCCGGCGTCGCCACCCAGCGGCTCGCCGTGGGCCGGGAAGGGCCCGGTCGCGGAGGGCGTCCTGGGCCCGCCGGGAGCCTTGGCCGCCCGGGTGGAGGGGCAGAGCCGCTCGACCCGCCGGGGCCGGCGGCTCTCACCGGGCGACGGGTGCGGCGGGTCCTCCCCAGCCTGGCCGGCTGGGGCCGCCGGGTGCTGCAGGCCGCGGGGCCGGCCGGTTCGTCCGGGGAAGGGGCCAGCGGCCATCGCCGGGCCTTGCCGGCCATGGGCCGGCCTCCCCGGCAGGGCCGGGCGACCCGGGCCGAACCGCCGCCGCGCACCCTGCTGGCGGGCATCCTCCACCGGCTGGACGAGCTCAGCTGGCGGTGGGAGCGGATCAGCATCGGCGAGTATCTGGCCCTGTTCCACGATCCGGGCCGGCTCTTCTGGATGAACTTCCTGGCCGGCGTGGCCCGGGGGCTCGGCGCGGCGGTGGGGTTCACCCTGCTGGGGGCCCTGGTGCTGCTGGCCCTGCAGCGGGCGGTGGAGCTGAACCTGCCGTACATCGGCAGCCTGGTGGCGGACCTTTTGCGCATCGTCCGAACCGAGCTGGATGGCGGGACGACCCCGGGCCCCGGCGGGGCGCCGCCGGGGCCGTGAAGAGCCCGCGCTGACAGGGGGAATGGCCCATGCGACCGGACGTCCGCGAGCACTTCCGCCGCCGTCTCCTGGAGGAACGGCGGCGCATCGCCGAGGATCTGCGGTACAACAGCGACATCGGGCGGGTCTCCCAGCGGGAGTCGATCAGCGAACTTTCGACCTATGACAACCACCCTGGGGACGTCGGCACCGAGACCTTCGAGATGGGCAAGGACATCGGCCGCCGCCGCGACATCCAGCGGGCCCTGCACGACATCGATGCCGCCCTGGCCCGGCTCGAGGATGGCACCTACGGTTATTGCCAGCGGTGCGGCCGCCCGATCCCGCGGGAGCGCCTGGAGGTGCTGCCGGCCACGCCCTTCTGTGTGGAGTGCGCCACGGCCATGGCTGAAGAGGAGAAGAAGGTCCGCGGCACCGCCCGGCCCATCGAGGAGGAGATCCTCTCGCCGCCCTTCGCCCGCTCGTGGCGGGACGACACCGACGAGATCGACTTCGACGGGGAGGACGCCTGGCAGTCGGTGGCCCAGTACGGCAGCTCCGACACGCCCCAGGACGTCTGGGAACCGGCCACCTACCCCGACGTCTACGAGGACGCAGGGGATGACAGCGGGCTCGTCGAGCACACGGATCGCCTCGTGGACCGGCGCTTCGAGTCGGCGGAGGACGTGGCCGTGGCCCAGGAGGCGGTCAAGGAGCACCGGCGCCGGAACACCGGCGGCGACGGGTCCTTCGACGCCCCGGCCGGCGACGGCAGGGATGACGAACCCTTTGGGGAATGAGAACCCCCAGAGCGTCCCTCGTCACCCCTGGCGACGGCAACAGGAGGCAACGGCTTGTTACCCATCTGGACCGCCCTCTTGGTGCTGGCCGCCGATCAGGCGGCCAAAGCCTGGGTTCTGGCCCGCGTCGCCCCCTGGGGCACCGTGCCGGTCCTCCCCGGCGTGGTGCGCTGGACCTACGTCCAGAACCGGGGGGCCGCTTTCGGTCTTCTCCAGAACCAGACGCTGTTCTTCATCGTGGTGGCGGCGGTGGTGATCGCCGCCATCCTCTACTGGCTGCCCCGGCTGCCCGGACGGGCGGGGTTGGCCCGTTTCGCCCTGGGCCTGCAGCTGGGCGGCGCCGTCGGCAACCTGATCGACCGGCTGCGCTGGGGTTACGTGGTCGACTTCGTCGACCTGGAGTTCTGGCCGCTGCACCGCTGGCCGGTGTTCAACCTCGCCGACGCGGCCATCGTCGTCGGCACCGGCCTGCTCGTCCTCTGGCTGCTGGGCGACGAGAAGGCCGGTCCGGACCCGGTGCGGCGGCCGGGGGGAGGGGGGAACTGAACGCCCATGGCCGATGACCCACCTGCCACCGGGCAGGCGGTGCGCCGGGCGGTGTTCACCGTCCCCGCCGCAGCGGCGGGGGAGCGGCTGGACGTCTTCCTGGCCGAGCAGGACGGGCTCGAGCTGACCCGTTCCGCCATCCAGCGGCTGATCCGCAGCCACCGGGTCTGGGTGAACGGGCGGACGACCCGGCCCAGCCGCCGCCTGGAACCCGGCGAAGAGGTGGTCGTCGAACTGCCGGAACCGGAACCCTCCGGGGTTGTGCCGGAAGCCCTGCCGCTGGACGTGGTCTACGAGGACGCCGACGTGGTCGTCCTCAACAAGCCGCGGGGCTGGGTCGTCCATCCGGCACCTGGCCATCCCCAGGGGACCCTGGCCAACGCCTTGCTGGCCCGGTATCCCGAGATGGAGGGGGTGGGCGGGCCGGGACGGCCGGGCATCGTCCACCGGCTGGACCGGGACACCACCGGCCTTCTGGTCGTCGCCCGCAGCCCCCTGGCGTATCGGGAGCTGGTGCGGCAGCTCAAGCAGCGGCGGGTGCGCCGGGAGTACCTGGCCCTGGTGCGGGGCTGGCCCGAGGTGCGGGAGGGCACGGTGGAGGCGCCCATCGGCCGCCACCCCACCGACCGCACCCGCATGGCGGTGGTCACCAGCGGGGGCCGGCCGGCCCGCACCCATTTCGCCGTGGTCGAACAGGCCGGCCGCTACACCCTGTTGCGGTGCTGGCTGGATACCGGCCGGACCCATCAGATCCGGGTCCACCTGGCCTTCATCGGCCTGCCCGTGGCCGGCGATCCCGTCTACGGCGGCCGGCGGGCTGAGGGGGAGCTGGGGCTCAAGGGACAGGCGCTGCACGCCACCCGCCTGGCCTTCGCCCACCCGCGGGACGGGCGGCCCATGGACTTCCAGGTGCCGCCCCCCGCCGACTTCCTGGAGGCCCTCGAGCGGGCGCGGGCCGGCGCCGCTGGCTGAGGCGCCGGCGCCGCAAGGGTGAGGGCGCGGCCACGGCCGGGGGAGGGGCGGGGGTGCCCCGGGACGAGGCCCCCAAGGCGACCCCCGTGGAAGATCGCGGGACCGCCCGCCGGCGCGGGCGGCAAGGGGAGGGAAGCCCATGGCAGGAGGATTGAAGGAGAAGGCGCGGATCATGGACAAGGAGGCCTTGCGCCGCGCCCTGGTCCGCATCGCCCACGAGATCGTCGAGCGCAACCGCGACCTGGATCAGGTGGTGTTCATCGGCATCCGCCGGCGGGGCGTGCCCATCGCCCAGCGGCTGGCCCGGGCCATCGCCGAGTTCGAGGGCAAGGAGCTGCCGGTGGGGATCCTGGACATCACCCTCTACCGCGACGACCTCTCGCGCCTCAGCGAGCGGCCCACCGTCAACAACACCGACGTGCCCTTCTCCATCGAAGGCAAGCACATCATCCTCTGCGACGACGTCCTCTACACCGGGCGCACCATTCGCGCCGCCCTGGACGCCCTGGTGGACCTGGGCCGGCCGGAGACCGTCCAGCTGGCCGTCCTGATCGACCGGGGCCACCGGGAGATCCCCATCCGGGCCGACTACGTGGGGAAGAACGTGCCCACCTCCCGGCGGGAGGTCATCGAGTGCCGCCTGGAGGAAGTGGACGGCGTGGACGAGGTCTGGATCATGGAACAGCCCTGAGGGGACGCCCGCTGCCTGACGGCGTGGCGCCGGCCTGACGGCACGCCGGCGGGCGGGGGTGGAACGGGTTCGCTAGCGCCGGGCCGCCCGGCGCCCCGGGCGTCACCGGGGGGACCTAAAGGGCGGGGGGCCCGGCCCCTCCCTGCCCGCCCAGGTCCCGGCCCAGGCGGATCAGGGCCAGGGCGGCCGCCGCGGCCGCCTCCAGGTTGCGCGCCGCGCCGGCCAGGGCCTGGCGGACGCTCATGGGCCCCGGGGTGGCCGCCAGCAGGGCGGCCACCCCGCGTGCCTTGAGGGCCGGTTCCACCGCGGGATCGACAGCGCCGGAAAGGACAATTACCGGCCGGCCGCGGGCCTGGCAGCGAGCCGCCACCCGGGCGACCAGCTTGCCGGCCAGGGTCTGGGCATCGGTCCGGCCCTCGCCGGTCAGGACCAGATCGGCCTCCTCCAGGTGCCGGTCGAAGCCGGCGGCGTCCATCACCAGTTCCGCGCCGGGCCGCAACCGGGCGCCGAGGAAGGCGACGAGCCCGAAGCCGAGCCCGCCGGCCGCCCCGGCGCCGGGTTCGTCCCGCAGGTCCCGGCCCAGGGTCCGGGCAGCCACCTCGGCCAGGCGGCTAAGGCCTGCCTCCAGGATCTCCACCTGTTCCGGGGTCGCCCCCTTCTGGGGCCCGTAGACCCGGGCGGCGCCCCGGGGCCCGGTGAGGGGGTTGTCGACGTCGCAGGCGACCTCCAGGGTGACCTGGGCGAGACGGGGATCGAGGCCGGACAGGTCGATGCGATCGAGGCGGTTCAGGCTGCCGCCCCCGGGTGGCAGGGGCTGGCCGGCGGCGTCCAGGAAGCGAGCCCCCAGGGCGGCCAGCATGCCGGTGCCGCCGTCGGTGGTGGCGCTGCCGCCGATGGCGACCAGCAGCCGGCGGCAGCCGTGGTCCAGCGCGTCGCGGATCAGCTCCCCGGTGCCGTAGGTGGTGGCCTCCAGCGGGCGGCGGCGGCCCGGCGGGACCAGCAAGAGCCCCGAAGCGGCGGCCATCTCCACCACCGCCGTCTGCCCGTCGCCGAGCAGGCCCCAACGGGCCTGGACGGGCTGGCCCAGGGGACCGGCCACCTGCCGCTGGACCCAGCGGCCGCCCGTGGCCCGGACCAGGGCCGCCGCCGTGCCCTCGCCGCCGTCGGCCAGGGGGAGCAGGGTCGTCCTCGCCCCGGGCCAGCTGCGGGCTACCCCCCGGGCCATGGCGGCCGCGGCCTCTTCCGCCGTCAGGCTGCCCTTGAAGGAGTCGGGGGCCACCAGCACCCGGAGCACCGGCCCCGGCGGCGCCGGGGGCGGCGGCGCCGGGGCCGGCGACGCCCCCAGCACCAGCCCTCCGGCCTCCGGCATCCGGCCCGATGGGCCGGCCGAAGGCGCCTCCCGGGCCGCCGCCCGGCGGCCCGCGGGACCGCGGCGGGCCGCCTCCTGCCCAGCGGCCTGGTGGGTAGGCCCCTGGGACCTGGCCGTGCGGGGGTGGTTCAGGTCCTTGTGCTGGTCCACAGCGACCCCTCCCGTACCGGTTCCCGCCGTCCTTGACCGGTTCACGCCTTGGCGCCGGTTGACGAACCGCCGCCGGCGCCGCCCACGTCCATGCGGGGCGGCAGCCCGTCCGGGTCGGGGGGAACGAAAAGGGTCCGGGCGTGCTCGTAGCGGACGAACCCGGGCCGCGCGCCCTTGGGCTTGCGCACGTGGCGGGCCTCGGTGTAGTCGACGGCCACCCGCCCCGAGCCGCGGGCCTTGCTGTGATAGGCGGCGACCCGCGCCGCCGCCTCCAGGGCTTCGGCCGAGGGGGCCGCCTCCCGGTGGGCGAGGCGCAGCAGGACGTGGGAGCCCGGGACCTGGCGGGCATGGAGCCAGATGTCCCACGGGTTCGCCACCCGGGTGACCAGGGCATCGTTCTGCCGGTTGTTGCGACCGGCCAGGATCAGCTCGCCTCCCGGACCGCGGTAACGGAGGAACCCGGACTCCCCGGTGCCCGGCGGGCGGGAGCCCCCGCCGGCTGCCAGCGACCCGTCCACGGGGGCAGCCCCCGCGCCGCGGGCCGGCTTGCCCGCCCGGGATCCACCGCCCTGGGGGCCCCGGGCCCCAGCCCCGCCGTCCCGCCGGCCCCGGGGACCGAAGCGGACCGTGGCCGCCCCATCGGGGGCGGGCCCGCCGGCGGCCAGGTGGGCGAAGGCCGGCGCGTACCCCTGCTCGGCCAGTTCCCCGGCGATGGCCTCCAGGTCCCCCGGGCTGGCTGCCTCGGCCAGGGCCTGTTCCACCGACTCCAGATAGGCCACTTCCTCCCGGGCAGCCTCCACCAGCTCCGCCGCCTGCTCCCGGCCCCGCTTGGCCTTCTGATAGAGGCGGAAGTATCGCTGGGCGTTCTCCTGCGGGCTGAGGGCCGGGTCCAGCGGGATGGCGATGGGCGTCGCCTGGGCGTCGTAGTAGTTGGGCAACTCCACCTGGCGGGCGCCCCGGGGGACCTGGCCGGCGAAGGCGGTCAGCAATTCGCCGTAGAGGCGGTAGGGTTCGGCGTCCTCCATGCGCCGCAGGTCCTCCTCCCGGGCTTCCAGGCGGCGCCGGGCCCGGTCCAGGGCGTCGCGCAGGACCCGCTCCAGCTGCTGGCGCAACTGGCGCTCCGCCAAGGCATCGAGCCGCTCGCGGTAGAACCGGTCGCAGAGGGGCCACACCCGGCCCCCTTCATCCCGCTCCAGCTGGCCGCCGGGAGGCGGGGCCACCGGGAAGGCGACCAGGGCCACGGCCGTTCCCTCGGCGTCGCGCACCAGAACCGGGTCGAACCGGCCCTGCCGGGCGGCGTCGATCCAGCCCAGCACCGCCTGGCCCAGCGCGGTTTCGGCACCGGGCGAGCCGGCGGCCGGTGCCGCGGGCGAACCCGCCCCGGCGGGCCCGCCCGCGGGAGCCGGGTGACCCCCGGGCAGGGGGTGACCCGTTTCGGGGTCGAGAGCGGCCCGGCGCAAGGCCTCCTGGGCCAGCTCGCGGCCGAGGACGGGCACCTGGGCCAGCAGCCGGCGCCAGGCCGGGCGGGGGCCTTGGGAGCGGCCCCGGGCCGCTGCCGGGCCCTCCGGGTCCCCGGGGGCCTGCAGGGCGTCGAGCCATTGGCGCCCGGCGGCAGCCGGATCGCCCGCGGGCAGGGGACGGGGCGGCGGGGGTGGTTCGTACGGGCTTCCGGGTAACAGGCTCCGGGCTCCGCCGGAGGCCCGCCGCAGGGCGTCCACGATTCGCCCTTCGCCGTCCAGCAACACCGCGTTGGCGTGCCGGTCCAAGAGTTCAACCACCAGGTGCCGCCGGCGGGCCGGTTCGTCCGGACCGGGGGCGGCGAAGTCCAGGCGCAGCCAGCGGTCGAAGGCCGGCCCCTGGTGGATGCCCACCAGCCGCAGGGACTCCAGGTGCTTGCGCAACAGCATGCAAAAGGCGGGCGGCGCGGGCGGGTTGGCTGGCGGCCGCGCCGTCAGGTGGAACCGGGGCAGGTTCGGGTCGGCGCCGATCACCAGGTGCAGTTCCCGGCCGGCGTACAGCCGCAGCAGGAGGACGTGGGGGTCGGGCTGGTAGACCCGCTCCACCCGGGCGGGCAGAAGCCCGCGCAGCTCGTTCACGACGGCGGCGAGGACGAGGCCGTTCAAGAAGGACCCTCCCGTTGGACGGAGCCCCGGACCCAGGGGTCCGGCGCCCCGTCCTCACTATAACCCGGCAGGGGCCGTTGCGGTGGGGCCGCCAGCGACCCGCCCCGGTCGCCCGCGGTGAACCCGTCCGCCGGGATGCGTGCCGGACCGGGCGAAAACACCACCCGCCCTGCGAAGGGATTTGAGCAAAGCCGTCGAAGTCACCCATGACCCGACCGACCGGTCGGTCGGCCCCGGCCCCGTGCCGGGCCGGCGCCAGGGCTTCGCGCGGCGCCGCGGGCGGGGCCACGAGGAGGGCGGCCGGCCGGTTCGACCCACCGGCGGGCGGCCGGAGCACGATGGGAGGGGACGCGATGCCGGTAGTCTTCCGCCGGGTCGCGGTGCTGGGCGCCGGCACCATGGGCGCCCAGATCGCCGCACACCTGGCCAACCAGGGCATTCCCGTCGACCTGTTCGACCTGTCCAGGGAACTGGTGGACAAGGCCAAGCAGCGGCTGGCCGAGTTGAAGCCGTCGCCGATCTACACCCGCGAGGTGCTCGACCTGATCCGCCCGGGGTCCTTCCAGGACGAGGGCGACCTCCAGCGCCTGGGGGAGGCGGAGTGGGTCGTCGAGGCCGTCCTGGAGCAGCTGCCCATCAAGCAGCAGCTCTGGCAGCGGGTGGCTCCCTATCTGCGGCCGGGCGGCATCTACAGCACCAACACGTCGGGGCTCTCCATCCGCGCCATCGCCAGCGCGCTGCCCGAGGAGGCGCGGCGCCGGTTTCTGGGGACCCACTTCTTCAACCCGCCGCGCTACCTGCACCTGCTGGAGCTGATCCCGACCCCCGAGACCGACCCGGCGGTGGTGGAGGCGATGCGCGACTTCGCCACGCGGATTCTGGGCAAGGGGGTCGTGCTGGCCAAGGACACGCCCAACTTCATCGCCAACCGCATCGGCTGCTACGGGCTGATGGTGACGGTGCGGGCGATGCAGGAGTTCGGCCTCGGTCCCGACGAGGTGGACGAGATCACCGGCGAGAACATGGGCCGGCCCAAGAGCGCCACCTTCCGCACCCTGGACGTGGTCGGCATCGACGTGATGAAGGACGTGGCCGACAACACCCGGGCGGCGGTCCAGGATCCGGAGGAACAGGCCGCCTTCACCCTGCCCGAGTTCATGCGCCAGCTGGTGGAGCGCGGCTGGACCGGGGAGAAGGCCGGCCAGGGCTTCTACAAGCGGGTCAAGCAGCCCGACGGCAGCCGGGAGATCCTGGTCCTCGACCCGGCGACCATGGAGTACCGCCCGCGGCGCCGGCTGCAGGCCCCGTCGCTGCAGGCCGTGCGCGCCATCGAGGACCCGCTGCAGCGGATCAAGACCCTGCTGGCCGCCGACGACGTGGCGGGGCGCTTCGCCTGGGAGATCACCCGGCGCAGCCTGGCCTATGCGGCCAACAAGCTGGGGGAGATCGCCGACGACGTGGCCAGCATCGACCGGGCCATCAAGTGGGGCTTCGGGTGGAACGCGGGGCCCTTCGAGCTGTGGGACGCCCTGGGTGCCGCCGCGGTCCTGGCCCGGATGGAACAGGACGGTGAACGCCTGCCCGATTGGCTCGTCGAGGCGATCAAGAACGGCCCGGGCCGGTTCTACGTGGAGGAAGACGGCCGCACCCTGGCCCTGGCGGCCGGCGGCGAGTACGTGCCGGTGGACGAGGACCCGCGGGCCATCGACGTGCCCGCCCTGCTCAAGCGGAATCGGGTGGTGGACCGCAACACCGGCGCGACCCTGGTCGACCTGGGCGACGAGGTCCTGCTGCTGGACTTCCACGGGCCCAAGCAGGCCATCGGCCCCGACTTCATCCAGATGGTGGAGAAGGCGGTGGCCGAGGTGGAGGCCAACTGGCGCGGCCTGGTGATCTCGAGCCACGTCAAGCCCAACTTCTCCGTGGGCGCCAACCTGATGCTGATGCTGCTGGCCGCCCAGATGGGCGAGTGGGACGAGATCGACGCCATGGTGCGCCGGTTCCAGTACGCCAACATGAAGCTCAAGTACGCCGCCCGGCCGGTGGTGGTCGCGCCCTACGGCATCACCGTGGGCGGCGGCTGCGAGGTGGCGCTCCACGCCGACCAGGTGGTGGCCAGCGCCGAGACCTACATCGGCCTGGTCGAGGTGGGCGCGGGAGTGATCCCCGGCGGCGGCGGCACCAAGGAGATGCTGCTGCGGGCCATCGAGAACGTGCCGGAGGTGTTCTCGGGCAAGTACGCCCAGACCCCGGGGCCGGCGACCACCGACGTCATGGGCCGGGTCAACCTTCAGGTGCTGGTCAACCGGGTCTTCGAGCTGATCGCCACGGCGCGCGTCGCCCTCTCGGCCGCGGAGGCGCGCCAGCTCGGGTTCTTCCGCAACACCGACCGCATCGTGACGAACCCGGACCATCTGATCTACGAGGCCAAGCGGGCGGTGCTGGCCCTGGACGAGGCGGGCTACCGGCCGCCGGTGCGGCGCCGCATCCCCGTGGTGGGCGACAGCGGCCGCGCCCTGCTGGAGCTGGCCGCCACCAGCATGCACTGGAGCGGCTACGCCAGCGAGCACGACCTCAAGATCGCCCGCAAGCTGGCCCACGTCCTGGCGGGCGGCGACGTGCCGCCGGGCACCGAGGTCGACGAGGACTACCTGCTGAACCTGGAGCGGGAGGCCTTCCTCAGCCTGGTGGGCGAGCCCAAGACCCAGGCGCGGATGCAGCACCTGCTCAAGACGGGCAAGCCCCTGCGCAACTGACACGACCCTCGGGAGTGAGGTGAGAGGCATGCGGGAAGCGGTGATCGTAGCCGGGGCCCGGACGGCCATCGGCCGCGCCCAGAAGGGTGCCCTCAAGGACATGCGGGCCGACGACCTGGCCGCCCTGGTGATCAAGGCCGTGCTGGAGCGGGCGCCGGGCATCGAGCCGGGCGAGATCGACGACGTGATCCTGGGCTGCGCCTTGCCCGAGGGCGAGCAGGGGCTGAACATCGCGCGGATCGCGGCGATCCGGGCGGGGCTGCCCACCAACGTGCCGGGCTTCACGGTGAACCGGTTCTGCTCGTCGGGGCTGCAGGCGGTGGCCATCGCCGCCGAGCGGGTGATGGTCGGGGGCGCCGACATCGTCATCGCCGGCGGCGTGGAGACCATGAGCCGGGTGCCGATGATGGGGCACAACCCGTCCCTGAATCCCACCCTGGTGGCCGAGTACCCCCAGGTGTACATGGGCATGGGGCACACGGCCGAGGAGGTGGCCCGCCGCTTCGGCGTCAGCCGGGAGGACCAGGATCGCTGGGCCCTGGAGAGCCACCGCAAGGCGGCGGCGGCCATCGACGCGGGCCGGTTCCAGGAGGAGATCGTGCCCGTCACGGTGCGCCGGGTTCGCATCGAGGGCGGCAAGAAGGTGGAGGAGACCTTCACCTTCGACACCGACGAGTGCGTGCGCCGGGACACCACCCTGGAGCGCCTGGGCCAGCTCAAGCCGGTCTTCCGCCGGGACGGCACGGTGACGGCGGGCAACTCGTCGCCCACCAACGACGGCGCGGCGGCGGTGATCGTCATGTCGGCCGAGGAGGCCCAGCGCCGCGGGCTGCCCGTCAAGGCCGTCTTCCGCAGCTTCGCCGTGGGCGGGGTCGACCCGGATATCATGGGCGTCGGTCCCGTGGTGGCGGTGCCCAAGGCCCTGAAGATGGCCGGGGTGCGGCTGCAGGACGTGGATCTCATCGAGCTCAACGAGGCCTTTGCCGCCCAGGTGATCCAGGTGGTGCGCCAGCTGGAGCTGGATCCCGCCCGGGTGAACGTCAACGGCGGCGCCATCGCCCTGGGCCATCCCCTGGGCTGCACGGGGGCGCGGCAGGTGGTCACCCTGATGCACGAGGCGCCCCGGCGCAAGGCCCGCTACGGCGTGGTGACCATGTGCATCGGCGGCGGCATGGGTGCGGCGGGCGTCTTCGAATTCGCCAGCTGACCCGGGGACCCCGGAGACCTTGGAACCGGCAAGAGCCTTGGGAGGGATGAGGAGCATGGCGGATGCGCAGCCCATGCCGGCGGGCGGCGAGGCCCGCGGGCGCAAGCCGCTGGGCGCGGGCTTCCTCGTGGAAGCCACGGCGCCGGGAGACATCTTCACGGCGGAGGACCTGAACGAGGAGCAGAAGATGATCGGCCAGGTGGCCCGGGACTTCGCATGGCAGGAAGTCCGGCCCCTGATCGACGAGCTGGAGCACGGGCACCACGAGCACTCGGTCGCCCTGCTGCGGCGGGCCGGCGAGCTGGGGCTGCTGGCCGTGGAGATCCCGGCCGCCTATGAGGGCCTGGGCCTCGACAAGGCGACGGCCACCCTGGTGGTGGAGAAGCTGGCGCCGGCGGGCTCCTTCGGCGTCACCTTCGGCGCCCACACGGGCATCGGCACGCTGCCCATCGTCTACTTCGGCAACCCGGAGCAGAAGCGCCGCTACCTGCCCAAGCTGGCCACCGGTGAGTGGATCGCCGCCTACGCCTTGACCGAGCCCGATGCGGGTTCCGACGCCCTGGGCGGGAAGACCCGCGCCACCCTCTCGCCCGACGGCAAGCATTACATCCTCAACGGGCAGAAGCAGTGGATCACCAACTCCGGCTTTGCCGACGTCTTCGTCGTCTACGCCAAGGTGGACGGCGACAAGATGACCGCCTTCATCGTGGAGCGCAACTTCCCCGGCGTGTCGGTCTCCGAGGAAGTGCGCAAGATGGGCATCAAGGGGTCCTCCACCCGCACCCTCTACCTCAACGACGTGCCGGTGCCGGTGGAGAACGTCCTCCACGAGGTGGGCAAGGGCCATCACATCGCCTTCAACATCCTCAACATCGGCCGCTGGAAGCTGGCGGCGGGCAACCTGGGCGCGTGCAAGGAGCTCATCGCCGTGGCGACCCAGTACGCCCAGGGGCGCAAGCAGTTCGGCCAGCCCATCGCCAACTTCACCTTGATCCAGCAGAAGCTGGCCGCCATGGCCGCCCGCACCTACGCCCTGGAGGCCATGGTCTACCGCACGGCCGGGGCCTTCGACGCCAGCCTCAGCGAGATCGACGGCGACGCGGCCGACGCGGGCCGGCAGGCCATCGCGGCCATCTCGGAGTACGCCGTGGAGGCCTCCATCAACAAGGTCTTCGGCTCGGAGACCCTGGACTTCGTGGTCGATGAGGCCGTCCAGATCCACGGCGGCTACGGCTACATGCAGGAGTACGAGGTGGAACGGGCCTACCGCGACGCGCGCATCAACCGGATCTTTGAGGGGACCAACGAGATCAACCGCCTGCTGATCCCCCGCGAGCTGATGCGGCGGACGATGAAGGGCCAGTTGCCGCTGATGCAGGCGCTCACCCGGGTCCAGAAGGAGCTGACGGAGATGTCGCCCCTGGGCCCGGCGGGCGAGGCGGCGTCCGGTCCCCTGGCGGAGGAACAGGCCCTGATCGCCAACACCCGGCGCCTGGGCCTGATGGTGGCCGGGCTGGCCGTCCAGAAGTACATGCAGCAGCTGGAGCACGAGCAGGAGCTGTTGGCGGCCATCGCCGACCTGTGCATCGAGCTCTACGCGATGGAGAGCGCCGTGCTGCGGGCGCTCAAGGCCGGCGGCACCGGGATCCACGCCGACCTGGCCCGGCTCTTCGTGGCCGGCAGCCTGGACCGGGTGGAGATCATCGCCCGCAACGCCCTGGCGGCCATCGAGAGCGGCGACACCCTGCAGATCCAGCTGGGCGTGGTGCGGCGGTTGCTGCGGCGGGAGCCGGTGAACCAGGTCGCCCTGGGGCGCCAGGTGGCCCGGGCCGTGCTGGAGGCCGGGGGCTACCCGCTGGCGACCCGCTGAGGCGCGGCGCCGCAGGCGGTCCACCCGGAGGCGACGGGCGGGAGCCCGAGGGCGCGGGCGGGAGCCCGGGGGCTCCCGCCCGCGCCCATTCCGGGGGCCGCTGGCGTTCCCACCCGGGAGGATCCCCTCCCACCCGCGACGATGCCATCGACGAGGAGGCACGGACCATGGCAACCCCGGGCAAGGGCGCCGAGGCGCCGGCCGCCACCCCCGCGGCCCGGTGCCGCTGGATCGACGACCGCATCCTGGCCATCACCATCCCGACCCCCTTCGCGGTGGGCGACGTCAACGCGTACGTCGTCCTGGGCCGCGTCCCCACCCTCATCGACGTGGGGCCCGGCGGGCGCAGCGGCCGGGAGGCCCTGGAAGCCGGCCTGGCCGCCGCCGGTCTGGGATGGGACGACCTGGCCCAGGTGGTGATCACCCACACCCATGCCGACCACTTCGGCCTGCTGCGCCGCTGGCCGGGGCGGCAACAGCCACCGGTCCTGGCCCACCGCTGGGGGGCCCGCCACTTCCGCGGCGGAGAGGATCCGGAACGGGCCGGCTTCTTCCAGGCCTTCGGACGGGCCGCCGGGGTCCCCGCCGGCCTGGCGGGCAGCATGCTGCAGGGCCTTCACCTCCTGATGGCGGCAGAGCCTGACGTGCCCGTGGCCCGCTGGCTGGAGGACGGCGACGAGGTGGAGATGGGCGATGACCGGTGGCTCGTCCTGCACACCCCCGGCCATGCCCAGTCCCAGGTCTGCCTCTACCGGGAGCGGGACGGTCTGCTGATCAGCAGCGACCACCTGCTGCCCGCCATCTCGTCCAACGCCCTGCTGGAGCCGCCGCCCCTGGACGAACGCGGCCGGCCGGTTCGTCCCGAGCCGCCCCGCAGCCTGGTGGACTACCGCCGCTCCCTGCGCCGGGTGCGGCCCCTGCCCGTGCGGCTTTGCCTGCCCGGCCACGGGGAGCCCTTCGCCGGGCACCGGGAGCTGATCGACCGCCGCCTGGCGGGCATGGCCGACCGGGCCCGGCAGATCCTGGAGGCCCTCCAGGCCCGCGGCGGGCGGGCCACCCTCTACGGCCTGGCCGTCGACCTCTTTGGGCGCGGCGACCCGGGCCATCTGCTCCTGGCCCTGTCGGAGGTCCACGGCCACGTGGAGTGGATGGAGGCGGAGGGTTGGGTCCGGCGGGAGCCGGAACCCGGGGGCAGCGGCGTCCTGATGGTGACGGCGGAATGACGGCCCCGGACTGGGTCTAGGGGCACGCGGGACAAGGCGGCGGCAAGGGCGGGCGGCGCCGGCCCCGTGGCCGGCCGGCCCGGCGGGGGCCACGGCCGGCGGCTTCAGCCGTCCGTGGCCCCCTTGCCCGCGGTCGCCGGGCCCGTCGCCGGGCCCCTGGGGGCTTCCCGGGCGCGCTCTGCCGGCGTTAGGGCTGCGCCCCCTGGCCCGCCGCGTCGGCCTGCCCTCGGGCCGGGCCTGCCGCCGCCCCGGGTTCCGGTTCCACCCGGATCCGGGCGTCGATCACCAGACAGCCCCGGCCGGGCTCCCACGCCTTGAGCGGGTTGATGTCCAGCTCGGCGATCTCCGGCACCTCTTCCACCAGGCGGGAGATCCGCAGGAGCACGTCCTGGATGGCCGCCTGGTCCGCCGGGGGATGACCCCGGTAGCCTTCCAGCAGGCGGTGGCCGCGGATGCCGCGGACCATCTCCGCCGCGTCCACGTCGGTCAGGGGCGTGATGCGGAAGACCACGTCCTTCAGGATCTCCACGTGCACGCCGCCCAGGCCGAAGGCCACCAGCGGGCCGAAGAGGGGGTCTTCGGTGACCCCGACCACCAGCTCGGTCCCGCCCCGCAACATGGGCTGCACCACGAAGCCATCCAGCTCGTCCTCCCGCCCCGCCGCGGCCAGGCGCGACCGGATGCCGCGGCAGGCGGCCCGCACCGCCTGTTCGTCCGCCAGGTCCAGCTGGACGCCGTCCCACTCGGTCTTGTGCACCAGGGTCCGGGAGGCCATCTTGACCACCACGGGGTAGCCCAGCTCCCGGGCCGCCGCCACCGCCCCCTCCTCATCCCGGACGAACCGGCTGGGCGCCAGGGGCAAGCCGAAGGCGGCCAAGACCCCGTCGACCTCTTCGGCCGTGAGCCAGCCCCCGCCCCGGGCGGCCACCTGCCGGCAGATGGCCCGGGCCCGTTCGATGTCCAGGTCCGGGTGATCGGGGATCCGGCCCAGGGGCCGCTGCCGCCAGCGGGCGTACTCGTAGGCCTTGGCCAGGGCCCGGGCGGCCGACTCGGGGAAGCGGTAGGACGGGATCCGCTCGTCGCCGACGGCCAGGGGCTGGCGCAGGCCGCGGGTGCTCATGAAGCAGGCCAGCACGGGCTTCTGGTGCCCGGCCCGCCGCGCCTCGGCCACCGCTTCCCGCACCGCCGCCGCCACCCCGTCCACGTCGGCCAGCCCCACGGGGATGAAGATGACCAGGGCGGCGTCGTAGACCGGGTCGGCCAGCACCGCCTGCAGCGTCGCCCGGTAGTGCTCGGCGGTGGCCGAGGCGATCATGTCGATGGGGTTGCCCAGGCTGGCCGCCGCCGGGAGGAGCCGGCGCAGCGCCTCCCGGGTGGCGGGCGAGGGCTCGGGCACCTCCAGCCCCGCCGAGGCCAGGGCGTCGGTGGCCAGGATGCCGGGGCCGCCGGCGTTGGTCACCACGGCGACCCGGGGACCGGCCGGCAGCGGCTGGTTGGCCAGCAGGGCGGCGATGTCGAACATGTCCTCCAGGGTGTCGGCGCGGATCACCCCGGCCTGGCGGAACAGGGCTTCCACGGCGGTGTCGCTGGCCGCCAGGGCGGCGGTGTGGGATCCCGCTGCCTTTGTCCCGGCGGCGGTGCGCCCTGCCTTGACGGCCAGGATCGGCTTCTTGCGCCCGACCCGGCGGGCCAGGCGGGCAAAGCGCCGCGGGTTGCCGAAGGACTCCAGGTAGAGCAGGATCAGGTCGGTGTCCTCGTCGTCTTCCCAGTACTGGATCAGGTCGTTGCCCGACACGTCGGCTTTGTTGCCGACGCTGACGAAGGTGGAGAGCCCCAGGCCCAGGTCCCGGGCGTACTCCAGGATGGCCAGCCCCAGCGCCCCACTCTGGGATGACATGGCCACCCGCCCGTAGGGCGGGAAGACCGGCGAGAAGCTGGCGTTCATCCGCACGTCCGGCGCGGTGTTGATCAGGCCCAGGCAGTTGGGCCCGACCATGCGCATGCCGTAGCCGCGGACCTTGGCCACCAGCCGCTCCTGGAGCGCCCGCCCCTCCGGCCCCGTCTCGGCGAAGCCGGCGGTGATCACCACCAGGCCCCGCACCCCCTTGGCGCCGCACTGGTCCACCACGTCCAGCACCGCGTCCCGCGGTACGGCGATCACCGCCAGGTCCACCGGTCCGGGGATGTCCAGCACCGACGGGTAGGCGGGGATCGAGCCGACGACGCCGGCCTTGGGGTTCACCGGGTAGACCGGCCCCTGGTACCGGTTCATCACCAGGGCTTCGAGGATCCGGTAGCCGATGCTGCCCGGGTCCCGGGAGGCGCCGACCACCGCGATCCCCCGCGGCCGGAAGAGGGGCCGGAGGGAGGCCACGGTGGCGATGCGGTCCCGCATCTCGCTGCGCTCGACGCTCTCGGGGTTGGGCTGGACGTCCAGGCTGACCACGATGTAGCCGTCCCGGTGGTGCTGGGCGGCCTCGAACCCGCTGGCCCGCAGGACCTCCAGCATGCGGCGGTTGTCCGGCTGGGTCCAGGCGACGAACCGGCGGATCCCGTGGCGGGCGGCGATCAGGGCCAGCCGTTCGAGGAGCAGCGTCCCCAGGCCGCGGCCCTGATAGGCGTCCTCGACCAGGAAGGCGACCTCGGCGCTGTCGGGTTCCCGGTCCTCCCGGACATAGGTGCCGCTGGCCACGATGCGGGGGTGGTCGGGGTCGCCCACCAGGACCAGCAGGGTGTAGCGCTCGTCCGGCGGGCCGACCTGGAGCAGGCTTTCCACCGCGGCCTCCCGGGATTCCCCGGCGAAGAAGCGGCGCATCAGGGAGTGGTCGGACACCCGGTCCAGGAAGGCGGCCACCAGCGGCCGGTCGTCGTCCCGGGCCGGGCGCAGGGTGGCGGCGGTGCCGTCCCGCAGCAGGACGCGCCCGCTCTCCAGCCCCTCCTGGGGGATGGGAGCCGGGTAGAGGGTGGGTAGCGCCGCCAGATCGACCGCAGGCCGCGGCGGGGCGGTTTCGGCGCGGGCCGGCGAAGGCCCGCCCTTGCCGTCGCCCGGCTGGGCGGGGGCCGGCCCGGCCGGGGTGGCGGCCGCCGGGGTGGAACCGGCAGCGGCGCCGTCGTGGGGTGGCCGGCTGGTCATCGGGTCGACCTCCTTGTCGTCCGGGTCCGGGCCGGCGCCGTCGCCTCGGCGGCTCCCTGGGGGAGGTCCGCGGGCGCAGGCCCGTCCCGGGACAGCGTGGCACGGGCTTCCTTAGGCTGTGACGGGCCGGCTTCCTGCCGCCGAAGCCCTACCTTTGCTGAAGATTCCCGAAAGGGGCGCTGAGGGTGCAGGGGGTTGGGTCGAGGACGCAGGGGGAGGGGTCCGAACCGGTGCCGCGAGGGGGCCGGCACGGCCCGGACCGGCGGGGCGGGGTCCGGCGAGACCGGCCCGCGGCGGGCCCGGGCCACCCGGCACCCGTTCGGGATCACCGGCCGTGGGGATAAGGCTCTAGGAGGCCTTCGGCGATGCCGCAGCCGAGCCAGGACGGGGGTGGATCGCCGGCGGCCCCGGGGCCCCGGGACGGCACGCTGGCGGGCGCCGCCCCGGGCGCCGCCCCGGGTGCCGGCGCGTTTCCCGGTTTGCCCGGCTCCGCGAAGGCTGCCGCCGGGGCCCGCCCCACGGGGGACGGCTGTTGAGGGGCGGCCCTGGTGCCGGCGGGATCCGGCCCAGCGCCGGGGGCCGGTTCGTCCGCCGTCTCCGGCCCTGGCGGGCGGGGTGGAGGCAAGAGGTCCGCCACGTCGGCCGCCGCCACCGTCCAGAAGCCCTCTTCCCGGCGCATGGGCCAGGTCACCGCGATGGCCGCCGCCGGGTGCTCGCCGGCGTAGTACACCGTCCCTTCGAGCCGCACCCGGGCCCGGGGGCCCTGGACCGTCAGGGTCGTCGCCCGTTCCACCTCGACGAACTGGATCATCTGGGCCAGGCGGTGGGCCAGGGCGTTCCATCCCGGGTCGCCTGGGTCCGTCACCATGTGGGCGGCCGTCGCCACGTCGCCATTGGCCAGGGCGATCCAGAGCCAGGCGGCCGCCGCGTGGGGCGGCGCCGCCCGCAGGTGCTCGACCAGCCGCCCGCTGCTCTTGAGCACCATCAGGTGGTGGCCGGGGTCGACCCGGTCGCCCACGTGGGTGGTGGCGGCCAGGGTGTGGACGCAGAAGTGCCCGTCGAACCCGTTGCCGGCCACCACCTCATCACCGTGGGGCATGCCGTTGATCGATGCGGCGATCCGCCGGCCGCCGATCTCCAGGACCACCGCCCGCCGGCGCCAGCTCCAGGCCCCGCCGTAGAGGGCCCGCAGGACGGCCGTGTCCTGGCGGGTCAGGGGTTCGGCGTCGGCGTGCTGGTAGCCGCCGTAGCGGGTCACCCGCAGGGTGCGGCCCGTCTCCAGGTCGCGCAGGGTTGCCACCGCATCCCACGGCCAGAGCCGGTCGACCTCCGGCCAGGGCAGGGGCTCGCCAAAGAAGCTGCCGGCGAGGCGGCGGGTCACGGGGGCGAGCGCTTGCCAGAGGAGCCCCGTGCGGTCCAGGTAGCCGCGGCGGGGGTCGTAGAAGCGCCCGTCGGGGGACACCAGCACCCGGTGGCGGGCGCCGGCGGCATCGGTGAAGCGGAGCTCCCAGTAGGCGAAGTGGGGGCCCGGCGGGGGCACCGGCCGGCCTGCGCCGCCGGCCGCTGGGCGGGTGCGGGCCAGGGCCCGGGCCACCGCCTGCCGCTCCGCCGGCGTCAGGGCGATACGACCCGGGTACTCGGGCCAGGCAAAGGCCAGCTCGGCCTGGACCATCCTGCCCGGCGGGACGAACGGGCCCCCGAGGAGGCCGCCGGCGCCCAGGTACCGGACCAGCATGGCGGTGACCAGCACGGCTGCGCCGACCAGCGCCCACCGGCGCAGCCGCCTCTGGGTGAGGCCGCCCCCCGGGGGGCCGGGCGGTCCGGGGTGGGGGTGGGAAGGGCCCGCTCCGGACCGGCCGGTGGGCGAGCGCGGTCCGGGCTGGGGCCGGTCAAGCCGGTCTGGCGGGCTCACGACGTCGATCCCTCCACCGCGCGGGTCCGCCGGGTCGGCACCGGCTGGTGGCCGGCGGCCGGCAACCGGGGTGGGTCGGGTGGGTCGCTGCGGCTGGCGGCCGCGGGCCCGCAGAGGAACCCGTGTTGCGGCGGGCCGGCCCTCGACCGGGCCAACCGCAGCCGGGGTCCGGATCTGGCGGGGGCGTCACGTTTCGGCGGAGGCGGCTACCGGGGGGACCTCCCCGACCCGTCCCATGGGTATGCGCCGCCTCCCGGGCTATGCAGCCCCGGCGGGGCCTGGGGCGCCCCGCCGCAAAGAGGCCCGGGCCGTGGCAGCGCCGCCAGGGGCGGGCAGCGATGGCTATGGCTCCGGGCGGGCGGGAAGAATAGCGGCCGGAACGAGGCGACGGAGGCGACGGGAGGGCGGTCCGTGGCACGGAGGCTGCGCTGGCGCAAGGTGCCGTCCGACGCGGGCGGCCGCTGGCCGACAGGGGGACAAGGGGACGGCGCCGGGCCGTTCCGCCCGGGTGCCGGTTCCGCCCCAGGCCCCCAGGGCAGCAGGACCCCGGGCGCAGGGGATGCGGCCCCGGCCGGCGCCGGGGGCCGGATCGTCCCGCCGCGGGGCGGGACCGGCGGGCCGGTGGACCAGGCCGCGGCCGGAGGGGCGGCCGTCTCCGGGCCGTCCCTCCTCACGCCGGCGGCGCTGGCGCGACCGGCGGTGCCCTTCGACCCCCGTCCCGGCGCGGACGAACCGGCCGCCCGGCCGCGGGCCCGCTTCCGCGCCAGCCCGCGGGTGGCCGCCGCCGGGTCCCTGGCGCCGGCCGTGCAGCCGCAGCCCGAAGCCCCGACACGGCCGGCGGGGCCGGAAGGTGCCCGGCGGGCCCAGGGACGGCGTGGTCCCCGCTCCCGGGACGGGAAGGCCGGCCCGCGGGCCCCGAAGGCGGGCGGAGGATCCGAGGGCCGCGGCACCAGCACCGGGACCGGCAGCCCGACGGGCGGCGGCCAGCGCCACCGGGACGCCGGGCCCCTGGTGGAGGCGCGGCGCTGGCTGCAAGACCAGTTCGAGGCGATCACTGGCCACGAGACCGGCGGTGGGCGGGCCGAGGGGCGCCCGGCCTCCGGGGGCCGGTCCCGGGACCAGGGAGCGGCCGGAGCGGGCGGCGACCCCCGGGGGGACCGCGGCCGCCAGCACCCCCATGAAGGGGCTGCAGAGGGTGGGGCTCGCGGTGCAGCGGGCGGCCCGGGACCGGCGGGTCCGCGGGACCGCTCCGGTGGGGACGGAGACGGGTTCCACCGGGACGAGCAGGCGGCCGCGGAGGGCCCCATGCCCCCGCCGGTGGCCGGGGCCGGCGGGCTGCCTGGGCCGGTTCCTCGCGCCGGCGAAACGGCACCGGCCAACCGGGAGCGACGCGGGCCGGAGCACCAGCGGCGGGAGGGCGGCTCCCGCGAAGGGGCGGTGGAGGAGACGGTGATGGCGGGCATGGGCGGGATGCACCCTTGGCAGGTGGCGGGCTGGGGCGCCTTCCCCTGGGCGGTTCCCGGGGTGTTTGGCGCCGGCGGGCTCCCCTCGGGTCCCAGCGGGACGGCCGCCTTCGGGCCGGGTGATCAGGCCGGAGGAGTCGTGCCGGGGCGCTGGGACGCAGCCGGCCGGGAGCCGAAGGGCGGCTGGGCGTCGGGGACCGGGGGGGCGATGGCGGGAGCACCCATGGCCGCGACCCCGGCTCCTACCCCGGTGCTGGGGGGCTGGAGTGGGCCTGGGGCCGCGGTCCCCGGGTGGGCGGCGGCTAGTCGAGCCGGGGGGCCCGTCGTCCCCCCGGGCCCCCCGGGCGGGCCCGCGATCCCCGGAGGGCCCTTCGTTCCGCCGGGCACCGTCACGCCCGGCGGCTCCTGGGGCATGGTGCCCTGGGGGGCTGTCTCCTGGGCGACGGGCGCCGGGGCTGGACCCGGTGCCGGCGCCTGGGGTGGCTGGCCGGGCGGGGCCGGTGGCGGATACCCGGACGGCCGCAAGGCGGGTGACCAGGCGGGGACCGGACCGCGCATCCGCCGGCTCGGTCGAGGCGGAGCCGCGCGGGCCGAAGCCGGCGCCGGCACCCCGTGGCGGCCCGGCGCCGAGACCGGCGGTGGGGCACGTCCCGCCGGGGGCTCGCAGGGGGCGGGTCGGGCCGGAAGGGCCGATCCGACTCCCCAGGGGGGCCTCGGCGGGCTCGAGGCCCTGGCCGGCCTGGCCGGCCAGGGGGCCGAGGGTCAGGGCGGCCGGGACGGCGGTGGCGCCGGGGCCCGGCGAGAGAGCGGACCGGGGGGCCCGGGGCACGGGGGCGGGGACGGCAACGGATTCGGGGGGGCCCCCGATCCGGGCTGGGCGTGGTTCCAGGGGCCGGCCGGTGGGCCCGTCTTCCCCGGGGCGCCCTTCGCCGGATGGCCGCCCGCCTGGATGGCGGCGGCCATGCCGGCGCTGGCAGGGTGGGGGATGGGACCCGGCGGTGCCGGTGCGAGGGCGGCCGCCATGCCGGTTCCGGCGGCGGGGGTGGGGGCCTTCCCAGCCATGGGCATGGTGCCCCCGGTGATGCCGCCCGCGATGGCGCAGGTGGCCGGTTTTGGGCCGGTGGCGCCCGGCGTTCCGGACCAGGCGGGTGGAACCGGCGCCTTCGGGGCCGCGGGGGACGGCCAGAACGGCGCCGACGGCGGGGGCCCCGGCGCCGGTCAGGAGGGGGGCCCGGGCGCGGCCGGGCGGTTGCCCGGCGGGCGGAACCCGGCCCTGAGCTTGATCAGCGCCCACCTGCAGTTGCGGCAGGACATGGAGAACAACCTGCGGAAGCTGCGGCAGGTCATCAGCGAGAGCCAGGCCATCGCTCAGCAGATGGAACAGCTCCTGGCGGCGACCTCCCAGTGGAACGGGGCCGATAGCGGGCGCGCCCAGGGCCAGCAGGGACAGGGGCGCCAGGGTGGCGAGAGTGGGCTGGGCGGCGGTGCCGGAGACGGAGGCCCGGGCGGCCAGGGCAGCGGCGGCGATGGGGGCCGGAACGCCGATCCGAACAGCCGGGGGGCCTCGCAGCCGGTCGCCGGGGCCGCGGACGGGGGTCATCGGCGGCCGGCTCCCAGCCGCTGAGACGCCCGGTCCCCCGTCGTCCTCGCCGCCACCCTCCGCGTCGCCTTTCGCCTTGACAGCCCTTCCTCAACTTGCATACAATACCATTGCGTTTCCCACGCTTCCCCGCTCCCGCCGTCGGGCTTGCGGATCGTCACACCAGCGCCAGCCAACCGCCAGCCAGGGACGGGGTCGAACGCCGGGCGTCAACCGGTCAAGCGTCGGTTTCCGATTTCTCCCGTGATGCGAGGGCAGGAGCCGGAGGCTCTGCCAGGGGGCCTGGATGGGGCGTTCTTGTGGGGCGGGGACCCGGGTGACCGCCCCAGGCGCCCGCAGCCGTCCCGACCACGGCGCCCTCCGTGCCTGCCGGCCCTGCTTCACCGACCCCCCAGCGACCTGGTGCCACCAGGATCGTCGCGCGGTCCGGGTGGTGGCTCCCGCCGCCCGCGACAGGACGGCGGCGCGACCCGTCGTCCGGGTGGCCAGCGCCGGCCCGCCGGCCGCCGCCGGGCCGGTTCGTGCCCCTGCCGCGCCGGTTCGTCCCCATCCCCGGTGGGAACCCGGCGCCCGCGGGGCCCGTGAAGGCCCATCGCCCGGCGCCGGGGAGGCCGGCGACAGCGGGGTCTTGCCGTCCCGGCGGGCGAAGCCAGCCCGCCGGGATCTGGAAGCAGATCCCCGCGGGGCCGGTCCGGATCCGGCGTCCTCCGGTGCCAGTCGCTCCAACCCGCGTTGGCTCTGCCGGGCCCTACCGGCCCTCGATGGCCCTGCCGGGCCCTACCGGTCGTGCGTGGTGCGACCTGCCGGTCTTCAGCGGTGTCAGAGGAACCGGGGCGGATCGCCCCGTTCCGGGAAGGAGGGACCTTGCGTGCGCGTGCGACGCGTCGCCGTCATCGGTGCAGGCCACGGAGGCCAGGCGATGGCCGCCTATCTCGGCTTGCTGGGCTTTCGGGTCGCCCTCTACAACCGCTCGGCGGCCCCCCTGGAACCCATCGCCGCGGCCGGCGGCATCTTCCTCGAAGGAGAGGTAGGAGGCTTTGGGCCGGTGGAACGCGTCGCCTGCACCATCGGTCCCGAGCTGCGCCGGTACCGCCTGGTGATGGTGGTCGTCCCGGCCACCGCCCACCGCCAGGTGGCCCGCTGGTGCGCCCCGTACCTGGACGACGGCCAGGTGGTGGTCCTCCACCCCGGCCGGACCGGCGGCGCCCTGGCCTTCCACACCGCCCTGCGGGAGGCAGGCAACCGGGCCGACGTGCTGGTGGGAGAAGCCCAGACCCTGCTCTTCGCCAGCCGGGTGACGGGGCCGGCCCGAGTCCGGATCTACGGCTTCAAGCGCCAGGTCCGGGCGGCGGCCCTGCCGGCCGCCCGCAACGCCGAGCTGCTGGCCGTGCTGCGGGACGTGTTGCCGCTCTTCGCCCCGGCCGAGAGCGTCCTGGAGACGAGCCTGGACAACATCGGGGCGGTTTTCCACCCGGCCCCGCTGCTGCTCAACGCCGGCCGGGTGGAATCGGGCGAGCCCTTCGAGTACTATCGGCAGGGCATCTCGCCCGCCGTCGCCCGGGTCGTCGAGGCCCTGGACGCCGAGCGCCTGGCCGTGGCCCGCGCCCTCGGCCTGCAGCTGCGCAGCGCCCGCCAGTGGCTGGCCGACGTGTACGGGGCCTGGGGGACCGGCCTCTACGAAGCCGTCCAGGCCAATCCGGCCTACCAGGGCATCGGGGCCCCGTCGACCCTGGAGCACCGCTACCTCGATGAGGACGTGCCGGCCAGCCTGGTGCCCATGGCCGCCCTAGGGCGCCGCCTGGGCGTGGCCACCCCGGTGATGGACAGCGTGATCCACCTGGCCGGGGCCCTGCGGGGCACCGACTACTGGCGCTGCGGCCGCACCCTGGCCGACATGGGCCTGGACGGGATGAGCGCCGAGCAGATCCGGCGCTGGGTCACCCTGGGCGAGCTGGACGAGGCCATGGTCGTCTGACGCCGGTCCGGCCGGGGACCGGCCCCAGGGTCCGGGCGGTGGATTGCCGGGTCCGCCCGGGGACGGCGCCCGACCGCGACGGCCGCCGGGCCAGCACCGGACCGCAGCGGCCGGACGGGAGGGCCGGGCGGAAGGGGCCGGCCGGCGGCCGCCGGCGATGGCCGCGGGAGGTGACACCTTTGGACCGCAAGCCCAAGATCCTCGGCGCCGCGGTGGGCGATTGCGTCCACGTGGCCGGGGTGGTGAACTTCCTCCACCTGGCGGAGGCCCAGGGCTACGAGACCTTCTGCCTGGGACCGGCGGTCCCGGTGGACGAGCTATTGGGCGCCGCCCTGGAAGACGACCCCGACATCATCGCCGTCGGCTACCGGCTGACGCCGGAGACGGGCGCCCGGGTGCTGGCGGAGCTGAAGGAGAAGGCCGAGCGGATGGGCCTGGCCCACAAGCGCTTCATCTTCGGCGGCGTCGGCGCCGTCTGCGACCACGCCCGGCGCCTGGGCCTCTTCGAGGCGGTCTTCGACGCGGACACCACCGTCGACGAGATCATCGCCTACCTGCGCGGGGGCCCGTCCCGCCAGGACGCCGTCGACTACCCCCAGACCCTGGTGGAGCGGATCGAGTTCAAGCACCCCTATCCCATCCTGCGCCACCACTTCGGGCTGCCGTCGGTGGAGGCCACCATCCGCGGGGTGGAGCAGATCGCCGAGGCCCGGTGCCTGGACGTGATCTCCCTGGGCACCGACCAGAACGCCCAGGAGCACTTCTTCCGCCCCGAGGAGATGGATCCGGACGAACACGGCGCCGGCGGCGTGCCCGTCCGCAGCCCCGACGACCTGCGGGCCATCTACCAGGCTTCCCGGCGGGGCAACTACCCCCTGATGCGGTGCTACAGCGGAACGCGGGACACGCTGAAGTGGGCGGAGATGCTGAGGGACACCATCAACAACGCCTGGTGCGCGGTGCCCCTCTTCTGGTACAGCCAGCTGGACGGGCGCAGCCAGCGGCCGCTCAACGAGTCCATCGCCGAGGCCCAGGAGCTGATGCGCTGGCACGCCCGCCACGGCATCCCGGTGGAGATGAACGAGTCCCATCACTGGAGCCTGCGGGACGCCCCGGACACGGTGGCCGTGGCCGCCGCCTTCCTGGCCGCGTACAACGCCCGCCGCTGCGGGGTGCGGACCTACGTCCAGCAGCTGATGTTCAACAACCCGCCGGGCACCTCGTTCCAGATGGACCTGGCGAAGATGCTGGCCAAGCTGGAGCTGGTGGGCGAGCTGGAGGGCGACGACTTCCGGGTGCTTCGGGAGACCCGGACGGGTCTCTCCAGCTATCCGGCGGACCTGGACCGGGCCAAGGGCCAGATCGCCTCGTCGGTTCTGATCCAGATGGCCCTCAAGCCCCACATCGTCCACGTGGTCGCCTACACCGAGGCGAGCCACGCCGCGACGGCGGAGGACGTCATCGCCTCCTGCCGCATTGCCGAGCAGGCCATCCGCAACGCCGTCTACGGGCTGCCGGACATGCTGCGGGACCCGGCGATCCAGGAGCGGAAGAACCAGCTGGTGCGGGAGGCCCGCCAGCTGCTGGAGGCGATCCGCAGCCTGGCCCCGGCGGGGGTCGACGATCCCTGGAGCGATCCGGGGACCTTGAAGCTGGCCGTCGAGATCGGCCTGCTGGATGCTCCCCACCTGATGGGGAACAAGGCTGCCTGCGGGCGGGTACGCACCCGGATCGTCGAGGGGGCCTGCGTCGCCGTCGACCCGGCGACGGGCCGGCCGCTGTCGGAAGAGGAGCGCATCGCCCAGGTCTTCCGGGACTACGAGCGGGCGGCGGCCGGGGCGGCGCCGGCCACCCCGGCGTAATGCCGGAGATCGCCGGCGACCGGGGTGATCGGGGGCGGGCTGGCCCCGGTCGACCTGGGGACGACCGGTCCTGGTCCCGGAGCGTGCCCAGACCGTGCGGGGGAAAGGCAGCCCGGAAAGGCGGAGGGCGGGGGCCCAGAGGCTCCCGCCCTTTTCCGCCCTTTTCCCATCCTGTTCCCAGCCTTTTCCGCCCTGTTCCCGCCCTGTTCAATCTCGCGTCCGTTCTGTGGCCCTGGGGACCGGTTCCTCCGTAGGGGCAGAGGGGCTGAGAGGCGGCCTGCCGGGGCGCCAGCTTTGCGGTGGGTCGAACCGGCTGCGGCCCGGGGCCCGGGGGCGACCCCGCCCGCCGCCAGCCTCCCAGCGGGTGGAACCGGCCGGGGCCTCGGGCCCGGGGGCGACCCCGCTGGCCGCAAGCCCCCCGGCGGGTCGAACCGGGTGCGGCCCCGGGCTCGGGGCGCTCCAGGCGGCCACAAGCCCCCGGCGGGTGGAACCGGCCGCGGACCGGGCCCGAGAGGCAGCTCCGCCGGCCGCAAGCCCCCCAGCGGGTGGAACCGGCTGCGACCCGGGCCGGGCTAAGCGCCGCCTTTACGCCCCGGGCCGGGCTAGGCGCCGGCTTCATGTCCCGGGCCGGGCCGGGCCCGGTGCCGTGGGGCCGGGCAGGCTCTGCTGCCGTGGGGCCGGGCCCGACCGCGGTGCCGCGCCCTGTCCGGGCGCCCAGGATGGCTTACTCGACCACCACGGTGACGGATGCCGCGGCGGGGCCACCGCCCTGATGGTAGAAGTGGATCTCCAGCAGGTACTGGCCCGGTTCCTCCGGCGCGGGGATGGGGCCCAGCTGGGCCGACTGGCCCGCCGCAACGCGCACCAGGGCGCCCGTCTCCACCATCCCGTGCTCCCACGGCCGCCGCTGGCCCCCGTCCACGCGCCACGCCTTGAGCCCGCCCAGGCCTCCGGTGAGCTGGATCTCGGCCGCCGTGTCGTTGCGGACCGTGAGGGTGATGGGATCGCCGGGGCGGTACCGGTCCTTGTCCGCGGTCAGGATCACCCCGTCCACCTCCGACGAGCCTTGTTGAGCCGGTGACGCCTGCGCTCCTCCGCCGGCGTCGCCGGCGCCGCCGGCCCGGTCGCCAGCGCCGGCTGCCGGCGTACCGAGCCCGCTGCAGCCGGCCACGAGGGCCAGGGTCGCCAGCAACGCCAGGACCATGGCGATGGGGACGACCCTGGCGCGGCGGCTCGGGCGGCCTGCCCCGCGTCGGTGGCTATGCCTTCCGCCCTCCATGCTGCACCCCTCCCTGGGGGATCGTGGTGCCCTTTAGACGCCGGGCAGACCGGGCGGGTTCCCGCCCGTCCTACTTCCCCGGCCCCCGGCTCCTCCGGCCTCCGGCCCCCGGCTCCCGTCCTGATCTGCGGCTTGGGCCCGTCCCCCCGGGCCTGCGCCCCGGCCCCCCACAGGCCGCACCAGCCCGGATGGCCCGTTCCGGGGCAGCCTTGTCCCTCATAGGCCCCGTCCCGGGCGCATAGGCATGGTGCGCGGCCCCGGATGCCGCGGTCGAGGCCGCCCGAGGCGGCGGGCCCGCGACGCTGGCCCCTTTTTGCCCGTCGCGGCCCCCGGGCGCGGGCCGCAGCGCCGGGGCTGGCGGGAGGAGGTAGGCCGTGGTTCGTCCAGGTCGCGATCCCTCACTTCGCCATGGTGACGCATCATCCCGCTTCCCGTCCGGCGCCGGTTCCGTTCAGGGCCGGCCGGCCGCGGCCCAAGGCCGCCGCCCGGGGCGGGCCGGCCCCGGGATCCGGTGGCGCCCGGCCGGAACCGGATCCCCGGGAGCAAGTTCCCGCCCGGCGGCCGGGAACCCTGCCGGTGGCGGAGCCCGCCGGTCCGGCCCAGACCGCGGTGCCGGCGCCAGCCCGGAGGGGCCGCGGGGACCCGGCGGCGAGCCCACCGGCAGCAGGCTCCAAGGCGGGCCCGCCGGCGGTGGGCCTGACCTTGGTCGCGGCGGCCGCGGGCGGTCGCCCGGGGCGGGTTCGTCCATCCCCTGGCACGCCCTGACGCCCGGGCAGTGCCTGGAACGCCTGGCCACCGACGGCGAGGCGGGCTTGACCGCCGCGGAGGCCACCCGCCGGCTGCGTCGCCACGGGCCCAACCGCCTCCGCCAGGGGCGGCGGGATCCCCTCTGGCGCAAGCTGGCCGTGCAGTTCCAGGACGTGCTGGTGCTGGTCCTGGTCGGCGCCGCCGCCCTGTCGGCCGCCCTGGGCGAGCAGGCCGACGCCATCACCATCCTGGTCATCGTCGTCATCAACGCCTTGCTGGGCTTCCTGCACGAGCACAAGGCCGAGCAGGCCCTGGAGGCGCTGAAGGCCCTGGCGGCGCCCCAGGCCCGGGTCGTCCGGGACGGCCACCGGCAGGTGGTGCCCGCCGAGGAGCTGGTGCCGGGCGATCTCATCCTGCTCGAGGCTGGCGACCGGATCCCCGCCGACGCCCGGCTCCTCGAGGCCCACAGCCTGGGGGTGGAGGAGGCCGCCCTGACGGGCGAGTCCCGGCCGGTGGGGAAGTCGGCGGCCGCCACCTGTCCCGCCGACGCCCCCCTGGCCGAGCGGCCGACCATGGTCTATCAAGGGACGACGGTGGTCCGCGGCCGGGCCCGGGCGGTGGTGGTGGCGACGGGCATGGAGACCGAGATGGGGCGGATCGCCGGGCTGCTGGAGTCGGCCGAGACCGAGCCCACGCCCCTCCAGCAGCGGCTGGCCCACCTGGGCCGGGTCCTGGTCAGCGCCGCCCTGGCGGTCTGTGCCGTGGTGGTCGTCCTCGGGGTCGTCCAGGGCGAGCGCCTGACGGCCATGTTCCTGGCGGGGGTCAGCCTGGCCGTGGCGGCCGTCCCCGAAGGCCTGCCGGCGGTGGTCACCATCGTGCTGGCCCTGGGCGTCCAGCGCATGGTCCAGGCCAACGCCATCATCCGGCGGCTGCCCGCGGTGGAGACCCTGGGCTGCGCCACGGTGATCTGTTCCGACAAGACGGGGACCCTGACGGAGAACCGCATGACGGCCCGGCGGGCGGTCACCGCCACGGGGGTCTTCACCCGGAGCGGGGAGGGGGAACCGTGGCGGCCGGACGCCTCCCCGGCCGCCCCCGGAGCCCCGGTGGAGCCCGGCCGGGGTTCGCCGGCGGCACGTCGAGACGGGGACGGGGACCCGGCCGGGCCGGCCGCCGGGGCCAGCGCCGGGCCGAAGGCCGGGCCGGGCACCGGCCCCGATGCCGGCCCCGGCGCCGAGCTGCGCCTGCTCCTGGAGGCGGTCGCCCTCTGCAACAACGCGGTGCCCGTCTCCGCCTCCGACGACCCGACGGGGGATCCCACGGAGGTCGGCCTGGTCAAGGCGGCCTGGGCCGGCGGGATCGACGCCCGGCGCCTGCAGCGGGCCCGGCCCCGGCTGGCCGAGCACCCCTTCTCCTCCGAGCGGCGCCGCATGGCCGTGGTCTGCCGGGACGAACGCGGCCGGGCGGCCAGCTACGTCAAGGGTGCCCCGGAGGTGGTGCTGGAGCGGTGCCGGTTCCTCTGGCGGGAGGGGCGGGCCGTCCCCCTGGCCCCTGGCGACCGCCAGCGGATGGCGGACGCGGCGGCGGACATGGCGGCCCAGGCCCTGCGGGTCCTGGCGGTGGCCACGCGCCCCCTGGACCCCGGCGATGATCCCGAAGACCCGGCGGCGGCCGAGGACGGGCTCACCCTGGTCGGGCTGATCGGCTTGATGGACCCGCCCCGGCCCGAGGTGCCGGCGGCCATCGCCCGCTGCCGTGGTGCGGGGATCCGGCCGGTGATGGTGACGGGCGATCACGCCCGCACGGCCGCGGCCATCGGCCGGGAGCTGGGCCTGCTGCGGGAGGGCGACCCGGTCTTAGAGGGCCGGGACCTGGAGGCCCTGGACGACGACCAGCTCGCCCGCCGGGTGGGGGAGGTGGCCGTCTTCGCCCGGGTGGCGCCGGAGCACAAGCTCCGCATCGTCCGGGCCCTCAAGCGCCAGGGCGAGGTGGTGGGGATGACCGGGGACGGGGTCAACGACGCCCCCGCCCTCAAGGAGGCCCACATCGGCATCGCCATGGGCCGCACCGGCACCGACGTCACCCGGGAGGCGGCGGACATGATCCTGACCGACGACAACTTCGCCTCCATCGTCGCCGCGGTGGAGCAGGGCCGGGCCATCTACGACAACATCCGCAAGTTCATCCGCTACCTCCTGGCATGCAACACCGGGGAGATCCTGGTGATGTTCCTGGCCCTCCTGGCGGGCCTGCCCCTTCCCCTGCGGCCCATCCACATCCTGCTGGTCAACCTGGTGACCGACGGGCTGCCGGCGGTGGCCCTGGGGCTGGAGCCGGCCGAACCCGACGTGATGAACCGGCCGCCCCGGCACCCCAAGGAGAGCCTGTTCGCCGGCGGCCTGGGACGGCGCATCGTGGTGCGGGGGATCGTCATCGGCCTCACCACCTTGCTGCTGTTCGTCCTGGGGTCGGCGGGCGGCGATCTGGAGCGGGGCCGGACCATGGCCCTGGCGGGGCTGGTGCTCAGCCAGATGCTCCACGTCTTCGACTGCCGCTCCGAACGGCGGTCGGCCTTCGACGTGCCCCTGGCGGCCAACCCCTCCCTGGTGGCCGCCGTCGCCTCCTCGGTGGCCGTCCTGCTGGCCGTGATCTACTGGGCGCCGCTGGCCCGCTACTTCTACACGGTGCCCCTGCGCCCCGGGGACTGGGTGATGGTGCTGGGCGGGGTCCTGCTGCCCTGGGTGGCCCTCTTGGTGCGGCGGGCGCTGGCCGGCGGGCAGCCCCGGCCGGCGGTGGCCGGTTCGTCCGGGAACTGAGGGCCCGGATGCCGCCGGGGCCGGCCGGAGGGACGGGGACGACGCAGAACCAGAGTATGCTAACATGAGATGGGCGCGACCGCGCCGCGGCCCCGGCCCCTGGTTGCCGGGGCCGCGGGCCATCGGACGCCGCCGGGGGTCCGGAAGGGCCTCGGGTCCACCCGGCCGCGGGCCTCCCGTCTTGGCCGCCACGGCAGGGCGGGACCGCGGGTGGCGGCTTCCGCGGCCCACGAAGCGGCCGCCTTTTTCTTTCGGTCGGAGGAGGTGGCCCTCTTGACGGCGGGCCGGGCCATCCGCTTGACGAAGATGCACGGCCTGGGCAACAACTACCTGTTCCTCGACGGGCTGGTCGACCCGGTTCCACCGGAAGAGGAGCTTCCGGCCCTGGCCCGGGCGGTCAGCGACCGCAACTTCGGCATCGGCAGCGACGGGCTGATCCTGGTCCTACCGCCCCGGGAGCCCGGCGCCCAGTTCCGCATGCGGATCTTCAACGCCGACGGCTCCGAGGGGGAGATGTGCGGCAACGGCATCCGCTGCCTGGCCCGGCTGGTCTTCGACCGGGGCTACACCCGGGCGACGGAGTTCGTCGTCGAGACCGGGGCGGGGCCGATCCGGCCGCGGCTCCACCTGGACGGCGGGCAGGTGACGGGGGTCACGGTGGACATGGGCGCGCCCCGGCTGGAACGGGGGGCGATTCCCATGACGGGCCCCGCCGGCGAGCGGGCCGTCGAGGTGCCCCTGGAGGTGGAGGCGCCGGGAGGCCGGCGGACCTACACGGTGACGGCCCTGTCCATGGGCAACCCCCACTGCGTGGTCTTCGTGGAGGACGCCGCCGCCGTGGACCTGGAGCGGCTGGGGCCCGCCTTCGAGCAACATCCCGCCTTCCCCCAGCGGGTCAACACCCACTTCGTCCAGGTCCTGGGGCCCGAGCGGGTGCGGGTCCGGGTGTGGGAGCGGGGTTCTGGCCCGACCCTGGCCTGTGGAACCGGCGCCTGCGCGGTGGCGGTGGCCGGCGCGGTGACGGGGCGGACGGGCCGCCACGTCACCGTGGAACTGCCCGGCGGCCCGCTGGACATCCGCTGGGCGGAGGACGGGCACGTGTACATGACGGGGCCTGCGGCGTACATCGCCGACGTCGTCTTCGATCCCCACTGAGAGCGAGCAGCGACAGGAGGTCGAACCCATGGTCCAACCGGCACGGCGGCTGGAGCGCATCCCGCCCTACCTCTTCGCCGAGCTCGACCGGATGCAGGCGGAGGCGGCGGCCCGCGGCGTCGACGTGATCAGCCTGGGCATCGGCGACCCGGACCAGCCCACGCCGCCCCACATCGTCGAGGCCCTGCAACGGGCGGCGGCCGATCCCGCCAACCACCCTTACCCCAGCTATGCCGGCTCCCGGCGGTTCCGCCAGGCGGTGGCCCGCTGGTTCGAGGGCCGCTTCGGCGTCCGCCTCGACCCCGAGGGCGAGGTGCTGGCGCTCATCGGGTCGAAGGAAGGCCTGGCCCATGTGATCTGGGCCTACGTGGACCCGGGCGACGTGGTGCTGGTGCCCGATCCGGGGTATCCGGTCTACAAGGCCCACACCTTGCTGGCGGGCGGCGAGCCCTACGTCCTGCCCCTGCGGGAGGACCGGGGCTGGCTCCCCGACCTGGACCAGGTGCCTGCCGACGTGGCGCGCCGCGCCAAGCTGCTGTTCCTCAACTACCCCAACAACCCGACCGGGGCCGTGGCCACGCCGGAGTTCTACCGCCAGGTGGTGGAGTTCGCCCGCACCCATGACGTGCTGGTCATCCAGGATGCCGCCTACACGGAGGTGGGCGAGCCCGGGTACCGGGCGCCCAGCATCCTCCAGACCGAGGGGGCGCGGGACGTCGCCCTGGAGTTCCACAGCCTCTCCAAGCCCTTCAACATGACGGGGTGGCGCATCGGCTTCGCCGTCGGCCGGGCCGATCTGCTGCGGCCCCTGGCGACCCTGAAGACCAACACCGACTCGGGCCAGTTCAACGCGATCCAGGAGGCGGCCATCGTCGCCCTCGAACAGACGCCGCCCGCCTGGTTCGAGCGCCTGGCCCGGCTCTACGAGGGCCGCAAGCAGAAGGTGCTGGCCACCCTGGCCCAGGTGGGGATCGCCGCCTCGCGGCCCCGGGCCACCTTCTACATCTGGGCCCGGGTGCCGGAGCGCTTCGGCAGCGACGGCGACTTCGCCGCCTTCCTTTTGCGGGAGGCCGGGGTCGTCGTCTCCCCCGGGTCCGCCTACGGCGACCACGGGGCGGGCTACTTCCGCATCTCCCTGACGGTGCCCGATCACCGGCTGGACGAGGCGATGGAGCGGCTGCGCCGGGTGCTGGCCTGAGGCGCGGCTTCATGGGGCGCCCGGGCTGGGACCGGGCGGCGGAGGAGGCGGTGGGGTACGGCCATGGGGGGAGCCGCCGGAGAGGCTCCGGAACCCGGGTCGCGGCAGCCGGCGCCGGGGCGTGCCCCCGGGCCGCCGGGACAGCCCGGGGGGCCGGCCCGGTCCGTACGGCCCGTGCGGGTGGAGGCCTGGCTGGCCTCGGGCCGGTTGAAGGCGACCTGGGAGGGGACCCTGCTGGAGGGGCCCGGCTGGTGGGCCGTGGCCGCCGTGTGGTCCCGCGGGCCGGTGGCGGCCGGGCCCCTGACCTTCGCCCCGGGAGACCGGCTGCTGGAGGTCTACTTCGCCGGGCGCTGGTACAACGTCTTCCGGGTCGCCGGGCCCGGGGCCGGTGGATCCGGCGGGGGTCTGGCGGCCCCGCCCCGCCCGCCGGGACGCCCGGCCGGCGCGGGCGGTGCGGTCCCGTACCGGCTGAAGGGCTACTACCTCAACCTGTCGACGCCGGCCCGGCTGGTGCGGGAGGGCGGCGAGGGCGGTGGGCCGGCCCGCCTGGTCTACGTGGACGGCGTGCTGGATGCGGTGGTGCTCCCCGGCGGGCGCTGGCAGTGGCTCGACCGGGATGAGTTCCGCCGGCTGGTCGCCCCGGGCCGCCGCCCCGCAGAGGCCGGCGGGGCAGATCCCGCCCCGGGAGGGCGCCCGGGGCCTGAGCCGGCGCCCCCGGCCGGCGGCGCCGCGGGGACGGCCGGTCCGGGAGGGAGCCCGAGGGGACCGGGGCAGGGGGATCGGCGGGTTCCACCCCTGCCCAAAGCCGCCGCCTGGCGGGAGGCGGCCCAGCAGCTGGCCAGGGAGCTGGCGGCCGGGGCCGGCCCCTTCCTGGCGGGGCTCGTCCCCTGGGATGTTCTGGAACGGGCCCTCCCCTGGGAGCCGGATGCCCTTGAGGCGGCCATGGCTCCGGCATCCGGCCCACCGGAACCCCAGGGCACCCCGGGGCGGCACCGCCCCCGGGCCGGTCCGGGCGGCCGGATGATGGGCGGCGACGGTGGCGGGGACGAACCGGACGGGCCGCCGCGGGCGAGCACACCGTAGCGGGGAGGATGGGCGTGGTCCGCAGCATGACGGGCTTCGGGCGCGCAGGTGCCCAATCGGCCGAACACCGGCTGGCCGTGGAGATCCGGACGGTGAACCACCGCTTCCTCGACGTGGCCGTCCGGCTGCCCCGGGAGTACGGGGCCTTAGAGGACCGGATCCGGCGTGCGGTGGCGCGGTACATCGAGCGCGGGCGCGTGGATGTCACCGTGCGCATAGATCGCCTGACATCGCCTGTGAGAAGCGTTCACGTTGACACAAACCTGGCCCACGCGTATTATGAGGCGTTGAAAGAATTGCGCCGGGTCCTGCGCCTGCCGGGCAGCATCGACGTGGACATGCTGCTCGACCTCCCCGACGTGCTGCGGGTCGAACAGGCCGAGGACGACCTGGACGCCCTCTGGGCGCTGCTGGCGCCCGCCCTGGAGGAGGCGTTGCGCCAGGTGGTCGCCATGCGGGAGGCCGAAGGGGCAGCGCTGGCCCAGGACCTGGGGCAGCGGGCCGCGCAGGTGGAGACCCGGGTCGACGCCATCGCCGCCCGGGCGCCGGAGGTGGTCGAGGCCTACCACCGGAGGCTCGAGAGCCGGCTGGCCGAATGGGGCCACGGCGGCCTCGACCCCCAGCGGGTGGCGGCCGAGGTCGCCCTGATGGCCGAGCGCAGCGACATCAGCGAGGAGTGCGTCCGCCTGCGCAGCCATTGCCGGCAATTTCGCGACCTGCTGTCCCAGGGCGGGCCGGTGGGGCGGCGGCTGGACTTCCTCCTGCAGGAGATGCACCGGGAGATCAACACCATCGGGGCCAAGGCCGGCGACCTGGCCATCGCCGGGTGGGTGGTGGAGGTCAAGGCCGAGCTGGAGAAGATGCGGGAGCAGGTGCAGAACGTCGAATAGGCCCGCAGGCCCGGGAGACGGTGCGGTGCGGGCCGTTGCGGTGCCGGCGGGCGTCCGGCGTCGTCCCGGTCCGGGCCGGAGGACCGGCCGGTGGGGATGCCGGGGCGCCAGGAAGGGGCGGGGTTGCGTGGACATCAAGCTGGTCAACATCGGCTTCGGCAACATCGTCTCGGCCCACCGGATCGTGGCCATCGTCAGCCCGGAGTCCGCGCCGATCAAGCGGATGATCAGCGAGGCCCGGGACGACGGCCGCCTCATCGATGCCACCTACGGCCGCCGGACCCGGGCGGTGATCATCGCCGACAGCAACCACATCATCCTCTCGGCGGTCCAGCCCGAGACCGTGGCCCACCGCCTGCTGTCTGCCCGGGAGGGCGAGTGAGGGATCCCATGGACGGTGGACAATCCGAAGCAACCCGTGCGGCCGGCGGGCGCCAGGCCGCGCCGGCGGAGCCGGCGTCCTGGCCGGGTCTGATGATCGTCCTCTCCGCGCCCTCCGGGGCGGGCAAGGGCACCATCCGGGAGCGCCTCCAGCAGCGGCTGCCCCAGCTGGTGTACGCCGTGTCCGTCACGACCCGCCCCCGCCGTCCCCACGAGGTGGACGGGATCGACTACCACTTCGTCTCGCCGGAGGAGTTCCAGCGGCGGGTGGAGGCGGGGGAGCTGGTCGAGTGGGCCCAGGTCTACGGCAACTACTACGGCACCCCCCGGGAGCCCATGGAGACCTGGTTGCGGCAAGGGCGGGACGTGATCTGCGAGAAGGACGTGCAGGGCGCCCTCAAACTCATGGACATCTACCCCGAAGCCGTGTATATCTTTGCCATGCCGCCCTCCCTGGAGGAGCTGCGCAGGCGCCTGGAACGGCGGGGCACCGAGTCGGAGGAGGCCCGCCGCCAGCGGCTGGCCAGCGCCGACTTCGAAATGGCTTGCGTCGACCGTTATGATTACGTGGTGGTGAACGACGACCCCGACCGGGCGGCCGACGACATCGTCGCCATCATCCGGGCGGAGAAGCTGCGGACCCGCCGCCGGCGGCACCTGGTCGAACGGGTGCGGGCCGGCGGGCGCATCGGTGGCTGACGCCGCCGACGGGGGAGAGGCTCAAGGGGGCGAGGCACATGGAGCAGCAGAAGCGGAGCGAGGCGCCGCGGGTCACCCTGGACGTCCTCCTGGACAAGGTCGACAGCAAGTACACCCTGGTCGTGCTGGCCGCCCGCCGGGCCCGCCAGCTGGTCGACGGGGCGGAGCCGGTGATCGAGCCCCGCGCGGCCAAGCCCGTCACCGTGGCCCTGGAGGAGCTGGCGGCGGGCAAGCTGGCCTATGTGCCCGGCAAGGCGGGCATCAAGTGACATGACCCTTGCTCCGACGACGCCGGCCCCGGGCGGCCCCCTGGCGGGCCGCACCGTGATCCTGGGGGTCTCCGGCGGCATCGCCGCATACAAGGCGGCCGAACTGGCCCGCCGCCTGGGGGAGCGGGGGGCCCGGGTGGTGACGATCCTCACCGCCGGGGCCGCCCGCTTCGTCACGCCCCTGACCTTCGCCGCCCTCACCCACCAGCCCGTCTACACCGCCGACGACCTGTGGACGCCCCGGGCCGGCGTCGAGCACATCCGGCTGGCCGACTCGGCGGACCTGGTCGTCCTGGCGCCGGCCACGGCCCACCTGCTGGCGCAACTGGCCGGCGGCCTGGCGGGCGACCTGCTGACCACCGTGGTGCTGGCCACGGGGATGCGGGTGCCGGTGCTGGTGGCCCCGGCCATGAACACCCACATGTGGCGCCACCCGGCGACCCAGGCCAACGTGGCGCGCCTGCGGGGCTGGGGCTACCACGTGCTAGAGCCCGCCACCGGCCCCCTGGCCGAAGGCTACGCCGGGATCGGCCGGCTGCCCGAGCCGGAGGTCATCGCCGCCCGGGCCGAGGCCCTGCTGGCGGGGCGTCACACCCTGGACGGCGTCACCGTGCTGGTCACCGCCGGGCCCACCCGGGAGCCGCTGGACCCCATCCGCTTCCTCAGCAACCGTTCCTCGGGGAAGATGGGCTTCGCCCTGGCCGAGGCGGCCCGCGATCGGGGCGCCCGGGTGGTGCTGGTCACGGGACCGGTCCACCTGCCTGACCCCTTCGGCGTGGAGGTGGTCCGGGTCGAAACGGCCGCGGAGATGCTGGAGGCCGTCCTGCGGCGGGCGGGCGAGGCCCAGGTGGTGATCAAGGCGGCAGCGGTGGCCGACTTCCGCCCCGCCCGGCCGGCGGGCCAGAAGATCAAGAAGGACACCGCCGCGCCGGTGGTGGAACTGGCCCCCACCGTGGACATCCTCCGGGAGCTGGGCCGCCGCAAGCGGCCGGGACAGATCCTGGTGGGCTTCGCCGCCGAAACCCACGACCTCCTGGAGAATGCCCGCCGCAAGATCGAGGAGAAGAACCTGGACTTCATCGTCCTCAACGACGTGACCCAGCCCGGCGCCGGCTTCGAGGTGGACACCAACGTGGTCACCCTGGTCTATCCCGACGGGCGGCGGGAGTCCCTGCCCCCCATGTCCAAGCGGGCGGTGGCGGAGGCCATCCTCGACCGCCTGCCCCTGCCGGGGCTGCCGGGTTCCGCCGGCGCCGCGGCGGAACCGGGCGAGCGGGGGGACCGGGCTGCGGACGAACCGGCCGGGCGGCCGGAGGCCACCGGGCCGGCGGCGCCCTCCCGCCCCCGGGGAGGCGACGGCCTCCACCGCGGGGGCGAGGCCGGATGAGCGGTGGCGGTGCCCGCCGGCCGGGCTCCGGCGGCACCGCCGCCAGGGCCGGCCGCCCCGGCGGGCAACCCGCCGCCCCGCCGGCGGGGCCCTCTGGTCCCCGCGGGGTGCCGGCCGGCCTGCCGCCCGGCGCGTCCGCGGGAGCCGGTCCCGGCGGCCGTGCCGCCGGCCTGCCGGTGGCCGGGGTGATCGTCGACATCGTCGCCCCGGACGTCGACCGGGTCTTCCACTTCCTGGTGCCGCCGGAGCTGGCCGGCCGCCTGCAAGTCGGCCACCGGGTGACCGTCCCCTTCGGACCCCGCCGGGTGGAGGGGACGGTGGTGGAGTTCACCGCCCAGCCCGAGGTGCCGCCCGAGCGGTTGCGGCCCATCCTGGCCCTGCACGACCCCATCCCCGTCCTGACCCCGGCCCTGATCGACCTGGCCCGCTGGATGGAAGAACGCTACCTGTGCCTGTTCGTCCAGGCCCTGCGGGCCATGCTGCCGCCGGGAGCCCGGGGCGGGCGGGTGCGGCCGGCGCCCCGGCGCTGGGTGCGGCTGGCCATCGAACCCGCCGAAGCCCGGCGGCGGGCCGCGGAGGTCGCCCGGCGGGCGCCGCGGCAGGCGGCCCTGCTGGAGCGGCTGTGCCGCCCCGAGGCCCAGGACGGGTTGCCTCAAGCGGTGCTGCTTCACCAGGCGGGGGCGGGGCCCGAGGCCGTCAAGGCCCTCGAGCGCAAGGGATGGATCCGGGTCGAAGAGCGGGGCCCGGCCCTGGACGAACCGGCGGCCACGGCCGAACCGGCCAGCCCCCCGCCGCCCTTGACGCCCGAACAGGCCCGGGTGTGGGAGCGGCTGGAGCGGGTCCTCGGCGACCCGGGTGCCCCGGCTTCCGGCGCGCCGGGGTCCATCCCGGGCGTACCTGCGGCTGAGGCCGTCCCGGGCGGGCCCGCGCCCCGGGCCGTCCCGGGCGCGCCCGCGGCCGGGGCCGTCCTGCGCACGCCCGCGACCGGGGCCGGGGATGCCGTCACCGCGGGTTCCTCCCCGCGGGCCTTCCTGCTCCACGGCGTCACGGGCAGCGGCAAGACGGAGATCTACCTGCGGGCCATCGACGCCGTGCTCCGCCGCGGTCAGGGGGCCATCTGCCTGGTGCCGGAGATCGCCCTCACCCCCCAGACGGTGGCCCGCTTCCGCGCCCGCTTCGGCCACCGGGTCGCGGTGCTGCACAGCGCCATGACCCCGGCCCAGCGCCTGGCCACCTGGCAGGCGATCCGGACGGGCCGGAAGCCGGTGGTGGTGGGGGCCCGCTCGGCCATCTTCGCGCCGGTGCCCCGCCTGGGGCTGATCGTGGTCGACGAGGAGCACGAGACCAGCTACAAGCAGGAGGAGACGCCCCGTTACCACGCCCGGGAGGTGGCCCTGGCCCGGGGCCGGTTGGAAGGGGCGGTGGTCATCCTGGGCAGCGCCACCCCGGCCGTCGAGACCTATCACCGGGCGCTGGAGGGAGCGTTGGGCCTGCTGGAACTGGCCCGGCGGGTGGGGGAGCGGCCCCTGCCGGCGGTGGAGCTGGTCGACATGCGGGAGGAGTTCGAGGCGGGCCACCGCTCCATCTTCAGCCGGCGGCTGCTGGAGCTGATGCGGGGCCGGCTGGAGGCCGGTCAGCAGGTCCTGCTCTTCCTCAACCGGCGCGGCTACCACACCGTGCTGCTGTGCCGGGAGTGCGGGTTCGTCCTGCGCTGTCCCCACTGCGACGTGTCCCTGACCTTCCACCAGCTGGCCTCGGGCCGGCTGGTCTGCCGCTGCCACTATTGCGACCACCGCCAGGTGCCGCCGGCCACCTGCCCGCGGTGCGGCGGCATCGCCCTGTACCCCTTCGGCCTGGGCACCCAGAAGGTGGAGGAGGCGGTGCGGCAGCTCTTCCCCAGCGCCCGGGTCCAGCGCATGGACGCCGACGTCACGGCCCGGCGAGGCGCCCACGAGGCGATCTACCGGCGCTTTGCCGCCGGCGCCATCGACGTGCTGATCGGCACCCAGATGATCGCCAAGGGCTGGGACGTGCCCGGCGTGACCCTGGTCGGCGTGGTCTCCGCCGATACCGCCCTGCACATGCCCGACTTTCGCCGCCAGGAGCGGACCTTCCAGCTGCTGGAGCAGGTGGCGGGCCGGGCGGGCCGCGGGGCGGAGCCGGGCCGGGTGGTGATCCAGACCTACAGCCCGGAGCACCCGTGCCTGCAGGCCGTGGCGGCCCATGACTACCGGGCCCTCTACGACCTGGAGGCCGGCGAGCGGCGGGAGCTGGGCTTCCCCCCCTTCGGCCACCTGATCCGGGCGATCGTGGTGGGGCCGGAACGGCCGCCGGTGGAACGGGCCGCGGCGCGGCTGGCGGCCACCTGGCGGGCGGCCGTGGAGGCGGCCTCCGTGCAGGGCGGGGCCGTGACCCCCGCGGCGCCGGCGCCCATCGAGCGGCTGCGGGGCCGCTGGCGGTGGCATGTGCTGGCGCGGGCCGCCGACGGCGCCGCCCTGCGGGAGGCGACGCGGGCGGCCCTGGCGACCTTGCGCCCCCAGTGGCCCCGGGACGTCCAGGTCCAGGTGGACGTGGACCCCTACGGAATGCTGTAGGGGGTGGCGTGGCCCCAGCCCGGGGTGGCGTAACCCCAGCCAGGCGCGGCGTGGCCCAGGCCCCGGCGGTCCCCGGGCGCCGCCGGCTGCCGCGGGGGGCCGCCGCCCCGGCCCTGCCGGTTCGTCCCCGCGGCGGGCGTCCCGCGGCCGGAGGCGCCGGCGCCGGTCCGGCTGCTGGGCCGCCCGCGGGCCGGTAAAATGGTACATAGGACGACGGGAGGGATGCCGATGGCCGACAACCCCCGGCGGCGAGGCCGCAGAGACCGGTCCTCCCGGGACGCGGCCGAACCGCTGCCCATCGTGAAGGGGGCGGACGAACCGGTCCTGCGCACCCCGGCCCAGCCCGTGGCCCGGGTGACCCGGGAGATCCGGCAGCTGCTGGACCGGATGGCCGCCACCATGTATGCCGCCGATGGGATCGGCCTGGCGGCACCCCAGGTCGGCGTATCGAAGCGGATCATCGTGGTCGACGTGGGCGACGGTCTGATCGAGCTGATCAACCCCGAGATCGTCCGCCGCGGCGAGGAGGTGGAGGCGGCTTACGAGGGATGCCTCTCCCTGCCGCGCCTGCTGGCGGAGGTGGAACGGCCCACGTCGGTGCAGGTCACGGGCCTGGACCGGCGGGGCCGGCGCATCTGGATCGAGGGCGACGGGCTGCTGGCCCGCTGCCTGCAGCACGAGATCGACCATCTCGATGGCGTGCTGATCACCGACCGGGCGCGCAAGGTGGTGGAGCTGCCGCCGGAGAGCGACCTGCGGGTGGTCTTCATGGGCACGCCGGCCTTCGCCGTGCCCAGCCTGGAGGAACTCCTGCAGCGGCAGGTCCGGGTGGTGGGCGTCATCACCCAGCCCGACCGGCCCCAGGGCCGGGGGTTGGAGCCGGCGGCGCCGCCCGTTAAGGCGGTGGCCGCCGAGTACGGCATCCCCGTGCTTCAGCCGGAGCGGCTGGACGAGGCGGTGGTGGAACAGCTGCGGGCCTGGCGGCCCGACCTGCTGGTGGTGGTGGCGTACGGGAAGATCCTGCCCGCCGCCGTGCTCCAGGTGCCGCGGCTGGGCGCCATCAACGTCCACGCCTCCCTGCTGCCCCGCCACCGCGGCGCCGCCCCCATCCAGTGGGCCATCCTGGCGGGCGACGCCGTCACCGGCGTCACCACCATGTGGATGGATGAGGGGCTCGATACCGGCGACATCATCCTCCAGCGGTCGATCCCGCTGGACGACCAGGTCACCGCCGGCCAGCTCCACGACCGGCTGGCCCGGCTGGGCGCCCAGCTGCTGGGCGAGACCCTGCGCCTGGTGGCGGAGGGCAAGGCGCCGCGCCGGCCCCAGGATCCGGCGCAGGCGACCATGGCGCCCAAGCTGTCCCGCGACGACGAGTGGATCGACTGGAGCCGGGACGCCACGGCGGTGGCCCGGCAGATCCGGGCCCTGGATCCGCGACCGGGCGCCCGGACCACCTGGCGGGGCCAGGTGCTCAAGGTCTTTGGCGCCTCCACGACGCCGCCGGCGGCGGACGAACCGGCGGCGGCGGGGGCCGCGGCCGCACCGGGATCGCCGGCTTCGGACGAACCGGCCCGGCCGGCCGCGGCGAAGCCGGTGCCGCCGGGCGGGGAGGCGCCGGCACCGCCGGGGACCGCAGGCGCCGGCCAGGCTGCCCCGGCCGACCCCGGCCCGGCGGGCGAGCCGGCGGCCCGGAGCGCCGCCGGTGCGGCCGCGGCCCCAGAGGAGGCTGGCGGGGCGCCGGTTCCACCGGGGACCGTGGTCGCCGTCACCCGCGGGGCGGTGGCGGTGCGCTGCGGTTCGGGCGTGGTTTGGATCCGCCGGCTGCAGCCGGCGGGGCGGCGGCCCATGACCCCCCTGGAAGTGGTCAACGGCTACCGGCTGGCCGTCGGCGAGCGCCTGGGTACCGGCGCCGGACCGGGTGGGGAGGCTGCCGCGGCCTCGGCGGCCCCCGCGGCCGCCCCGGTGCCGGCCGTCACCCGGGCAGGCGGGCGCCGGGGGGATCCCGGTCCAGCCGGGGCGGACCCGGGACCAGGCGACCCGGGACCGGGTGCCGAAGGATGACGGCTGCACCCGGCAGGATCAGGTCGGCTCCATCCGGAGGGTAGGGCGAAGGGAGGGCGACGCGATGTTCTACATCGACCCGCTGTACCTCTTGTTCGTAGGGCCGGCGCTGCTGCTGGCGCTGTGGGCCCAGAGCAAGGTGAGCGCGGCCTATGCGACCTACTCCCAGGTCCGGGCCGCCAACGGCCTGACGGGGGCCGACGTGGCCCGGCAGATGTTGCGGCAGGCGGGCATCGACGACGTGCGGGTCGAGCCCATCGGCGGGCGGCTGACGGACCACTACGATCCCCGCACCAAGGTGGTGCGCCTGTCCGAGGGCGTCTACTACGGCTCCACGGTGGCGGCCCAGGGGGTGGCGGCCCACGAGGTGGGGCACGCCATCCAGCACGCCACGGGCTACGTCTGGCTGGGACTGCGCAACGCCATCATCCCGGCGACCCAGTTCGGCTCCCAGCTGGCGTTCCCCCTCTTCTTCCTGGGGCTGATCATGAACTGGGCGCCCCTGCAGAACCTGGGCATCCTGCTCTTTAGCCTGGCCGTGCTGTTCCAGGTGATCACCCTGCCGGTGGAGTTCAACGCCTCCAGCCGCGCCCTGGCGACCCTGGCGGGCGGCGGCTACCTCCGCGGGGAGGAGGTGCGGGGCGCCCGGGCGGTCCTGCAGGCGGCGGCCCTGACCTACGTGGCGGCCATGGTCATGGCCGTCATGCAGCTGCTGTACCTGCTGGCCTTGCGCGGGCGCCGGGACTGAGCCCATGGACACGACCGGCGAGCATCCACAGGGGGCGCCGCCGGGGCGCCCCCTTTCGGTTCCGGACCGCAGCGGGGCGGCCGCCGGCCGGCCGCGGGAGCGGCGGGGCCGGGACGGCCGGCCGGGTCGGCCCGGTCATGGCCCCCCGCGGGACGGGCGGGAGGCCGCCTTCCTCGCCCTGCTGGCGGCCGAGACCGGGCCGGTGTACGTCGACCAGGCGTTGGCGCGGCTCCTCGACCGGGCCGCGCTGCCCGCGCGAGAGCGGGCCCTGGCCACCGAGCTGGCCTACGGCGTGGCCCGGCGCCAGGGGACCCTGGACTGGGCCCTCGGCCGGTGGGCCCGGCGGCCTGCCCCGCGGCTCGACCCGCCGGTGCGGGTCGCCCTGCGGCTGGGCGCCTACCAGCTCTGGCACCTGGACCGCATCCCGGCCCACGCCGCGGTGGACCAGTCGGTGGAGCTGGTGCGGCGGCACGGCCCCGGCTACGCCGCCGGGTTCGTCAACGCCGTGCTGCGCCAGGCGGCCCGCCACGGCTTCCCCCACGGGGCCATCCCCGCCGCGGAGGAGGACCTGGCGGAACACCTGGCCCTCACCCATGCCCACCCGCGCTGGCTGGTGGAACGCTGGCTCCGGCGGCTCGGGCCGGAGGAGACCCGCCAGCTTCTCGAGGCGAACAACCGGGTACCGCCCCTGTCCGCCCGCGTCAACCGCTTGCGGGCCGATCCCCAGGCCCTGGCGGCCTCCCTGGCCGCCGCGGGGGTGCCGGTGGAACCCGGCCGGTTCCTCCCGGAAGCCCTGCGGCTGGGCCATGGGGTGAGCCCGGCGGAGCTGACCGCCTTCCAGCAGGGCGCCTTGACCTGGCAGGACGAGAGTTCCATGCTGGCGGTGCACGTGCTGGACCCCCAGCCGGGGGAGCTGGTGCTGGACGTGGCGGCCGCGCCGGGCGGCAAGGCGACCCACATTGCCGAGCGGATGGGCGACCGGGGTCGGGTGGTGGCCTGCGACGTGGACCCAGGCCGGCTGGAGAAGGTGCGGGCGGCAGCCCGGCGGCTGGGTCTGGAGGCGGTGGAGCCGCTGGCCCTGGACGGGCGGCGGCTGCCGGAGCGGTTCGCCGGGCAGGCGGACCGGGTGCTGGCTGACGTGCCCTGCAGCGGGCTGGGGGTCATCGCCCGGAGGCCCGACCTGCGCTGGCGCAAGGAGCCCGGCGACCTGGCTGCCCTGGCCCCGCTGCAGGGGGAGCTGCTGCGGGCGGCGGCGGCCTGCCTCAGGCCCGGCGGGATCCTGGTCTACAGCACCTGCACCACCGAACCCGAGGAGAACCAGGCGGTGGTGGAGGGGTTCCTGCGGGAGGCTGCCGGCGCCTTCGTCCCGGTGGACCTGCGGCCCCGGCTGCCCGCCGGGCTGCGGCAGGAGCCCTCCGCTCCGGACGGGTGGATCCAGCTCTGGCCCCACCGGCATGGGGTCGACGGATTCTTCATCGCGTGCCTGCGGCGCGCCGAGGGGAGGTGAGGGCGGTGGCGGAGGAGCACGAGGGCTTGATGAACCCGGCTGCAGCGCCGGCCGCCGCCGGGCGGGACGAAGGGACCGGTGGCGGGGGCGCCGGTCCCGCCGGGCCGGCCGTGCCAACCCGGGAGTGGGCCGGTCTTCTGCCGGAGGAACTGGCCGCCCAGCTGGCCCCATGGGGTGAGCCGGCCTACCGGGGGCGCCAGATCTTCGCCTGGTTCCACCGGCGCGGGGTGACCCGCTTCAGCGCCATGACGGACCTGCCCCGGGACCTGCGGGAACGGCTGGAGGCCCTGGGCGATCCCATGGTGCCCCAGGTGCGGCGGCTGCAGGTTGATCCCGAGGACGGCACCCGCAAGTACCTGCTGGAGCTGGACGACGGCCAGCTGATCGAGACCGTCCTGATGCGCCATCGCTACGGCCTCAGCCTGTGCGTCTCCAGCCAGGTAGGCTGCGCCATGGGCTGCCGCTTCTGCGCCTCGACCCTGGGCGGGCTGGTGCGGAACCTGACGGCGGCGGAGATGGCGGGCCAGCTGCTGGTGGTCAACCGGGACCTGGCCGCGCGGGGCGAGCGGGTCAGCCACCTGGTCATCATGGGGATCGGCGAGCCCCTGCAGAACCTGGACGCCACCCTGCGCTTTCTGCGGGTCGCCCATCATCCCCAGGGCGCCGGGATCAGCTACCGGCACATGACGGTGTCCACCTCGGGGCTGGTGCCCAAGATCCGCCAGCTGGCCCGGGAGGGGCTGCCCATCACCCTGGCGGTCTCCCTCCACGCCCCCAACGACGCCCTGCGCAGCTGGCTGATGCCCGTCAACCGGCGCTGGCCCATCGCCGAGCTGATGGACGCCTGCCGCGAGTACGTGGCGGAGACGGGCCGCCGCATCACCTTCGAGTACGTCCTGATCGCCGACGTCAACGACCAGCCCGAGCACGCCCGGGAGCTGGCCCAGCTGGTGGCACCCCTGGGGGCCCACGTCAACCTGATCCCGTGGAACCCGGTCAGCGAGCGCCCCTTCCGGGCGCCGTCCCCCGAGCGGGTCCAGGCCTTCGCCGCCCAGCTGCGCAGCCTGGGGGTCAACGTGACGGTGCGCCGGGAGCTGGGCCAGCGGATCGAGGCCGCCTGCGGGCAGCTGCGCCGCCGGGCCCTGGCCGAGGCCGGGGCCGGTCCGGAGTAGGCGCGGGCGGCTGGGGCGGGGCGGCCTGGGTCCGGGGGACGGGGCGGAGCGGCCCGGGTCTGGGGGACGGGCCCGGGCGGGATCGAACCGGCTCGGCCGCCCGGGGCCATCGGCCCCAGGGGCGGTCGCCGGTCGCCCGGACGGCGGCCGCACGACCAGGGAAACCCGCCGGGTCCGGCGAATTCAATCATGTTTTAGATTGGGCGAAAAGGTCGCCGCAGGTCCTGGGATCGACGAGGCCGGCGGAGGGACGGGGCCCCCAAGGCCGCGGGCTTCGCGAGCCGGTGTCGCGGCGCCGCAAGCCATGGGGCCCTGCGGGCCTACCGCCAGGCCCGCGCCCCGCCGGGCGTGGGCCCGGGGCGCCGGATCCGGCCGTGGGCCGGGGCGGACGCCGAGAAGGGGCTGTGCCCGTGGCGATGGCGCTGGCGAGGGCGCCGGCGAGGGCCGGTGCGGCCCCGACCGGGCGGTCGTGCCGGGGGGCCCGCCGGCGGCGCGGAGGGAGAGGAACATGCCGGTCTTGCGCCTGGCCGCCCGCACCCACCCCGGATGGGTGCGGGAGAACAACGAGGATGCCTACCTGGCCGAAGCGCTGCCCGGCGACGGTGGCTGGCTGCTGGCCGTCGCCGACGGCATGGGCGGTCACCGGGCGGGGGAGGTGGCCAGCTGGCTTGCCCTGCGCACCCTGCGGGAGCGGGTGATGGCCGGGGCCCCCCTGGCGGAGGCCGTGGTGGCGGCCAACCAGGAGGTCTTCCGGCGCCAGGCCGGCGACCCCGACCTCAGCGGCATGGGCACCACCCTGACGGTGGCGGTGATCGGCCGGGGTGGCGCGGTGGAGCTCTGCCACGTGGGCGATTCCCGCGCCTACTTGCTGCGCCAGGGGCAACTGGCCCGCCTGACCCAGGACCACTCCCTGGTGGAGGAGTTCGTGCGCAACGGGGCCCTGACCGAACAGGAGGCCCGGCACCACCCCCAGCGCAACCTGCTGACCCGGGCCATCGGCACCGACGTCTCGGTGCCCGTCGATGAGACGACGGTCCAGCTGGAGCCGTCGGACCTGCTGCTGCTCTGCAGCGACGGCCTGAGCGAGGCGCTGCCCGATGCCCGCCTGGCCGACCTGTTGCGGGCCGCCGAGCCGGCCGACGTGGCGGTGCGGGTCGACGAGCTGATCGAGGCGGCCCTGGCGGCGGGCGGCTCGGACAACATCACCGCCGTGCTGGCCTGGTGGGACGGTGGGGCCCCGTGATCGGCACGGTGCTGGCCGGTCGCTACCGGGTCACCGGTCTCCTGGGCGGCGGGGGCATGGCCGTCGTCTACAAGGCCACGGACCAGGTGACGGGTGAGACGGTGGCCGTTAAGGCCCTGCGCTCCGAATACGTGTCCGACGGCGCCTTCCTGCGCCGGCTGCGGCGGGAGGCCGAGGCGGTGCGCCGCCTCTCCCACCCGGGGGTCGTGGCCGTCCTGGACGTGGGAGAGGACGCCGGCCATCCCTTCCTGGTGCTGGAGTACGTGGAGGGGATCACCCTCAAGCAGTACATCCGGGAGAAGGCGCCCCTGCCCTTGCGGGAGGCGGTGCACATCGCCTCGCGGGTGCTGTCGGTGCTCCAGCACGCCCACGAGAACGGCGTGATCCACCGGGACGTCAAGCCCCAGAACATCCTGATCACCCCGGACGCCCGGGTTATGGTGACGGACTTCGGCATCGCCCGGGCCAGCGGTACCACCACCACGGTGGTCGACCAGGGCGCCATGGTGGGCACCGCCCAGTACTTCGCGCCCGAGCAGGCGCGGGGCATGCCGGCCAGCGAGCGGTCGGACGTGTACGCCGTCGGCATCATCCTCTTCGAGATGTTGACGGGCCGGCTGCCCTTCGACGGCGACACCCCGGTGGCCGTCGCCATGCAGCACCTGGGACAGGAGCCGCCCCTACCGTCGGCCCTCAACCCCCGGGTGCCCCGGGCCCTGGAAGCCATCGTCTTGAAGGCCCTGGAGAAGAACCCCGACCGGCGCTACCCGTCGGCCGGGGCGATGCTGGAAGACCTGGAGAACTTCCTGGCGGGGCGACCCGTGGCGGCCCTGGCCCGCCGTCCCCTGGAGGATACCCTGGTGGCGGGTCCCTCCCTGCCCGGTGGCGCGGCGGGCAAGGGCGCCGCCACCAGCCGGAACCGCCCGCGCTCCGCGGCCGGTCCCCGGGATGGGGCCGGGCCTGCCCATCCCGACGGGAGGCGGGGCTCCGGCGTTGGGGCCGGCGGGGTCGCCCCCGCCGGGTCCCTGGCGGCCGGTTCGACGCCTGCGGCGGCGGGCGCCGCCGCGCGGGCCGGGGCCGGAGGGGCGGATCCTGGCGGGATCGTGGCCGGAGGAGCCGCGGCCGGCGCCGGCGGCGGGACGGCCTCCAGGCCGGCGCCAGAAGGGCTCGCCCCGGGCGCCGGCAACGGCCGGGTGCGGCGGCCGGGGTGGCCCGGCCAGCGGGAAGCCAGGCCGGACCCCGGCCGGGACGACCCGTTCCCGGCGCCGGGGACCGCCGGGGACGGCGGGAAGGGGGAGCCGGCGGTCCCCGGCGGGATTCCCGGCCGCCGGGTGGCCTCGCCCGCCGGCGGGACGCTGCCGGTGCCCGTGCAGCGTCCCCGGGGCGCAGCGGCTGAGGGGGAGGCGGTCGTCCTGGCCGGGGCGGCGGTTCCCGCGCCGGCCGGCCCCGCCGGGTGGACGCCCGTCGGGGCCGGCGACGACGACCCGGGTGGGGTGCGGGTGGCCCGGCCGGGCCGGCCCCCGCGCCGGTCCGGGGCGGGGCGGCCCCGGACCGGCGCGGCGGGCGCGGGCGGGCCTGGCCCCGGCGCCGGCGCGACGCCGGGCCGCGGCGTCCCGCCGGCGCCGGTGGCCGGCGAAGGCGGGCCGGAGGGGCCCGCCGCAGGCGCCGGCGCCCGGCGGCGCCGGCGCCTGCGGGTGGCGCTGGCCGTGTTCCTCCTGCTGGTCCTGGCCATGGGGGCGGGGGCGGCGACGCGGCGCTGGCTGCAGCCGCCGGTGGTCACCGTTCCCCCCGTGGAAGGGCTGCCCCTGATCGAGGCCCAGAACCGCCTGGAACAGGCCGGGTTGCAATGGGAGATCCTCGAAGAGCGGTATGACAACAGCGACGTCAACACCGTGATCGAGCAGCGGCCGCCGGCGGGCGAGCAGGTCCGCATGGGGCAGGCCGTCCAGCTGGTGGTCTCCAAGGGGCCCCAGTGGCTGTCGGTGCCCGACGTGCGCGGTCTGGAGGAGCGGGACGCCCGGCTGCGCCTGGAGAACCAGGGCCTGGTGGTGGAGGTCCGCTACCGCCACGCCGACGAGCCCGCGGGGGTGGTGGTCGACCAGGATCCGGGACCGGGGAGCCCGATCCAGGCCGGGATGACCGTCTACCTCACCGTCTCCCAGGGGCCGGAGAGCCGGCCGGTCCTGGTGCCGTCCCTCTTCGGCCTGACGGTGGCCGATGCCCGGGCTGAGCTGGAGGCCGCCGGGCTGGCGGCGGGCCAGGTCCAGGAGGAGTACAGCCCCTATCCCGCCGGCACCGTCATCGGCCAGGACCCGGCGGCGGCGGCCTCGGTGGAGAAGGGAACCGCCGTCAACCTGATCGTCAGCCGGGGGCCCGAGCCCGCCCCGCCCGCGGCGGAGACCTACCAGAAGACCCTGGTCATCCCCGTCCCGGGCGACGGGCCGCACCAGCTGCGGGTCGAGGTGGAGGACCAGGCCGGGCGCCGCGTGGTCTACGAGCAAACCCACCAGGGCGGCGAGCGGGTGGAGGTGCCCGTCACCTGGCAGGGGAATGAGGCCCGGGCGTTGATCTACGTCGACGGCAAGCAGGTCGACGAGCAGCGCCTCAAGGCGCCGGGCGGGCGCGGCAAGGGCAAGGACAGCGGCGGGGACGAACCAGCCCCCGGCGACGGCGCGGGCGGCGGGGAGGCGGGGGGCGAGGGGGACTAGGCGAGGGGCCGCAGTCTCTGATGGCGAGGCGATCCGTCATCCCGGGGCGGAGGTGAGCCCTTCACGCCGATGGCGCTGCGGACGGGAACCGTCGTCAAAGCGCAGACGAACCTCTACGAGGTGCGCCTGGACGGCGACGGGCAGGTGGTCCTGTGCGCCTTGCGGGGACGCCTGCGGCGCCAGGCCGGGGACGTGTTGACGGGGGACCGGGTGGAGGTCACGGTCCAGGAAGGTGGCGCCGCCATCGAGCGGGTGCTGCCCCGGCGCAACCGGCTGATCCGGCCGCCCGTCGCCAACGTCGACCGGGTGTTGCTGGTGCAGTCCCTGCAGGAGCCCGATCCCGTGCCGATCCTCATGGATCGGATCCTGGTCCAGGCCGAGGCGTTGGACCTGCCGGTGGTGATCGCCTTCACCAAGCTGGACCGGCTGGTGGCGGCCGCGGGCGACCCGCTGCCGGGGTGGGCGGCCCGCCTGGTGGAAGGCTATCGGCAGGCGGGCTATCCCGTCCACCGGGTGGCCGCCCCCAAGGGCTGGGGCCTGGAGGCACTGGCCGCTGCCTTGCGGGAGGGCATCACCGTGGTGGCCGGCCCCAGCGGGGCGGGCAAGTCGACCCTGCTCAACGCCCTCAAGCCGGGCCTCAACCTGGCCACGGGCGACGTCAGCCGCAAGCTGGGCCGGGGGCGGCACACCACCCGCTTCGTCGAACTGCTGCCGTTGACCGGCGAGGGCTGGGTGGCCGACACCCCGGGTTTCAGCCGGCTGGAACTGCCCGAGCTGGAGCCGGAGGAGCTGGGTGATCTCTGGCCGGAGATCCGCCGCGAGGCGGCCGGCTGCCGGTTCCGGGGCTGCCTGCACCGCAGCGAGCCCGGGTGCGCGGTGCGGGCGGCGCGGGATGCCGGGCGCATCGCCGCGTGGCGCTACCAGAACTACCTGGTCCTGCTGGCCGAGCTGGAGGAGCGGCTGGCCGAGCGCTATCGCTGATGGGCACGGCGACGACGGGCGGCGAAAGGGGATGAGCATGGGAGCGGGTTCAGCCCAAGGAGCGGTCCAGGGCCCAGGGGCGGTTCAGGGAGCCGCCCACCCCCAGGGCGAACGGTCCGGGCGCGGCAGCGGCGGCGGGAAGGGGGCGCCCAGCCCTACGCCGGCGGCCCCTTCCGGGAGCGGCTCCCGCCCCGGGCCGGCCGGCGCCGGGGGTCCCGGCCGGCCCGCCGGCGGGCCCAGCCGCGGGGGGCGGTCCCTCCCCTGGCCGGCCCCCGGGACCGGACCTGTCGTCCTGCCCTCCCTGCTCTCGGCCGACTTCACCCGCCTGGCCGACGAGGTGCGGGCGGCCGAGGCCGGCGGCGCGGCCGGGTTGCACCTGGACGTGATGGACGGCCGGTTCGTCCCCAACCTGACCTTTGGCCCCATGATCGTGGCGGCCGTGCGGCGGTTGACGCGGCTGCCCCTGGACGTCCACATGATGGTCGAGCGGCCGGAACCGCTGCTGGCGGCGGTGGCCGAGGCGGGCGCCGACGTGATCACCGTCCACGTGGAGGCGACGCCCCACGTCCACCGGGCGGTCCAGATGATCCGGAACCTGGGCTGCCGGGCCGGGGTCGCCCTCAACCCCGGAACGCCGGCGGTGGCGGTGGAGCCCCTGCTGGGGGAGGTCGACCTCATCCTGGTGATGAGCGTCAACCCCGGCTTTGGGGGCCAGGCCTTCTTGCCCCTGGCCCTGGAGAAGCTGCGGGCCGTGCGGGCCATGCTGCCCGCCGCCGGACCCCGGCCGTGGCTGGAGGTCGACGGCGGCATCGACGTCCAGACGGCGCCCCTGGCGGTGGCGGCGGGGGCGGACCTGCTGGTGGCGGGGTCGTCGGTCTTCAACGGCCGGGCCCCGGTGGGGACGAACCTGCACCGGTTGCGCCAGGCCGCGGGAGCGCGGGGGGCCGGGGCGGCGGCCCCAGGGCCGGCGGGGGGCCAGGCACCGGGCGGCCCCGCCGGGGAATAGGCTGGGGCGGGAGGGAACGCCCATGGCCGTCCGTGTCATCGTGGTGCGCCTGCCCGGCTTCCTGGGCCGCATCCTGCGCCTGGGACGGCGGGGCAGCGGGCGCGGGTAATCCGGCAAGCAGCGGCGAGGAAGGGCCGAAGCGGGGCGAGGCGGAGAAAGGGCGAGGATCGGGCCATCGTCGCCGCCCAGACCGGAAGCCGGCCCCCGGTTCGCCGGGGGCCGGCTTCCCTCTTGGGCCCGGTTCCGGCGGCCGGTTGCGGCCGGGCCCTGCCTGGGCAGCGGGGGCCGGCCGGGTCCGGCCGAAAGCCCGGCCGGCTGGGTCCGGGCGAAGGCGTGCCCGAGGGTCCTGCCGCAGGCCCGGCCGGCCGCGTCCGGCCAAATGCCCGCCCGAGGGTCCGGCCGAAGGCGCGGCTGGCCGCGTCCCGCCGAAGGCCCGCCCGAGGGTCCGGCCGCGGGCCCGCCGCCGCGGCGACGGCGTGGCGCCCCAAGCCGCCGTCCAACGGGGTGCCCCGGGGCCGGGGCCGCGCCCATGGGGCCGCCTGCGGTTTCTTGCGCAGGCGGCGGTCGCCGCCGCTCCCCGCTCCTCTGGCGTTGTGGCACGATAGGTAGCGTCGGCGGGATGGGACGCCGGAGGACTTGGCCGGCGGTGCCTGGCGCCGGCTGGCGCGGGTTGCCGGTGCCCGCCGGGCGCCAGCGCGCGTAGCGCATCAGGGCGACAACGCCGGGTCCAGGGCCCGCCGAACCTGAAACCGGGATGGTGGCGATGGAACAGGTTGTGCACCAGGTTTTGCACGCGGACGACGGCCGGCGCCTTGGCCATGACCCCTGCGCCGGGCCCGGTGCCTCCGCCCATGGCCGGGGATCCGCCCATGGCTGGGGGCACGCCGGCGGCGCCGGTCATCCAACCAGCCATGACCAGGGACCGGGAGGGGACGGCGGCCGGGCCGAGGCCGAGGGCGGGGAGGGCGCTCGGGCCGGGACTGTAAGCGGGGGGGATGCCGGGCCCGCAGGGGACGTGGAGGCGCACGGCGAGCCCTGGGCGGAGGGCGGCGACTACCTGGTGCGGGCGGTCGCCGGGGACGGGCTGGTGCGGGTGCTGGCCTGCCGCACCACGCGGCTCGTCGAGGAAGCCCGCCGCCGCCACGACACCTGGCCGACGGCCACGGCGGCCCTGGGCCGGGTCCTGACGGCCACGGCTCTTCTGGCGGCCCAGCTCAAGGACGACGCCACCGTGACCGTGCGGGTGGCGGGCAGCGGCCCCCTCGGGGCCATCCTGGCGACGGGCGAGGCGGGCGGGGCCGTGCGTGGCTACGTGCGCAACCCCCACGTGGACCTGCCCCTGCGCCCCGACGGCAAGCTGGACGTGGGTGGAGCCGTGGGACTGCCCGGCTTCCTGCACGTCACCCGGGACCTGGGCCTGGCCACGCCCTACACGGGCAGCGTGCCGCTGGTGTCCGGGGAGATCGGCGACGACGTCACCGCCTTTCTGGTCCAGTCGGACCAGACCCCTTCGGTGGTGGGCCTGGGCGTGCTGGTCAACCCCTCGGGGGAGGTGCGGGCGGCGGGGGGCTTCATGCTGCAGCTCTTGCCGGGTCATCCCGAGGACTGGGCCCAGGACCTGGAGGCCAACGTCCGCAACCTGCAGGGGATCAGCCGGCTGATCGACGCCGGGCTGACGCCCGAGGCCATGGTGGAACGGGCCCTGGCGGGTTTCGAGCCCCGCATCCTCGACCGGCAGCCCCTGGCCTTCCGCTGCCGCTGCGACCGCCAGCGGGTGGAACGGGCCCTGATCAGCCTGGGGCCGGAGGAACTGGAGACCATCCTGCGGGAGGACGGCGGCGCCGAGTTGCGCTGCCACTTCTGCGGGGAGACCTATCGCCTTTCCGGCGCGGAGCTGGAGGCCCTGGTCGTCGCCGCGCGGCAGGGGAGGGAACCGGGCGATTCGAACGGAGCGTCCTAGGGCCGGTTCCGAGGGCCGGCGGCGAGGGAGAAGAACGCCGCCCGGCTCGGCCTTGCGCACCGGCCCGGGGTGGCCGCGTCTTGGGGCCGGCGGCGATGGCGAAAGACGCCGGGGCCGGCGGCTTGGATGCCGCCGGCCCCGGCGCAGCCGGTTCGTCCCGATGGGCGTTGCAAATCTCGAACGTCCGGATCCTGAGACCTCGTCAGACCGCCCGCACGACGCGGCCCGACTTCAGGCAGGTGGTGCAGACGCGGATGCGGCGCACGCCCTGGGGCGTCACGGCCCGGACGCGCTGCAGGTTGGGCACCCAGATGCGGCGGGACTTGCGGTTCGAGTGGCTCACCTGGTTGCCGTAGTCGACGCCCTTGCCGCAAATCTCACAGCGACGAGCCATGGCGATTCTCCTCCTGATCATCCAGTGGGGCGACTTCCTTTGCGCATCGGTGATGCCGTCCCGGGCATCGTGCATGGGGCGCAAGTCACGCAGCCGATTCTACCACAGGCCCCGGAAGGCGGCAAGGAATGGGGCGGCAGCCGGCGAAGGGGAGAGCCGGAGACCCGGCGGGCCAGGGGTGGCCGGGGGGCCGGGCCGCAGGGACGACCCGGCGGCGCCCGCGCCACGGCCCGCGCCACGCCGGAACGGGGAAGCGGGGGGCTTGGGTTGCTGGAGTTCGACACCGAACACGGCCGGATCGCCATCAGCGAAGACGTCATCGCCGGCATCGCCGGCGCGGCCCTGGCGGGATGCGAGGGCGTGGTGGGCACGGTCCCCCGGGGCTGGCGTCAAGGTCTGGCCGGCCTGCTGGGCACCGAGGCCCACGGCCGGGGGGTCGAGGTGGCGGCCGCCGAGGGCGGCGGCCTGGAGGTGACCGTCCGCATCGTGGTGGCCTACGGGGTGCCGATCCCGGAGGTGGCCCGGACGGTGATGCGGCGGGTCGGGGAGGCCGTGCGCCGCGCCGTCGGCGAGGACCGGGTGCGGGTCCACGTCCACGTGGCCGGGGTCCGGGTGCCGGCGGGTGCCCTGCCGGGGGCGGGAACCGGGCCGGGGACCTCGGGGCAGGTGCCGGGACCGGGCGGCGAAGGCCGGCGGCGGCCCGCCGCGGACCAAGGGCCGGGATCCGAGGGGCTGGGGGCCGGCCGGGAACGCTTCCCGGAGCGCGGGTGAACCATGGCAGGTCGCAGGGGCATGGCCGAACCCGAAGGTTGGGACGGGACGGGGGCACCGCCGGCCGGCCGCGAGGCCGGCTCGGCCTGGGCCGAGCTGCTGGCGGCGCTGCAGAGGGCCGGCGACCTGCCGCCCCTCTTGCCGGCCGGTGAGGCCGCCGCCGCCGTCCGCCGGGCCCTGGAGGCGGTGGCGCACGCCCTCCCCCCCGACGGGCGGGAACCTTTGCGGGAGGCGTACCGGCTGTTCCGGGACTTCGAGCGGCTGTCGCCGGCCCAGCGGGCCGAGCGGGTGCGCCGGGCCCTGGAACTCCTCGGCGCAGCCCCGGCGGCACCGGCCAGCCGCCGGGCGTCCCCGGGGGCGCCGGGTGGCCCGTCCCCGGCGTTCCCGGGGGCGCCGGGTGGCCCGCCTCCAGCGTCGCCGCGCGCACCGGGCCCGGGAACGCCAGCCCGCCTCCCCGGGGCGCCGCCGGGTGTGCCGGGCGGCGCATCGCCCGCCACGCCCGCCCCATCACCGGGGGCCGCATCAACGGCTGCACCCCAGGGGGGCGCATCCAGGGACGGGCCTGGGGCTTCCCCGCCGGCGGTGCCGCAGGGCGTATCGCGGGCCGGGCCCGCGCCTTCGCCGTCAGCCCCAGCCCAGGCCCCAGCGCCGGCCCTGCCGCCCGCCCCGGCTCCGGTGCGCCGCCGCAGCGGGGTGACGGTTCCTCTGACCCCGGATACGCCCCTCAGCCGGCTGCCGGGGGTGGGCCGCCGGCAGGCCCAGCGGCTGGCCCGCCTGGGGCTCCATACCGCCGGCGACCTCCTGTGGCACCTGCCGCGCCGTTACGAAGACCGCTCCACCTGGAAACCCATCGCCCGGCTGGTACCCGGCGAGGTGGCCACGGTGCAGGGGGTGGTGGTGGCGTCCGAGCGGGTGCCCACCCGTACCCACCGGCCGGTGGTGCGGGTGACCGTGAGCGACGGCACCGGGCGCCTGGACGCCGTGTTCTTCAACCAGCCCTTCCGGGTCCAGCAGCTCCCGCCGGGACGGGCGGTGCGGCTCAGCGGCCGGGTCGACCCGGGGTACCGCGGCTGGCAGATGGACCATCCCGAGGTGGAGGTGCTGGACGACGGCGACGACGAGCCCGTCCACACGGCCCGCATCGTTCCCGTCTACCCGGCCACCGAGGGGTTGAACCAGCGCTGGCTGCGCCAGCTGACCTGGCAGGTGGTCGGCGCCCTGGCGGGCCAGGTGCCCGAGATCCTCCCCGACGGGCTGCGCCGGCAACTGGACCTGGTGGAGCGGGGCCAGGCCTTGCGGGACATCCACTTCCCCGCCGACGCCGCCGCCTGGCAGGCGGCCCGCCGCCGGCTGGCCTTCGAGGAGTGGTTCGTCATGCAGGTGGCCCTGGCCCGGGTGCGCAGCCAGCAGGCGCAGGAGCCCGGCCGGGCCCACCGGCCCGACGGCCCCCGGGTGGCCCGCTTCCTGGCCGGACTGCCGTTTGAGCTCACCGCTGCCCAGCGCCGGGTCCTGGACGAGATCCGGGCCGACATGGAAGCGCCCCGGCCCATGCGCCGGCTGGTCCAGGGCGACGTGGGCTCGGGCAAGACGGTGGTGGCCGCCTGGGCCATGGTCAAGGCGGTGGAAAGCGGCGCCCAGGCGGCGCTGATGGCGCCCACGGAGATCCTGGCCGAGCAGCACGCCCGGCGGCTCCAGCAGCTGCTGGCCCCGGCGGGGATCCCGGTGGTCCTGCTGGTGGGCAGCCAGCCCGCCGCCGACCGGGAGCGGGTCCTCAAGGGGCTGGCGACGGGCCAGTGGCCGGTGGTGGTGGGCACCCACGCCCTGATCCAGGAGGGCGTGGCGTTTCGCGACCTGAGCCTGGTGATCATCGACGAGCAGCACCGCTTTGGCGTGCGCCAGCGGGCCCTGCTGCAGGGCAAGGGGCGGGTGCCGGACCTGCTGGTCATGACCGCCACGCCCATCCCCCGGACCCTGGCCCTGACCCTGTACGGCGACCTGGACGTGTCGGTCATCGACCAGCTGCCGCCGGGCCGCCAGCCGGTGCGGACGGTGTGGCTGCGCGCCCGCCAGCGCCGGCGGGCCTACGACCTCCTGGCCGCCCGGGTGGCGGCCGGAGAACAAGGGTACGTGGTCTGCCCGCTGGTGGAGGACCCGGCCGGCGGGACCGAGGGACCGGGCGGCGCAACCAAGGGGCCGGGCGGCGGCGAGGCGGAGGCGAAGGCGGTGACCACCTGGGCTGAGTACGTGGCCCGTCGCTACCCTCGCCTGCGCATCGGCGTCCTCCACGGCCGCATGCCGGGCGCGGAGAAGGAGCGGGTGATGCGGGCCTTCGAGCGGCGGGCCCTGGACGTGCTGGTGGCCACCACGGTGATCGAGGTGGGGGTCGACGTCCCCAACGCCACGGTGATGATCATCGAGGGCGCCGACCGCTTCGGCCTGGCCCAGCTCCACCAGTTGCGCGGCCGGGTGGGTCGGGGCACCCGGGAGTCCCTCTGCATCCTGGTCGCCGATCCGTCCTCCGCCGAGGGGCGGCTGCGGCTGGAAGCCCTGTGCCGCAGCCAGAGCGGGTTCGACATCGCGGAGTTCGACCTGGAGCTGCGGGGGCCGGGGGACTTCTTCGGCACCCGCCAGCACGGCCTGCCCTCCTTGCGCATCGCCGATCCCGTCCGCGACGGGGAGCTGCTGCGCCAGGCCCGGGAGGCCGCCCGCCGGCTGCTGGAGGCCGATCCCTCCCTGGACGAACCGGCCCACCGCGCCCTGCGGCAGGAGGTGGTCGCCCGCTACGGGTCCTTCCTGGCCGAGGCCCAGGCCCTCTGGAGCTGAAGGGAAAAGGAGCCGGCGCTGCCGCCCGGGCGGCCGGGACAGGTACCCGGCGCCCCACGGCGAGCCGGCGTCCGGCGCCCCACGGTGAGACGGCGCCCGGCCGCCCCGGCGCATGGCGCCGGCCCGGCCCGCAGCCCGGCTCGGCGAGCCTGAGCGGCCGAACCGGGCGCTGTCAGGGAGCAAGGACGGTGGCCCGGGCGGCAGGTGCCGGGCCGGCGGACGCCGTCCGGCGGGAGCGGGGGGCGCTCCGCGGCCGCAGGCACGGGGGCGGGCCATGGCCGGCGTGCAGGGTGCCCGGTCAAGTCGCCCGGCGCCGCACGGTAGCCCGCCCGGTGCCCAGGCCCAGGCCGAGCCCGACTAGGCCGGCAACCGCCAGCACCCCGTACATCCCCCCAAAACCCCAGAGTTCCAGGACCCACCCCAGCACGGCCAGCCCGGCGCCCACCCCGAGATCGATGGTGTTGGCCAGCCAGGCGGCGACCACGCCCCGCCGGGAGGCGGGAGCCCCGCCCACGGCGGCGGCGACCAGGGCCGTGTGGGCGATCCCGTACCCGGCGGCCAGGACGACGGCGGCGCCGTAGGCTACGCCCGGGGAGGAGGCCAGGGCCAGCAGGGTCTCGCCGGCGGCCATCAGGCCGAAGCTGGAACCCAAGAGGCCCCGGATGCGGCCGCCCGGGCCGGTGGCCGTTGTCGTGGCGCCGCCCCCGGCCGATGCCGCGGCCCCGCCCCCGGCGCCGCCCGCGGCGGGCCGGTGGCCGTCCCGGTCGATGATCGCGCCTGTGGCGTACCGGGCGGCCATGGCCACCAGGGCGAAGACGGCCAGCCACCCGCCGGCGCGAAAGCCCGCCGCCTGGGCGTGGAGGACGGTCAGGTTGAGGGCGGCACCGAAGATCATCCCCGTCAACGTCCCCAGGATCAAAAAGGGCACGGGAAGCGGCCAGCGGCCCGCCTCCCTTCCGCCCAGGGGCGGTGGCTCGGCCGGTTGGGGCCGGCCGGCGTCGTTGGGCGGCGCCGGGTCTTCCAGGGCCGCGTCCGCCGCACGGGCGATCCGGCGCCGGGGGCCCCGCTCCCCCGCCGGCAGGCGGGGCCAGGGCCGGGCCGCCACCGCCACCAGAAGGGCCAGGCCGACCACGGCCGCCGTGCCGCCGAACAGGCCGGTTCGTCCCAGGTGATTCCAGGCCCACTCGCCCAGGTTGGTCCCGGCCAGGACGCCGCCGGTGTCGGCCAGCCCTTGCAGGGCCAGGGCGCGCCCCCGCCGGGCGGGCGGGGCCAGGGCGGCCATCAGGGCCTGGCTCGACACCACCAGGCCGGCCAGGGACGTGCCTTGCAGGGTGCGGGCCACGAGCTGGGTCAGGGGATGCGGTGCCGCGGCGAAGAGCAGGGCGCCGGCCAGGTTGGCCGCCAGGCTCAGCAGCAGCAGCGGGCCGTGGCCCCGGCGGTCGCCCCATGCGGCCAGCAGGGGGCGCTGGATCATGGCCGCGAGGCCCATCCAGCCCGCCAGGAAGCCAATCCACCCGCCGCCCGCACCGGCGGCGGCCAGGGCCAGGGGCAGCCCGGTGGCCAGCATGTCCAGGGAGACGAAGTAGAGCCAGGCGACGACGGCGACGACGTAGACGGCGACGGGCAAGGTGGCCACCTCCGGCAAACATCCGCCCTGGTTCGCCCCGCCGCGCCCCTCTTCCTGCCGGGCCGATCCGGCGGGGCCGGCGCGGCTTCCTGCAGGGCTGACCCGGCGCGGCCGGCGGCGGGCGGCGGGTGCCGGCTCCGGCCGGCCGTCGCACCGGCGCTGCAGGGCGGGCCGTCCGTCCGCGGGCCCTTCCCGGGACGCCGGTCCGGTGGCAGGGGCGACGACCTACCGGGACTCCAGCTCGGCCAGCCACCGGCGGGCGGCGGCCAGATCCTCCACCAGCCGGGGGAACAGGGCCGGCCGGCGGCGGGCAGCCAGCGGATGGTAGCTGACCAGGGCGGGGGTGCCGAGGGCCCGCAGCCTCTGCCCGCGCAGGGGGCGGACGGCGGCGTGGGGATCGCCCAGCACAGCCCGGACCACCACGTCGCCCAAGAGCACCAGCAGGAGGGGCTGGCCGTCGGCCACCTGGCGGGCCAGGTGGCCGATCCCGGCGCGCTGAGCCCGCTGCCGGTCGTAGGCCCGCCGGGGCCGGCACTTGACGAGGAAGGTCAGGAAGGGGAGCCGGTCCCCCAGGCCGGCGGCCCAGAGGGCCTGGCGCAGCGTGCGGCGGGTCCCGCAAACCCAGGGACGGCCCGCCGGGTCCTCCCGGGCCCCCGGGTTGTCGAGGACGAGCCAGAGGCGGGCGCCAGGATCGCCCTCGCCCCAGACCAGCCGCCCGTGGCCCTCCAGGCCGAACTGGGCGCAGCTGGCGCCCCGGGGGGCGGGCACCTCGGGCCACGGTTCCTCCAGGTCGGGTCCCCCGGTGGGTGCGGGGCCGCACCTGCTGACCACCGCCGGGGCCGGATGGCGCTCCGATCCGGCCCGCGGGGGACCTGGCGTACCCGGGTCCCGGTCGCCCGGCTGGGCGGCAGCGTTGACCTGCCGGTCCCCCGGGAGGGGCCCCCGGGGGGGCCGGTTCGTCCGGGAGAGGGGGCGCGGGCAGCCGGGGCCCGGCGCCCGGCGGATCAGGCGAAGACGGGGGAGAGGTCGATCTCATCGAGCCGCGGGTGGAGGGCGGCGTTGAGGCCGCTGGCCACCACGGTGGCCATCTCTTCCACGAAGACGTCGATCTCCTTGGGGGTCACCATCAAGTCCCCCACCGCCGGCCCCAGGACCTCTTCGATCAGGCGCCGCTTGTCGGGCTCGGGCATCTGGCCCAGGGTGCGGAAGAGGGTCGACTGGGACTGGAGCGAGCGGGTCAAGGCGTCCAGGGTGTCGTAGGCGATGGTATGGGCATGGACCACCGTGGGGACCCCGATGGCGATCACGGGGATGCCCAGGGTTTCCCGGGTCACGGCCGCCCGGTGGTTGCCGACGCCCGATCCCGGGTAGATGCCGGTGTCGGCGATCTGGATGGTGGTCATGATCCGCTCGATGTTGCGGGCGGCCAGGGCATCGACGGCGATCACCATGTCCGGCCGGATCTGCTGGACGATCCCCCGGATCACGTCCCCGGTCTCGATGCCCGTCAGGCCCAGGACGCCGGGCGCCAGGGCCGCCACCGAGCGCAGGCCCCCCTTCAGGTCCTCGGGCACGTAGTCCTGGAGATGGCGGGTGACCAGCAGCCGGTGGACCACCTCGGGCCCCAGGGAGTCGGGCGTGGCGTTCCAGTTGCCCAGCCCGACGACGAAGAACGAGGCGTCGGGCCGGTCGGGCAGCATGGCCGCCAGCTCCCGCGCCAGGACGTTGGCGACCCGCTCCTGCAATTCCCGGTCCCGCTTGCGGAAGCCCGGGGATTCGATGGTGACGTAGCGGCCCGGGGGCTTGCCCAGGCGGCGGGCGGCCTCAGGGCTGGTGACGGTCACCCGGGTGACCACGTACCCCTGGCCCCGTTCCTCCTGGACCTGGACGCCGGGCAGGGGCTGGCTGGTGCCGATGGCCTCCAGGGCCAGGTCCGTGCGCACCAGGCCCGCGGCTCCCGCCGCAGCGGCGGCGGACGCCATGGGCACGGCAGGCCCGTCCTCGGGCGGCGCCGCCGCGCCGCGGGTCCCGGCATCGGCCGCCCGGTGGGGGGCGGCATCGCCCGCGCCGGGGCCGGGCCTGGCCGCCACGGGGGGCGGGCCGCCTCCGGGCCGCAGCGGCTCCCAGCCGCCGAGCCGGACCGGCCGCCGCCCGCCGCGGCGATGCTCATCGGGGAGGCGGCCCAGGTTGCCGCGCGCGCCCATTCCGTCCCGGGTTCCGTCCCGCGGTCCCGTCACCGGCACATCCCTCCGTTTCCGCCTCCTTAAGGTCTCCCGCCCGGCCGCCCGCTTATCCTCGCCGGGGCCCCGCCGCGGCCTTCCGGCCAGGCCAACCGTCCCGCCACCGGCTCCAACGGCCTGCAAGACCGCGGCTTCCCCGGGCCCGGGCGGCGCGAACCCCCGTGGCTTCCCCGTCCCCGGGACATCGGCTTTGCCGCACCGGCTTTGCTGCGCTCGGGACGGCTCGTTCCCCGTTCACCCCAATGTCCAGCGCCCGGGAGATCCCGGCCTGCCGCGCGGGGCTTCCGGCCGGACGCCCTGGTCTTGCCGCCCGGCGCGTCGCGGGCGCCACGGGTGTCCCCCTCTGGACGGGGTGCCAGAGGGTGGCGGGCCGCCGGCTGACGGGGCCGGGCAGACTATGCCCGTTGGCGTGCCGCGGGCGTGGAGGCCCCCGCAGGGAGCGCCTCCGGGACCCCGCAGGGACTTCCTGGGCGGGGCGATGGGGGACGCGGCTCCGCGCGCCGGGGCCGTCGCCGGGAGAACGTGCCGGGGGAAGGGAGGTGGACCGGTGCGGAAGCGACTGGGATTGCCCTTTGCGGTCCTGTGCAGCGTCCCCTTCGTCATGGTCCTCAGCAACTCGATGCTGATCCCCGTGCTGCCGATGATGCGGGCGGCCATGGACCGGACCCTGTTCCAGATCGGCCTGATCATCACGGCCTTCTCGGTGCCGGCGGGCCTGTTCATCCCCATCGGCGGCTATCTCTCCGACCGCTGGGGGCGCAAGCCGGTGATGATCCCCGGCCTTCTGGGCTTCGGCCTGGGGGGGCTGCTGGCGGGCCTGGCGCCCCTGTTCACCCGGGACCCCTACGGGTGGATCCTGGCCGGGCGCGTCCTCCAGGGCCTTTCTGCGGGGGGGATGTACCAGGTCGCCCTGGCGGCGGCCGGCGACATGTTCGAGGGCGGAGCCCGCACCCGGGCCATGGGCATCATGGAGGCCAGCAACGGCCTGGGCAAGATCGCCAGCCCGATCCTGGGATCGGCCCTCGCCATGGTGGCCTGGTACGTGCCCTTCTTCGCCTACCCGGCCCTGGCCGCCCTGTCGGCCCTGGGCCTGTGGCTCCTGGTGCCGGAACCCCGGCGGGAGGCGGAGGCGCCGGCGCCGGGACCGTACCTGCGCCGCATGGGCCGGATCTTCCAGGCCAAGGGCGTGTCGCTGGCCGTCTCCTTCCTGGCCGGCTTCACCGCCCTGTTCATGCTCTTCGGCCTGCTCAGCGTCTACTCCGACCTGTTGGAACGGCCCTTCGGCATCCGGGGCTTCGTCAAGGGCCTGGTGGTGGCGATCCCGGTGGCGGTGGCCACCGTGACCGCCTACCTCAGCGGCATCGTCCTCCAGGAGCGGCTGGCCCGGTACCTCAAGGCGGTGGTGGTGACGGGGCTGGCCATCCTGGCCGCCGGCACCGCCGCCCTGTTCCTGACGCGCCAGCTGGTGCCGATGGTGGTGGCCATCAGCGGCATGGGGCTGGGGTACGGCCTGGCCCTGCCGGCCCTCAACACCCTGATCACCAGTTCGGTGGGATCGGCGGAGCGGGGCGGCGTCACCGCCCTCTACGGCACGGTCCGCTTCTTCGGCGCCGCTCTGGGGCCGCCGGCCTTCGGCCTGCTCCTGCCCCTGGGCCGGGGGGCCATGTACCTGGGGAGCGCGGCAGCGGTGGTGGCCGTCCTCGCCCTGGTGGTGGTCTTCCTCCGGCAGGACGTCCTGCTGCAGCCGGTGCCCGGTGTGGGGGACGAACCGGCGCGCCGGTCCGCGGCCGCGGCGCCCCGGAGGGCCGCGGGAGAGCAACCCGGCGGGCGGCGGGTGCCGGCGCAGGCGGACGCCGGCGGAGCGGGGATGGCAGCGTCCGGGACGGCTGGGGAAGGCCGGGCCCGACCGGCCGGGGCCGCGTGGGCGACGGCGGGTGCGGCGCGGGATGGGACGGTTCCCGCCGGCGGAGCCCTCGGCACCCTGGTGGGCCGGGACGGTGTGGCCGCCTCGTCCCCGCCGCCCGCGCCGGCCGGTTCGCGGCCGGCTGGCGCCGAACGGGAGCGGGCCGGCGGTTGGGGGGAAGGGGGTGGGAGCCCGCTCATCCCCTTGGGGCCGTGGAGCCGGGTGCGCAGTTCCTTCCCGCCCCGGGAGGGGATGAGCCCCGCATCCTAACCGCCGCTCGAATCACGGTCAACGTTCACATCCACGGAGGGATGGTTCCATGCTGAGCCAGAAGGAACTGCTCAACCTGCCCGAGCTCCTGAACGCCCACGCGGCGATGATCGAAAAGGCCGAAGCCGAACAGGCCATGTGCCAGGACGACCAGCTGCGCCAGATCCTGCAGCGGCACGGCCAGGTCTACCGGCGCCACTACGGCCAGCTGCAGTGGATGCTGGACCGGGCCCGGGGGCAGGGGGCCGGCCAGCCTCCCGCCGGCCACTACCACGGCGACGCCACCTGGCGGAACGGCAACTACACCCAGGGGTTCGGGAACTTCGAACCCTACCGGCCGGCGGCGCCCCAGGGCCAGCGGGTGAGCGACCGGGCCCTGGCCGTGGGTTGCCTGGAGATGAACAAGCACGCGTGCCTGACGGCCACCTGGATGGCCCTGGAAGCGGCCCACCCCGAGGTGCGCCGGACCCTGCTGGATGTGGCCCGCGATCACGCCGAGATGGCCTTCGAGCTCTTCCAGTACCTCCAGCAGCGGAACTGGTACGCGGTACCCTCCGCGCCCGCGGACATGGCCCGTCAGGTCGCCCAGGGCTTCCCCGGCGGCTACGCCGGGGCGGCGGCGCCCGGGGCGCTGCAGCCGACCGGCGCCTGGCAGCGCTGAGGCACCGTCATCTACACAAGGGCGGCCCCGGCGATTCACCACCATGCACACGAAAACGAAGGTCGGAGGGTTGGGGGGCGGGCGGGCGATCCCAGCGGTGCCCGCCCCCGGCCCTGACCCGTTCCACGATGGTGTGGGTGGCAACGTAGCCGGTGTCCCGCGGCGCCCGCACCGGTCCCGGCACAAAGCAAACGGCGGGGCGCTGGCGCGTCCCCGCCGCTTGCCGGGAGAGGAGAAACCGGAGGAAGAGCCTTGGGGAGGATCCGTGACGGATTGGCCTCCGCAGCTCTTGCAGTCGATAATATGGAGGAGCCGGGCGGCCCCTATGCGTGGGCGACGGGGGCCCGCCCGTGGTAATTTCAGGGAGGCCCGGCGGTGCGGGTGACGGGAGGCCGGTGGCGGGGCCGGCGGCTCAAGGTGCCGGCGGGGCGGCAGGTTCGTCCCACCACGGACCGGGTGCGCCAGGCCTTGTTCAACATCCTGGGGCCGGCCGTGGAAGGGGCCCGGGTGCTCGACCTGTTTGCAGGCACGGGCAGCCTGGCCATCGAGGCCCTGAGCCGGGGAGCCCGTTCGGTCCTCTGCGTGGAGGCGGACCCGCGGGTGGTGGCCGTCTTGCGGGAGAACCTGCGCACCGTGGGCGCGGGCACCGAGGAGGCCGCCGTGTGGCGGCAGGATGTCTTCGCCGCCGTTGCGAAACTTGCGGGCGGTTCGCGGGTGTTCGACCTGATCCTGGCCGACCCGCCCTATCGCCAGGGTCTCGCCGCCCGGGTGGTGGACGCCGTGGCCGAAAGGGGCCTCCTGGCCCCGGGCGGCTGGCTGGTGGTCGAACACGATCCCCGCGAGGCCCTGCCCGAGCAGGCCGCGGGGCTGGAGCGCCAGGCGCCCCGCCGGTACGGCGACACGGCCCTCAGCCTCTACCTGGCGCCCGCGGTGGAAAGGAGAGTCCCATGACCATCGCCCTTTGTCCGGGGAGCTTCGACCCGATCACCAACGGGCATCTGGACATCATCGAGCGGGCCAGCCGGCTGTTCGACCAGGTGCTGGTGACGGTCTTCGTCAACTCGTCCAAGCAGCCCTGGTTCACCCCGGAGGAACGGGTGGAACTGGCGCGCCGGGCCACGGCCCATCTGCCCAACGTCACCGTCGACGCCTATGACGGCCTCCTGGTGGAGTACGCCCGCCAGAAGGGGGCGCGGGTCATCGTCAAGGGGCTGCGCGCCGTCTCCGACTTCGAGTACGAGTTCCAGATGGCGCAGATCAACAAGCACCTGGCCGGGGAGCTGGAGACCCTGTTCATGATGACCCGGCCCGAGAACGCCTACCTGAGTTCCAGCATCGTCAAGGAGCTGGCCCGTTACGGGGTGGACCCGGCCGGCCTGGTGCCGGAGCCCGTCCGCCCCGCCTTGGCGGCCCGGGCGGCCGAGCGGAGGAGGCGATGACGGTGGCCGAGCACGAGCCCGCCCCGGAACGCGACCTGTACGTGCTGATCCGGGACTTCGAGCAGTTCGTCCACCACGCCAGCCGGGTGCCCCTGACGGGCAAGGTGATCCTGGACGAGGACGACGTCTACTCGTTCCTCGACCACCTGCGCCGCCTGGTGCCGGAGGAGATCGACCGCGCCCGGCGGCTCCTGGCCGACCGGGACCGGCTGCTGGAGCAGGCCCGGGCCGAGGCGGAGGCGATGGTCAAGCAGGCCAGCGGCTACGTGGAGCGCATGGCCCGCGATTCGGAGATCACCCGCAAGGCGGAGGAACAGGCCCGGCGGCTGCTGGCCCAGGCCGAGGCCCGCTCCCGGGAGGTCCGGGCCTCGGCCAACGCCTACGCCGCCGACGTGCTGGACCGGCTGGAGGGCATCCTGCGCAAGGCCCTGGCGACCGTCAGCGAGGGGCGGCAGGAGCTGCAGGCCATCCTCCGGGCGGCGGGCGCCGCGCCGGGCCAGGCCGCAGCGGCCGCCCGGGAGGCGGCCTCCGCCCAGGACGACGAGCCGGGCCCCGGCGGGCCCGGCTCGGAACCGTGGGAGGCGGAGGACGCCGATTGAAGCGGGGTGGCCGGGCCGGGACCGGAGCGGCCCACCGGGACGCCGGCGCCGGCGCCCGGGCCGGGACCGGAACGGCCGGTTCGTCCCGACCGGACTGAACCTACCGGGCGCTCGACGCGGGGCGGGCCCGCAACAGCTGGGTGACCGCCGCTAGGGCCGCCAGCCCGCCCACCGCCACGACGAAGTGCACGGTGCCCGAAAGGAGCCGCGCCAGCCAGGCCCCCGGCCCCGTGGCGGCCCAGGCCAGGGCCGGCAGGAAGGTCGGCGCGGCCACGGGGAACCAGGCCAGCCAGAGGGCGGTGAAGGCGCCGGCGGCCACCGCATGGAACACCCGGGCCGCGATGTAGGGCCCGATGCTCAGGTCGGTGCCCTGGATGATCGCTGCCACCTGGGCGTGCACCGAGAGCCCGCTCCAGGCGATGACGGCGCCGGCGATCACCAGGCGGTCGAACAGCGGGGCCGGCGCCTGGGCCGCCGCCTGGGTGCCCAGGGTGAGCTCGAAGAGGCCGCTGATCAGGGACCGGGTCAGGGACGGGTCCAGGCCCAGCGGGTGCAGGACCAGGAGGAACAGGCCGCCGACGGCCGCCAGGATGCCCGCCCGGTCGAGCACCTGGATGACCACCGACATCAGGATGATCAGCCCGCCGACCAGCAGCAGGGTGTTGATGGAGTCGCGCACCGCATCGCCCAGGACCTGGCCGAAGGGGCGGCCGTCCTGGCGCCGGGCGTCGACCATGGCCCGCCAGGCCCGGGCCAGTAGCCAGCCGTCTTGCTCGCCCAGGGCTTCGCTGCGGTCGGCGCCGCTGCGCCAGAAGCGCAGGACCAGCCCGGTCGCCAGGGCGCCCAGGTAGTGGCCCGCCATGATCGGCCCGCCCACGGCGGCGGTGCCGAACATGCCCACGGCCACGGCGCCGGCCATGAACAGCGGGTCGGCGGTGTTGCTGAAGCTCATGAGGCGCTCGGCCTCGGTCTTGCTGAGCAGCCCCTGCTTGCGCATCCGCGTGGTGATGACCGCGCCCAGGGGATAGCCGCTGGCCAGGCCGACGGCCACGACGAAGGCGCCGGCGCCGGGGACGTTGAACAGCGGGCGCATCAGGGGCTCCATCAGCACGCCCATGAAGTGGACCACGCCCAGGGCCATCAGGATCTGGGCCCCGATGAAGAAGGGGAGCAGGGCGGGAAAGACCACGTCCCACCAGACCTTGAGGCCGGCGACGGCGGCGGAGAAGGCCGTCTCGGGGTAGACGACCATGGCGACCACCAGGCCGACGACGGCCGTCACCAGAAGATGGGTGAGGGGTGACTCGCGCACGGGCACTCCCCCGTAGCGAACCGGCCCCATCCGGGACACCGGATGCGGACCGGCCGGGTCCCGCCGCTCCGGGCCGGTCTCCATGGGTGGGCAGCCGGCGCCGGCGGGTCATCGTCCCGGCGACCGCCCGGCGGGCCGCCATCCCGGCGCGGCCCGGCCCGATGCCGGCCGGTCGCGTGCCGCCCGGCCGGGCGGGCCGGAACACCGGCCCGGCGGGCGGCCCTCGCATGCCCGGTGGTGGGGCGCACCAGCATGTATATGGACGGCCCGGACCCCGTATACCGGCGGCCCAGGGGGAACGGCACCGCACCGGATGCGGGTCGTTGGCCGGGGAGGTGGCAGGCCCCGATGGCGGCGTACGGGGGTAGGGAAGGAGGATCGCCGGCGGGCGCCGCGGGCCCGCGGGATCGGGGCCGGGGCACCGCCACCGTCACCGGCCGCCGTGGCCGCGGGGTCGCCAGACCCTGGCCGGTGGCGTGGCGGGGCCCGGCGTCCTTCCTCCTGGCCCTGACCCTCGCCGCCGCCCTGGGGCTCGGGGCTGCGCGCCTCCCCGTACCCTGGCTGCTGATGGAGCCGGGCGTGGCCCTTCCCGTGCCGGTGCGGGTAACCAGACCGGCCGGCGGGGCCCATCTGGTGGAGACGTCTTTTTGGCTGGTCACCGTGGCCGCGCGGCCGGCCCGGCTGGGCGACGCCTGGTTGGCCTGGCGGGATCCCCGGCGGGCGCTGGTAGCCAGGGCCGCCCTGGGCGGGGAGACCCTGGACCAGGTGGTGGCCGCCCAGCGGGCGGCCCTGGCGGCCAGCAAGGCGGCCGCCGGTCAGGCCGCCGCCAAGCTCCTCGAGATCCGGCCCGCCCCGTCCGTCGACTTCGTGCTGCCGTCCGACGTGGCCGGCCCCTCCGGAGGCCTGGCGCTGGGCCTGGCCGCGGTGGACGCCCTGGCCCCCGGAGACCTGGCGGGCGGCCTGAGGGTCGCGGCCACGGGGACCCTAACCCCACAAGGGGCGGTGGGACCCGTGGAGGGTGTCGAGCTGAAGCGCCTGGCGGCCGCCGAGGAGGGCCTGGACGTCCTCTTCGTCCCCGCGGCTGCGCCCGGCGGCGGCGCGGGCGGCGCGGGACCCATGGTCGTGCGGGTGACGAGCCTGGCGGAGGCCGTTCGGTGGCTGTGCGCGCACGGCGGCCGGGGCGCTCCCTGCCCATGAGCCGGGGACGCGGCCGCCGGGCGTGGCAGCGGGCCGGTCCTGGGCCACCGGCGGGCCGCCCGGCCGGTCGTGGGCCAACCGCCGGGCCGCCCGGCCGGTTCGTCCGCCGGGGCTTTTGACACCCCTGGCGAGCCTTTCTATAATGATCCCGTTGCGTAGCGAGGGACGTGCGAACATGGCCGATCCGCTGGTCATCGACATCGAGCCGCTGACCCGCCAGCGCGGGTTGCAGTCCTCGGGCACGGTGGTGGCGCCCATCGATCCCATCCCCGTGCCGGGTGGGGACATCGCCGCCGAGGGCCCGGTCCGGCTGAAATACCGGCTCACCCACACCGGCGAGGGCCGCATCTGGCTGGAAGCGGACCTGGCCGCCCGGGCGCGGCTCACCTGCGACCGGTGCCTGGAGGCCTTCGAGACGGAGCTGCACACGAGGTACGAGGAGGAATTCCGCCCGCGGCCGGCCGGCGCCGGCGCGGAGGAGGAGCCCGACGACGCGGGGGAGACGCGGGTCGCCTATTACGACGACCACCACGTCGACCTGCGGGAGGGCATCCGGCAGAACCTGATCCTGGCGGTGCCCGCCAAGCAACTTTGCCGGCTGGGCTGCCAGGGCCTGTGTCCCCGCTGCGGCAAGAACCTGAACGAAGGGCCCTGCGACTGCCGGGAGGAGGCGCTGGATCCCCGGCTGGCGGCCCTGGACCAGTGGTTGCGCGAGCACGGCAAGGGGGAGGAAGGGGACCATGGCGGTTCCGAAGCATAAGACGTCCAAGGCCCGCCGGGACAAGCGGCGGACCCACTGGAAGCTGTCGGCGCCGGCGGTGGTCGAGTGCCCGCAGTGCCATCAGCCGAAGCGGCCGCACCGGGTGTGCCCCAACTGCGGCTACTATGACGGGCGGGTGGCGGTGCAGAAGGAGGCCTGAGGCCGGCCGGCGAGCCGGCATCGGGGCCGGCACCGAGGCCGCCGGGTTGGCCGGGCCGCCGGCGGCGCCGGCCGCCATCGCGACGCCATCGGGACATCATCATCATGGCGATCATCATGGCGCCGTCCTGGCGGGCAGACCCCCGGGGCGGCGCCTTCGTATTGGGCCGGCCCGGCACCGGCCTGGCTGGAAGGGTTTTCCCGGCTTGGCACGGGGACCGGGCTCGCGTATACTGGCGGTAGTTTTGCTCGGGTCCTAAGGGCAGCTATTATGACCGGGGGTTATCATCAGGTGACAAATTTCGAGCCTCCCCTTTCCCTGGCCCATCCACAGACCGTGGCCGGGACCGGCGCCGGGGCCGGCCGGAGCGCGCCCGGGACGTCGAACCCGTCGCCTCCCAGCCCGTCGCCGGCTCGCACCGGGGCCGGCGGGGCTCTATCGCCCCGGGACGGCCGCGACTCCCGGGCCACCCGCCAGGCCCGCCTGCTGCAGCTCCTGCAGGAGAACCCCTTCCTCACCGACGAGGAGCTGGCCGAGCGCTTCCGCGTCAGTGTGGCCACCATCCGGCTGGACCGGATGCGCCTCGGCATCCCGGCCGTCCGGGAGCGGGTCCGGGCCGTGGCCGAGCGGGTCCACGGGCGGGTGCGGGCGCTGCCCCTGCGGGAGATCGTCGGCGAGCTGGTTGACCTGGAGCTCGGCCGCTTCGGCATCTCCATCCTGCAGACGACCCCCGAGATGGCCTTTGCCCGGACCCGGATGGTGCGCAGCCAGTACATCCTGGCCCAGGCCGACTCCCTGGCCCTGGCCGTGGTCGACGCCGAGCTGGCCTTCACCTCGGTGGCCAACGTCAAGTACAAGAAGCCCGTCCAGGTGGGCCAGCGCCTGGTGGCCAAGGCCGTGGTGCTGCGCCACCGGCGGGACGGCGCGCCCGTGGTGCTGGTGCAGACTCGGGCCGGCGACGACGTGATCTTCCGCGGCAAGTTCGTCGTGCAGGTGCTGGCGGACGAACCGGCCGCGGCGCCGGTCCCGGCACCCGGGGAGGGACGGCCATGACGGGGATCGAACCCGGCACGGCCCGCCGCTGGCGGATCGCCGTCGACGCCATGGGCGGCGACGGGGCGCCAGCCGTCCCGGTGGCCGCGGGGTTTGAGGCGGCACGCCGCTGGCCGGTGGACATCCTCTGGGTCGGACCCCAGGACCGGGTGGCGGCGGAGCTCCACCGGCAGGGGGCCGGATCGCCGCCGCCGGGCCGGATCGTCCACGCCTCCCAGGTGATCGAGGCCGAGGACGCGCCGGTGGCGGCCCTGCGGCGCAAGCAGGACTCCTCCATCGCCGTGGGGATGCGCCTGGTCCGGGACGGAGAGGCCGATGCCTTCGTCTCCGCCGGCAGCACCGGGGCGGTCATGGCCGCGGGCAAGCTGCTGCTGGGGACCCTGGCCGGCGTCGCCCGCCCGGCGCTGGCGGCCGTGCTTCCCACCTTGGACGGCCGCGGCTTCTTGATGCTCGATCTGGGCGCCAGCGCCGAGGCCGACCCGGAGCAGCTGCTCCAGTACGCCCTGATGGGCGCCGTCTACGCCCGGCAGGTGCTGGACCGCCCCTCCCCCAAGGTCGCCCTGCTCAACATCGGCAGCGAGGCCGGCAAGGGCAACCGGCTCTACCGCGAGACCCATGACCGGCTGGCCCGCAGCGGGCTCGACTTCGTGGGCAACGTGGAGGCCCGCGACCTGCTGGCGGGCGTGGCCGACGTGGTGGTCTGCGACGGCTTCACGGGCAACGTCGCCCTCAAGGCCATGGAAGGAGCCGGCCAGGCCTGCTGGCAGCTGCTCAAGGCCGAGGTGGCGCGCCGGCCCCTCGCCAAGGTGGCCGCCCTGCTGTTGCGCCCCGTGCTGGTGGGCGTGCGCCGGCGGCTGGACTACGGCGAGTACGGAGCGGCGCTCTTCCTGGGCCTTGACGGCCTGGTGTTCAAGTGCCACGGCTCGTCGGACACGCGGGCCTTCGCCAACGGCATCGGCGTGGCGGTGAAGGCGTGCCAGGGACGCCTGCTCCACCGCATCGGCGAGTCCATCGGCAAGGAGGATGGTGAAGCCCTTGGTCGCGGCCGGTAGAGGGGTGACCATCGCCGGCATCGGCGCCTGCGTGCCGCCGGTGGTGGTGACCAACGACCACCTGGCAGAGGTGGTGGACACCGACGACGAGTGGATCCGCACCCGGACGGGCATCCGCCAGCGGCGGGTGGCCGATCCGTCCATCGCCACCTCCGACCTGGCGGAGGTGGCCGCCCGGCGGGCCCTGGAGGAGGCGGGGGTCCGCCCGGACCAGGTGGACCTGATCATCGTCGCCACGGTCACGCCGGACATGCCCTTCCCGTCCACCGCCTGCCTGCTCCAGGACCGCCTGGGGGCGACCCGGGCGGCCGGGTTCGACCTGGAGGCGGCCTGCTCGGGGTTCGTCTACGGGCTGGCGGTGGGCGCCCAGTTCGTCGCCGCCGGCCTCTACGACACCGTGCTGGTCGTGGGCGCCGAGACCCTGTCCAAGATCATCGACTGGAGCGACCGGCGCACCTGCGTGCTGCTGGGTGACGGGGCGGGGGCCGCCGTCTTGCGCCCCGCCGCGCCGGGCGAGGGGATCCTGGGCCTGTACCTGGGGGCCGACGGCTCGGGCGGTGACCTGCTCAAGCAGCCGGCCGGCGGCTCGCGGCTGCCCGCGTCGCCGGAGACGGTCGCCCGGGGCCTGCACTTCGTCCAGATGAACGGGCGGGAGGTCTTCAAGTTCGCCGTCAAGACCATGGGCGATGCGGCCCAGGCGGCCCTGGCCCAGGCCGGGCTGACCTTCGAGGACGTCGACCTGTACATACCCCATCAGGCCAACTACCGCATCATCGAGTCCTCGGCCCGCCGGTTCGACCTGCCCCTAGACCGCGTGGTGGTCAACATCGACCGGTACGGCAACACCTCCGCCGCTTCGATCCCCGTCGCGTTGGACGAAGCCCTGTCTGCGGGGCGGGTCCGGGCCGGCCAGAGGGTGCTGCTGGTGGCCTTCGGCGGCGGGCTCACCTGGGGCGCGGCCGTTCTGCGCTGGGGCTACGACCGGCCGGGCGCCCGCCCCTTGGAGATGCCGGGGCACGAGCCCGAGTACCGCCTGCCGGATTGGATCCGGGAGCAGGCCGCCCGCGGGCGCGCCCGGCAAGAGGGGTCGAACCCGCCCGCCGTCGCCGCTCCGGCTCCGGCCTCGGCCGTGGGGGCGCCGGGCGACGCAGGGGAAGGCGCGGCATCCGCGGACGAGGGGGCGCCGCAAGCGGCCCCGGATCCGGCCGCCGTGGCGGCGACGGGAGCGCCGCGGGGCGGGGCGGCGGGGGGAGGTGAGGTCCGGTGAGCGCGACGGCCGTGGTCTTCCCGGGGCAAGGCGCCCAGTACGTCGGCATGGGTCGGGACCTGTACGAGCGGTTTCCCGAGGCGCGCCAGGTCTTCGCCGAAGCGTCCGAGGCCGCCGGCTTCGACATCGCCCGCCTGTGCTTCGAAGGGCCCGAGGAGCAGCTGCAGCTCACCGAGTACCAGCAGCCGGCCCTTTTGGCCGTCGGGGTGGCGTGCTGGCGGGTGCTGGAGGACCGCGGCCTAGAGCCCGCCATGGCGGCCGGGCTGTCGCTGGGCGAGTACGGCGCCCTGGTGGTGGCCGGCGTCCTGGAGCTGGCCGATGCCGCCCGCGTGGTGCGGCTGCGGGGAAGGTTCATGCAGGAGGCGGTGCCGCCCGGTGAGGGTGCGATGGCGGCCTTGCTGGGGCTGGACGCGGAGGCGGTGGAGGAGCTCTGCCGCCGGCTGATGGAGGCCGGTGCCGGCGTGGTGGAACCGGCCAACTACAACTGCCCGGGCCAGATCGTTGTGGCGGGCCAGCGGGCGGCGGTGGAGGCCGCCGTCCAGCAGGCGCGGGAGGCCGGCGCCCGCAAGGCGGTCCTGCTGCCCGTCAGCGCCCCCTTCCACTGCCGGCTGATGGAACCGGCTGCCCGCCGGCTGGCCGAGGTGCTGGCGGAGGTCCCCTTCCGGCCGGCGCGGATCCCCGTGGTGGCGAACGTGACCGCGGAACCCGTGACCGATCCTGAGCGGATCCGGGAGCTTCTGGTTCAGCAGGTCGACCACCCGGTGCGCTGGGAGCAGTCGGTGCGGCGGATGCAGCAGGAGGGCATCACGCGGCTGGTGGAGATGGGGCCGGGCAAGACCCTGACGGGGTTCGCCCGCCGCATCGACAAGGGCCTGGAGGCCGTCCCCGCTGGCACGGCGGAGGAGGATCCTGACTGCCTAAAGTTTCGGTAGGTGCTGGGAGGTCCAAAAACGAAGGAGAGACCTCACCAGGTTGTCCCACGGGGGACAACGGTTCACCCCGCTCAAGGTGGAGGTGAGGTCTCTCATGTGGGTATTTCGCCAACTGTTTGAGATCACCTTGCGGCTGGCCCAGGTGGTGGAGAAGGCGCTTCGGGAGGCGCCGGACTTTCGGGCGCTGGAATACGAGGTGGCCCAGGGGACGCAGGATGCGGCCCGGCAGCTTCTGGCCACGGCGCTAGAGGCGCTGGATCAGCAGCTGATGGAGCAGCGGGATCGGCAGCGGTGGAAGTCGGTGAACCGGCAGGCACGTAGCCTGCTGACGTGGTTTGGGGAGATCCGGTGGGAGCGGCGGTATTACAAGGACCGGCACAGCGGGGAGCGGCGGTTTTTGCTCGATGAGATGCTGGGGCTGGAGCCGCGCCAGCGGTACTCCCCCCTGGTGCGGGAGTTGGGGACGGAGCTGTGCACCCAGGTGCCGTTTGGGGCCGCGGCGGCATGGCTGGAGCGGGTGACGTGCGGGAGCGTGCGGCTGAGCCCGATGGCCCTGTGGGCGGACGTCCAGGCGGCTGGGGCCCTCGCGGACCGGGAGGCCAAAGCGCAGCGGAACGCGGTTTTTGATCGGGGCGACGTTCCGGCCGGGCGCCGGGCCGCGGCGGCCGTGGACATGGAGTTTGACGAGTTGCTCGTCCGGGGCCGCCGTCGTGGGCCGGATGGGAAGAAAGAGCGGATCGCGCTGATGCATGCCGTGGCGTATGAGGGCAAGGCGACCGATGCGCGCGGGCGGACGGTGCTGAAGAACCGGCGGGTGCACGTGACGGTGGGTGAAGGGACGGCGTCCATCGAGGAGGCGCTGGCGGCCTTTGCAGGGGAGTGGGATTGGTCGCGGGTCGGCCAGTGCACGGTGGGGGGCGACGGGGCACCGTGGATCCGCAAGGTGCTGGAGTACCTTCCGCGGGCTTCGTATCGCCTCGATCCGTTCCACCTGAAACGGGCCATGCGGCGGGGGCTGCGGCACGACGCGGAAGCCCACCAGCAGCTGGCGGAGGCCCTGACCGAGGGCAAGCCGTGGGCCGAGGTGGAGGCGATCCTGAAAGCCGCTGCCCGGCGGGCGCGGGGCGAAGCGCGCGAGCGTGTCCAAGAACTGAAGCAGTACTTGAAGAACCACTGGGACGGCATCGTCGCGAACCCGGAAGCCCGGCGGCTGGGCGCGATCGAGGCGGAGAACTATCACGTGCTCGCTCGGCGGATGAAGCGGCGCGGGGCAGCGTGGAGCGAGCGAGGGGCCCGGCACCTGGCCCGCCTGTTGGCGGCTCGAGCGAACAACGAACTCGACCGCTTTACCCGGCCGGCCTGGCGTCGGCGCCATGGGGGGCCCGCCCCGTCGGCGCCCCAACGCGCGGTCCTCCGCCACCCGCCGTCCCTGGCGGAACTCGAAGAGGCTGCCACGTGGCTGCGAGCCCGGATTCCGGCGCTCTACGGGCCGCACTCGGACCGAGAGTGGGTGCGGGTGCTCCGCCGCCTGGCAAGCCCCTCTGTGGCATAACGGAGAAACCGACCGGGGGATCCGCCTATCGAAGCTTGACGCGGTCGAGATCCTGGCGCTGGTTGCCCGTCCTGAAGGGGGTCTGCTAGCATGAACCTTGATCGCCGGGTGGCCCTGGTCACCGGCGGCTCCCGCGGCATCGGGCGGGCCATCGCCGAGGCCCTGGCGGCGGCGGGGGCCCGGGTGGCCATCAACTACCGAGCCTCGGCGGAGGCCGCCGAGGCGGTGGTGGCCGGGATCCGGGCCCGGGGCGGCGAAGCCGTCGCCTTCCAGGCCGACGTGGCCGACGGCGACCAGGCGACGCGCCTGGTCGAACAAGCGGCCGAGGCCTTCGGCGGCCGCCTGGACATCCTGGTCAACAACGCCGGCATCACCCGGGACGGCCTGATCCTGCGGATGAAGCCGGAACAGTGGGACGAGGTGCTGAACACCAACCTGCGCAGCCTGTTCTTCACCTGCAAGGCGGCGGCGCGGGTGATGTTGCGGCAGCGCTCGGGGCGGATCATCAACATCACGTCGGTGGTGGGCCTGACCGGCAACGCCGGCCAGGCCAATTACGTGGCGGCCAAGGCAGGGGTCGTGGGCCTGACCAAGGCCCTGGCCCGGGAGCTGGGGTCCCGCGGCATCACCGTCAACGCCATCGCCCCGGGCCTGATCGCCACCGACATGACGGGCGAGCTGGCGGCGGAGTACCGCGACGCCCTCGCCCAGCGCATCGCCCTGGGGCGGCTGGGCACGCCGGAAGACGTAGCTCACGCCGCCGTTTTTCTGGCTTCCGACGGGGCCGCCTACATCACCGGCCAGGTGCTGGTGGTGGACGGCGGGCTGTCCCTGGGCTGACCCGGCGGACTCCGGGCACCCCCGGCGGGACCGGCGTCCCGCCGCCGGGACCGGTGGATCCGGCCGCGGCGCCATCCGGCACCGCGGAGGGGGAAAGGAGGTGGCAACATGGCAGACGAGGCCCTTTTCCAGCGGGTCAAGGCCATCATCGTCGAGCAGCTGGGGGTCGATGAGGCCAGCGTCACCCCGGAGGCCCGGTTCATCGAGGACCTGGGGGCCGACTCGCTGGACATCGTGGAGCTGATCATGGCCCTCGAAGAGGAGTTCGACCTGGAGATCCCCGACGAGGATGCGGAGAAGATCGCCACCGTGGGGGATGCGATCCAGTACATCGAGTCCCACAAGTGATCCCGCCGGGTGGCATCCCCGCGGCGGCCGCGGCGCCCCGCCTCCGGGCGGGGCGCCCGCCGGCCGGAAAGGAGTGGAGGAGCCTGTATGCGGCACCGCGTGGTGATCACCGGTGTCGGGGCCGTCACGCCCCTGGGCATCGGCGTGGAGGCCCTCTGGGAAGGGGTGCTGGCCGGCCGCTCGGGCATCCGGCGCATCAGCCGGTTCGACCCGTCGCCGTTCCCGTGCCAGATCGCGGGTGAGGTGCCCGACTTCGACCCCACCGCCTTCATCGACCGCAAGGAAGCGCGGCGGATGGACCGCTTCACCCAGTTCGCCATGGCCAGCGTGGCGATGGCCCTGGCGGACGCCGGGATCGATCCGGCGGCCATGGACGGGCGCCGGCTGGGCGTGCTGATGGGCACCGGCATCGGCGGCATCGAGACCTTCGTCGAGCAGGCCGCCGTGATGGCCGAGCGGGGCCCCGATCGGGTGAGCCCCTTCTTCATCCCGATGATGATCGCCAACATGGCGGCCGGCCAGGTGGCCATCCGTTACGGGGCCCGGGGGCCCAACAGCACCGTGGTGACGGCCTGCGCGGCCTCGGCCCATGCGGTGGGCGAGGCGTTCCGCATCCTCCAGCGGGGCGAGGCCGACGTCATGATCACCGGCGGGGCGGAGGCGGCCATCGTGCCCCTGGGGCTGGCGGGCTTCTGCGCGATGAAGGCCCTCTCGACCCGCAACGACGCCCCCCAGGCGGCCTCGCGGCCCTTCGACCGGGGCCGGGACGGCTTCGTCATGGCGGAGGGGGCCGGGGCGCTGATCCTGGAGACGCTGGAGCATGCTCGCCGGCGGGGGGCCCGGATCTATGCCGAGATCATCGGCTACGGGACGACGGCCGACGCCCACCACATCACCCAGCCGGCGCCGGGCGGGGAGGGCGGGGCCCGGGCCATGGAAGCGGCCATGGCCGACGCCGGCCTCGACCCGGCCGACGTGGACTACATCAACGCCCACGGCACCTCCACGCCCCAGGGGGACGTGGCGGAGACCCAGGCGATCAAGCGGGTCTTCGGTGACCACGCCTACCGCCTGGCGGTCAGCTCGACCAAGTCGATGACCGGCCACCTGCTGGGCGCCGCGGGCGCCGTGGAGTCGATCCTGACCGTCCTGGCCCTGCGGGACGGCGTGCTGCCGCCCACCATCAACCTGGAGGACCCCGACCCGGAGTGCGACCTGGACTACGTGCCCAACCAGGCGCGGCCGCGGGCCATCCGGGTGGCCCTGTCCAACTCCTTCGGCTTCGGCGGGCAGAACGCGTGCCTGGCCTTCCGGCGGTTCGAGGCGGGGGCGGAGGACCGTGGCGGCTGACCGGGCAAGCCGGCCCGCGGGCGGGGTGAACGGCGCCCTGCCCGAGAACGGCGCCGTGGAGGCCGCCGGCCGGGGGGCGCCGGGCGCAGGGGACGATCCGGCGGCGGCGGAGACCGGGCTTGGGCCGGCCTCGCCGGTGGCCGACGGGGGGACGAACCCGCCCGGGGAGGCGCCGGGACCAGCGGCGCCGGCCCCGAGCCGGTTCCCGCGGGCCGGGGAGCCGGGCTGGCTCGAACCCGTGGCCGCCCTGGCGGGGGTGGAACCCGCCCAGCCCGAGCTCTTCCTGGAGGCCCTGACCCACGCCTCCTACCGCGCCGAGCACCCGGACACCGCCGGTTCGGACAACGAGCGGCTGGAGTTCTTAGGGGATGCGGTCCTGAACCTGTGCGTCACCGACCACATCTTCCGCACCTACCCCCAGCGGCCCGAGGGCGAGCTGAGCAAGCTGCGGGCGGCCGTGGTGCGGGCGGAGACCCTGGCGGCCACCGCCCAGCGCCTGGGGCTGGGCGAGCTCCTGCGCCTGGGGCGGGGCGAGGAGGCCACCGGCGGCCGCCAGCGCCCGTCGGTCCTGGCCGACGCCTACGAGGCGATGGTGGCGGCGGTCTACCTCCAGGCGGGGCTGGAAGGGGCCCGCGCCTTCATCCTGCGCACCCTGGGCGACGACATCCGCCGGCTGGCCGAGAGCTCGGGCGCCTGCGACGACCCGAAGACCGCCCTGCAGGAGGCGTCCCGCCGCCTGGGCCTGGGCGAGCCCAGCTACCGGGTGGTCGATGCCGCCGGCCCCGAGCACGACCCCCGTTACACGGTGGAGGTGCGGGTGGGCGGCCGGCCGCTGGCCCAGGCGGTGGGACGCAGCAAGAAGGTGGCCGAGCGGGAGGCCGCGCGGCTGGCCCTGGCCCAGCTGGAGGAACCGGGCGGCGCGGGCCCGGCCCGCGGCCCCGCTGGCGCAGGCCCGGCCGGTGGCCCCGGCGGCACAGGCCCGGCCGGTGATCCCGCCAGCGCGGCTGGCCCCGCTAGCGGGGGTGGCTCCGGTAGCGCCGGTGGCTCGGGCGGCGCCGGGGGTTCCGGCGGCCGGGCGAGCTGCGGCTGAGGCGCGGAACGGAAGGAACCGCATCCCATCCCGCCGAAACATCCCCCGAGACCTGCCTGCGTAGAGGGTCGCCAGCAAAGCCATTGGTTCCACCACAGCCGTTTCCATGGCTCGCTCTGGGGGAGGAGTCGCCGTGGTGCAGGTGCTGAGGGTCTCGGCCAATTCGCGGCCCAAGGCGGTCGCGGGGGCATTGGCCGCCGTGCTGCGGGAAGACGGCACCGCCGAGGTGCAGGCCATCGGCGCCGGGGCGGTCAACCAGGCGGTGAAGGCCATCGCCATCACCCGGGGTTACGTGGCCCCCAACGGCATCGACCTGGTGGTCATCCCGGCCTTCGCCGACATCGAGATCGACGGCCAGCAGCGCACGGCCATCAAGTTCATCGTCGAGCCCCGCTAGCCATCGCCCGGCGCCCCGGGCCGCCCGGGGCCGGGTTCGTCCGACCGACCTGCCCGTTGGACCCCGTGCCACGGCAGGTTTTTTTCTGTCGGGGAGGCCACCATGTACCTCAAACGGCTGGAACTGTACGGGTTCAAGTCTTTCGCCGACCGCACCCGGCTGGAGTTCGGGCCGGGGGTCACGGCCATCGTCGGCCCCAACGGCAGCGGCAAGAGCAACCTGGTCGACGCCGTCCGCTGGGTCCTGGGCGAGCAGAGCGCCCGCCAGCTGCGGGGCAGCAAGATGGAGGACGTGATCTTCGCGGGCACCGCCACCCGCAAGGGCGTCGGCCTGGCCGAGGTCGTCCTGGTCCTGGACAACGAGGACGGCCGGCTGCCCATCGACTACAGCGAGGTGACGGTGGCGCGGCGGGTCGACCGGGCCGGCGGCAGCGACTACCTGCTCAACGGCCAGCGGGTGCGGCTGCGGGATGTGCAGGAACTGCTGTACGACACCGCCATCGGCCGGGAAGCCTATTCGGTGGTCGGGCAGGGCAAGATCGACGAGATCCTCAGTGCCCGGGACGAGGACCGCCGCGGCCTCTTGGAAGAGGCGGCGGGCATCACCCGCTTCAAGATGCGGAAGAAGGAGGCGCTGCGGCGGCTGGAGGACGCCGAGCACCGCCTGCTGCGGCTGGGCGACATCCTGCGGGAACTGGAGGATCGCCTGGACGGCCTGACGGACCAGGCGCGGCGGGCCCACCTCTATCGCCAGTGGCGGGACGAGCTGGCCGAGCTGGAGGCCCGCATGGTCACGGCCCAGGCCGTACAGGCCCAGCGGCGCCTGGACGAACAGGCCCGGCGCCTGGAGGGGGTGCGCCAGCAGCTGGCGGCGGCCCGGGCCCGGCTGGTGACGGCCGAGGCGAGCCGCGACCGGTTGCGGGCGCAGGCCCGCGCCCAGGAGGAGCGGCTGGAGGCGGCCCGGGCGGCCCTGGCCGAGGCCGAGCGGGCCCTGGAGGGGGTCCGTACCCGCCTGGCCGTGCTGGAGGAACGGGCCACCCACCTGGAGGAGCGCCAGCGGCAGCTGGCCCGGCGGGCCACGGAGCTGGCCGGCCAGCGGGCGGCCCGGGTGGCCGGGGCGGAGGAGGCGGCCCGCCGCCACCAGGCCCTGGTCGCCGAGCTGGAGGCGGCGCGCCGGGAGGAGGCCCAGGCCCGAACGGCCGTCGACGAGGCGGCGCGGGCCCTGGAAGCGGCCGAGGCGGCCCTGGCCGCCGCCCGGGAGGCCCACCTGGAGGCCCTGCAGGAGGCCAGCCGGCTGCGCAACGAGCAGCAGGCGCGGCAGCGGGAGCGGGCCCAGGCGGCCCAGCGGGCCCAGCGGCTCAGGGACCGGCTGGCGGGCCTGGAGGCCGAGGCGGCCCGCCTGGCGGAGGCCGAGCGGGCCGCCGGGGCGGAGCTGGAACGGCTGGCCGCCGCCGCTGCCGAGGCCGGGCGCCAGGAGGAGGACGCCCGCCGGGCGCTGGCCGCCGCCCAGGACGAGGCCCGGGCGGCCGCCCGCGAAGCCCAGCAGTTGCGCCAGCAGGCAGGGGAGGCTGGGTCCCGGCTGCGGGTCCTGGAGGAGATGGAGCGGGACCACGAGGGCTTCTTCGCCGGGGTGCGGGCGGTGCTGGCCGGCCGGGATGCGGGCGAGCCGGCCTTCCGTGACGTCGTCGGGGCGGTGGCCGAGCTGATCCGGGTGGAGCCCCACCTGGAGCGGGCGGTGGAGGTCGCCCTGGGACCGGGGCTGCAGAACCTGATCACCCGCACGGCGGCCGGCGCCGAGGCGGCCATCGAGGCCTTGAAGCGGGCCCGGGCCGGGCGGGCCACCTTCTTGCCCCTGGACACCATCCGGCCCGCGGCGCCGGCGGAGGCCGACCGGCACCTGGACCGCCAGCCCGGTGCGGTGGCCTGGGCCATCGACGCCGTCCAGTTCGACCCGTCCCTGCGGCCGGCCCTGGCCCACCTGCTGGGACGGATCCTGATCGCCGAAGACCTGCCCGCAGCGCGGCGCCTGGCGGCGGCCAGCGGCCAGCGCTACCGCATCGTCACCCTGGACGGCGATGTCATTCACCCCGGGGGCGCCATGACCGGCGGCCACGACAACCGCCGCCAGGAGTCGGCGGGGCTGCTGGCCCGGCGCCGCCAGGTGGAGGCCCTGCGGACGCGCATCGAGCAGCTGGCCGCTGCCCTCGCCCAGGCGGAGGAACGCCGCCGGCGGGCGGAGGAAGCGGCGAGCCGGGCGGCGGCCGCCCTCGAAGAGGCCCGCCGGCGGCGGCAGCAAGAGGCCGTGGCCCGGGCCCGGCTGGAACAGCAGCGCCAGGCGGCGGCCCAGCAGCGCCGGCAGGTGGAGGCGACCGCCCTGGACCTGCAGGCCGAGCTGGACGAACTGGCCAGCGCCGCAGGCCCCGAGGAGGCGGCGGCCGGCCAGGTGGAGGCGGCCGAGGAACGGGCCCGGCAGGCGGCCGCGGCCGTGGCCGCTGCTGAGGCTGCGGTGCGGGAGGCCCGGGCCCGGCGGGACGAGGCGGCGGCCGCCCTGGCCCGGGCCACCGCCCGGGTGGAAGGGCTGGCCCGGGAGGGGCGCCTCCTGGCCGAACAGGCCCAGCGGGCGCGCCAGGAGACGGAGCGGCTGGACGCCGAGGCGGCCCGCTGGCAGGAGGAGGCGGGTCGGCTCGAGCGGGAGCGGGCCGAGCTGGGCGACCAGCGGGAGCAGCTGCAGGTGGCGGCTGCCGAGCACGAAGCCCGGGTGGACGCTTGCCGCCAGGACGTGGAGGCGGCGCGCCAGGAACGGGACCGGCTGGCGGCCCAGCTGGAGGCGGTGGAAGGGGAGGTCGTGGCCGCCCGGGCCGAGCTCGACCGCCTGGCCGAGGATTTGCGGCGGCTGGAGGTGGAGGCGGCCCGGCTGGAGACGGAGCGGGACCGCCTGGTGGCGCGGCTGGCCGAGGACTACGGCGTGCAGGAGGTGCCCGACGAGCCGCCACCCGGCTGGCAGGAGGGGGAACGGCGGGCCGCCGAGCTGCGCCGGCGCATGGCCGCCTTGGGCGAGGTCAACCTGGCGGCGGTGGAGGAGCACGAGCGGGTGTGCCAGCGCTACGCCTTCCTCGAGCAGCAGTACCGCGACCTCCAGCAGGCGCGGGAGGCCTTGCGCACCGTGCTGGCCGAGATGGACCGGGAGATGGAGCGGATCTTCCGGGTCACCTACGAGCGGCTGCGGGTGGAGTTCCGGCAGGTCTTCCGCGAGCTCTTCGGCGGCGGCCACGCCGACCTGGTGCTGGGCGAGGGCGACGCCCTGGAGGCCGGCGTCCAGGTGGTGGCCCAGCCCCCGGGCAAGCGGCTGCAACACCTGTCCTTGCTGTCCGGCGGCGAGCGGGCGCTGACGGCCATCGCCCTGCTCCTCGCCCTGATCCGGGTCAAGCCGACGCCCTTCTGCCTGCTGGACGAGATCGACGCGGCCCTGGACGACCGCAACGTGGACCGGTTCGCCCGCTACCTGCGCCGGTTCACCGGCACCCAGTTCATCGTCATCACCCACCAGAAGGGGACGATGGCCGCCGCCGACACCCTCTACGGCGTCACCATGCCGGAGTCGGGTGTCTCCCGGGTGGTGTCGGTGCGCCTGGCCGAGGTGGCGGCCGGGGGTGAGACGCCCGCCCGGCCACCGGGCGACGCCCGGCCAGCGGGGGACGGGGGCGCCGCCCTTTTCGAGGGTCGAGAGGACCGAGAGAGGAAGGTCGCACCATGATCTGGAGCAAGCTCAAGGCGGGCCTGGCCCGGACCCGGGAGCAGCTGGCCGGGCGGATCCGGGCCGTGGTCCAGGGCGCGTCCCTGGATGAGGCCCTGTACGACGACCTGGAGGCCGTGCTGATCACCGCCGACGTGGGGGTGGCGACGACCCAGCGCCTGCTGGAGCGGTTGCGGGAGCGGGTGCGGGCCGCCGGGGTGCGGGATGCGGCGGCGGTGCCGGGGCTCCTGGCCCAGGAGATGCAGGCCATGCTGGAGGCCGTGGCGGCGCCACCCGCCCGGCCGGGCACGGGGGCGGCGCCCCTGGTGATCCTGGTGGTGGGCGTCAACGGCAGCGGCAAGACGACCACCGTGGGCAAGCTGGCCGCCCGCTACCGCCAGGAGGGCTACAAGGTGGTCGTCGGCGCCGCCGATACCTTCCGGGCCGCCGCCATCGACCAGCTGGAGCGCTGGTGCCAGCGGGTGGGGGCCGACCTGGTCCGCCAGCACCCGGGTGCCGACCCCGCGGCCGTCGCCTTCGACGCCCTGCAGGCAGCGCAGGCGCGGGGCGCCGACGTGCTGCTGGTCGACACCGCCGGCCGGCTCCACACCCGGGTCAACCTGATGGAGGAGCTGCGCAAGACCCAGCGGGTCCTGCAGCGCCTGGACCCGACGGCGCCCCACGAGGTGCTGCTGGTCCTGGATGCCACCACCGGCCAGAACGCCCTGGCCCAGGCGCGCCACTTCACCGAGGCCGTCGGGGTGACGGGGATCGTGTTGACCAAGCTGGACGGCACGGCCCGCGGCGGCATGGCCATGGCCATCGCCGACGAGCTGCGCCTGCCGGTGAAGTGGGTGGGGACCGGCGAGGGCGCCGACGACCTGGCGCCCTTCGACCCGGCTGAGTTCATCCGGGCGCTGTTCGAGGGGACGCCCGCCGAGGCGGGGGCTTGACCGTAGCCGCGCCCGTGGCAGCGGCGCCGGTGCCGGGCGCGGCCTCCGCGGGGTTTGTGGCCCAGGTTTCCGGCCCTGGTTTCTGGCCGGAGTTGCCGGGCGGGGTTTCCGGTCGAGGTTTCCGGCACATTGTCAAGGAGTTTTGCTTGACACGCCCTGAGCCGGTGGCGTACCATGGCTGGCGGTGCAGCCGGCCGGGCGGGGGCGCCGGGCTCCGGTTCCGCGGCCATCGTGCCCCCGCCGGGTCTGGGCCGGGGGGCGCGAGCATGGCCAGAGACAAGGGGACCGGCCGCGGCGAGGGAGCCGGCCACGGCCGGCTCGACCGGGGCGGGGACCGGCAGGCCGGCGGAGCCGGTACCGGTCTTCCACCGGCGGGCGAGGCCGTCCCGGCGGCCGCTGGGGCCATCCCGGTGGCCGGTCCCGGGGCCGAGCCGCCCGCCGCGCGGCCGGACGCCCGGACCCGGTCGGGCGGCGACGGCGACGACGGTGGCGATCCCCTGGAGCGAAGCCTGCGCCTGCACGGCCTGTACGACCTGTACCGCGGGCTTTTGACCCCGCGCCAGCAGGACGTCTTCGAGCTCTACCACTGGCAGGACCTCTCGCTGGGGGAGGTGGCCGAACACCTGGGCATCTCCCGCCAGGCGGTCCACGACCTGCTGCGGCGTGGCGAGGCGCTGCTGGAGGAGGCCGAAGGCGCCCTGGGCCTCGGCGCCTGGCGGCAGCGGGCGGCCGGCCAGCTGGAGCGGCTGGAGGCGCTGCTGGCCGATGCGGCGGCCCAGGCCGGCTCCGGGGGCGGAGGCGGTGCGGCCCGGCTGGTGGACCGGCTCGAACAGGCCCTGCGGGTGGTGGACCGGCTGCGGCGGGACCTGCAGGCCGGACCCCAGGGGACCGGCCAGGCCGGGCGGGCCGGGCCGGGGCCCGGGCCGGGGAACCGCCCTGCGGCCGGCCCCCGAGAGGGTGGGCGCGGGCCGGGGAACGAGCAAGGCGAGGTGTGAGCATGGCCTTCGAGGGCCTGGCGGAGAAGCTCCAATCGGTCTTCAAGCGGCTGCGGGGCAAGGGCAAGCTCACCGAGGCCGACGTCGAGGCGGCGCTGCGGGAGGTCCGCCTCGCCTTGCTGGAAGCCGACGTCAACTTCAAGGTCGTCAAGGACTTCATCGCCCGCGTCCGGGAGCGGGCGGTGGGCCAAGAGGTCCTGGAGAGCCTGACCCCCGCCCAGCAGGTCATCAAGATCGTCCACGACGAGCTGACCCAGCTGATGGGCGGGCAGCACGCGCGGCTCGACCTGGGCGGCGAGCTGCCGGCCGTGGTCCTGCTGGTGGGCCTTCAGGGCTCGGGCAAGACGACCACCGCCGCCAAGCTGGCCCGGCTGCTGGCCAAGCAGGGGCGGCAGCCGCTGCTGGTGGCCGCCGACGTCTACCGTCCTGCGGCGGTGGAGCAGCTGGTCGCTCTGGGCCAGCAGGTCCAGGTGCCCGTCTACGCGCCGGGCACCGATCGCGATCCGGTGGACATCGCCCGGGAGGGGGTGGCCGAGGCCCGGCGCCGGGGCCGGGATGTGGTGCTGATCGATACCGCCGGCCGGCTGCACATCGACGACGCCCTGATGGAGGAGCTGGAGCGCATCCGGCAGGCGGTGGTACCGCGGGAGATCCTGCTGGTGGTCGACGCCATGACCGGCCAGGACGCCGTCAACGTGGCCGAGACCTTCCACCGGCGCCTGGGCATCGACGGCGTCATCCTGACCAAGCTGGACGGCGACGCCCGGGGCGGTGCGGCCCTGTCGGTGCGGGCGGTGACGGGGCGGCCGATCAAGTTCGCCGGGCTGGGGGAGCGGGTCGACCAGCTCGAACCCTTCCACCCGGAGCGCATGGCCTCCCGCATCCTGGGCATGGGCGACGTGCTCTCGCTGATCGAGAAGGCCCAGGCGGCCTTCGACGCCCAGCAGGCCCAGCGGCTGGAGCGCAAGCTGCGGGAGCAGGCCTTCGACCTGGAGGACTTTCTCGAGCAGCTGCGCCAGGTGCGCAAGATGGGGCCGCTGGACCAGCTGCTGGCCATGATCCCCGGGCTGGGCAGCCGGCTCAAGGACGTGACGGTGGACGAGCGGGAGCTGCGCCGGATCGAGGCGATCATCCAGTCGATGACGCCCGAGGAGCGCCGCCGGCCGGAGATCATCAACGCCAGCCGGCGGCGGCGCATCGCCCTGGGCAGCGGCACCCGGGTGCAGGACGTCAACCGGCTGCTCAAGCAATTTGCTGAGACCCAGCGGCTGATGAAGCAGATGGCCGGGGCGGCCCGCCGCGGCCGGCGGGGGCTGGGCCAGCTGCCCTTCCCCCGATAGCCCCGTGGGGGCCGTCGCGCCGGCGGTCCCGCCGGGGCGGCGGCCCGCCGGGCCGGCGGTCCCCCGGCGCGATCCCAGCCGGGGGCACGGTGGCGGGAGGCCGCGGGCGTGGAGTCGCCAGCGCGGCCGACCCCGCCTGGGAAGCCGCTGCGGTGAAGTCGCGAGCGACGCTCGAGAAAAGACTGCGAGGTGATGGGGCGTGGCGCTGCGCATGCGCCTGCGCCGGATGGGCGCCAAGAACAACCCCTTCTACCGGGTGGTGGTGGCCGACGCCCGCTCGCCGCGGGACGGCCGGTTCGTCGATGAGATCGGTTACTACAACCCCACGACGGACCCGGCGACCATCAAGATCAACGAGGAGAAGGCCATCGAGTGGCTGCGCAAGGGGGCCCAGCCCACTGACATGGTGCGGGTGCTCCTCAAGCGCACCGGCGTGCTGGAGAAGTGGCAGCAGAAGCGGGCCGGGGCCTGAGCGGCGACCCGTGGGCCCGGACCCGGGACCGGCGACCGGCGCCCCCCGGTCGGCGGTCGGTCGCGGTGCGGCCCGCCTGGGTTCGCGGCCCGGGAGGCGATCGAGGTGACGCGGGATGAAGGACCTGGTGGAGTTCCTGGCCCGCTCGCTGGTGGATCACCCGGACCAGGTGCGGGTCAACGAGGTGGCGGGCGAGCAGACGGTCATCCTCGAGGTGCGGGTGGCGCCCGAGGACGTGGGCAAGATCATCGGCAAGCAGGGCCGCATCGCCCGCGCCATCCGCACGGTGGCCCGGGCCGTGGGCGCCCGCGCCGGCAAGCGGGTCGAGGTGGAGATCCTGGACGGGGCCGGGCGGGGGACGGCCGGCCGGTGACCCTGGCCGCCATCCTGGCGCCTTGGGGCATCCGCGGCGAGGTCAAGGTCGACCTGCTGAGCGACGATCCCCAGCGGCTGCGGCCGGGCCTGGAGGTGCTGGTCGCCCCGCCCGACGGGGCACCGGCCCGGCCCGACCGGGTGGAGTGGGCCCGGCCCCACGGGCGGTTCTGGCGGGTCAAGCTGGCCGGCTGCCCCGACCGAACCGCGGCCGAGGCCCTGCGGGGTGGGGCGCTGCAGGTCCCCGAAGACCGGGTCCCGCCCTTGCCGCCGGGGCAGTACTACGTCTTCCAACTGGTCGGGCTCGAGGTCTTCGACGCCCAGGGCCAGCCGGTGGGCCGGGTGCGCGATGTGCTGCGCTACCCCGCCAACGACGTCATCGTGGTGGAGGGCATGGGTGGGCGGGAGTTCCTGATCCCGGCGATCCGGCAGGCGGTGGCGGCCATCGACCTGGAAGGCGGCCGGTTGCTCTTGGGGGATCTGCCGGGGCTGCTGGACTGAGCCGGAGGGCCGGCAAGGAGGCACGGCGTGCGCATCGACGTCCTCACCCTGTTCCCGGAGATGGTCCGGGCCCCCCTGGAGACCAGCATGATGCGGAAGGCCCGGGAGCGGGGCGCCGTCCGGTTGTACGTCCACAACCTGCGGGATTGGGCCGAGGGCAAGCACCACGTTACCGACGACCGGCCCTTTGGCGGCGGTCCGGGGATGGTGCTGAAGCCCGAGCCCATTTTCCGGGCGGTGGACGAGCTGCTGGGACCCGGGGGTGCCCGGCGGCGCGGGCCTGGGGTGGAGTTCATCCTGCTCGCGCCCCAGGGACGGACCCTGACCCAGCAGGTGGCGGCGGACCTGGCCCGGCGGCACTGGCTGGTGCTGCTCTGTGGCCACTACGAGGGCGTCGACGAGCGGGTGCGGCAGGCCCTGGTGACCGACGAGATCTCCATCGGGGACTACGTGTTGACCGGCGGCGAGCTGGCCGCCCTGGTGCTGATCGACGCCGTGGTGCGGCTGCTGCCGGGGGTCCTGGCGGAGGGGGCGGCCGAGCAGGACTCCTTCAGCAGCGGGCTGCTGGAGGGGCCCCAGTACACCCGGCCCCGGGTTTACCGGGGCATGGCGGTGCCCGACATCTTGCTCAGCGGCGACCACGGGGAAGTCGCCCGCTGGCGCCGCCAGCAGGCCCTCTTGCGCACCCTGGAGCGGCGGCCCGACCTGCTGGAACGGGTGGCCCTGACCCCCGAGGACCGGCGTTTTCTCGCGGAAGCGGCGGCTCGGCTGGGGAGGAACCGGCCGCCGGTGTGATATAATCCCGCCGTGGTTTCAACGGTGGACCGAAGGAGCGGAAGCGGGATGGACCTGATCAAGAGCCTGCAACAGGAGTACATGAAGCAGGACGTGCCCGAGTTCGGCCCCGGCGACACGGTGCGCGTGCACCTCAAGGTCAAGGAGGGCGGCCGGGAGCGCATCCAGGTCTTCGAGGGGACGGTGATCGCCCGGCGGGGCGGTGGCCTGGACGAGACCTTCACCGTCCGGCGGATCGCCTCGGGCGTGGGCGTGGAGCGGGTGTTCCCGTTGCACTCGCCCGCCATCGAGCGCATCGAGGTGACGCGGCGCGGCAAGGTGCGCCGGGCACGGCTGAACTACCTGCGCCAGCTCCGCGGCAAGGCGGCCCGGATCAAGGAGAAGCGGTGACGGTCGCGACGGCGGCCGGTTCGTCCAAGGACTGGGTTTCCAGTCCTTTTTCTCATTTGGCCCCCTGGCGGTGGGGCCGCGCCCGAGAGGGACGGGGCCCGGCTTGCCGGGGAAGGGCGGAGGGGAGTGACCGCTGCGTGGCGTCTCGGGGAAGCGCCGCCCGCGAGGTCGTGCAGACTTTGCTGGTGGCGCTGGTGCTGGCGCTGGTCATCCGCGGGTTCGTCATCGAGTCCTTCCTGGTCGACGGCATCTCCATGGAACCCACCCTGCATGACGGCGAGCGCCTGCTGGTGGACAAGTTGACCTACCGCTGGCATCCGCCCGAGCGCTTCGACATCGTGGTCTTCCGCTACCCCCTCGATCCCTCCCGGGATTTCGTCAAACGGGTGATCGGCCTGCCGGGGGAGACGGTGTCGATCCGGGAGGGCCGGGTCTACGTGGACGGGCGGCCGCTGGAGGAACCCTATCTGAAGGAGCCGGGCGTGGACTTCTACCCGCCCACCACCGTGCCGCCAGGCCACGTGTTCGTCCTCGGGGACAACCGGCCCCACTCCGACGACAGCCGCAGCGGGTGGACGGTGCCGCTGCGCGACGTGATCGGCCGGGCCTGGCTGGTCTACTGGCCGCCGTCGGAGGCGGGGCTGGTGCCCCATCCCTGACCCTCCTGCGGTGGGGGCGCGGGGATGCGGTCCCAGGTCCCGCCGCGGTGGGGGAGGGCAAACGATCCGGGGGTGCCACGACCCGGCGTTTTCCCGGGTCCGGCCGGCGGAGGGCCGGGGGAGGGGTTGGCGGTGGCGGAAGGCGGTGCACTCAAAGGGCACATGGCCCGGGCCTTGCGCCAGGTGCGCCGGTACGTGGCGGCCGTGGACGCGGTGGTCGAGGTGGCCGACGCCCGGGCGCCCTTCACCTCCCGCTCGCCCCAGCTGGCGTCCATGGTGGAGGGGCGGCTCCATCTGCTGGTCCTGTCCCGGGGCGACCTGGCCGATCCCGCCACCACCCGCGCCTGGGTTCGCTGGTTCGAGGCCCAGGGGATCGAGCCCTTCGTCGGCGAGGGGCCGGGCGATGCTCGCCTGATCAGCCGGCTGCGGCGGCGGCTGGAGCGGGCGCCGGCAGCTTTCAAGCCGCGGGTGCTGGTGGCGGGATTGCCCAACGTGGGCAAGTCGACCTTGCTCAACGGGCTGGCCGGCCGGCGGCGGGCCCGGGTGGGGGCCCAGCCCGGCGTCACCCGCGGCAAGCAGTGGGTCGACCTGGGATCCTTTTGGCTGATGGATACCCCCGGCGTGCTGCCGCCCCGGCTGGGAGGAACGCGGCGCCTGGTGCTGGGGGCCCTGGGTCTGGTCGGGCCGGAGCTGGCGGCCCCCGAGGACATCGTGGGCTTCCTCCTCGACCGGCTGGGTGGGGATCCGCGCTTTCGGGCGGCCCTGGCCCGGTGGGGGGTTGACCTGCCGCCGGCCGGCGGCCGGGTGGCGGGGGACCAGGTGGCGGAACCTCGCCCGGCCGTCGCGGAGCCGGACGGAGGGCCGGCGGGTCCGCCGGCAGCGCCGGCCGGTGCGGGGACCGGCACCCCAGCGAAAGGGGAGGGGGCGACCCCGCGGGCCAACATGCGGGATCCGGCTGCCGTGGAGGCGGTGCTGGAGAAGGTCGCCCGTCACCGCGGGCTTCTGGGGCCGGGCGGGCAGCCCGACGGGCACCGGGCGGCGGCGGTGCTGGTGGCGGCCTTCCGCGCCGGGGAGCTCGGCCGCCTCTCCCTGGAACACCCGGCGATGATCGTTCCCCCGCCCGACCGAGGCCTTGCTGGCCACCGGTGACGGATATTCAGGTTCTCCTGCGTTCTTCATCCCACCAGCTTCCGTCGTTCCATCTTGTGGTATAAAAATGGATGTAAGACCCAGTCAGGGATGGAAGGTTCAGGCGGGGCAGCGGGGTCGCCCCAGGCTGGGCGGGTCAGCGGACCCCGGCGACCCGGAACCGTCGACCGTGGTCCAACACGGTGGTCGCGGGGCCGTGGTCTGGGGGCCGCTCCGGATCGGCCGCTGCGAAATCGGCCGGTGGGCGGCGGCGCTGCCGGCCACCCGTAGCGTTGGGGGAGGGAAACCGGCGATGGGGCGGCAGGGGCAGGAGGAAGGTCTTCCAGGGGCGGAGACCGGCGCTGGCGGGCAGCGGCCGCCCCTGGCCCAGCTGGCCGCCCGCCTGGCCGCGGCCGTACCCGAGGAGCTGCCCGATCTGATCCGGCTGCTGGAGGGGGATCCGCGGGTAGGGGCCCGCGGGCTGCTGGCCCGGGCCCGCCGGCGCTGGGCCCGCTGGCAGGGCGCCCGGCGGCGCTGGGCCGAGCTGGCCGCGGCCCAGGAGCAGGCGGCCGGCGGCCTGCTGGCGGCGGGGGTCGACGAGGTGGGCCGGGGTTGCCTGGCGGGACCGGTGGTGGCGGCTGCCGTGATCCTGCCCCGCGGTGCCGACCTGCCCGGGCTCGACGACTCCAAGCGGCTCACCCCCGCCGCCCGGGAGGAACTGGCCGCCCGGGTGCGGCGGCAAGCCCTGGCGTGGGCCGTGGGCCTGGCGACGCCCGCAGAGATCGACGCGCTGAACATCGCCCGGGCCACCCGGCTGGCCATGCGCCGGGCGCTCGACGCCCTGCCCGTCGCGCCCCAGCGGGTCCTGGTGGACGGCCGCCCGCCGGGGGACCTGGGCTACCCGCTGGAGGCGCTGGTGGACGGCGACGCCCGGCTGGCCGCCATCGCCGCCGCCTCGGTGGTGGCCAAGGTGTTCCGCGACGGGTGGATGGCCCGCCTGGATGCGGTCTACCCCGGTTACGGCTTCGCCCAACACAAGGGCTACGCCACGGCGGCCCACCGAGACGCCCTGGCCCGCCTGGGTCCCTGTCCGGAGCACCGGCGGAGCTTCCTGGGAGGGGCGGACCGGTGAGCGATTCCCACCGGCCGCCGGGCCCGGGTGCCGGCGACCGGCAGCCGTCGCCTGGCCGCCGGCCCCCCGACCGACGCCGGCGGGCCGTCCCCGCCGGCGGGCCGGCCCCGGCCGGCAGGCCGGTCCGGGACCGGCAGCGCCGGGGGCGGGAGGCGGAAGAGCTGGCCGCCCGCCACCTGGCGGCCCTGGGTTACCGGGTGGTTGCCCGGAACGTCCGCTGCCCCTGGGGGGAAGCCGACCTGATCTGCCGGGATGGCGACGAGTGGGTGGTCGTCGAGGTGCGCTCCCGCCGCCGCCCACCAGCCGGGCTTCCCCCCTTCGGCACCCCCGAGCAGTCCCTGGACGCCCGCAAGTTTCGCCGGCTGGTCGCCGCCGGGCGGTGGTTCCTGGCGCGGGCGGGTGCGGCCGGAGCGCCCTGGCGGATCGACCTGGTGGCAATCACCTGGCCGGCGGGGCCGGGCCGGCCGGAGGTGAGCCTGTACCGGCGGCTGGAGGGCGGCGCCCAGCGGTAGCCGGGGATCCGGGCTGGCCCGCGCGCCGGGCCGGGACGGCCCGCGGCTCACCGCCGGTTCGTGCCGTGGCTGATGCGGCGTGCCCCGCGGCAGGTTCGTCCGGTTCCGCCGCCGGTGATGATGGCCGATCCGTCCCTCCGCCTCCGCCCGTGCGGTCCGGCCCGCCGCGGAATGGGCGGCACGCCGCGGCCCCGTCCCGCCTACCAGCCCGGTGGAAAGCGGAACTCGGCGGCCAGCTCCAGGTCGTCCACCGTGATCTCGTCGCGGCCTGCCAGGTCGGCGGCCGTGCGCGCCACCCGCAGGACCTTGATCAAGCCGCGGCTGGAGAGCCCCAGCGCCTCATCGCGATACAGGGCGTCGAGCAGGCGCCGGGCCGCCGGGCCCATAGGGCCCCAGCGCCCGGCGTCGCCCGCCTCGAGCCAGCGGTTGACGGGCGGCTGCCCCGGCGGGTGGGCGAGCCCGAGCCGGCGGAAGCGATCGGCCTGGAGCCGGCGGGCGGCCGCCACCCGTTCCCGCACGGTCCGGGAGTCCTCGGCCCGGGCGGCGGCGGTGGGCGGCAGGGCAGCCCGCTTCACCCGCACCTGCAGGTCGATGCGGTCGAGCAGGGGCCCGGAGAGGGCCTGGCGGTACCGGGCCAGCTGCCGCTCGGAACAGCGGCAGCGGCCGCCCGGCTGGCCGCAGGGGCACGGGTTCGCCGTGGCCACCAGCTGGAAGGCGGCCGGGAAGCGTTCGGCGCCGGCCAGGCGAGCGACGGTGACGGCGCCCGATTCCAGCGGTTCGCGCAGGGCCTCCAGGGTCTCCCGCCGGAACTCGGCCAGTTCGTCCAGCAAGAGGACGCCGCGGTGGGCCAGGCTGGCCTCGCCCGGCCGGGGGATCTTGCCCCCGCCCACCATGGCCGCCACCGGGGTGGCATGGTGGGGCGCCCGCAGGGGCGGGCGGGTGATGAGGCCGGCCCCGGGCGGAAGCTGGCCCGCGATGGAGTGGATGGCCGTCACCTCGATGGCCGCTTCGTCATCCAGGGGCGGCAGCAGCCCGGCCAGGCAGGAGGCCAGCAGCGTCTTCCCTGCCCCCGGCGGCCCCAGGAAAAGCAGGTGATGGCCTCCGGCCGCCGCCAGTTCCAGGGCGCGGCGCGCCCATGGCTGTCCTCGCACGGTGGCCAGGTCCGGGACGGGCACCGCGGCCGGGGTGCCGCCGCCTGCAGGGGGGAGGACGGGGCCGGGCACGCCCGCGCCGGGGTCCGCCAGGCGCTCCAGGAGCTCGGCCAGGTGCCGGACGGGCAGGGGGCGGATGCCGGGTAGCAGGGCCACCTCCGGAGCGTTGGAGGCCGGGCAAACCAGGTGGGTCGCGCCCTGCTGGCGGGCCGCCACGGCCATCGACAGAGCCCCCCGCACCGGGCGGACCGAGCCGTCCAGCCCCAGCTCGCCGAACACGGCCCAGCCTGGCGGCGGCTGGGGGCACTGGCCGCTGGCGGCCAGCAACCCGACGGCCACGGCCAGATCGAGGGACGTCCCCTCCTTGGGCAGATCGGCCGGGCTCAGGCTGACGGTGATCCGCTGGAGGGGAAAGGTCCGCCCGGCGGCACGGACGGCAGCCCGCACCCGCTCCCGGGCCTCGCGGACCGCCGCCGAAGGGAGCCCGACGACCACGAAGTTGGGCAGGCCGCGGTCGACCACCGTCTCCACCAGCACGGGGACCCCGCGCCAGCCGCTGCACACCAGGCCGACGACCGTGGAGGCGCGGCTGCTGTGCGGGACCGGCGGGCGGCCGGCCATCACCGCGGGGGTGTTTCCCCCCGGGTCCCCGTCCGCCAGGGCCCACCCGTGCCCGTCCGCCGCTGGCATCGTCACCCCTCCCCAAGGGGATCCCTTCCCGAACCCCTGGCTCACCGCTCCCACCACCGGGGCCGACTTGCAACGTGCAGCCGGCCGGCGATCCGCCGCCCGGACCGGAAGGCGCACGGGAGCCCCTTCGGCTCGCGGTCTCGGCCGCCACCCGGGACGGTGGCGCCGGGCCCCAGCCTTGACGGGGGCCGCCCGGTGATGTAAGGATATGGTGTAGAGGTAAAAGTTGTCAACCCAGTCCGGCGGAAGCGGACCGGGCATGGCCCGGTGGGCGGCGGCGTATAGATGCCCCGGCGGCTCAGCAGGCGGAGGTGGGACGGAATGGCGCCGGGGCGCTGGCGGTGGACACTGGCCTTGGGGGCCGTCCTGCTGTTCGTCCTGGCCCTTTGGACCGGGCGGGCACCCCAATCCCATGGCCAGCGGCCGCCGGGGCGCACCGGCGGGGAGTGGGTCGAGGCCGTTCCGTCGCTGCCGGCGAGCCTGGATCCCGCCCGGGCCCGGTCGGAGGTGGAGGTCCGGGTGGCCGCCCTGCTTTACGAGGGCCTGGTGCGCCTGGCCCCCGACGGGTCCCTGCAACCGGCCCTGGCTCGGCGCTGGGAGGTGCGGGACGGCGGCCGCCGGTACGTGTTTTGGTTGCGTCCGGGCCTCCGCTTTCACAACGGCCGGCCGCTGACGGCGGCGGACGTGGTGTACAGCCTGACGCGCCTGGTCGACCCCCGGGCCCCGGCCCCGCGGGCCTGGGTCCTGGAAGGGGTGGAGGGGGTGGCCGAGTTTCGTTCGGGCCAGACCCCCACCATCGCCGGGATCCGCGCCCTGGGCCCGGAGCGGGTGGAGATCCGTCTGACCGCGCCGCGCCCCAGCTTCCTCTACCGGCTGGCGACGCCGGGGGGTGCGATCCTCGACGCGGAAACCCTGCGGGCCAGTGGAGGCGGCGCCTTCGCCCCGGTGGGGGCCGGACCGTTCCGGCTGGTGGCCCGGAGGGAAGGGGAGCTGGAGCTGGGGGCGTTTACCGGATACTACCGGGGCCGCCCCTACCTGGAACGGGTGCGGTTCGTCGCCGCCGGCCCGCGGTCCCAGACGCTGACCGCCTTCACCGAGGGGCGGCTGACGGCCGTGCGCCTTCTGCCCCATGAGGTGCGGGAGCTGGCGGCCCGGGGCTGGTCGGGTCCCCAGTGGCGGGTCGAGGTGCCGGCCACGGTGGGCATCGTCATCAACGGCGCCCGGCCGCCCCTGTCCCATCCCGCCGCCCGGCGCGCCCTGGCCTACGCCATCGACCGGGAGACCCTGGTGGCAGGGCTGGCGCCAGGTGGCTACCGGCTGGCAGAGGGGTGGCTGCCGCCGGGCCTTCCGGGTGCCCTGGACCGGCCGGTGCTGCCGCCCTACCGGGTCTTGGAGGCTCGCGCGGCGCTGCAGGAAGCGGGGGTCAAGCCCGGGACGCCCTTGCGGTGGCTTCAGCCGGGCGACCCCTTCTGGGCGGCGGTATCTGGGCGCCTTGACTACCTGCTGGGCCGGGTGGGCTTGGAGCTGGACGTGGCCACCGTCAGCGAAGCCGACTTCCCGGTGACCGGCGGGGCGCAGGCACCGTACCACCTGGCTCCCTGGACGGTTTGGGCCGAGTATCCGGACCCCGAGGCGGTGTTCCTCCCCTGGCTGAGCGGTACGGACGGGCTCGTGCTGACCGGGGACGGCGCCGGGGCCGCGGCGCGGAGGGATCTGGCGCGCCTGCTTCTGTCCGCGGGACGCCGCCGGGCCAATGCCGCCGCCCAACTGGACCGCCACCTGCTGGAGGCCGGGGCGGGCCTCCCCCTCTACCACCCCGTGGTCGTCTGGGCGGTGCAGCCGGGGGTGCGCGGGTTCGTCCCCTCGCCCTTCCCCCAGGGACCCGATCTCTGGGCCGTCGCCCTGGATCCGCGGGCGCGGTAGCGCTGCCCGGCGGGGCGAGGGGTCTCCGGTTTGGGGCGGGAGACCGGCAGCCGGCCCGCCGCGGCCGGCCCCGGGTGCCCGGGTCCTGGACAAGCTCTCTTGAGGAAGGCGCCCGATCCGCAGGGAGGATGGGGCAGGGTTCCCCACCGCGGTCCGGCCTGGGGGCGGGCCGAGACCCGGCGGGGGGATGGGGCCGCGGGCCTGGTGCCGCCCGCAAGCCGGCTCCGAAGCCGTGGTGGGGCGGGGCGCCGGCCCGGTGCCAGCCACAACGACCGGCCCGAAGCCCCCTCTAGTGGGGAACCCGGACGGTTCGGGAAGGTCCGTCCCCTGAAGGAGGCGTTTGGATGGTGGTCGAACCCGCCCTCGCCTGGATGGGGCTTCTGGCCTTGCCCGGCCTGGGCCGGCAGCGGGTTCGCCGGCTGGCCGCCGCCCTGGGCGGGCCGGTCCAGGCCTGGACGGCTCCCGACGAAGCGTGGGAGGCGGCGGCGATCGCCCCGGCCGACATCCTGAAGCGGGCCCTGGCGGCGCGGCGGAACGTCGATCCCCAGGGGCTGGCCGGCCGGGCGGCGGCGCTGGGCATCGGCTGGATCGCCTGGGGGGAGGCGGACTACCCGCGGCGGTTGCGGGCCGTGACCGATCCACCGCTCATCCTCTATTACCGGGGGCGCCGGCCACCCGAGGCCGTACCCTGGGTGGCGGTGGTGGGATCGCGCCAGGCGTCGCCCTACGGCACCCAGATGGCCTTTCGCCTGGCGGCGGACATGGCGGCGGCGGGATGGGTCGTCGTGTCGGGACTGGCCGTCGGCATCGACGGCGCGGCCCACCGCGGCGCCCTGGCGGCGGGCGGCGCCACGGTCGCCGTTTTGGGGCACGGTCCCGACCGGGTCTACCCGGAGGAACACCGCCCCCTGGCCGACCGTCTGGTCGCCACGGGCTGGCTGGTCTCCGAATACCCGCCCGGGACGCCGGCGGAGGCCTTCCGCTTCCCCGAGCGGAACCGCATCCTGGCCGGGCTGTGCGACGGCGTGGTGGTGGTGGAGGCCGCCCCGCGGAGTGGCGCCCTGGTCACCGCGGACCTGGCGCTGAACGCCGGCCGGGCGGTGATGGCGGTGCCGGGTCCCGTCACCCGGCGGCAGGGACAGGGCGTCATGGACCTGCTGCGGGCCGGGGCGCCGCCGGTGGCGAACCTGGAGGACGTGGCGGCGGTGCTGGCCGACCACGGGGTGGCGGCCGGCGGGCCCGCCGGCGGGACGCCAGCGGGCGGCTAGCAGGATCTGCCATGGCGCGTTGCCGCCCGTCGCCCGCCAGTGCTACACTAAGGTGCAACGCGCCGTGGCGCCGGAGTGTGATGCCATTGCCGAAGACGCTGATCATCGTCGAGTCGCCGGCCAAGGCGAAGACGATCAAGAAGTTCGTGGGGCGCGACTACACCGTCGAGGCGTCCATGGGCCACGTGCGGGATCTGCCGAAGAGCCAGCTCGGCGTCGACATCGACGACCACTTCACCCCCCATTACATCACCATCCGCGGCAAGGGCAAGCTGATCGAACGGCTCCGGCAGCAGGCACGCCAGGTGGACCGGGTCCTGCTGGCCACCGACCCCGACCGGGAGGGTGAGGCCATCTCCTGGCACCTCTGCCAGCTCCTTGGCATCGACGAGGACTCGCCCTGCCGGATCGTCTTCCACGAGATCACCCGGGACGCGGTGCGCCGGGCCCTGCGGGAACCCCGGCCTATCGATGACAACCTGGTCGACGCCCAGCAGGCGCGCCGGGTGCTGGACCGCCTGGTGGGGTACAAGTTGAGCCCGCTGCTGTGGCGCAAGGTGCGGCGGGGGCTGTCGGCAGGACGGGTCCAGTCGGTCGCGGTGCGCCTGATCGTCGATCGGGAGGAAGAGATCGAGGCCTTCACCCCCCAGGAGTACTGGACCCTGGAGGCCGACCTGGAGCGCATGGCCAGCGGCGAGGCCTTCACCGCCCGTTACTACGGCGACGCTGAGGGCAAGAAGGAACTGCCCGACCGGGAGGCCGTCGATCGCCTGCTGGCCGACCTGGAGGGCCGTCCCTTCGTCGTCCTGGGCGTCGAGCGCAAGGAGCGGCGGAGGAATCCGGCACCGCCCTTCACCACCTCGACCCTGCAGCAGGAGGCCTCGCGCAAGCTGGGCTTCACGGTCCGCCGGACGATGCGCATCGCCCAGGAGCTCTACGAGGGGATCGAGTTGCGGGGTGAGGGAGCGGTCGGTCTGGTCACCTACATCCGTACCGATTCGACCCGCATCGCCGACCAGGCCCTGGACGAGGCGGCGGCCTACATCGCCCGGCGCTTCGGGCCGGAGTTCTCGAACCCCCGCAAGCAGGCGGGGCGACGGGCGGCCCAGGCCCAGGACGCCCACGAGGCGATCCGGCCCACCTCCGTGACCCGGGAGCCCGACGCCATCAAGGACGACCTGACGGCCGACCAGTACAAGCTCTACCGGCTGATCTGGGAGCGGTTCGTCGCCAGCCAGATGGCACCCGCCATCCTGGACACGGTGACCGTCGACATCGGGGCAGGGCCCCACCGCTTCCGGGCGACAGGTTCCACCATCAAGTTCGCCGGGTTCATGCAGCTGTATGTGGAAGGGCGCGACGAGGGGACCGACGGGGATGGCGAGGAGGGCGAGGGGACGCTGCCCGACCTGGCTGAGGGCGACGCCCTGGCCCTGAAGGCGCTGCGGCCGGAGCAGCACTTCACCCAGCCGCCGCCGCGTTACACCGAGGCGATGCTGGTGCGGGCGCTGGAGGAGAAGGGGATCGGCCGGCCCAGCACCTACGCGCCCATCATCGAGACGATCCAGGAGCGGGGTTACGTGGTCAAGGAGGACCGCCGCTTCCGCCCGACCGAGCTGGGGCGGGTGGTGACGGCCCTGCTCAAGGAACACTTCCCGGACATCGTCGACGTGGAATTCACCGCCCGCATGGAGGCCGATCTGGACCGGATCGAAGAAGGCGAGCGGGAGTGGGAGGACGTCATCCGGGAGTTCTACGGACCCTTCAGCGCGACCCTGGAGCGGGCGGAGAAGGCGATCCAGCGGGTCGCCCTGCCGGTCGAGGAGACCGACGAGATCTGCGAGAAGTGCGGGCGACGGATGGTGATCAAGCACGGGCGGTACGGCCGCTTCCTGGCCTGCCCGGGCTTCCCCGAATGCCGGAACACCAAGCCCCTGGTGGAAAAGACCGGCGCCCGCTGCCCGCGCTGCGGCGGCGAGATGGTGCAACGCCGTTCCCGCAAGGGACGGGTGTTTTACGGTTGTAGCAACTATCCCGAATGCGACTTCACCACCTGGGACCGGCCGACGGCGGAGACGTGCCCGGAGTGCGGCACCTTCCTGGTGGAGAAGCGCTCCCGACAGGGGACGCGGCTGGTCTGTGCCAATCCCCAGTGCACCTACCAGCGGGAAGGGGCCGCCGAGACCGCCGGCGCCGGTGCCGGGACGGGGAGGCGTTGACGGTGACCCAGCGCGTGACGGTGATCGGAGGCGGCCTGGCCGGCAGCGAGGCCGCCTGGCAGGTGGCCCGCCGGGGCGTCCCCGTGCGGCTTTATGAGATGCGCCCGGTCCGCACGACCCCGGCCCACCACACGGGACAGCTGGCCGAACTGGTGTGCAGCAACTCCCTGCGCGGCGCCCAGCTCGACCAGGCGCCGGGACTGCTCAAAGAAGAGATGCGGCGGCTGGGGAGCCTGATCATGGCGGCGGCCGACGCCAGCGCGATCCCCGCCGGCAGCGCCCTGGCCGTCGACCGCGAGGAGTTCGCCAGCCGCGTCACCGAGGCCATCGCGAACCACCCGCTGATCGAGGTCGTGCGGGAAGAGGTGACGGAGCCGCCGGCCGAGGGTCCGGTCATCATCGCCACGGGCCCGCTGACCTCCGAAGGCCTTTCCCAGTGGATCCGGTCCTTCACCGGCGAGGAGTACCTGGCCTTCTTCGACGCGGCGGCGCCCATCGTCACCTATGAATCCCTGGACCTGTCCAAGCTCTTCCGGGCCTCCCGCTACGGAAAGGGCAGCGGCGACGACTACCTGAACAGCCCGATGACCCGGGAGGAATACGAAGCCTTCTGGCAGGCCCTGGTCGAGGCGGAGAAGCACGTGCCCCACGACTTCGAACAGGGCTTGTTCTTCGAGGGCTGCCTGCCCATCGAAGAGATGGCCCGGCGGGGGCCGGACACCCTGCGCTACGGTCCCCTCAAGCCCGTGGGGCTCATCGACCCCCGCACGGGGAAGGAGCCCTATGCGGTGGTCCAGCTGCGGCGGGACAACCGCTACGGCACCCTGTACAACCTGGTGGGCTTTCAGACCAGCCTGAAGTGGGGCGAGCAGAAGCGGGTCTTCCGCATGATCCCGGGGCTCGAGAACGCCGAGTTTGCCCGCTACGGGGTGATGCACCGCAACACCTTCATCTGCTCCCCCAAGGTGCTGCGGCCGACGATGCAGACCCGCAAGCGCCCCGACTTGTTCTTCGCCGGCCAGATCACCGGCGTGGAGGGGTACATCGAGTCGGCGGCCACCGGCATCGTGGCGGGCATCAACGCCGCCCGCCTGGTGCGGGGGGAGGAACCGGTGGTCTTCCCCGCCGAGACGGCCCATGGCGCCCTGACCCGGTACATCACCGAGGCCCATCCCGACCACTTCCAGCCGATGAACATCGCCTTCGGCCTTTTGCCGCCGCTGGAGAGGCGGGTGCGGGACCCGCGGCGCCGGAAGCTCTTGATGGCCGAACGGGCGCTGGCCGCCCTGGAGGCCTTCGCGCCGGCCCGCTTGCCCGAGACGGTGCCGGGGGCCGTCCCCGGGGTCGACCCGGCTCCCGTACCGGGCCGGTGAGATCATGGCCCAGCGACCCGCCGGCTGGGACCCGGCGCCCGACGTGGTCCAGGCGTACCTCGACCACCTGCGCCTGGAGCGGGGCCTGGCCCCCCGCACGCTGCAAGCCTATGGGGCCGACCTGGCGGCGTGGTGCGCCTTCATGGGGCTGGAAGCCCCTGTCGGGGTGCCCGCCCTGGCGGCGGTCCGCGGCCGGGACCTGCGCCGCTGGCTGGCCCACCTGGAAGAACGCGGCCTGGCCCGCTCCTCCGTGACCCGCAAGCTGGCGGCCGTGCGGGGCCTCTTCCGGTTCGCGGTCCGGGAGGGCTGGCTCCCGTCGAGCCCCGCCGCCCGCCTGGCCGGCCCGCGGGTGCGGCGCCGCCTGCCCCGGGTCTACACGCCGGAGGAGGCCCTGGCCCTGCTCGAGGCGGCGGCGGTGGGGGCCGGCCCCGCGTCGCTGCGGGACCGGGCCATCGTGGAGATGCTCTACGGCTGCGGGCTACGGGTCGGCGAGCTGAGCGGGCTCGACCTGGAGGACGTGGACCTGGACGGCGGCTGGCTGCGGGTCTACGGCAAGGGGGGCAAGGAGCGGATCGTGCCCCTGGTCGGCCCCGTGGCCGAGGCCCTGCGGGCCTACCTGGAAACCGGTCGGCCCCGGCTGCTGGAGGGACGCCAGCGGCGGCCCTGCCGGCCCGCCGACCGGGCGGCCGTGTTCCTCAACCGGTGGGGCGGTCGCCTGTCGCCCCGCAGCATCCAGGCCATCGTGCGCCGGGTCGGGGCGGCCGTGGCCCGGCTCCAGGCCCATCCCCACCTCCTGCGGCACACCTTCGCCACCCACCTGCTGGATGGCGGGGCCGGGCTGCGGGCGGTGCAGGAGCTGCTGGGGCATGCCAGCCTGGCCGCCACCCAGGTCTACACCCACGTGTCGCGGGCGCGCCTGTGGGCGGTGTACCAGCGGGCCCACCCGCGGGCCCGCGGGGTGCCTCCGGGCGGAGGAACCGGCAGCCTGCCCGGCGGGACGCCGGCGGGGGACCGGGGCACGGGCGTGGCAGGGCCCCTGGGGGCAGCGGGCCACCCGGCGGGCCCGGCGAACCCCGGAGCCGCGCCGGCAGGACGCCCGGCGGTCGCCGTGGGGGACCCGGCGAGCCGGGCGGGGCCCTCTGGGGCGGCCGGGGCCGGAGGCCGTCCCGGCGTGGGCTGATCGGTGAATCCCGGTTGCAGGCGATCCGGTTGCGATGGCGGTGCAGGAAGAGGGGTTTCCCATGGTCCAGGGAGCGGGGCGCCTCCACGGCACGACCATCCTGGCCGTGCGGCGCGACGGGCGGGTGGCCATGGCCGGGGACGGTCAGGTCACCCTGGAGCAACACATGGTGATGAAGCACCGGGCCCGGAAGGTGCGGCGGCTCTACCACGGGCGGGTGCTGGCCGGCTTCGCCGGCAGCGTGGCCGACGCCGTCGCCCTGATGGAGCGGTTCGAGGGCAAGCTGGAGGAACACGCCGGCCAGCTGGTCCGGGCCGCGGTGGAACTGGCCAAGGACTGGCGCACCGACCGGCTGCTGCGCCGCCTGGAGGCGTTGATGGTGGTGGCCGATGCCGACCACCTGCTGCTGCTCTCGGGCTCCGGGGAGGTGCTGGAGCCCGACGACGGCATCGTGGCCGTGGGTTCCGGCGGCGGGTTCGCCCTGGCGGCGGCCCGGGCCCTGGCCCGGCACACGGAGCTGGACGCGGCCGCCATCTGCCGCGAGGCGATGCGCATCGCCGCCGAGCTCTGCGTCTACACCAACGACCAGCTGGTGATCGAGGAGCTCTAAGGGCCCGGGCGCCGGAGGCCGGGTGGCGCCCGGTTCGCCGTCGGAAGGCCCCAAGGCGACGGGAGGCTCTGACCCAGCCGCCAGCGGCCGGCCACCGGCCAGGGGAGGGAAGACCGTGGACCAGGGGACCATCCAGGGGCGCCCATGGGAGCCCGACCGGCTGACGCCCCGCCAGATCGTGGCCGAGTTGGACCGGTACATCGTCGGGCAGGCCGACGCCAAGCGGGCCGTGGCCATCGCCCTGCGCAACCGCTGGCGCCGGCAGCAGCTCCCGCCCCACCTGCGGGACGAGGTGGCGCCGAAGAACATCCTGATGATCGGGCCCACCGGCGTGGGGAAGACGGAGATCGCCCGCCGGCTGGCGCGGCTGACCGGAGCGCCCTTCATCAAGGTCGAGGCGACCAAGTTCACCGAAGTGGGCTATGTCGGCCGGGACGTGGAATCCATCATCCGCGACCTGGTGGAGATGGCCATCCGCATGGTCAAGGCCGAGCGCATGACCCTGGTGCAGGACCGGGCGCGGGCGGCGGCCGACGAGCGGCTGCTGGACGTGCTGGTGCCGCCCCTGCGGCGTCGCGGCCCGCGGCCGGGTTCACCCTGGGAGATGCTCTTCGGTTCGCTGGGGGCGGGGGTGCCCGGGGGCGGCGAGCCGGCCCGGCCGGAGGATGAGGAGGACTGGCGCCGCCGGCGCCAGGAGGTGGCGGCCAAGTTGCGGGCCGGCCAGCTGGAAGAGGAGACCGTCGAGATCGAGGTGGAGGACCAGGCGCCCCCGATGGTCGACATCCTGGGCGGGCCGGGCCTGGAGGAGGTCACCCTGAACGTTCAGGACCTGCTAAAGGACTGGCTGCCCCGCCGCAAGCGGCGGCGCCGGTTGCCGGTGCGGGAAGCCCGGGAGGTCCTGGCCCAGGAAGAGGCCCAGAAACTGATCGACATGGACCAGGTGGTCGCCGAGGCGATCCGGCGGACCGAGCAGGCCGGGATCGTCTTCATCGACGAGATCGACAAGATCGCCGGCCGGGAGCGGGGCCACGGGCCCGACGTCTCCCGCGAGGGGGTCCAGCGGGATATCCTCCCCATCGTCGAGGGGTCGACCGTGATGACCCGCCACGGGCCGGTGCGGACCGACCACATCCTGTTCATCGCCGCGGGGGCCTTCCACATCGCCAAGCCGTCCGACCTCATCCCCGAGCTCCAGGGCCGGTTCCCGATCCGCGTCGAGTTGCAGCCCCTGACCCGGGAGGACTTCAAGCGGATCCTGACCGAACCGGACAACGCCCTGCTCCGCCAGTACCAGGCCCTGCTGGCCACCGACGGCGTCCAGCTGGAGTTCTCCCCCGACGCCGTGGACGAACTGGCCGCCATGGCCGCCCGCGCCAACGAGCAGGCCGAGAACATCGGCGCCCGCCGGCTCCACACCCTGCTGGAGCGCTTGCTGGAACCCCTGGCCTTCGATGCCCCCGACGCCCTCCAGGGCAAGGTGGTGATCGACGCCGCCTTCGTGCGCCAGCGGCTGGAAGGGGTGCTCAAGGACCAGGACCTGAGCCGTTACATCCTCTGACCTGCCGGGACCTGCCGGGACAGGCCGGGACGCCCGCGTCCGGAGTGACCTACCGGGACCTGCCGGGACCCGCCGGGAGCTGCCGGGACGCCCGCGTCCAGAGACGCCCTCAGCCGAAGGCGGCGGCGATGGCGGCTTCCAGGTCGGCCCACAGGTCGTCCGCGTCCTCGATCCCCACGCTCAGGCGCAGCAGCGAGGGGGGCAGGTGTTCCTGCCCCGGGACGGCCGCCCGCCGCTCGATGGTCGACTCCACCCCGCCCAGGCTGGTGGCGTGGCGGATCAGCCGCAGGTGGCGGCAGACGGCATCGGCTTCCGCCGCTCCCCCGTCGAGATCGAAGGCGATCATCGTGCCAAACCCCCGCATCAGCCGCCGGGCCACGGCGTGGCCGGGGTGGGAGGGAAGGCCGGGGTAGCGCACCCGCGTCACCCGGGGGTGCTCCGCCAGGCGGGCGGCCAGCACGGCGGCGTTGTGCTGGGCGCGCTCCAACCGCACGGCCAGGGTGCGGGCGCCCCGCACGGCCAGGAAGGCCTCCAGCGCCCCCGGGGTGGCGCCGTGCAGTTCCCGCGACCGGCGCAGGGCATGCCAGAGGGCCTCGTCCCGGGTGACGGCGACCCCCGCCATCAGGTCGGAGTGGCCTCCGATCAGCTTGGTGGCCGACTGCACCGAGACGGTGACCCCCCACTCCAGGGGACGCTGGTTGAGCGGGGTCGCGAAGGTGTTGTCGACGGCCAGGATGGCGCCCGGCTTGCGGGGCGCGGCGGCAATCACGTCCACCTCGGCCACCGCCAGCAGGGGATTGGACGGCGACTCCAGCCAGAGCAAATCGGCCTCCCGGCACGCCTGAACCCAGCCCGCGGTGTCGGCCACGGCCAGCCGCTCAACCCGCCACCGGCCGAGCCGGGCGCCCTCCGCCGCCAGGGCCGCCACCCCTTGGTAACAATCGTCGGGGATCACCACCCGGGCGCCCGCCGGCAGCTGGTCGAAGATGGCGGCGATGGCCGCCATGCCCGAGGCGAAGGCCACGGCCCGGCCACCCTCCAGTCCCCCGACCAGCTCCTCCAGCGCCGCCCACGTGGGCGTTCCGTCGTCGCGGGCATAGGCGGGGCCCGCTCCCAGGATGAAGTTCGAGGCCAGCACCGGCGGCACGTTGAGGGGCTGGCCGGGTTCCACCGGGCGCCCGGCGGCCACCAGCCAGGTGGCCGTCGACCAGGGACGCCCGTCCGTGCCCGGCGTTCCGGACCCGGCAGCCGCGGTCTCACCCGCCATGGTCTCACCTCCCAAAGAGCTGCCGCCCGGCCACCGGCCGTGCCCTGGCAAATCCCTCCGTCGCGTGGGAGGGGCCCAAAACCAGGACCGGGGTCCCAAAATTTTTGTCGCAGTTAGAAGGAATGACCAGGCCGTTGCAGAATCATGTCGACCAGTGCCGGTGGATGCCCACCGATAACTGAATACTTTTCGGGGGTTGGCCGTTCCTTGTGTCCCCGGGCCCCTGTTGCAGCCGGGCCGAAGCGGCCGAAACGGCCGGCGACGCCCCGGGCCGGTCCGGCCCCAACCGGCGGGTCCGGTCCAAACCGGTGGCGGCCCGGACCTTGGAGGCGGCAACCCCCCGCGGCAGCGACAAAGGCACCCCTGCCGAAAGGCAGGCTCGCAAAGTCACGGGTCTAAGGTCCCGCTCCGGCGGGGCTATGACGGCCGGACTGCCGAACGCTGCGTGGTGGAACTCGCCAGACCCCGGCTTCCGCCCGTGGTGCCGATGCGCGCCGCGGGCGGCTTGTCTTTTTCGGGTTCGTCAAGGCTGGGCCGGTTCTTCCCGCCTACCGGCGGGCGAACGGGCGGGCGGGCCGCCGGCCGGCGGGCGGGCGGCGTGACCAAGGGGGTGGATCCCATGTGGGGAGGCATCAACGACCAGCTGGCGGCAGGCCTGGAGGTCCTGGCCCTGCGCCAGCGGCTCCTGGCGCAGAACGTGGCCAACGCCGAGACGCCCGGTTACAAGCGGTACGACCTGGATTTCGCCCGGGCCCTGGAGGCGGCCCTTCAGGGCACCGGCGGCGCCCCGGGACCCGCGGGCACGGCGCCCGGGAGCGCGGCCCCCGGGGCGCTGCCCCTGGCCGTCACCCATCCCGGCCACCTCCCGGGCCGCCCGGCCGCGTCCGGGCCGGCGGCGGCCGTCTACCGCGAGACGGGTACGGCCTTGCGCAACGACGGCAACAACGTGGACCTGGACGCCGAGATGGCCCGGCTGGCGGAGAACGGCATCCACTACCAGGCCCTGGTCCGGCAGCTCTCCGACCGCATCGCCCTGTTCCGGACCGTGATCGCCGAAGGGAGGCGGTGAGGGTGCCCGGGATGTTCGGCACCTTCGACATCGCAGCCAGCGGGATGACGGCCCAGCGGTTGCGGCTTGACCTGATCGCCAGCAATCTGGCCAACGTCGACAGCACCCGGACGCCCCAGGGCGGCCCCTACCGCCGGCTCGTGCCCGTCTTCCAGGAGCGGGCCGTGCCCTTTGCCCAGCTCTTGCGCGAGCGGGCAGCGGCCGGAACGGGTGGGGTCGAGCCGGCGGTCCCGCCGGCGGCGGCTGGGGGCGCACCCGGCGTCGCGGCGGCAAGGGGCGGGCCCCTGGCCGCGCCGTCCGGGGCCTGGCGGCTCCCGGGACGAACCGGCCCGGGGGAGGCCGGCGTCCCCGGCGGGGTCCAGGTGGCCGCGGTGGTGGCCGACCCCGCCCCGCCCCGCCTGGTCTACGACCCCGGGCACCCGGACGCCGGCCCGGACGGGTACGTGGCCTACCCCAACGTGGACCCGCTGGTGGAGATGGTCAACCTCCTGGCCGCGACCCGGGCCTACGAGGCCAACGTGGCGGTGTTCAGCGCCGCCCGCACCCTGGCCCTGCGGGCGCTGGAGATCGGCCGCGGCTGAGCCGGCCTGGACCAGGGGCCGGCGGTCCGGCGGGCCAGCAGGGCCCAGGGGAACGCGGGCCGGAAGCCGGGGCGCGCCGCCGGGCGCCCAGCGGGGCCGGCCCCGGGGCGGTCCCAGGCGCGGCTGGCGCGGGCGGGCACCGGCCAAGACCGTGATGACCGAGGGAGGAGGCGTGGCGACCCATGGGACCTTGGGGTGTGGAGCCCATCCAGCGGCCGGCGTGGCCGGGCGCCGCAAATCGGGTGGCGGGGGGCAGCGCCAGCGCGAGCCCTGCCGGCCCCCTGGCGCCCGGGGATCCGGCGGGGATCGCCCCCGCGGGAGCCGGTTCGTCCGAGGCGGGAGGGGGCGTGGGGGCCACCTTCCTGCAGGAGCTGGCCCGGGCGCTGGAGCGCCTGGAGGGCGTGGCCGGCCAGGCCGACGCCATGGCCCAGCGCCTGGTCACGGGCCAGGTGGAGGACTTGTCCCAGGTGATGGTGGCCAGCGAGAAGGCGCGGCTGGCCATCGAGCTGGCCGTCCAGCTGCGGAACAAGGCGCTGGAGGCCTACCAGGAGATCATGCGGATGCCGGTCTGACGGGCCCGATGGGGTTGAACGGGTGGGCTCCGGCTTCGTCCGGTTGAATCCCCGGTCCGCGGCGCGGGTCGATGAGGAGGCGGCGGAGGCACCATGCCGGTGGCACAGCTGCGGCAGCTTCCCCAACAATTCCTCGCCTGGTTCCGGCAGCTCAAGGCGCCGGCCCGCTGGGTCGTGGTGGGGACCGCGGTGCTGGTCCTGGGCGGGTTGCTGGCCCTGGCTCTGGCCGGTCGCGGGGGGACCCAGTGGGAGCCCCTCTTCACCCGGCTGGACCCGGCCGATGCGGCGGCCATCGTCGGGCAGCTGGAGGAGCAGGGCGTGCCCTTCCAGCTGGCCGAAGGCGGGCAGGCGATCCTGGTCCCGGCGGAGGCGGTGGACCGGCTGCGGCTGGACCTGGCGGCCCAGGGCCTGCCCCGGGAGGGGACGGTGGGCCTCGAGCTGATGGAGAGGATGCCCATGGGGGCCACCGAGTTCGAGCGCCAGGTCCAGTACCTGCGGGGTCTGCAAGGGGAGCTGGCCCGGACCATCGGCCGCTTGGAGGGGGTCGAAGCCGCCCGTGTCCACGTGGTGCTGCCGGAGGAGAGCCCCTTCGCCGGCGAGCGGCGGCCGGCCACGGCGGCCGTCCTGGTCCAGCTCAAGCCTGGGGCCGAGCTGGGCCCCGAGCAGGTGCGGTCCATCATGCACCTGGTCGCCTCGGCGGTGGAGGGGCTCAAGCCCGAGGACGTGACGGTGGTGGATACCGCCGGCCGGCTGCTCTCGGCGCAGGTGCCCGCCGGGGAGGAGGGGAGCCCGGTGGCCCAGGGCGACCGCTTCGAGATCGAGCGCCGCTTCGAGGAGGAACTGCAGCACCGCCTGCAGACCCTGCTGGAACAGGTGCTGGGGCCGGGCAACGTCATCGCCCGGGTCCGGGCCGAGCTCAACTTCGACCAGCAGGTGGTGGAGCGGCACCTCTTCGAGCCGCCGGCCGACGGCGGCCAGGGCCTCCTGCGGTCGATCCAGGAGCTGCAGGAGACCTTCACCGGCCAGCCGGCACCCGGCGGGGTGCCGGGGGACGCCAACATCCCGACCTATCCCCAGGTGGGTGGCGGCACCGGCGACTACCAGCGCAGCGAGCGCACCGCCAATTACGAGGTGAACGAGGTCATCGACCGGCTGCAGGTGGCGCCCGGCGCGGTGCGGCGGCTCTCGGTGGCGGTGATCGTCAACGGCCAGCTGACCCCGGAGCGCCAGCAGGCCCTGCAGCAGGCGGTGGCGGCCGCCATCGGCAGCGACCCCCAGCGGCAGGACCAGGTGGAGGTCGTGGCGATGCCGTTCGACACGACGGTGGCCGACCGGCTCCAGCAGTCCCTGGAGGCCGAGCGCCAGGCTCGCGAGGCGAACCGGCGCCTGGCCCTCCTGGCCGGTGCAGCGGCCCTGGCCGGGCTGGGGCTGATCCTCCTGATCCTCGGCTGGCGCCGCCGGCGGGCCGCCCGCCGGGCCCTGGTGGGCGAGCCGGCCGCCGGCTTCCCCCTGCCCGCCGGCAAGCCGGGAGCCGTCCCGGTTGCCCCGGCGGCAGAGGGGGTGAGGGCCGGGGCCGGCGGGGCGGTCACCGTCCCGGGTGGCGCCGTGCCGGTCAACGGCCGGGCGGCCGAAGCCGCCGCCCACGAGCAGGTCAGCGAGCTGGTGAAGAACCAGCCCGAACACGTGGCCCAGGTCATCCGCAGCTGGCTGGCCGAGCGGTCCGGCAACTGAGCAGCCCGGAGGGCCTGCGGGGAGGAGGCGAGGGCAATGGCCATGCGGCAAGGAGCGGCGGTGGTGGCGGGCCCCGGAACGGGCCGGCCGGCGGCCCCCGGCGGGCGAGCCGGGGTGGCGATCCCGGACATGCCGGGCCCCCAGGGCGCACCGGCCGAGGCCGGAGCGGTGGCGGCGGGACCGGGGGAGGCGGGGGGCGGCAGCGGCGCCCGCGCCGGCGCCCGCGACGGAGCCCGGGATCTGCCACCCCGCCGGAAGGCGGCGATCCTGATGATCTCCCTGGGTCCCGAGCTGGCCGCCCGCGTCTTCCGCTACCTGCGGGAGGACGAGATCGAGCAGCTCACCCTGGAGATCGCCAACACCGACCGGGTCTCGCCGGAGCAGCGGCTGGCGGTTCTTGAGGAGTGCCGGGACCTGGCCCTGGCCCACGCCTACATCGCCCAGGGCGGCATCGACTACGCCCGGGAGCTCCTGGTCCAGGCCCTGGGCCACCAGCGGGCGGCGGAGGTCCTGAACCGGCTGACCTCCACGCTGCAGGTCCGGCCCTTCGAGTTCGTCCGCCGGGCCGACCCCTTGCAGATCCTGAACTTCATCCAGCAGGAGCACCCCCAGACCATCGCCCTGATCCTGGCCTACCTGCACCCGGAGCAGGCGGCGGTGGTGCTGAGCGGCCTGCCCCCCGAACGCCGGGCTGACGTGGCCCGCCGGCTGGCCCTGATGGAGCGGACCTCGCCGGAGCTGATCCGCGAGGTGGAACGGGTGCTGGAGCGCAAGCTCTCGTCGGTCCTGGGCGAGGAGGGCACGGCCGCCGGCGGGCTGCAGGCCGTCGTCCAGGTGCTCAACAACGTGGACCGCGGCACCGAGCGCAGCATCATGGAGGTCCTGGAGGTCACCGACCCCGAGCTGGCCGAGGAGATCAAGAAGCGGATGTTCGTCTTCGAGGACATCGTGCTCCTGGACGACCGCTCCTTGCAGCGGGTCCTGCGGGAGGTCGACCTCAACGAGGACCTGCCCCTGGCCCTCAAGGCCGTCAGCGAGGACGTCAAGCAGAAGATCTTCCGCAACCTGTCCCAGCGGGCCGTGGAGATCCTGCAGGAGAACCTGTCCTACCTCGGTCCCGTGCGCCTCCGCGACGTGGAAGAGGCCCAGCAGAAGATCGTCAACATCATCCGCCGCCTGGAGGAAGAGGGCGAGATCGTCATCGCGCGGGGTGGTCAGGATGAGGTCGTGGTCTGAGGCGGCGGGCAGCTCCCCCGGGTCCGCCCCGGGCCGGCACCGGGCGCCGGGCGGCGGCCGGGCCGCGGGATCCGGATTCACATGGGCCTCCCCGGCCTGGGGGCCCGTGGCCCGCGCCCCCCAGGGTGAAGGGCTGCCGGAGCCCCGGCCCTGGACCCCGGCCCCCTTGGGCCCCTCAACCCCCCCGCTGCCGAGGAGGGCGGGGGTCTCCCCCGCGCCGGTTCCCCGGCCCCAGCGGCCGGTGGTGGAACCGGCGGCGGCCCCGGGCCGGGGCCGGCCTGGCCCCAGCGGCTCCCTCGCCCCCGTTCCCGGGGGCTTCCCTGGCGGCGACGGCCGGCCGGCCGCCACGCCCGTCCCCGACCCGGCCGTGGCCGCCGCCCGGGCCCGGCGCTGGCTGGCCCGGGCCCGCCGGGCCGCCGCCCGGCACCTGGACCGGGCTCGCCGGGAGGCCGAGGCCTTGCGGCGGCAGGCCTATGAAGAAGGGCTGCGCCGGGGCGAGGCCGAGGGGCGGGCCCGCTGGGAGGCGGCCTGCCGGGAGGCGGAGGACCGGGCCGCCCGCCAGCGGGAGGACCTGGCCACCGCCTACCGCCAGCTCCTGGCGGGATCGGCCGGCCCCGTCCTCGAGCTGGTCCTGGCCCTGGCCCGGCGGGTGGCCGGCGAGCACCTGGCGGCCGATGCCGGCGCCCTGCGGGCCCAAATCGAGGCGGCCCTGGCCCGGCTGGGCAACGACGGCGCCCGGGTGCTCCTCCACCCCGAGAGCCTGGCCCAGCTGGAAGCTGGGCCGCCCCTCCCGCCCGGGGTCGAACAGGTGGCCGACCTTACCCTGGCGCCCGGCGACTTCCGGGTCGAGACCCCCCGGGGCCACATCGACGGCCGTGTAGCCGTTCAGATCGAGCGCCTGGGCCGGGTGCTGGAGAAGGCGATGGACCACGGGCCCGCGGGTCTTGCCGCAGGTGGCAGCCTGCCCGGCGCCGGGGTCCGGGCGAGCCAGCCGGTGGCCGCTGCCGCCGGTCCGGCCGGCGACGCCGCCGGGGACGCCAGCGGCCCCGGCGAGGGGGATCCCGCCGGCGACCCCCCGGGCGCGGTGCCGGCGGCCGGGGCCGGGGAAGGGGCGATCGGTCCATGACGGCCACCGGAGGAAAGAGCGCCACCGGAGGAAGGAGCGTGACCAGGGGGGAGGGGCCGGGAGCCGGTGGGGTTTCGCCGGTTCCGGCAGGGGTGCCGGCGGCACCGCCGGCAGCGGCGAAAGCCGCGGCGGCCGCGCCGGCTCTGGTTCCCCCGGCTCCGGTTCCCCTGGCTCCGGTTCCACCGGCCGCCGGCGCCTTGCCCGGCCTTCTCGACTGGCCGCGGCTGCGGGCCGCGGTGGCCACCGCGGAGCCCCGGCCGTGCCTGGGCTGGGTCGACCAGGTGGTGGGACTGGCCGTGGAAGCCCGGGGCCCCGTCAGCTCCCTGGGAGAGCTCTGCTGGATCCACCGGCCGGGCCAGGCGCCGTTGCCCGCCGAGGTGGTGGGGTTCCGCGGCCCCCGTACCCTGCTGATGCCGCTGGGGGCGGCCCAGGCCATCCGGCCCGGCAGCCTGGTCGAGGCCACCGGCCAGGGCTTCCGGGTGGCCGTGGGGGAGGCCTTGCTGGGCCGGGTGCTGGACGGGCTGGGTCGCCCGCTAGACGGGCTGGGGCCGGTTCGGGCCGAGGCCTGGTATGCGGCCGAGGCCGATCCCCCGCCACCCCTGAGCCGCCGGCCCATCCGGGAGCCCTTGCCCGTCGGAGTCCGGGCCATCGACGCCCTGCTCACCTGCGGCCGCGGCCAGCGGGTCGGCATCTTCGCCGGCAGCGGCGTCGGCAAGAGCACCCTGCTGGCGATGATGACCCGCCACACCGCCGCCGACGTGGTCGTGGTCGCCCTGATCGGCGAGCGCAACCGCGAGGTGCGGGACTTCGTCGACCACCACCTGGCCGGGGCCCGCCGGCGGACGGTGGTGGTGGCGGCCACCGCCGACCGGCCCGCCCTGGTGCGGATCAAAGCGGCCCAGGTGGCGACGGCCATCGCCGAGTTCTTCCGCGACCGGGGCCGGCACGTGCTGCTGGTGATGGATTCGGTCACCCGGTACGCCATGGCCCTGCGGGAGGTGGGCCTGGCGGTGGGGGAGCCGCCGGCCACCCGGGGTTACCCGCCGTCGGTCTTCGCCGCCCTGCCGAAGCTGCTGGAGCGGGCGGGGACCGGGCCCCGGGGCAGCATCACCGGCTTCTACACGGTCCTGGTCGACGGGGACGACTTCAACGAGCCCATCGCCGACGCGGTGCGGGGGACCCTGGACGGTCACATCGTCCTCTCCCGGCAGCTGGCGGAGGAGGGCCAGTTCCCCGCCATCGACGTGCTGGCCAGCGTCAGCCGGCTGATGCCGGAGCTGGTCGAACCGGCCCACTGGGCCGCGGCCCAGCGCCTGCGGCGGTGGCTGGGGGCCTACCGGGAGGCCCGGGATCTGGTGGAGATCGGCGCCTACCAGCGGGGCACCAACCCCGACGTGGACCGGGCGCTGGAGCGGATGCCGGCCATCCGCGCCTTCCTGGCCCAGGGGCGGGACGAGGCGGCGCCCTTCGCCGAGGCGGTGGCCCGGCTGCAAGAGGTGGCCGGCGGCTAGGGCCGGGAGCGGGCGCCGGGGGCTGGGCGGAACGGCAGGACGGGACTCGGGGACGGGGGGCGGACGATCCATGGCCAAGAACGAGCCCTTTCGCCTGGAGCGGGTGTGGACGGTCCGCAGGCTGGAGGCCCTGGCCCGCCTGGGCGAGTGGAGCCGGTGGCAGGCCCGGGCGGATCAGGCCCGGCAGGAAGCGTCGCAACTGGAACACCAGCGCCGGCAGGCGGCCGGTGACCTGATCGCCGCCGGCGCCCGCACGGCCCTGGAGATGGCAGCCCTCTGGCGCCAGGTCGAGCATTTGGGCCGGCGCCAGGAGGCGGCCGCCGGCCGGGCAGAGGTCCTGGAGCGGGAGGCGGCGGCCCGGCGGCAGGTGGCCCTCGAGGCCCGGCGGGAGGAACAGGCCTACCAGCGCCTGTTCGACCGGCACCAGGCCCGCCAGCGCCAGGAGGCGGTCCGCCGGGAACAGGCCCAGATCGACGAAGTGGCCGGCCGGAGGCCGGTGGGGGAAGGGGGGCCGGAGCATGGGATCCGCTGAGTGGGGTCCGCCGGCCACCGCACCCGCCCCGGCGGGTGCGGTGGCCGGAACCGGCGGCGCTGGCGCGGCACCGGGTCCGGGCGGGAGGCGGCCGGTGCGGGACGGCGGCCAGGGGCCGGAGGCGTTCTGGGTCCAGCTGCTGGGGCAGACCCGCCGCCTGGAAGCCGCCGGCAGGGCGCGGGGCGGGTTGGCGGCCGCCCCGTCGGACCCCTCCCGGCCCGGGGACAAGCCGGTCCGGGAGGAGGGCGCGGGCCAGGGGGCCACCGAGGGGCTGGAACCGCCGCTGGCCCTGGTGCCGGCGGTGGGCCTTGGGATCCTGGGGGCGGTGCCGCCGCCGCTCCCGGCCGCCGTGCCCGAACTCCGGCCGGTTCCCGGGAGTGACGGGACATCACCAGACCGGGGGCCCCGCGGCGGCGTGGCCCACCGGGAACCGGTGGCGGCGGCGGTCGCCGGCGGCCACGACGGCCACCGGGCGCGGGCGGACCAGGCCGGGGCGAGCCGGGACCCGGTACCGGGATCGGACGCTGCGGCTCGGCCCGGGGTTGACGCTCCCGCCTCTTCCAAGACCGCGGGCGGCGTCGACAGGGAACGGGGTCCAGCCGGGGCCTCCGAGCCGGGAGGCCGGGGGGCGACCGGTGCGGGCGCTGCGGCCGGCGGGCCGGCCGGCGAGGCCCAGGGGCCGGCAAAGGCGGCGTCGGGTCCCGCCGGGGCCCCTGCGGCCGGCGGGGAAGGTGGCCCGGGCGCCGCCGGGCAACCCGGGGCTGCCCGGGACGGCGGCCCCGGCGCCGGCACCCCGAACCCTGGGGGAGCGGCCCCGGCGGGGGGCGGCCCCGGATCATCCGGGGGTGGCAGCTACTCGATCGCCGCGGCGGGGGCGGCCGGCGGGGCGACACCGCCCCTCCGGGCGGCCGGATCGCCGGCGGAGGGTGCAACGGCCGCCGGCGGTCCGGGTTCGGGCGCCGCCGGGCCCGCCTCGGGCCACGGGACGCCAACGTCGCCTGTTCCCGGCGCCGCCGGCCCGGGCGGGGCGGGGGGTGCCGCCCCCGGCTTGGGAGCCCCTGCAGGGACCGGGGCGGCCGCCGCAACGGCCACCGCCCCGATGGCCGCCACGGGAGCTTGGGCCCCGGCGGCGATGGCCGCCGGGGCCGGGTCCGGGGCCATTCACCCCGGTGCAGGGCCCGGTGCCCCCGTCGCGGCCCCGTCCCCGGCTCCCGCGGGGGGCGCCGCAGGCCCCTTCGATCAGGGGGCGTCGGTGTTGCCGGCCGGTGGCCCGGGCGGGCCCGGCGCCATCCCTGGCGCGGCCCTGGGAGGTGCGGGCTCTACCGCCACTGCGGGCCTTCCCGCCGCAGCCCTTGCGCAAGCCCTGGCGCCGGGCGACGGGGCGGCCCGGGTTGCAGCGGCGGCGGGCGGGTCCCTCCCAGCCGGGGCCAGTGGCATGGCGGGCCCAGCCAACGGCCGGCCGGCCGTGGCCCTGGGCGGGGCGGCCGCCGGTGCGATGGCCGGAGGCCGGGCCGCCGCCGGCGATGCCCCGGTGCCGGTGGCCCTTGCCTCCGGGGGCGCCCTGGGGGTGGGGGTGCCAGGGGCGGGCGCGGCGGGTCTTACGGGCCCAGGGTTTGACGGCAGCGGGCCCGTGCCGGCCGACCACTGGGTCGCCGCCGTCACCCGCTGGATCGAGGGCCTGGAGTGGCACCGGAGCGGCGACCGACACCGGGTGCGCCTGGAGCTGGCGCCGGCCCACCTGGGCCCGATCCACGTGGAGGTGGCGGGTGACGGTAGCCTTCTGGCCGCCCGGATCACCGTCTTCCACCCCGACACCCTGGCCCTGGTCCAGCGGCACCTGGAAGATCTCCGCCAGGCGCTAATGTCGCGGGGCTACACCTTGACGGGGCTGGAGGTCGGCCTGGGGGGCGGCAGCGGAAGCGGCCAGCCCGGGCCGGGCGATCCGGGCCACCACGGCGGCCCCCATCCCCGCTGGGCCGGTGTGGGGGGCCTGGGGGCCGCCGGCGAGGGTGTGGTGGCCGCGTCCCCCGGCGGCGGTCCGGGGCGGGCCGGTCCTGGCTGGGGGCGGCTGGACGTGCGGATCTGAGTCCGGGGCGGATGGGCCCGGGAGGGCGTTCGCCAAGGGCGGCTTCGCCCCGGCGGGATTGGTCGCGAGAAGGGGGGACGGGCATGGACGGTATGGCCGTCACGGGCCGGTGGGAGGGAGCGGGTGGCCGGTTCGGCCTGGCCGCCCGCACCGGGTACTCGGGCCCAAGGGGCACTTCTTCGGGCGCGGGGACCCAGCTGGCGGGAAGCGCGCCGGCGGGGGCCGGTTCCACCGCCCGGCCGGCGGCGGAACCCGGAGGACTGGCACCCGATGCCTTCTTCCGGCTGCTGGCCGCCCAGCTGAGGTACCAGGATCCCCTGCAGCCGATGCAGGACACCGCTTTCGTCGCCCAGCTGGCCCAGCTGACCCAGCTGGAGGAGACCCGGGCCCTGCGGGCCGCCCTGAGCGGCCTCTCGGCCCTGCCCCTGCTGGGCCGGGCGGTGGAGGTCACCACGGCCCAGGGGGTGCGGCTGGGGACGGTGACCGGGGTGCGAATGGATCCGGCGGCCCCGGGCCTGTTGCTCGACGGGCAACCGGTGGCCTGGGCCGACGTCCTGGGCCTCCGGCTGGTGGAGCCGCCGGACGGCGGCGGGGAGGCCACCCAGCAGATGGCCGGTTCCAACCGGGACGAGGACCTTCATCCAGGGGGATGACCTTGAGGGAGGGTGAGGCGCCATGATGCGCTCCCTGTATGCCGGCATCTCGGGGCTGCAGAACCACCAGCTCCGCATGGACGTCATCGGCAACAACATCGCCAACGTCAACACGGTGGGCTTCAAGGCGAGCCGGGTCACCTTCAAGGAGCTGTTCAACCAGACCCTGCGCGGGGCGTCGGCGCCGGCGGGTCCCGCCCGCGGGGGGGCGAACCCGATCCAGATCGGCCTGGGCACCGCCCTGGGCGGCATCGACGTGATCCACCAGGCCGGCAATCCCCAGGTGACGGGCGTCGCCACCGACCTGGCCATCCAGGGCGACGGGTTCTTCGTGGTCCAGGATGCCACCGGCGGGTACGCCTACACGCGGGCGGGCGACTTCCGCCTGGACGCCGAGGGCTACCTGGTCAACGCCGACGGGCTGCGGGTCCTGGGCTGGCAGGCGGCGGGCGGGGTGTTGCCCGCCCGGGACGCCCTGAACCTGGGTCCCATCCGGGTCCCCGTCGACCTGTCCGTCCCGGCCCAGGCCAGCACCCGGGTGACCTGGACGAGCAACCTGGATGCCACGGCGCCCACCTCCGCCGCCCTGACCCAGGCCGTCGACGTGTACGACTCCCTGGGCAACCCCCACACCCTGGTCTTCACCTTCACCCGGACCGGGACGAACCAGTGGTCCTGGAGCGCCGCCGATGCAGCGAATCCCTCCAGCTCGCTGGCGACGGGCACCCTGACCTTCAGCAACGCCGGGGTGCTGACGGCCGGCAGCCCGGCCACGGTGAACTTCGCCCCGGCTGGCGCCGCGCCCATGACCCTGACCGTCGACTTCTCGGCCTTGACCCAGTACGCGGGCCCGTCCACCGTCGAGGCGACCGCCGACGGGTACCCCGCCGGCCAGCTGACCTCCTTCGCCTTCGACCCCTCGGGCACCATCACCGGCACCTTCTCCAACGGGATGACCCAGCCCATCGCCCAGGTGGCCCTGGCCTCCTTCGCGAACCCGGCGGGCCTGCTGCGGGACGGCAACCTCTACTGGGCGTCCAACAACTCGGGGGTCGCCCGGATCGGCGAGGCGGGGACCGGCGGGCGGGGCGCCCTGACGCCGGGCGCCCTGGAGATGTCCAACGTGGACCTGTCCCGGGAGTTCGTCGACATGATCGTCACCCAGCGGGGCTTTCAGGCCAACTCCCGGGTGATCACCACCTCCGACGAGATGCTCCAGGAGCTGGTGAACCTCAAGCGGTGACGCTGCGCGGACGGGCGGAAGGCCCGCCCGCCGCCGGCGGGGTGGTGGCCGCCCCCGGAGGCGCGGCCGGGAGGATGGGAGGGAGAGCCCGGTGGTGCCGGTGACCCGGCTGGACGGCCGGCAGCTGGTGGTCAACGCCGAGTTGATCGAGACCCTGGAGGCCACGCCGGACACGGTGATCACCCTGACCACCGGTCGCCGCCTGGTCGTCAAGGAGCCGGTGGACGTGCTGGTGGAGCGGGTCGTCGCCTACCGGCGCCGGATCCTGGCAGGGGTGGGGCGGGACGAACCGGCCGGGCAGGGCGCCGGGGGTGGCAGCGGGCCGGTGACTGGACACCGGCCGGAGGCCGCCATGGCGCCGGCCGCCGCGGGGAGTGGGGCGGCCGGCCCGCCACCAGCCGCGGGCCCGTCCAGGGCGGATGCCGGGTGGGAGGACGGTGACGCCAGGTGAAAGGCAAGGTGCGGATGCTGCTGATCGTCGTGACCACGGCCCTGGTGGTGGGCGCAGGAACCTGGTGGGCGGCGACCCGGGCGGGGGCGGGCGAGCCGCCGCCTCCGCCGGAGCCGGTGGACGTGGCCCTGGAGCCCTTCACCACCAACCTGCGGGACGGCCGGGTGGTCCAGGTGGCCCTGGTCCTGCGGGTGGCCGGGGAGGAGGCTGCCGCCGAGCTGGAGCACGGCCATACGGCCGAGGTGCGGCACCAGGTGTACCGGGTCCTCCGGGGGATGACGGCCGCCGACCTGGCGGGGGCGGCGGGCATGGACCGGCTGCGGCAGGCGGTCTGGGCCGTCCTGACCGGGAGGGGGGACCCGGCCGCTGGAACCGGTACCCCGGGCGCCGCCGAACCGGGGAGCGGCGCGGCACCGGCCGGTTCGACCGGCGGTGGCGGCGGCCACCCGCCGGCCGGGGGCGGGGCGGCTGGCTCCGGTGGGGCCGGGGCGGCCGGGCCGGGGGCGGCCGGCGCCCTGCCGATCCTGGACGTGCTGATCACCGACCTGATCGTCCAGTGACCGCCGGTGGCGAGGACGGTGGGCAGGTAGGGAGGTCCGCAGGGTGAACCAGGCCATGCGCCGCAAGGGCGGCCGCAGGGCGCCGGTGATCCGCCTCTACGACTTCCGGCGCCCGGACAAGTTCTCCAAGGAACAGCTCCGCACCCTGGCCATGGTCCACGAGAACGTGGCCCGCCTGGCGACGGGCTTCCTCTCGGGGCAGCTGCGCACGGTGGTCGAGGTGGCGGTGCTGGAGGTGGAGGAGACCACCTACGGCGAGTTCATCACCGGGCTCTCCAATCCCACGGTGCTGGCGGTCTTCAACCTGCCGCCCCTGGAGAGCAGCGCCGTCATGGACGTGGAGCCCTCCATCGCCTTCCCCATGGTGGACCGGCTGTTCGGCGGCCCGGGGACGGCCGAGCCCGCCGGCCGGGGGTTGACGGAGATCGAGACGGTGGTGATGCGGGCCATCCTCCAGGGGCTCTTGGGATCCCTGGCCGAGGGATGGAGCCAGCTGGTCCAGGTCCAGGGCGAGCTGGTCACCGTGGCGGCCAACCCCTTGTTCGTCCAGGTCCAGGCGCCCAACGAGATCGCCGTGCGGGTGGTGCTGTCGGTCCGCTTCGGCCAGCAGGCGGGGGCGTGGCGGATCTGCCTGCCCTACCCGCTGCTGGAACCCCTGCTGCCCCGCCTGGCCGTCCACCAGTACTACGCCCGGGAGACCAAGTCCCCGTCCCGGACCCGGGACCGGTGGGAGGAGGGCCTGCGCCAGGTGCCCCTGCCGGTTTCGGTGGTGCTGGGACGAACCCGGCTGACGGTGCGGGAGCTGCTGGACCTGGCGCCCGGCCACGTGCTGCGGCTGGACACCCGGGCCGGGGGGCTGGTCGACGTGCTGGTGGCGGGGCGGCGCAAGTTCCGGGGCGTGCCGGGCCAGGCCGGGCACCACCTGGCGGTGCAAGTGGTGGAACGGGTGGCAGAGGAGGCACAGGGCCATGGGGACGGGCGAATGGGAGATGTTGTCTCAGGAGGAGATTGACGCCCTCCTGCGCAGCCTGGCCGAGGAGGGAGCCGGCGGGGGCCTGCCGGCGGCATCCGGCCAAGACCCGCCGGCGGGTCGCCCGGATGGGGAGCCGGGTCCGGAAGGGGCGGGTCAGGGGGACGGCGGCAGCGGGGGAGGATCCGCCCGGCCCAGCGGCGGCGGGCCCCGGGCCGGGGGCCGCGAGGGGGAGCGAGATCCGGCGGGTGGCGCGGGCGACGCCCCCGATCCCGCGACGGGTGCGGGTGCGGCCGGTGCCAGCGTTCCGGGCGGGGCGTCCCTGGGCCGGTCGCCCGCAGGCGGAAGGTCTGGCCCGCAGGCCGGGGGCATGGCCGGGGGGATGGCCGGCGGTGAGGCTGTCCCCGCCGCGGCGGCGGCCGAGCCGGCCCTGAGCCGGATCCCGGTGGGCCCCGGAGGCCCCGGCGGCCCTGGGGCGCCCGGCGGGGGGCCCAACCCGGCGGGCGGCGTCGAGGCCGGGTTCTTCCCCCTCCACGGGGGGCCCGAGGCCGCCGACCCCTGGGCGGCCGACGCCGGGGACCGGGAGGGGGCTGCCGCCCTGGCCCGCGGCACCTTGGATCTGCTGCTGGACGTGCCGCTGCAGCTGACGGTGGAGCTGGGGCAGACCCAGCGGACGGTGCGGGAGCTGCTGGAGATGGCGCCAGGGACGGTGCTCGAGCTGGACCGCCTGGCGGGCGAGCCGGTGGACCTCCTGGTCAACGGCCGGCTCATCGCCCGGGGCGAGGTGGTGGTGATCGATGAGAACTTCGGCATCCGGATCACCGACATCGTCAGCCCAGGCGAGCGGCTCCGGCGCCTCCGCTGAGGACCCGGCGAGGGGGGCCGCCCCGCCGCCCCAGGGCCGGCCGGTGGTGGCGGTGATCGACCCCTCCGCCTTTGCCCGGGGCCAGATCCGCGCCCTCCTGGTGCCGTGGGGCTGTGAGGTGGTCGAACTGGCCGGCGACGAGCCGCTGCCCTGGCTGGCAGAGCGGCTGGCCCGGGCTCGGGTCCTGGTGGTGGAACCGGCTTCCCACGGGGCCGGGGCGGCCGCCTGGCTGGCCCGGCTCAAGGCGGCCTGTCCCGCGGCGGCCCTGGTGGTCTGCACCGCCCTGACGACCCGGGCGGCGGTGGTGGCCTACCAGAGGGCGGGGGCGGCCGACGTGATCGCCAAGCCCTGGTCGGCGGACCGGCTGGGGGCGGCCATCGGGGAGGCCCTTGGCCGCCGGGCGGGCGGGCTGGCCGCCGGGAGGGCGGGGTCCGCCGCGGCGGCCGGTGGGGGCGACAAGGCGGCTGGCGGCAGCGACGAGACGGCGGGGGGACGGGGGAACCATGTGGACCGGCCTGATCCAATTCCTTCTAGCTTCGCTTCTGGTGATCGTGGCGGCCGCCTGGGGCAGCCGGGCCCTGGCCCGCTGGCTGCGGCCTCGGGCGGGTGAACAGGGGGTCGAGGTGCGGTCCGTGGTCTCCCTGGGCGGGCGGCGGGCCCTCTGCGTCGTCCGCTGGCACGGGGACGAGCTGCTCCTCGGGGTGACGGACCACGGGGTGAGCCTCCTGGACCGGCGTCCAGGGCAGGACCGGGGCGCCCCCGGCGGGGAGGCGGGCCGGCCATGATCCCCCAGGTCAACGTCACCCTGCAGCCCGCCACCGGCCCCGAAGGCCTGGGGGCGGCCCTGCAGATCCTGCTGCTGCTGACCGTCCTGTCCCTGGCCCCGGCGATCCTGGTGATGATGACGGGCTTCACCCGCATCGTCGTCGCCCTCTCCTTCCTGCGGGGGGCCCTGGGGACCCAGCAGGCGCCGCCCAACCAGGTCCTGGTGGGCCTGGCCCTCTTCCTCACCGTGTTCGTCATGGCGCCGGTGTGGCAGCAGGTCTACCAGGACGCCTGGATCCCCTACCGGGACGGCCGGATCGACCAGGTGGAGGCCCTGGACCGGGCCCAGCAGCCCGTGCGGGAGTTCATGTTCCGCTACACCCGGGAGCGGGACCTGGCCCTGTTCCTGGAGCTCTCGGGGCGGGGGCCCGTCGCCTCCCGGGACCAGGTGCCGACCTATGTGCTGATCCCGGCCTTCGCCATCAGCGAGCTGAAGACGGCCTTTCAGATCGGTTTCATCCTCTACGTGCCGTTCCTGGTCATCGACATGGTGGTGGCCAGCACGCTGATGTCCATGGGCATGCTGATGGTTCCGCCCATGCTGGTGTCCTTGCCGTTCAAGATCCTGCTCTTCGTCCTGGTCGACGGGTGGAACCTGGTGGTGCGATCGCTGCTCGCCTCCTTCGGGGCGACGGGCTAGGCAGGGGGGATGGGGCGTGACCGACGCCCTGGTGCTGACGGTGGGACGGGAGGCTTTGTGGACCGGGCTGCTGGTGGCCGCGCCGGTCCTGGTCCTGACGGTGGCGGTCGGGGTCGCCGTCAGCGTCCTGCAGGCGGCGACCCAGGTGACCGAGCAGACCCTGGTCTTCGTGCCCAAGATCCTGGCGGCGGCCGCGGCGCTGCTGCTCTTCGGGCCGTGGATGCTGGCCACCCTGGTGCGGTACACGGTGCAGCTCTACCAGTCGATCCCCGGCGTGCTGGGCTGAGGCCGCGTCAAGCTGGCGGCCGGGGCGGGCGGCTTCCCGGCCCGGCCGGGGCCGGGCGGGCCAGCGGCCCGGCCTGGTGACCACGGGACAGGGGGTGGGTGGAGATGGACCTGGCAGCCATCGCGACGGCGGAGCTCAACCGCTTCCTCCTTTGCCTGGGCCGGACGGCGGGGCTGGTCGTCGCCTCCCCGGCCTTCGGCGGCGGCCTGGTGCCGGCGCCGGCCCGGGCCCTGCTGGCGGTGCTCCTGGCCCTGGTGGTCTTCCCCGTGATGCCGCCGGTCCAGCCGCCCCCCACCGTGCTGGGATATGCCGGCACCCTGCTGGGGGAGGTGGCGGCGGGCCTGGCCCTGGGACTGGTGACCGCCCTGATTTTCGCCGCCGTCCAGATGGCCGGCCAGCTGCTGGACCTGTCCACCGGCTTCGGCCTGAGCGGGGTCTTCGACCCGGTGTCCAGCCAGTCCATGCCGGTGCTGGGCCACTTCCTCTACCTGCTGATGTGGGTGCTCCTCTTGGCAGCCGACGGCCACCACCTGATCCTGCGGGCGCTGGCCGAGAGCTACCGCCACATCCCGCCCGGGGGCGTGGGGCTGGCCGCCGGGGTCCCCGTGATCCTGGACCTGGCCGGCTGGATGTTCCGCACGGCGCTGCTCCTGAGCCTGCCGATCCTGGCGGTTTTGACGGCGGTCATGGTCGCCCTGGGGATGATCTCCCGGGCGGTGCCCCAGCTCAACGTGTTCATCACCGGCCTGCCGGTGCAGGTGGCCGTGGCCCTGGTCGCCCTGCTGGTGGCCCTGCCCGCCTTGGCCGCCGCCCTGAGCGGCCTCGTCGAGCCCCTGGGGGACACCCTGGCCCGACTGGTGGAGGCGATGGGCCGATGACCCGTCCCGCGGCGGTCGCCCGGCACCGGCGCCCGGCCCGGCGGATGAACCTGCAGCTCTTCGCCGGGGAGCGGGTCCTGCCGCCCTCCCCGCGGCGTTTGCGGGAAGCCCGGCGGCGCGGCCAGGTGGCCCGCAGCGCCGACCTGACGGCCGCCCTGGTGCTGGTGGCCGGGGCGGCCCTGGCCGGGACCCTGGTCCCGGCGGCCGCCCGGGCGGTGGCCAACCTGACGCGCCACCTGTGGACGGCGCCACCCCTGGGCGTGCCGGGGGACTGGACGGTTGCCCAGGCGGTGGCGCTGGGGCGGTGGGCCCTGGGGGGCACCCTGGCGGCCGGCGTGCCCCTGGCCCTGGCCGGCTGGGTGGTGGCCGCGGCCGCCGGGTTCGTCCAGTCGGGAGGGCTGTTCCAGCCGGGCCTGGTGGCCCCCCGCTGGGAGCGGGTCAACCCCCTGGCCGGCCTGGGGCGCCTGGTCTCCCGGCGGGCCCTGGTGGAGCTCTTGAAGGCCCCGGTGAAGCTGGCCATCCTGGCGGCGGCCCTGGGGCCGGGCCTGGTCCGGGCGGCGGCGGACCTGCTGGGGGCCATCGGGGCACCGGTTCCGGCGGTGCTGGCCCTGGCGGGGCAGGCCGTCCAGGGCCTCCTGTGGCGCGGTGCCCTGGCCTACCTGCTGGTCGCCCTGGCGGACTACGCCTACCAGTGGTGGGAGCACCAGCAATCCCTGTGGATGACGGTCCAGGAGTGGAAGCAGGACCAGAAGGAGGCCGAGGGCGACCCCGTGCTGCGCCAGCGGGTGCGCCAGCGCCAGCGGCAGCTGGCCCGCCGGCGGATGCTGCAGGAGGTGCCGCGGGCCGACGTGGTGGTGACGAACCCGACCCACGTGGCCGTCGCCCTGCGCTACGACCCGGCCCGCATGGCCGCCCCGGTGGTGGTCGCCAAGGGGCTGGACAGCCTGGCCCTGCGGATCCGGCAACTGGCCGAGGCCCACGGCGTGCCGGTGATGGAGGAACCGGCCCTGGCCCGGGCGCTGTACCGGGCGGTGGAGGTGGGCCGGGAGATCCCGGCGGCCTTCTATGTGGCGGTGGCGGAGGTGCTGGCCTTCGTCTGGCGGCTGCGGGGGACGGCGGCGGCCGCCGGCGGGGGCGCTGCGCCGGCGCCGGCGGGCAGGGCTTCCCGCCCGGGCTCTGGGCCGGGCAGGCCTGCCGGCGGGCCGGTTCGTCCGGGAACGGGGGAGGTGAGCTGAGATGGCCCGCTCCTCGGTGGGCCGGGAGGGGGGCCTGGCCGTGGCGGGGCGGTGGCTGGCCGGGTCGGCCGACGCCGTCGTGGCGGCCCTGGTCGTCACCATCGTGGTGATGATGGTGGTGCCCCTGCCGACGGCCCTGCTGGATGTCATGATCGCGGCCAACCTGACCTTCGCCCTGGTTGTGCTGCTGATGACGATGTACACCCAGGAGCCCCTGGAGATCGCCGTGTTCCCCTCCCTGCTGCTGCTGGCCACCCTGTTCCGGCTGGCGCTCAACGTGTCGTCGACCCGGCTGATCCTGCTGCAGGGCGACGCGGGGGCCATCATCCGGCAGTTCGGGCACTTCGTGGTCGGCGGTGACCTGGTGGTCGGCCTGGTGGTCTTCCTGATCCTGGTGGTGATCCAGTTCGTCGTCATCACCCGCGGCGCCGAGCGGGTGGCGGAGGTGGCCGCCCGCTTCACCCTGGATGCCCTGCCGGGCAAGCAGATGAGCATCGACGCGGACCTCTCGGCCGGCCTGATCGACGAGCAGGAGGCCCGGCGGCGCCGGCAGCAGGTGGCCCGGGAGGCCGACTTCTACGGGGCGATGGACGGCGCCAGCAAGTTCGTCAAGGGGGACGCCATTGCCGGGCTGATCATCACGGCGATCAACCTGGTGGGCGGGGTGCTCATCGGCATGCTGCGGGACGGGCGGCCGGCGGCCGAGGCCCTTCAGACCTACGCCCTGCTGACCGTGGGCGACGGCCTGGTCTCCCAGATCCCGGCCCTGCTCCTGGCCACGGCCACGGGCATCGTGGTCACCCGGGCGGCCAGCGAGGACCACCTGGGCGGCGACCTGCGGCGGCAGGTCTTCTCCAACCCCCGGGTGCTGGCGGTGGCGGCGGTGTTCCTGGCCCTGCTGGCGCTGGTCCCGGGGCTTCCCAAGCTGCCCTTCTTCGTCCTGGCCGGGGTGGCGGCGGGCGGCGCCCGGGGCCTGCAGCTCCAGGCCCGGCGGCGGGCGGAGGAGGAGGCCGCCCGCGCCCAGGCGGAGGCGGCGGCCGCCCGGGCCGAACCGGAGCCGGTGACGGCCGTCCCCGTCGACCCCATCGAGATCGAGCTGGGCTACGGCCTGCTCGGCCTGGCCGACGAGAGCCGCGGCGGCGATTTGCTGGCCCGGATCGCGGCCATCCGCCGCCAGATGGCCCAGGAGCTGGGCGTGGTGGTGCCCCTGGTGCGGGTGCGGGACAACGTGATGCTGGAGAGCCATACCTACGTGATCCGCCTGCGGGGTGCCGAGGCCGGGCGCGGGCGGCTGTTGCCCGACCACTACCTGGCCATGGCCACGGGCCTGGAGACCGAACCGGTGGAAGGCATCGAGACCACCGAGCCGGCCTTCGGCCTGCCCGCCCTGTGGGTGCCGGCCGAGAACCGGCAGCGGGCGGAGCTGGCGGGCTACACCGTGGTCGACCCGGCCTCGGTGCTGGCCACCCACCTCTCGGAGCTGCTGCGCCAGAACGCCTACCGCCTGCTGACCCGGCAGGACACGCGGCAGCTCCTGGACGGGCTGCGCCAGGTGGCGCCGGCCCTGGTCGACGAGCTCCAGCAGAACCTGTCCCTGGGCGAGATCCAGAAGGTGCTGCAGAACCTGCTGCGGGAGGGCGTGGCCATCCGCGACCTGGTGACCATCGGCGAAGCCCTGGCCGACCAGGCCCCCGCCACCCGCGACGCCGACCTGTTGACCGAGTTCGTCCGGCACCGGCTGGCGGCCCAGATCTCCGAGTCCCTGCCGGTGCGGGAGGGCCGGTTGCGGGTCCTGGCCCTGGACCCGGCGGCGGAGCAGGTGATCCGGGAGGCCCTGCAGCAGGCCCCCGCCGGCGGCCATCCGGCCGTGCCCGCCGACTGGCTCGGCCGCCTGTTGCGGGCGGCCCAGGCCGAGGTGCGCCGGGTCGCCGCCCAGGGGGTGGAACCGGTGGTCCTGTGCGCCCCCGTCATCCGGCTGCACCTCTACCGGATGCTGGAGGCGGCGGTCCCCCAGCTGGTGGTGGTCTCCTATAATGAGCTGGTGCCCCACCTGCAGGTGGAGACGGTGGGGGTGATCCGGCCGTGAAGATCAAGCGCTTCCGGGCGCCGGACATGCGGGCGGCGCTGCAGCAGGTGCGGGCCGAGATGGGGCCGGACGCGGTGATCCTGCAGGCCCGGCCGGTGCGGGGGCGGGGCGTGTGGGCCTGGTTCGGCCGGGGGCCCCGCTGGGTGGAGGTGACGGCCGCTTGGGACGGCGACCGGCCGTCTCCGCGGGACCCGGGGCCGGCGGGCCGGGGGGACGGGACGGGCCACAGCCCGCGGCGCCTTGACGTGGCCGTCGGGGACGGGCCCCTGGCCCCACCGGCCGTAACCTCCCCGGCCCGGCCGGCACCGGATTCCCGAACAGCGGGACGAACCGGCCCCGGGCCGGCACCGGGGCTCCAGGCGCTGCCGCCTGCGGTGCCCGCTGCCGGCCCCTTGCAGCCACCCGCGGGGGCGGGGCCGGAGGGCGACCCGGGCGACCGGGCGAGGGCGATCCCCCGGATCCTGCCGCCGCCGGGCCCGCCCCTGGGAGGGGTCGTGGTCCTGGTGGGGCCCACCGGCGCCGGCAAGACGACCACCGTGGCCAAGCTGGCGGCTCGGGCCGTGCTGGACGAAGGGCGCCCCGTCGCCCTGCTGGCCGCCGACACCTACCGCCTGGGGGCCACTGCCGCCCTGGGCGCCTATGCCGAGCTGCTGGGCCTGCCTCTGACCGTCGCCTACGCGCCCGGCGAAGCCGCGGCCTGGCGGGAGGCGCTGGGGGAGGCGGCTCCCGCCGGCCCGCTGGCCCTGGTCGACACCGCGGGGCGGAACCTCTTGCTCCCCGAGGTGGCGGTGGAACTGGCCGCCCTGCTGGCCGCGGTGCGGCCGGCCCGGGTGCTGCTGGTTCTTCCGGCGACCCTAGCCGGGGCCGAGGCGGCCGCCCTGGTGGCTGTGGGGCGCCGCCTGGGGGTGACGGACCTGGTCTTGACCAAGCTGGACGAATGCCTGGACCCGGCGGCCGTCCTGGCCCGGGCGGGCCGGTGGGGGCTGCCCCTGGCCCTGGTGGGGTGCGGCCAGCGGGTGCCCGACGACCTGCTGGCCGGGTCCGCCGAGGCCCTGGAGGCCTGGCTGGCCCGGTCCGGCCGGCCGCAGGCGGGGGGAGGGACGCGCCATGGGTTCGCCGGCGCCGGGGTTGGCTGAGCAGGCCCGGGCGATCCTGGTGGCCAGCGGCAAGGGCGGCGTGGGCAAGAGCAACCTCAGCCTCAACCTGGCCATCGCCGCCCGGGCCCTGGGACGCCGGGTCCTGCTGCTGGATGCCGACGTGGGGCTGGGCAACGCCGAGATCCTGGCCGGTGTCAGCGCCTCCCGGCACCTGGCCGACGTCCTGGCGGGCCGTTGCCGGCTGGAAGAGGCGGTGGTCCCCGGCCCGGGCGGCGTCGACCTCCTGGCCGGTGGCCACGGCCTGGCCGAGCTCCCGCCCGTCGACGGCCTGCGCTGGCGTCACGTCCTGGGCCAGCTGGCGGGCCGGGGCTGGGACCTGGTGGTGATCGACGGCGGGGCTGGCGTGGGCGGGGCGGTGCGGCCCCAGCTGCTGGCCGCCCGGGAGCTGCTGGTCGTGACGACCCCGGAGCCCACGGCCCTGGCCGATGCCTACGCGGTGATCAAGCTGGTGGCGGCCCGCGGCGGAGGGGCCGTCCCCCGGCTGTGGGTGGCGGTCAACCAGGTGCAGCGGCCGGCGGAAGGGGAGACCGCCTTCGCGCGGCTGGCCGGCGTCTGCCGCCGGTTCCTCGGGGTGGAACCCCGGCTCCTGGGCCTGGTGCCGCTGGATCCCCAGGTGCGGGTGGCGGTGCGCCGCCAGGTCCCCCTGCTGCTGGCGGCGCCCCAGAGCCCGGCGGCCCGGGCCGTCGATGCCATGGCCCGCCGGCTGCTGGACTGCCCGCCGCCGGCCACGGGCGGCCTCCTGGCCTACCTGGCCCGGCTGTGGCCGGGACGGGCCGCCCGCACCGGCTGACGGCGGTGGGGACCGGCCCGGATCGCCGCCGGTCCGGGAGGCCGTGCTCGGGGCGCTGGGCGTTCCGGGCCGGGGGAGCAGGGATTTGGGACGGGCTGGATGGGGGAGTGGGGGAAGGAGATGGACCGGATCGAGCCCTTGCCGCTGGAGATCGGCCATCCGGTGGAGCTGACCTTCGTCGACGACGCGCCGCCCGGCCACGGGACGGGGCCCTTCCGCACCCACGTCCTGGGCACGGCGCCGGAAGGCCTGGTCCTGGCCTTGCCCATGGCGCGGCAGCGCTGGGTGGTGCCCCGGCCGGCCCAGGCCGTCAAGGTGGTCTACCGGGATCCCCAGGACCGCGACGGGGCCCGGGGGCTCTTCGGCTTCGTCGCCACCGTGGCCGGCGCCCGCATCGAGCCGGAGCCGGAACTGGTGGTGACCTGGCCCCAGCGGGTGGAGCGGGTCCAGCGGCGCCACTGGGTGCGCCTGGACGTGCGACTGCCCGTCCGGCTCCACCGGCGGGGCGACCCGCCCCAGGTCCTGGAGGGGCGCACCCTGGACGTCAGCGGCGGCGGGTGCCGGGTCCTGCTGGCGGAGGCGGTGCCCCCCGGCGAGCTGGTGCGGGTGGAACTGGCCTTCCCGGGCTGGCAGGCCCAGGCCACCGGCCGGGTCGTCCGGGTGGAGCGGGGCGACGGGTTCACCGCGGCCCTGGAGTTCGTGGAGATCGACCCGCGGGTGCAGGACCGCATCGCCGGGTTCATCCTGGTGGAACAGGCCCGGCGGCGCCGGGTGCTCGGCTAGGGCCCGCCCCCGGCCGGAGGGCCGGGACGGGCCGGCAAGGAGCCGGAGGGGGGAGCGGGGTGTCCGCGGAGCTGAAGCAGCGACAGGAGCGGGCCGAACTGTGGCGCCGGTACCGGACCACGGCCGATCCCGAGAGCTGGGAGGCCCTGATCCGGGAGCACCTGCCCCTGGTCCGCTACCTGGCGGGCCGGATGGTGATCCACCTGCCGCCCCAGGTGGAGATGGACGACCTCATCAGCTACGGCATCTTCGGCCTGATGGAGGCGATCAAGCGCTACGACCCCAGCCGGGGGGTGAAGTTCGAGACCTACGCCTACACCCGCATCCGCGGCGCCATGCTGGACGGCCTGCGGGCGATGGACTGGGTCCCCCAGGGCCTGCGCCGCCGGGCCCGGGAGGTGGAGGCCTGTTACCGGCGGCTGGAGAACCGGCTGGGCCGGCCGGCGGACGACGCGGAGGTGGCGGCGGAACTGGGGCTGGCGCCCGAGGAGTTCGGCGAGCTCTTGAGGGACTTGGCCCGCACCACCGTCGTCTCCCTGGACGACGTCCTGCCCAGCGACTCCGACGACCCGGCGCTGGTGCTGGACCGGCTGGCCGACCCCTCGGCCGCCGACCCCCTGGCGGCCGCCACCCTGGCCGACCTGCGCCGGCGCCTGGCCGAGGCCCTGGCCGCCCTGCCCGAGCGGGAGCGCCTGGTCGTGACCCTTTACTATTATGAAGGCTTGACCGTCAAGGAGATCGCCGAGGTGATGGGCGTGAGCCCCTCCCGGGTCTCCCAGCTCCACACCCGGGCCATCCTGCGCCTGCGGGCCCATCTGGGCGGGGACGGGGGCGACGGGCCGTGAGCATCGGCGGATTGGACGGACCCCACGCCGTCCAGTCGGCGGCCGAGGCGCAGCGGCTGCAGCGCCTGCCGGCCGAGGCGGCCCGGGGGGAGGAACAGGCCCAGCGCTTCGCCGCCCGCCTGGACGAGGCCCGGCGCCGCACCCGGGTCCCCTCTGCGGGCGGGATGGAGGCCGCCGGGCGGCCGGAGGATGCCCCGCGATCGGGCGCCGATGGGGCGCCCCTTCCCTCGCCGGCGGCCGGGGACCGCGGCGGACGGCGAGGCCGGGACGGCGGCCGCCCGAAGGGCCGGGACCCCGGTCACCCGGGTTCGGGGGAGGAACCGGATCCCTCGCCCCGCGGCGAGGAGGCGGCCCTGCCCGGTGGCCGGGGCGCAGCCCCGGCCCCGGCATCGCCACCGGCGGGCGGCCGGGGGCCCGTCCCCCTGCCGGAGGAACTGCCTTTGAAGGGCCGGCGGCTGGACCGGTCGGTCTGAGGCCGGGTGCCGGAGGTGCCCGGACCCTGCCCCGCGCCCCGTCCGCATAGGTGCGGACAAGGCTGGCATACTATGCCAGGCGGGGGTGAGGGCATGCGGGGCTTCGGACTCGGCTTCGCCTGCGGGCTGCTGGTGAGCGCCCTGCTGGCGGGAGCCGCGATCCAGCAGCTGGTCCAGCGGGGCCTGACCGTGGAGGTCGAGGCGGCGCCCCTGGCCGCCGCGGCGGAGGCCGCGGTCCAGGAGGCCGTGGCCCGGCAGCTGCCCGCCGTGGTCGAACCCCTGCGGGAGCGCTTGCCGGCGGCCATCGCCGCCGAGCTGGCGGCCCGGATGCGGGAGGCCGGGATCATCGTCTACGGCGTCCGGCTGGAGCTGCCGCCCGAGGCGGCGGCCGCCCTGGAGCGGCAGCTGCGGGACGAGCTGAGCCGCCAGCTCCAGGTCCAGCTGGATCCCGCCCACTTGGCCGCCTGGTCCGGCCCCTGGAGCCGCCAGCTGGGGCGCCAGCTGGTGGAGGGGCTGGCGACCCGCCTGGCCCAGCAGCCGGTGCCGGTTCGTCCCGTCGACCGGCTGCCCCTGGCGATCCCGGTCTACATCCGCTTGAACACCGGATCCGCCCAGCCCGCCTTCGGCGCGGCGACGGTGCCCCTTTCTCGGCTCCCCACCACCGGGCGGCCCTGACCGTCCCCGGCCCCCGGCTGCCCACCGCTCCACAGCCCCCCACGGCCCCTTTTCGTTGGCGCACCGGAAACCCTGTGATATACTACCGAACGGCTTGTGCACGGTCGCCCGATCGCCGCCGGGCGGGTTCTTCCGCCTTTTCGCGGAGGCCAGCGGCGAGGGACCGGGCGGATCGGCGCGGGCACATCACACGCCTCCGGAGGGGTGCGGCGGTGCCGGCTGGCGGCGCAGCGGCGCGCCGGTTCCGCATCCTGGGGAAGGGGGCGGAGGAACGAACCGCAAGGAGGTGGGGCCGGTGCCGGTCGTGGCCATGAAGCAGCTGCTCGAAGCGGGCGTCCACTTCGGCCATCAGACCCGCCGGTGGAATCCCAAGATGCGCCCCTACATCTTCATGGAGCGCAACGGGATCTACATCATCGATCTGCAGAAGACGGTGCGCCTTCTCGACGAGGCGTACAACTTCGTCCGCGAGCTGGCCGCCCAGGGTGGGCGCGTTCTTTTTGTCGGCACCAAGAAGCAGGCGCGGGAGGCCATCGCCGAGGAGGCCACCCGCTGCGGCGAGTTCTACATCAACGAGCGCTGGCTGGGCGGCACCCTGACCAACTTCGCCACCATCCGCACCCGCATCGATCGCCTGGCCGAGCTTGAGCAGATGGAGGCCGACGGTCATTTCGAACGGCTGCCCAAGAAGGAAGTGGCGCGCCTGCTGCGGGAGAAGGAGAAGCTGGAGAAGTACCTGGGCGGCATCAAGGGGATGAAGGACCTGCCCGACGCCGTCTACGTGGTCGACCCCCGCAAGGAGAAGATCGCCGTCTCCGAGGCGCGCAAGCTGGGCATCCCCGTGGTGGCCATCGTGGACACCAACTGCGATCCCGAAGAGGTCGACTATGTGATCCCCGGCAACGACGACGCCATCCGGGCCGTCCGGCTGATCACCGGCAAGATCGCCGACGCCGTCCTGGAGGGCAAGCAGGGCGTCCAGGTCGTCGAGGCCTGAAGACCCGGCCCGGCGCCGCCGGGGCCCGGGCCGGGTCGCGGCGGCGCCGCGGGGATCGAGGCAGGAAAGGAGGCCGTCCATGGCGGTCAGTGCGAAACAGGTGGCGGAACTGCGGGCGCGGACCGGCGCCGGCATGATGGATTGCAAGAAGGCCCTGGAACAGGCGGGTGGCGACCTGGACAAGGCGGCCGAGCTCCTGCGGGAGTGGGGCATGGCGGCCGCCGCCAAGAAGGCCAGCCGGGAGACGGCGGAGGGCCTGGTCCACGCCTACATCCACGGCCAGGGCCGCATCGGCGTGCTGATCGAGGTCAACTGCGAGACGGACTTCGTCGCCGCGACCGACGACTTCCGGCAGCTGGTCCACGAGCTGGCGATGCAGGTGGCGGCCACCGCTCCCCAGTACGTCCGCCGTGACGATGTGCCGGCGGAGGTGGTGGAGCGGGAGCGGGAGGTCCTGCGCCGCCAGGCCGAGGCCGAGGGCAAGCCCGCCCCCATCGTGGAGAAGATCGTCGAGGGCCGCCTGGACAAGTTCTTCAGCCAGGTCTGCCTGGAGGAGCAGCCCTACATCCGCGACGATTCCATCACCGTGGGCGATTTGATCAAGCAGACCATCGCCAAGCTGGGCGAGAACATCCGGGTGCGCCGCTTCGCCCGGTTCGAGCTGGGCGGCGCCTGAGGGCGGCGTCGGGACCTGCGCCGCCGTAGGATGAGTTGCGGCGTGGGAGCGCGAGGCCCCGGCGCCGGCGCGGCCGGTGCCGGGGCACAGTGGCCCGTCGCGCCGCCGGCCGGTTCGTCCGGAACGGTCCGGCGCGGCGGGGGGAGCGAGGTCGGGAAGCCGTGGAGCGCAGCGAGACCGAGGGGCGGCCGTCGCCGCTGGCGGAGGCTGGTTCGACCGGGACGAACCCGGCTCCCGGCGGGGCCGCGCCGGGCAACGGCATGCCCCGCCCCCGCTACCGGCGGGTCATGCTCAAGCTCTCGGGGGAGATGCTGGCCGGCGGCGGCTACGGCATCGACCCGGAGGTGGTCGACTCCATCGCCCGCCAGGTGCGGGAGGTGGTCGACCTGGGGGTCCAGGTGGCCATCGTGGTCGGCGGGGGCAACATCTGGCGCGGGGTCCAGGGGAGCGCCAAGGGCATCGACCGGGCCACGTCGGACTACATGGGCATGCTGGCGACGGTGATCAACGCCCTGGCCCTGCAGGACGCCCTGGAGAAGCACGGGGTCGACACCCGGGTCCAGACGGCCATCGAGATGAAGGAAGTGGCCGAGCCCTACATCCGGCGCCGGGCGATCCGGCACCTGGAGAAGGGCCGGGTGGTGATCTTCGCCGCCGGCACCGGGAACCCGTACTTCTCCACCGACACCACGGCGGCCCTGCGGGCGGCGGAGATCGAGGCGGAGATCTTCTTCAAGGCGACCAAGGAGGACGGCATCTACGACGCCGATCCCCGCGTGAACCCCAACGCGCGCAAGATCGACGAGATCGACTATCTGGAGATGCTCAACCGCGGCCTGCGGGTGATGGACTCCACCGCCACGTCCCTGTGCATGGAGAACAACATTCCCATCCGGGTGTTCGACCTGAGCGTCCCCGGCAACGTGCGGCGGGCCGTTCTGGGCGAGAACATCGGTACATACGTCAGGGGGGAGCCCCGGTGATCGAGGACATCCTCCGGGAGACCCGGGAGCGGATGGAGGCCCGGGTGGAGAACTTCCGCCGGGAGCTGGCCGGGGTCCGCGCGGGCCGGGCCACCCCGGCGCTCTTGGAGAAGATCCGCGTCGACTACTACGGGACGCCCATGCCGATCAACCAGCTGGCCACCATCACGGCGCCGGAACCGCGGATGCTGGTCGTCCAGCCCTGGGACAAGGGCGCCATGGGCGAGATCGAGCGGGCCATCGCCAAGTCGGACCTGGGCATCAACCCCTCCAGCGACGGCCAGGTCATCCGCATCGTCCTGCCTCCGCTGACGGAGGAGACCCGCAACGAGCTGGTCAAGCGGGTGCGCAAGATGGCGGAGGAGGAGCGGGTGGCGATCCGCAACCTGCGGCGCCAGGCCAACGACGACCTCAAGGACCTGGAAGGGGAAGGGTTCTCCGAGGACGAGATCCGGCGCGCCCAGGAGAAGGTCCAGGAGCTGACGGACCGCTACATCGCCCGGGTCGACGAGCTCCTGGCCGCCAAGGAGAAGGAGATCCGCGAGGTGTGACGTCCTTGTCCGAGCTGGTGGGCCTGCCCCTGGCGGAGGCGCAGCGGCGCCTGGTGGGGGCAGGTCTTTCCGTTACCGTGGCGGTGACCGCCGCGCCGGAGGAACCGGCCCGGCGCCGGGCCCGCCAGGTGGGGCCGCGCCAGACCCTCTGGCGGGTGGTCCGGGTGGAAGGGCCCGATGGCCGGGGGGCGGTGTGCCTGCGGATCGCCGCCTTTCCCCTGCCGCCCTTGCCCCGGGCGGAGCTGGAGGCCGTCCTGGGCGAGGGAGCCGCCGGCAGCTGGGGGCCGCTGGCGGCGCCGGCCGGGGAGGGCGGGCCGGAGGGCGGCGAAGGAGAGGGAGCCGGTGACCGATCCCGTTGAGCGGCAGGGCCGGGCATCGCTCCGGCCGGAGGAGGCCGAGCTGCACCGCCGGATCGACCGGGTGCGCGCCCTGGGCCGGATGCCGCGCCATGTGGCCATCATCATGGACGGCAACGGCCGGTGGGCCCAGCGCCGGGGCTGGCCGCGGGTGGCCGGGCACCGGGCCGGTGTCCAGAGCGTGCGGGAGATCGTGCGCTTCGCCGGGGACATCGGGCTCGAGGTGCTGACCCTGTACGCCTTCTCCACCGAGAACTGGCGGCGCCCGCCGGCCGAGGTGCGGGCCTTGATGGGCCTCCTGGTCGAGCACATCCGGCGCGATCTGGACGAGCTGCACCGCAACGGCGTCCAGATCCGCGTGATCGGCGACCCGGAGGGGCTGCCCCCCCAGCCGCGGCGGGAGGTCCTGCGGGCGGTGGACACCACCCGCCACAACCGGCGCATGGTGCTGGTGCTGGCTTTGAACTACGGTGCGCGCTGGGAGCTGGCCCGCGCCGCCCGGCTCCTGGCCGAACGGGCCGCCCGCGGCGAGATCGACCCGGCGGCCATCGACGAGGCGGCCCTGGCCGCCCACCTGCAAACGGCGGATCTGCCGGATCCCGACCTGTTGATCCGGCCCAGCGGCGAGTGGCGGATCTCCAACTTCCTGCTCTGGCAGATCGCCTACAGCGAGCTCTGGTTCACCCCCGTGGCCTGGCCCGACTTCCGCCCCGTCCACCTGGTCGAGGCCATCGAGGACTTCGCCCGCCGTGAACGGCGCTTCGGCGGCCTGGGGGACGGGGCGGCCCTGGGGGCCGCCGGCGGCACCGCCCCCAGGGGCGGCGGCCCCGGACCGGTCCCGGCCGTTCCCCTGCCGGCTCGGGCCGGAAGGGGCGGGTTCGGCGCCGGCGCAGCCGCCGGTGAGGGGGGGCCGGCCACCGCGGACCAGGCCCCGGGGTCCGGCGAGGCCGGCGGAACGGGCGCATCGGGTGCCAGGGCGGCCGCCACGGGCACGCCGCCAGGGGCCGGGGCGCCCGCGCCCAAGGCCCACCGGCCGGGGGTGGACGGCGAGGGGTCGGCTGCGGGAACCGGCGGCACCCCCGGGTCGCCATGCTGAAGGCGCGGATCCTGACGGCCGCCGTCCTCCTGCCACCGGTTCTCGCGGCTGTGGCGTGGGGCGGCCCCGCCCTCGCCGCCCTCTTGGCCGTGGTGGGCTTCCTGGCGGGATGGGAGGCGGCGGCCCTCCTGGCCCCGGCGGGCCCGCCGGCACGGGCTGCGGGGGCGGGACGGCCGGCTGTGGCGGGACGGGAGGCGGCGCCGCAAGGGGGCAGCGCCGCCGGCGGTCCCGATGCGCCAGGGACGGAGGGAGCCGGCCGGGCTGGGGACCGGCCCGGCTCGCGCCCCTTGCCGCCGGCGGTGCAGGCGGCTTGCGCCCTGGGCGGAGCGCTGCCGGCGGTGGCCGTGGCCCTGGGTCCAGCAGCGCCTCCGGCCGCCATGGCGGCGGGGTGCCTGCTGGCCGGTCTCGCCGCGGCGGCGGTGGCCGTCCTGGCGGGCCTGGGCCGGCGGCCGGGCGGGGGGCGGGACGCCGCCGGCGGTTCCGCTTTTCCCGCGGGACTGGCCAGGCCGGCGGAGCCCGGACGGGCGGCTGGTTCGGCCGTTGCCGGGCCGGCGGAGGGATCGGCGGTTCCGGCGTGGGCGGGCCGGGCCTTCGGCCTGGCCGTGGGCATCGCCTTGTGGGTCGGCGTGCCCCTGGCCCACGCCCTCTGGCTGCGCCGGTCGGGGGTCGCCTGGCTGCTGGTCCCCCTTGTCATCCTCTGGGTTCAGGACATCGCCGCCTTCTTCGTCGGCCGCGCCATCGGCCGCCACCGGCTGGCGCCCCGGATCTCGCCGGGGAAGACCTGGGAGGGGGCTCTGGGGGGCCTGGTGGGGGGACTGCTGGCGGCCGCCGCCCTGGCCCGGCCCCTGGCGGTGGAACCGGCCGCGCTCCTGCCGGCCGCCCTGGGGACCGCCGTGGCCGGCCAGGCCGGCGACCTCTTCGAGTCGTGGTGGAAGCGGCGGGCCGGCCTCAAGGACTCGGGTACCCTGTTGCCCGGCCACGGCGGCATGCTGGACCGGATCGACAGCCTGCTGCCGGCCCTGGTGCTGTTCAGCTGGTGGATGCGCCCGTGGCGGTAGCCGCGGGGCGGGATGCGGTCCGGGGAGCGGGAGTGGGCGGGGAGCGGGATTCAGCGATGGATGGAAGACCGGATGGACCGCCGGCCGGCGAGCCCACGGGCGTGGTGATCCTGGGCAGCACGGGTTCCATCGGGCGCCAGGCCGTGGACGTCATCGCCCGGATGCCGGGCCGCCTGCGGGCCGTGGGCCTGGCGGCGGGGCGGGACGGCGAGCGGCTCTTGGAGCAGGTGCGCCGCCTGCGCCCGGAGGTGGTCGCCCTGGAGGACCCCGAAGCCGGCGCCCGGTGGCGGCCGCTGCTGGAACGGGAAGGGGTGCGGGTGCTGACGGGGCCGGGGTCGGCCGAGGCCCTGGCCACCTGGCCCGGGGCGACCCGCGTGCTCTCGGCCATCACCGGGGCGGCGGGCCTGCGGCCCACCCTGGCCGCCCTGGAGGCCGGCCGGGACGTCGCCCTGGCCAACAAGGAATCCCTGGTCGTCGCCGGCGCCCTGGTCACCCGGACGGCGGCGCGGCGGGGCGTGCGCCTGCTGCCCGTGGACAGCGAGCACTCCGCCCTCTTCCAGTGCCTGCAGGGCCGGTCGCCCGCCGAGGTGGAGCGGCTGGTCCTCACCGCCTCCGGCGGGCCCTTCCGCGGCTGGAGCCGGGACCGCCTGGCCGGCGTCACCCCCGCAGAGGCCGTCCGTCACCCCAACTGGTCCATGGGCGCCAAGATCAGCGTGGATTCCGCCACGTTGATGAACAAGGGGCTGGAGGTCATCGAGGCCCACTGGCTCTTCGGCCTGCCCGCGCCGCGCATCGCCGTGGTGGTCCACCCCCAGAGCATCGTCCACGGCCTGGTCGAACTGGTGGACGGCGCGACGGTGGCCGTGCTGGCCCACCCCGACATGCGCCAGCCGATCCAGTACGCCCTGTGTTATCCTGAACGTGGACCGCGGCTGGTCGAGCGCTTGGATCTGGCCGCCGTGGGCAAGCTGACCTTTGAAGAACCCGACACCCGCACCTTCCCGTGCCTCGCCCTGGCCTATCAGGCCCTGGAGGCGGGCGGGACGGCGCCGGCGGTGCTCAATGCCGCCAACGAGGTGGCGGTGGCCGCCTTCCTGGAGGGGCGGCTGCCCTTCCCGGGCATCGCCGAGACGGTGGCGGCCGTCCTGGACCGGCACCGGCCGCGGCCGGTGGCCCGTCTGGAGGACGTGCTGGAGGCCGATGCCTGGGCCCGGGAGGAAGCCCAGGCCCGGGTGGCGGGCATGTCGGGCGCGGGCCCGGCCCGCTGAGGCCCCAAGGCTCGGGGACCAGGGCCCCCGGCGCCGCCGGTCCCGGCGGGACGGTGCGGCCGCCGCGGGGGGCTGGGCGCCGCCGGGGCACCGGGCGCCCGGGCCGCCGTGCGGGTCGGGTTCGGACCGGTGGGGCAGGTGATCCCCGTGGCGGTGGTCTGGACCGTCGCCGTCTTCGCGCTGCTGATCGTGATCCACGAGCTGGGCCACTTCTGGGCGGCCAAGCGCAGCGGCGTCCTGGTGCACGAGTTCGCCCTGGGTTTCGGACCCCGGCTGGCTGCCGTGCGCCGCGGCGAGACCGAATACAGCCTGCGGCTTTTGCCGCTGGGCGGGTTCGTCCGCATGGCCGGCATGCAGCCCGACGAAGAGGGGCTGGAGGACGTGCCGCCGGCCCGCCGCTTCCTGGGCCGGCCCCTGGGTGACCGGGTGAAGATCATCGCCGCGGGACCGCTGATGAACGTGGCCCTGGCCATCGTCCTCTTCGCCCTGGTGTTCGCCGTCATCGGCATCCCCGTGGCCCGGCCGGTGGTCGGCGAGGTGGTGCCCGGGTATCCCGCCGCCGAGGCGGGGCTGCAGCCGGGGGACCGCATCGTCGCCATCGACGGCCGGCCCGTCACCGGGTGGGAGCAGGTGGTGACGGGGATCCAGCAGGCCGCCGGGCGGCCCGTGGTCCTGACCGTCCAGCGCCAGGGCCAGGAGCTGTCGGTCCGGGTGACCCCCCGGCCCGATCCCGAGCGCCCCGGGGTCGGCGTCATCGGCATCCGCCCGCTGGTGGAGACGGAGCGCACGGGGCTGGTGGAGGCCGTCGCCCGCGGCGCCCAGGCCACCTGGCAGGTGGCGGCCGGCTTCGTCACCGCCCTGGTGCACATGCTGACCGGCCGCGGCGGGTTCGACGTCATCGGCCCGGTGGGCATCGGCCAGCAGATCGGTGAGGCGGCCCAGGTGGGCTTGAGCCAGGTGGTCCTGCTGGCGGCGATCCTCTCGGCCAACCTGGCCCTGGTCAACCTGCTGCCGATCCCGGCCCTGGACGGCGGCCGCCTGGTGTTCCTGGCGGTGGAGGGCGTCCGCGGCCGGCCCGTCGACCCCGAACAGGAGAACCTGATCCACTTTGTCGGCTTTGCCCTGCTGATGCTGTTGGCCATTGTGATTACCTACCGCGACCTCTTGCGACTGAACGCGTCGTGACCGCTCAGGGATGGCCGGCCGGTCGCCAGCGTCCCGGCCGGGCGGCCGCGCACCAGGCGACCGGAGGCCGGCTGCCCGGCTGGGCGGCCGCGCCCGTGCTTGACCGGAGGAAGGAGCCCCATGATGGAACTTGGCCCCAAGCCGCGCCGCCGGACGCCCACCGTCTGGGTGGGCCCGGTGCCCATCGGCGGCGAGCACCCCGTGGTGGTCCAGTCGATGACCAACACCGACACCGCCGACGTGGAGGCCACGGCCGCCCAGGTCATCGAGCTGGCCCGGGCGGGCAGCGAGGTGGTGCGGATCACCGTCAACCGGGAGGAGGCGGCCGCGGCGGTGCCCCGCATCGTCGAGAAGGTGCGGGCCGCCGGCTACGGGACGCCCCTGGTGGGCGACTTCCACTACAACGGCCACGTCCTGCTCACCCGTTACCCGGAGTGTGCCCGGGCCCTGGACAAGTACCGGATCAACCCGGGCAACGTGGGCACCCGGCAGAAGGACCGCAACTTCGCCCAGATCATCGAGGTGGCCCTCAAGTACGACAAGCCGGTACGCATCGGCGTCAACTGGGGCTCCCTGGACCAGGAGCTGCTGACCGAGCTGATGGACGCCAATGCCCGCCGGCCCGAGCCCCGCAGCGCCCGCCACGTGCTGCTCGAGGCCATGGTGGAGAGCGCGCTGCGGTCCGCCCGCATGGCCGAGGAGCTGGGCATGCCCCATGACCGGATCATCCTCAGCGCCAAGGTCTCCGAGGTCCAGGACCTGATCGCCGTCTACCGGGAACTGGCCGCCCGCTGCGATTACCCCCTGCACCTGGGCCTGACCGAGGCCGGCATGGGGATGAAGGGCATCGTGGCCAGCACGGCCGGTCTGGCGGTGCTGCTGCAGGAGGGCATCGGCGACACCATCCGCGTCTCCCTGACGCCCACCCCCGGTGGCGACCGGGCCGAGGAGGTGCGGGTCGCCCAGCAGATCCTCCAGTCCCTGGGGCTCCGCTCCTTCATGCCCCAGGTCAGCTCCTGCCCGGGCTGCGGCCGGACCACCAGCACCTTCTTCCAGGAGATGGCCCGCGACGTCCAGGCCTACATCCAGCAGCGCATGCCCGAGTGGCGCCGCCGCTACCCGGGGGTCGAGAACCTGCGGGTGGCCGTCATGGGCTGCGTGGTCAACGGGCCCGGCGAGAGCCGCCATGCCGACATCGGCATCTCCCTCCCGGGCACCTTTGAAGAGCCGACGGCCCCGGTGTTCGTCGACGGGGAGAAGTACACCACCTTGCGGGGAGACGACATCGTGCCCCGCTTCCTGGAGATCCTGGAGGCCTACGTGGCCCGCCGCTTCGGCCAGGCCGGCGGCCCGCGGGCCGCGGGCGCCGAACCGGCCGGCCCGCCCGGGGCTGACGGGGCGACGGCTGGCGGGGCGGCGACCGGCCGGCGGCCGAATCTTGTCCCGCCCCAGGGGACATGGTAGGAATAAGAGGAGAAAGGTGGCAGGACAGGCCCTGGGACGCTGGGCCGGAGGTTCTCCCAGGTCGAACCCGGCCGTCGCCGTTCCGGGTCCTACACGCCGGCCTTTCGTCCGCTCCGGGCGAAAGGCTTTTTTGACATCGGGCCCTTTCGACGCCGGGCCTGTTGACGTTGCGCGAGGACGGGAGGCGGAGCCCATGCGGTGGACCCGGCTTTTGATTCCCACCCTGCGGGACGACCCCGCCGAGGCCGAGATCGCCAGCCACCGCCTGATGCTGCGGGCGGGGTTGATCCGGCGGGTGACGGCGGGCATCTACGAGTGGCTTCCCCTGGGGCGCCGGGCGGTGATGAAGGTCGAGGCCATCGTCCGGGAGGAGATGAACCGCAAGGGGGGGCTGGAGGTGGGCCTGCCCATCGTCCAGCCGGCGGAGCTGTGGCGCGAGACGGGCCGCTGGGCCGAGTACGGGGAGGAGATGTGGCGGCTCAAGGACCGCCACGGCCGCGAGTACTGCCTGGGCCCGACCCACGAGGAGATCATCACGGACCTGGTGCGGGCCACGGTGACCTCCTACCGGCAGCTGCCCCTGCTGCTCTACCAGATCCAGAACAAGTACCGGGACGAGATCCGGCCCCGCTTCGGGGTGATGCGGGCCCGGGAGTTCGTGATGAAGGACGCCTACTCCTTCGACGTGGACGCCGAGGGCCTCGAGCGCAGCTACCAGGCCATGGACGACGCCTACCGCCGGATTTTCAGCCGCTGCGGCCTGATCTTCCGGCCCGTGGCGGCCGACCCCGGCGCCATCGGCGGCTCCGGCACCCACGAGTTCATGGCCCTGGCGGACTACGGCGAGGCGCTGATCGTATACTGCGATGGCTGTGGCTACGCGGCCAACGTGGAAAAGGCCTCCAGTCGCGTCGCCCCGCCCATGGACGAGGCGCCCCGCCCCCTGGAGAAGCGGCCGACCCCGGGCGTGCGCACCATCGCCCAGCTGGCGGAGGCCGAGGGCATCCCGCCGGAGCGGCAGATCAAGATCCTCTTCTACTGGGCGGTCTACGAGGGCCGCGACCCCCAGCTGGTGGCGGCCCTGGTGCGGGGCGACCGGGAGCTGAACGAGGTCAAGCTCAAGAACGCCACTGGCGCCCTCTTGGTCAAGATGGCGACCCGGGAAGAGGTCCTGGAGGTGGCCGGGGCGCCGACGGGTTCCGCCGGACCCGTCGGGCTCAAGGGCGTGCCGGTCCTGGCCGACGAGGAGGTCATGGGCCTGCGCAACACGGCCTGCGGCGCCAACGAGGAAGGGTACCACTTCTTCAACGTCAATCCGGGGCGCGACTTCACCCCGGACCGGGTGACGGACCTGCGCCTGGTGGGGCCCGGCGACCCGTGCCCCGAGTGCGGCACGCCCATGGCGTCGGCCCGGGGTATCGAGGTCGGCCAGATCTTCAAGCTGTGGACCAAGTACAGCGAGGCGCTGGGCTGCACCTTCAAGGACGCCGACGGCCAGGAGCGGCCCATGGTCATGGGCTGCTACGGCATCGGCGTCACCCGCACGGTGGCCGCCGTCATCGAGCAGCACCACGACGAGAAGGGGATCATCTGGCCGATGTCCGTGGCCCCCTACCACGTGGTGGTGACGCCGGTCAACTATGCCGAACCCGACCAGCGCCAGGCGGCCGAGCGGGTGTACGGGGAGCTGCTGGAGGCGGGCGTGGAGGCCGTGCTGGACGACCGGGACGAGCGGCCGGGCGTCAAGTTCAACGACGCCGACCTGATCGGCTTCCCGTTGCGGGTCACCGTCGGGCCCCGCGGGCTGGCCGAGGGCAAGGTCGAGGTGGTCGAACGGGCCAGCGGCGCGGCCGAGCCGGTGCCCGTGGACCAGGCGGCTGCCGAGGTGGCCCGGCGGGTGCGGGCGGCGCTGGACGAGCTGAACCGCCGGGACGGTTCGGTGGGCCGCCGCTGACCGCGGCGGCGGGGCGATCCCGAGGCACCCGATCCGTCCAGCGGCGGACTGGCACCAGTGCATCAAGGCAGTGCACCAAGGCGGCGGGCCGGGCGGCGGGGCGCTGCCCCCGGCCCGCCGCTCCATGACCGCGGGGCCCCGTTTCCGCGGCCGGCCCCGCGGCGGCGTGACGGGGAGAGGAGGGCGGCCGTGCGGCCCGACGCCAGCTGGTTCGACCTGCAAAACCTGGCGCTGTCCCTGGCCCTGGGCCTGCTGGTCGGTCTCGAGCGCCACCGGGCCGGCAAGGAGCTGGGCATGCGCACCTTTGCCTTCACCGCCCTGGCCGGGACCCTGGCGGCCTCCACCGATCCGCCGTACCGGCTGCCCTTCATGCTGGCCGTCCTGGCCTTCACCGCCCTGGTGGTGGTGATCAACAGCTGGCAGAACCTGCGCGCCCAGGAGAGCGTGGAGATCACCACCTCCGTGGCCCTCTTGCTCACCGCCCTGAACGGCATCCTGGTCGGACGCGGGCAGATCTTCACCCCCGTGGCGGCCACGGTGCTGATGCTGCTCTTGCTGTCCTGGAAGGAGGAGCTGGTGGGCTGGACCGCCCTGATCTCCCGGGACGAGGTCCATGCCGCCATCTACCTGGGCGTCATCTCCTTCGTCATCCTGCCCGTGCTGCCGGAGGAACCCGTCGACCCCTGGGGCCTGTTCGACCTGCGGCGGGTTTGGCTGATGGTCGTGCTGATCTCGGCCATCGGCTTTGCCAACTACGTGCTCCTGCGGGTCTACGGCGCCCGGGGCGTCACCTACACGGGCTTCTTGGGCGGCCTGGTCAACAGCACCGCCACGGTGGCGGAGATGGCCCTCAAGGTCGGCGAGAACCCGCCCCTGGAGCGGTTCGCCTTCCGCGGGGTGATGCTGGCCAAGGCGGCGATGTTCGTCCGCAACGGGCTGATCCTGGGCCTCTTCGCGCCGGCGGCCCTGCCCTATGGCCTGTTGCCCGTCGGGCTCATGCTGGTCCTGGCCCTGGTCCTGGCGGTACGGGCCCGGGTGCCCGCCCGGGAAGAGGCCCCGGAGGTGCGGCTGACGTCCCCCTTCTCCGTGCGGGCGGCCCTGGAGTTCGGCCTGGTCTTCCTGGTGCTCAACGTGATCGCCACCCTGGGCCAGCGGTACCTGGGCACCGCGGGGTTCTACGGCGTCAGCTTCCTCGGCGGCCTGGTCTCCAGCGCCTCCAGCGCGGCCACCGCCGCCAACCTGGCCGCCCAGGGGCGCATCGCCCCGGTCCAGGCGGCCTACGGCACCGTGCTGGCTTCCCTGGCCAGCGCGGTGATCCTGGTCCCCATCGCCCAGCGGGCGGCCCGGGGCACGCCCCTGGGGCGGAAGCTCCTGGTCACCATCGCCGGCATGGTCCTGGCGGGAGGCCTGGGTCTGCTGTTGAACCCGGTCTTTTTGGCCGCCACCGGGCTCGGGCGCTGACGGGATGGCCTCGCGGGGGGCGAGGGCGGCGGCCCCGCGCCCCGGGCCCGGCGGCGGTTCCGCCGCGGCGCCGCCGGGTTCCTTTCCTTGCCGGGCTCGGGCGCCTGTGGTATACTGGCGCCAAAGTAGCGCCCCCTGGGCGCTGGTCTTGCTTCTGGGCAGGTGCGCCCGGCCCCGTGGTCGGGGCGGGCGCCCGCGCGGGGTCCGGCGGGAGGCTGCAGCGCGGCCGGTTCGTCCCCGCCGGGCCGTGCCGCCAACCAGCGATGGTCCCGGAAGAGTGGGTTCCGCGCCCACTCTTTTCGATCGTTATGGGGCGGTGTCGGGTCAAGGGCGGCGCGGGCCGGTGCCGCCCGGGGACCGGTGGAACCGGCCGGCCCGGCCGCCGGCGGGGAGGCGACAGGGTGAGCAACCGCAAGGTGGAGGCCGCCGTGGCCGAGGTGGCCGGACCCCTGGCCGAGGAGCGGGGACTGGTGCTGCTGGATGTGGAGTACCGGCGCGAGGGGGGCCGCTGGTTCCTCCAGTGCGTGGTGGACCGGGAAGGCGGCGTGACCATGGACGAGTGCGCCGCCTTCAGCGAGGCCCTGGATCCCCTCCTGACCGGCCTGGACGGCCTGGCGGAGGACGTGGTGGTGGAGGTCATGTCTCCGGGCCTGGATCGCACCCTGCGCAGCGATCGGGAGTTCACCTGGTTCCGCGGCCGGGAGGTGGAGGTGACCACCTACCGCCCGGTGGAGGGCCGGCGGCGCTTCCAGGGGCGCCTGGAGGGCCTGGAGGACGGCCACGTGGTGGTCACCGACGACGAGGGCACCCACCGCATCCCGCGGGAGGCGGTGGCCAAGACCCAGCTGCACGTGCGCATCTGACCCGCGGACCCGGTGGGCCCGGCAGGCCGGCGGGCGATGCGGGGCGCGGCGACCCGGCCGCCGGCGACCGGCCGCCCGCGGGGGACGAACCGGCCGGGCGACGGGCGCGCCAGGGGACCGGTGGGCCGCGGATGCCGGCGGGCCGGCGGACCCCGGCCGTCGCGAGGGACGCCATGTGCCCTGGCCAGGACGAGGGGATGGGTGGCAGGGGAAAGGAGGCGCCTGGCCGCCAATGAATGCGGAATTCATCGAGGCGCTGGAGGATCTGGAGCGGCAGAAGGGCATCGACAAGGACACCCTGCTGGAGGCCATCGAAGCGGCCCTGGTGGCCGCCTTCCGCCGCCACTTCGGCACGGCCCAGAACGTGGCCGTGCGCATCGACCGGGAGACGGGCGAGATCCGGGTGGTGGCCCGGCGCGACGTGGTCGAGCAGGTGGAGGATCCCTCGACCCAGATCAGCCTGGCCGAGGCCCGGGAGATCGATCCCCGTTACCAGGTGGGGGACGTGGTGGAACAGGAGGTCACCCCCCGGGAGTTCGGGCGCATCGCCGCCCAGACCGCCAAGCAGGTGGTCCTGCAGCGCATCCGGGAGGCGGAGCGGGACCTCATCTATGAGGAGTTCATCACCCGGGAAGGCGACATCGTCACGGGGGTCGTCCAGCGGGTCCAGGGGCGGAACGTGTTCGTCGACCTGGGGCGGACGGAGACGGTTCTCTTCCCGTCCGAGCAGATCCCGGGCGAGCGGTACCGGCCCGGCGACCGCATCAAGGTCTACATCGTCGAGGTGCGCAAGACGCCCAAGGGGCCGCAGATCCTGATCTCCCGCAGCCACCCGAACCTCATCAAGCGCCTCTTCGAGCTGGAGGTGCCGGAGATCCACGACGGCATCGTGGAGATCAAGGAGGCGGTGCGGGAGCCCGGCGTCCGGGCCAAGGTGGCCGTCGACACCCGGGACGACCGGGTCGATCCCGTGGGCGCCTGCGTGGGCCCGCGGGGCGCCCGGGTGCAGGCCGTGGTGGCGGAGCTGCGCGGTGAGCGCATCGACGTGATCCGCTGGGCGGAGGAGCCCGAGCAGTTCGTCGCCAATGCCCTGTCGCCGGCCACGGTCACCCGGGTGATCCTGGAGCCGGAGACCCGGGTGGCCCGGGTCATCGTGCCCGACCACCAGCTGTCGCTGGCCATCGGCAAGGAGGGCCAGAACGCCCGGCTGGCCGCGCGCCTGACGGGGTGGAAGATCGACATCCACGCCGAGTCCCAGGCGGCCGAGTGGCTGGGCCGGGACGACGACTGGGACATCGACGCCGTCCTGGCCGGCGTGGGGCGCGATGGCGAGGAGCGGGACGACGGCGCGGCCGACGACCTGGACGAGCTCTTCGGCGCCGGGACCCGGGGCCACGACGGTGGGGCCGAGACCGGCGAGACCGGCGGGGATTGGGACTGGTGGCCAGAGGACCAGGGCGCATCCCAGACCGGTGATGCGGGGGTGGGCGATGCGGCACCTGCCGGGCCGGCCGGGGACGGCGAGGCCGGCGACTGGGACGAGGACGGGGACTGGGACGAGGACGGCTGGGAGGACGGCGGCGCGGGCGACGAGGAGCCCGGCGGCTGGGAGGACGCGCCGGAGGACGGCGCCTCCCCCGGCTGGGCCGAGGATGACGGGGCCGCCGGTGGGGACCTGGAGGACGGCGACGGCGAGGCCGGGGACGGGGAACGCCCCGGGACGGAACCGAGGTGAGGGGCCGTGGCGCGGCACATTCCCCAGCGGACCTGCATCGGTTGTCGCACGGTCCGGCCCAAACGGGAGCTGTTGCGGGTGGTCCGCACCCCTGAAGGGGCGGTGGTCTTCGACCCCACGGGGCGGCGGGCCGGACGCGGCGCCTACCTGTGCCCCGATCCCGCCTGCCTGGAGCGGGCGCTCAAGGCCCGGGAGCTGGGCCGGGCGCTGAAGACCGAGCTGGACGCGGAGACGGTCGAAGGGTTGCGCCGCCAGCTGCTGGAGCTGGTGACGGGAGCGGATGCCGGTGCCGGGCGGTAAGGGCGATCCCCGCGGACTGATCGGGCTGGCCCGCCGGGCGGGGCGCCTGGCGGCCGGCGACCATGCCGTCCGGTACGCCCTGCAGGAGGGCCGGGCGGCCCTGGTGGTGGTGGCCGTCGACGCGGGGAGCGCCTGCCGCCGGCGCTTCACCCACCTGGCGGCCCAGGAGGCGGTGCCCCTCTGCGTGTGGGGGCAGAAGGGCGAGCTGGGCCGCCTGGTCGGCCGCCCCCAGTGCGCGGTGCTGGCGATCACGGACAAGGGACTGGCGTCTGCCCTGCGGGAGCGGCTTCCCGCCGGGGCCGGAGGAACGGGCGCAGAATCGGGGGGTGAGCCGTTTGTCACGCAGCATTCGCATCTATGAACTGGCTCGCAAGCTGGGTGTGCAGAGCAAGGAGATCCTGCGCATCCTGCACGACGAGCTGAACATCGACATCCAGAACCACATGAGCACCATCAACGACCAGGTGGCGCGCCGGATCACCCAGATTCTGCGCGGCGAGACCGGCTCGGCGGGGCAGGGCCCGCGCAACGGGGACGCGGCGCGGGCTTCAGGCGGCGGGGCAGGTACCCGCAACGGCGCGGGCGGGCCGGCCGCCGGCACGGGAACGGGGATGCCCCGGGCCACCGGCGGTGGGACGAACCGGCCGGCGGCGGGCCCGACCCCAGGGGGCCGGCCGGGTGCCGGTGGCGGCGCTGCGGGGACCGGCGGGGCCGGTGGGGCGGCTGGGCGTCCGGGTGCGGCCGGCAGCGGCGGCCGCCCGGCTCCCGCTGCGGGCGGCGGGCGCCCGGAGGCCCGCCCGGCCGCTTCCGGGGCTGCCGGCGCCGGGGCCGCGGGCCCCCGGCCGGCGGCCGGGGGCCCGGCGGGCGCCGGAGCCCGTCCAAGCGGAACGGCGCCCGCAGCGGGCCGCCCCCAGCCCGTGGGCGGCAACGGCGTCGGCGCCCGCCCCGGCAGCGCAGCCGGTGGCCCGGCCCGGCCGGGGACGCCCGGGTCGGGCCAGGGAGCGGCCGGCGGTGGGCGGCCCGGCATGGAGGCGGGCCGGATCGGTGGATCCGGCGGCGCGGCGGGTCCGCGCCCCGCGGCGGGACCGGGCGGCGGTGGGCGGCCGGAGTCCCCGGCGGAGGCCCGTCCGGGCGGCGCGGCCGCTGCCCCCGGCGGTGCGGCGGGCGGGCGGCCGGCTTCCCAGGGCACCGCGGCGGGCGGCGGGGCAGCCGCTGCGGGCGCGGGGGGCCGTCCCGGTACCGGGGGAACGCCAGGCGCCCCGGGTGCGACGGGCGGACGGCCTGGGGCCGGGCCGGCGGGTGGCGGCGCTGGCGCTGGGGCGGCGGGTCCGCGTCCGGCGGGCGGCCCGGCGGGTGCCGGAGCGGCGCCCCGGGGACCCCAGGCGGCGGGTGCCCCGGGGACCCCGGCCGGGGCGGGTGGCCCCGGCCGGGGTCCGGCCGGCCGGCCCCAGGGCGGAGCGGGGGCTCCGGGCGGTGGCGCCCGGGGTCCCGCCGGTGCGGGCCCGGCGGGGCCGGGCGGAGCTCCCGGTGGACCGGCCCGCGGCGAGCGGCGGGATGACCGCCGGGGCGACCGGGCCGGGCGGCCCGGTCGCCCCGGCGAGGCCCGGCCGGGGCAGGCCCGGGCGGGCGACGGCCGTAGCGGCGGGCCCGCCGGCCGTCCGGCCGGCGGCGGCCGGCCGGACGGCCGCGGGGGCCAGGGCCGGCCGGGCGGGGCCGCCGGGCCCCGCCCGGCCGGCGGGGCCGGGGCACGGCCCGCCGCCGGGCCGCGGCCCGGCGGCGGGCGGCCCGGGGGCGGGCCCCGGCCGGGTGGTGGCCGCCCCGGTGGCGGCTTCGCGCCGCCGCGGCCCGGCGGCGGCCGGCCGGGCATGGCCGGCCGGCCGGGGGCGGGCCGGCCGGGGACGGCCGGCCGGCGGGGCGGCAAGCGCAAGGAGTACGAGCGGGACGAGCGCGAGTTCCTCGACGAGGACGACGACGGGCGCCTGTTCGGAGGCCGCAAGGAGGAGCGGCGGCGCCGCCGGGCCCAGGAGGACGCCACCCGCGAGATCCGGCACGGCTCCCGGGTGGGCGGTGAGGTGACCCTCACGGGCGCCGTCACCGTGGGCGCCTTCGCCGAGCTCTTGGGCCTCACGCCGGCCCAGGTCATCCAGACCCTGATCGGCATGGGCGTCATGGCCGCGATCAACCAGGAGATCGACGCCTCGGTGGCCGCCAAGGTGGCGGAGAAGTTCGGCTTCACGGTCAAGATCCAGGAGCCCGAGCCGGAGCTGGCCAAGAAGGTCGAGCCGGCCGCGGCCGAGGAGGACCCGGCGAAGCTCAAGCCGCGCTGGCCCGTGGTGACGGTGCTGGGCCACGTGGACCACGGCAAGACGTCGCTGCTGGACCGCATCCGCCGCACCCGGGTGACGGCCCAGGAGGCCGGTGGCATCACCCAGCACATCGGTGCCTCGGTGGTGGAGGTCGGCGAGAAGAAGATCGTCTTCCTGGACACGCCGGGCCATGAGGCCTTCACCGCCCTGCGGGCGCGGGGCGCCCAGGTGACCGACGTGGCGGTCCTGGTGGTCGCCGCCGACGACGGCGTGATGCCCCAGACGGTGGAGGCCATCAACCACGCCCGGGCCGCGGGCGTGCCCATCGTGGTGGCCATCACCAAGGTCGACAAGCCCGAGGCGAACCCCAACCGGGTGCGCCAGCAGCTGGTGGAGTACAACCTGGTGCCCGAGGAGTGGGGCGGCGACACGGTGATGGTCGAGGTGTCGGCCCACACCGGCCAGGGCATCCCCGAGCTGCTGGAGATGATCCTGCTGGTGGCCGAGCTGCAGGAGCTCAAGGCCAACCCCGACCGGCCCGCCGTGGGCACGGTCATCGAGGCCAAGCTGGACCGCGGCCGCGGCCCCGTTGCAACGGTGCTGGTGCAGACGGGCACCCTGCGGGTGGGCGATGCCTTCGTCTGCGGGACCACCTACGGCCGGGTCCGGGCCCTGTTCGACGACCGCGGCCGGCCGGTGGAGGAGGCCGGGCCGTCGACCCCGGTGGAGGTCCTGGGCGCCTCGGAGGTGCCCGAGGCCGGCGACCGGCTGGAAGTGGTCGCCGACGAGCGGGAGGCCCGGGAGATCGCCACCCGGCGCCAGGAGGAGCGGCGCCAGGAGGAGCTGCGGGCGGCCCGCGGCCTGACCCTGGAGCAGTTCTCCCAGCAGGCCGCCGGCGAAGCGGGCGAGCGGGAGCTGCGCCTGGTCGTCAAGGCCGACGTGCAGGGCTCCCTGGATGCCCTGATCCCGGCCCTGGAGCGCCTTTCCACCGACGAGGTCTACGTCCGGGTGCTCCACACCGGCCTGGGCGCCATCAGCGAGTCCGACGTCATGCTGGCGGCGGCCTCCCGCGCCATCGTGGTGGGCTTCAACGTGCGGCCCGACGCCAACGCCCGGCGGGCGGCGGACGAGGAGAAGGTGGAGATCCGCACCTACCGGGTCATCTACGAGCTGCTGGACGACGTGAAGAAGGCCCTGCAGGGCCTGCTGAAGCCCGAGATCCGCGAGGTGGTCCTCGGCCAGGCGGAGGTGCGGGCCACCTTCAAGGTGCCGGGCGTCGGCACCGTGGCCGGCTGCTACGTGACCGACGGCAAGATCGCCCGCAACGCCCGGGTCCGGGTAATCCGCGACGGGACGGTGATCTACGAGGGTCGCATCGCCTCCCTGAAGCGGTTCCAGGACGACGTCCGCGAGGTGGCCCAGGGCTACGAGTGCGGCGTGGGCATCGAACGCTTCAACGACATCAAGGAGGGCGACGTCCTGGAGGTCTTCCAGGAGCAGGAGGTGGCCCGGGCCCTTTGATGGCCGGGCCCTCTCTTGCCCGGGCGCTCCGGCGCGGGCGCGGCGGAGAGTGCCGGCGGTTCGAGGCGCGGGACGGGGTGCCCGCCGGGGCCGGCGCCAGGCCGTCTCCTCCGCTGGGGCCAGCGCCGGTCGCCTCTGCCGACGGGGGCCGGGAGGTGGCAGCATGGCGGCCTTCGTGGGCCTTTGCCAGGTGACCCTGGCGGTGCCGGGCAGCACGTCCCTCAAGGACAAGCGCCGGGTCCTGCGCAGCATCGTCGACCGGCTGCGCCAGCGCTACGCCCTGGCGGTGGCGGAGGTGGGGTCCCAGGACGCCTGGCAGCGGGCGGACATCGCCTTCGCCTGCGTCAGCGGGGAGGCCTCGCGCTGCGAGGCCATCCTGGCCGAGTGCCTGCGCTGGCTGGAGACCCGGGCCGACATCGAACTCTTGCACGTGGAGACCGAGATCCTCTGAGACCTGCGGCAGAGGGTCTCCGGGGCAGGTGATGGGTGTGTCGGTGAAGCGTCGCGAACGGGTGGCAGAGGCGGTGCAGGAGGCCCTGGCGGAGATCCTGCGGCGGGTCAAGGACCCCCGGGTGGGCATGGCCGCGGTGACCGGGGTCGAGCTCTCGCCCGACCTGCGCCACGCCCGGGTACGGATCAGCGTCATCGGCGACGACGAGGCGCGCCGGCGCACCATGGAGGGCCTCGAACGGGCCCGCGGCTTCATTCGCTCCGAGCTGGGCCGCGCCATCCGGCTGCGCCACGTCCCGGAGCTGGACTTCCGCCTGGACGACTCGGCCGCTTACAGCGTTCGCATCGCCCAGCTGCTGCGGGAGATCCGGGCCGCCGAGGGGCCGGCCCAAGGCCCGGCGGAGGGGCCGGTGACGGGCGCCGCTCCCGCAGGGGGGCCGGCGGCCGGTCACGGTCCCGCAGGGGAGCCGGCGGCGGGTCCTGCTCCCGCCGGGGAGCCGGCGGGGCAACCCGCCCGCGAGGCCGGTTCCACCGCGGTCCCGGGCCCGGCCGTCCCGGAGCCCGCCACCGGGGACGAGGCCGGCGGGGCGACGGACTCCACGGGGAAGGGGGCGCGTTGATGGCCGGCAGGATGGACGGTCCGGCCGGTCCGGACGAACCCGGCCCGGCGCCGGCCGCCGGCGCGGGCGCCACGGGCGGCCGGCCGGAGGGAGCCGCTCCGGTGCCGGACGGGGAGTGGCACCGGGTGGTGGAGGCCTTGCGGAGCGGGCGGCGGTACGCCCTGTTCCTCCATCTCTCGCCCGACGGCGACAGCATCGGCTCCACCCTGGCCCTGGGGCTCGCCCTGGAGCGCCTGGGCAAGCGGACGGTCTGGGTGGGCGCCGACCTGCCCGGCGACGCCTACCGGTTCTTGCCGCACAGCGAGCGGTTCCGCCTGTGGAACGAGGTGGAGGAGGACTGGTCCCAGTACGATGCGGCGGTCCTTCTGGACTGCGCGGACCTGGACCGGGTGGGACCGGCCCGCACCGCCATCGACCGCATCGGCCGGGTCATCAACGTCGACCACCACCCGTCCAACCGGCGTTACGGCGATGTCAACTACATCGAGCCCGGGGCGGCGGCGGTGGGGGAGATCACGGCGCGGCTGATCGACGCTCTGGGCGTGCCCCTGGACCTGCCCATGGCCTACGGCGTCTACACGGCGATCCTGACCGACACGGGCTCGTTCCAGTATGAGAACACCCGCCCGTCGACCCTGCGGCTGGCCGCGCGCCTGCTGGAACTGGGCGTCGAGCCCCAGCGGGTCTCCCAGTCGGTCTTCGAGCAGCGCCCCCTGCGGGTGCTGCGCCTGCTGCGGGAGGCCCTGGGCACCCTGGAGGTGGGGGCCGGCGGCCGCCTGGCCTGGATGACCGTCTCCCGGGCCATGATGGACCGGGCGGGGGCCCAGCGCGGCGATACCGAGGGGTTCGTCAACTACCCCCGCTCCCTGGCCGGGGTGGAGGTCGCCCTGCTGTTCCTGGAAGAGCCCGACGGCCGGGTCCGGGTCAGCTGGCGGTCCAACCGGGAGGTGGACGTCAGCCGGCTGGCGGCGCGGTTTGGCGGTGGCGGCCACGCCCGGGCGGCCGGGTGCACCCTGGCCGGGCCCCTGGAGCGCGCCCAGGTCCAGGTGCTGCAGGAGGTCGCCCGCCATCTGGAGGAACAGGCCGCCGGGGAGGGTCCCGGGGAGACCCCCGGCGCCCTGGGGCCGGCGGGGGAGGCCCGCCGGTGACGGCCGGTGGGGCTCGGGCCGAGCCGGCCCGCCCCGTCGGCCCGCCGGGCTCCGGAGGCGCCGCCGGCAGCCGGGCGGAGCCCGTCCAGGCCCGCCCCGGTCCCGGAACCGCCCGGCGGCGGCCCGCCCCGCGGGCGGGGGCCGGCCCCGAGCGGGCCGGCGTGATCCCGGTCCTCAAGCCGCCGGGCATGACCTCCCACGACGTGGTCGACGCCTGCCGGCGGTTCTTCGGCCTGCGGCGGGTGGGTCACGCCGGGACCCTGGACCCGGCGGCGGCGGGGGTCCTGGTGGTGTGCCTGGGCGCGGCGACCCGCCTGGCGGAGTACCTGAGCGACGCCCCCAAGGCCTACCGGGCGGAGATCTGGCTGGGCGTCACCACCGACAGCCTGGACAGTGAGGGCCGGGTGGCGGATCTCCCCCCGGCCGGGGCCGCCGGGCTGGGTGGTCCCGGCCCCCAGCCGCCGGGGCCGGGCGGCGGCTCCCAGGCCGTGGGGCTCGACGAGGGCCGGCTGCGCCACGCCCTGGCCCGGCTGACGGGGCCCCAGCTGCAGGTTCCCCCGGCGGTGTCGGCCGTGCGCCAGGGGGGCGAGCGGGCCTACCGCCGGCAGCGCCAGGGCGAGACCGTCGACCTGGCGCCGCGGCCCGTCACCGTCTACCGCTTCGACCTGGTGGCCTGGTGGCCGGGTCCCGTGCCCCGCCTGCTGGTCGACGTGGTGTGCAGCAAGGGCACGTACGTGCGCGCCCTGGCCCGGGACCTGGGGGCGGCCCTGGGGGTGCCGGCGATGCTCGCCGCCCTGATCCGCACCGCCCAGGGGGCCTTTCACCTGGACCACGCGGTGACGTTGGAGGAACTGGCCGCCGGGGCCGGGGGCGACGGCACCGGCCCCAGGCGCGGGCTGGTGGCGCCGGCCGAGGCCCTGGGCTTCCTGCCGGCTTGGGTGCTGGATCCGGCCGAAGCCCGCCGGGTCCTCCACGGCAGCCCGCCGCGGGCCCGGCCGCAGCCCTGGGACGTCCCGCCGGCGCCGCCGCCAGGAACGGGTCCGGGCCCGGCGGGGACCGGTGACGGCGAGGGGCCGCCCGAGCGGGTCCGGTTGCTGGATCCCCAGGGGCGCCTCCTGGCGGTGGCGCAGCTGCGGCGGGACGGGGCCGGCTGGCGGGCCGTACCGGAGAAGGTCCTGCCGCCGGAACCGCGCTGACAGGCGCCGAAGGGGCTTAGAGCCCCGGCCGGGACGGGGCCAGGACGGGCTAGGAGAGTGGGCATGGAGGTCATCCACGGAATCACCAACTGGCGCGGGACGCAACCGACCTGCGTCGCCATCGGCACCTTCGACGGGGTCCACCGGGGCCATCAGGCCCTGTTACGCGGGGCGGTGGCGGCCGCCCGGGCCCAGCAGGCCCAGGCGGTGGCCCTCACCTTCGATCCCCATCCTTTGGCGGTGCTGGCGCCGGAGAAGATGCCGCCCCTGCTGGGCACCCTGGAGGACCGGCTGGCCCTGTTCGCCGCCCTGGGCCTGGACCGGGTGCTGGTGGCCCGGTTCGACCGGGCTCTGGCCCAGACGCCCGCCGAGGAATTCGCCCGGCAGGTGCTGGCGGGCCGCCTGGGGGCCCGGGCCGTGTTCGTCGGTTACAACTTCCGCTTCGGCCGGGGTGGGGCGGGGACGCCGGAGGACCTGGAGCGCTGGGGCCGCCAGTGGGGGTTCTGGACCCACACGGTGCCGCCCGTGCGGGTCGGCGACCAGCTGGTGTCCAGCAGCTGGGTCCGCGGCCTGCTGGAGATGGGGCAGGTGGAGGTGGCGGCGACGGCCCTGGGCCGGCTCTATTCGGTGGCCGGCCGGGTGGTGCGCGGCGAGGGCCGCGGCGCGGGGCTGGGCTTCCCCACCGCCAACCTGGACCTGCCCCCGGGGCTGGCCCTGCCGGCGCCGGGGGTCTACGCCGTCTGGGTCCGCACCCCGCAGGGCCTTTTCCCGGGGGTGGCCAACCTGGGCCGGCGGCCCACCTTCGGCGGGGGAGCGCTGCGGCTGGAGGTCCACCTGCTGGACGGGGGCGGGGACCTGTACGGCCAGACCCTGCGGGTCGGCTTCGCCCGGCGCCTCCGGGAAGAGCGCCGCTTCAACGGGCCCGCGGAGCTGGTGGCCCAGATCGGCCGCGACGTGGCGGCGGCGCGGGAGGCCCTGGGGGAGCCCCCCCAGGGCGATCCCCTCCTGGGCGATCTCCTCCTGGACGCCGGTTCGTCCTGAACCGGGCGGCCGGAGGGGTCGCGGCCACCCGTTCATGCCGCCGGCCCGCGCAAGGCCACGCCGTTTGCCAACGCCCGGCGCCGTTGTTACAATCTTTTCGACCTTTGACATCGCCGGGTCCGACGAGGCCCGGGACGGGCCCGCGGCGGCGATCCCCCGGCGAAGCCGGCCGTTCCTCCGGCGGCGGCCTGGCCGGGCGGGGATGCCCGGGCCCTGGAAAGGGAGGAGCCAGCATGGCGCTGAGCCAGGAGCGCAAGCAGCAGCTGATCAAGGAGTTCGCCCAGCACGAGCAGGACACGGGCTCGCCCGAGGTCCAGGTGGCCATCCTGACCGAGCGGATCAACGAGCTCACCGAGCACCTGCGCCGCCACAAGAAGGACCACCACTCGCGCCGCGGCCTGCTGAAGATGGTGGGCAAGCGCCGCCGGCTGCTGCAGTACCTGAAGAGCCGGGACGCCGAACGGTATCAGGCCGTCATCACACGCCTGGGCCTGAGGCGCTGAGTTTGCCGGCAAGAGCGGGCACCCGCCCGCTCTTGTCCTTTCCTTGGAGGGGAGGGCCCGACGACTTGGACATGGAGACCCCGACAGGCGACATCAAGCAGGTTTTCCGAACGGAGCTGGCCGGGCGGCCGCTGGTGGTGGAGATCGGCCAGCTGGCCCAGCAGGCCAACGGCAGCGCCCTGGTGCGCTACGGCGACACGGTGATCCTGGCGACCGCCACGGCCTCCAAAGAGCCGCGGCAGGGCATCGACTTCTTCCCCCTGCGGGTCGACTGGGAGGAGCGCCTGTACGCCGCGGGCCGCATCCCGGGCTCCTTCTTCCGCCGGGAGGGCAAGCCCAGCGAGCGGGCCATCCTCTCGGGCCGGCTGACGGACCGGCCGCTGCGGCCCCTGTTCCCCAAGGGCTACCGCAACGACGTCCAGATCATCGTCACCACCCTGTCCTACGACGACGACTGCTCGCCGGAGATCGCCGGCATCATCGGCGCCTCGGTGGCCCTGGGGATCTCCGACATCCCGTGGAACGGGCCCGTCGGGGCGGTGGAGGTCGGCCTGCTGGACGGCGAGCTGGTGATCAACCCCACCGCGGCCCAGCGGGAGCACAGCCGGCTCGACCTGACGGTGGCCGGGACCAAGGACGCCATCAACATGGTGGAGGCCGGCGCCCACGAGGTGCCCGAGGCGACGATCCTGGACGCCATCTTCCGCGGCCATGAGGAGATCCGGCGGCTGGTGGCCTTCCAGGAGGAGATCATCGCCCGGTGCGGCAAGCCCAAGGCCGAGCCGGTCCTCTACGAGCCCGATCCGGCCGTGGCCGTGGCGGTGCGCACCCGGTACACCGAGCGGCTGCGGGCGGCCATCAACCACCCGGACAAGCAGGCGCGGGAGGCCGCCGTCGACGAGGTGAAGAAGACGGCCCTGGCCGAGCTGCTCCAGGAGTTCCCCGAGGCGGAGATGGACATCAAGCACGTCCTGGATGACGTGCTCAAGGAGATCGTCCGCCGGCAGATCCTGGAGGAGGGCGTGCGCCCCGACGGCCGCCGGCCCGACGAGATCCGTCCCATCCACGTGGAGGTGGGCCTGCTGCCCCGGGCCCACGGGTCCGGGCTCTTCCAGCGCGGCCAGACCCAGGTGCTCACGGTGGCGTCCCTCGGCGCCCCGGGGGACCGGCAGATGCTGGACACCCTCGGGCAGATCGAGGAGTTCAAGCGCTACATGCACCACTACAACTTCCCGCCCTACAGCACCGGCGAGGTGGCGCCGCTCCGGGCGCCCAGCCGGCGGGAGATCGGCCACGGCGCCCTGGCGGAGCGGGCCCTGGTGCCGGTTCTTCCCGACGAGCTGGAGTTTCCCTACACGATCCGGCTGGTCTCAGAGGTGCTGAGCTCCAACGGGTCCACGTCCATGGCCAGCACCTGCGGCAGCACCCTGGCCCTGATGGACGCGGGCGTGCCGATCCGGGCCCCCGTGGCCGGGGTGGCCATGGGCCTGATCAAGGAGGGCGACCGCTTCGCCGTCCTGACGGACATTCAGGGCATCGAGGACCACCTGGGCGACATGGACTTCAAGGTGGCCGGCACCCGGGAGGGTGTGACGGCGATCCAGATGGACATCAAGATCGCCGGCGTCGACCGGGCGGTGCTGGAGACCGCCCTGGAGCAGGCCCGGGTGGGGCGCCTGTTCATCCTGGACAAGATGCTGGCCGTGATCGACAAGCCGCGTCCGGAACTGTCGCCCTACGCGCCGCGGATCATCATCATGCAGATCCCGGTGGAGAAGATCCGGGAGGTCATCGGCCCCGGCGGCCGCATGGTGAACCGCATCGCCGACGAGTGCGGGGTCAAGATCGACATCGAGGACGACGGCAAGGTCTACATCGCGGCCCAGACCCAGCAGGGCGGCGAGAAGGCGAAGGAGTGGATCGAGCAGATCGTCGCCGACGTGGAGGTGGGCAGCGTCTACCTGGGCAAGGTGACGCGGCTCATGACCTTCGGCGCCTTCGTCGAGATCCTGCCGGGCAAGGAGGGGCTGGTCCACGTCTCCCGCCTGGCGCCCCAGCGGGTGCCCAAGGTGGAGGACATGGTGCGTCCCGGCGACACGGTGCTGGTCAAGGTGGTGGAGATCGACGACCTGGGCCGGGTCAACCTGTCGCGCAAGGACGCCATCGAGGAGCAGCCCGAGAAGAAGCACATGGAGCAGCTCAGCGGGCCGCGGGCCCACGACTTCGACGAGCCGGTGCCCGTGGGTGGAACCGGCGAGCGGCGCGGGCCGGCCGGGCGCAACGGGCGGCCCGGCGGCGGTCCCGGCGGGATGGGCGGCCCCCGCGGCCGGCGGCGGCGGTGAGGGTGCCGCCGGTTCGTCCGAGCCGGCGCCGCCTGGCCCAAGAGGTGAAGCTTCCCCCAGCGGGAAGCTTTTTCTTTGGGGTTGGGGCTTCGTTGGGCCGTGGGGACGGGGCGCAGGACGGTGACGGTGGAACCGGCCGGCCGGCGCCGGCCGGCTGGGGCCGGCGCCGGCCAACAAGCCCAGGGGAGGCGCCCGGCGGCGCGCGCCGGGTCTTGGCCGGGTGAGGGGAAGGAGGCCTGGGATGAACGGACGGCACGGTGCGGCAGGTCGCAGCAGCAGCTGGGCCGGCACCCCCTATCGCATCACCACCCTGCCCAACGGCCTGCGGGTGGTCAGCGAGACGGTGCCGGGAGTCCGTTCGGTGACGGTGGGCGTCTGGTTCCGCACCGGCTCCCGGGATGAGCCGGAGGCCCAGGCGGGGATCGCCCACCTGCTGGAGCACATGGCCTTCAAGGGCACCGAGCGCCGCACCGCCCGGGAACTGGCCGAGGTGGTCGACCGGGTGGGCGGGCAGATGAACGCATATACGTCGAAGGAGGACACGTCGTTCTACATCCGCGTCCTCGACGAGCACTTCGAGCTGGGCATGGAGATCCTGGCCGACATGCTGCTCCGCTCCCGCTTCGACGCCGAGGAGCTGGAGAAGGAGAAGCGGGTCATCCTGGAAGAGATCAAGATGTACGAGGACGACCCGGAGGACGTGGTCCACGACCTGGCCGTGCAGACCCTGTGGCCCGGCCACCCGCTGGGCCGGCCGGTCATCGGCTTCGAGGCGACGGTCTCCGCCGTCGAGCGGGCGACCCTGGTCGACTTCTGGCGCCACCACTACGAGCCGGGGCGGGCGGTGATCGCCGTAGCGGGCCACGTCGAGCATGCCCGGGTGGTGGAGGCGGTCCAGCGCGACTTCGGCGGCTGGACGCCGGCCGGCGCCCCCGGGCGGCAGGAACCGCCCGTGCCCCAGGGCGTCGAGGCGTGGCGGCAGAAGGCCATCGAGCAGGTCCACCTGTGCCTGGTGGCGCCCGCGGCGGCCTACGGCAGCGACGAGCTCTACGCCGAGACGGTGCTGTCCAACATCCTGGGTGGCGCCTCCAGCTCGCGCCTCTTCCAGGTGATCCGGGAGGACCACGGCCTGGCCTACTCGGTCTACACCTTCCACGGGGGCTACTCGGACACCGGCCTCTTTGGCATCTACGCGGCGACCAGCCCCGAGACGGCGCCCCAGGTGCTGGAGCTGATCGGCCGGGAGTGCCGCCGGATCCTCCAGGAGGGCGTCAGCCCCGACGAGCTGGCCCGTACCCGGGACCAGATCAAGGCGAACCTGCTGATGGGCCTGGAGAGCACGGGCAACCGGATGAACCGGCTGGGCCGGTCGCTGTTGATGCTGGACCGGGTCGTCACCGTGGACGAGGTGGTGCGCCGGGTGGAGGCGGTCACGGCCGACGACGTCGCCCAGGCGGCGGCGCGCCTGCTGGATCGCGACCGCTGGGTGCTGGCCGGGGTGGGGCCGGCCGAGTCCATGGCCCTGAGGGAGTGCATCCCATGAGCGGCGCCGGCGCAAGCGGGGCGGGGGTTTCCGGCGGCGCCGGGCCGGGGGAGGTGCCGGTGGCCGTCCGCCGCCTGCACCCCCGGGCCCGGGTGCCCGTCTACGCTACCGAGCTGGCGGCAGGCTGCGATCTGGCGGCGGCCCTGGACCAGCCGGTCGCCATTCCGCCGGGCGGCATCGCGCGGATCCCGACGGGGCTGGCCGTGGCCCTGCCGCCGGGCTATGAGGCCCAGGTGCGGCCGCGCAGCGGCCTGGCGGCGCGGCACGGGCTGACCGTGCTCAACGCGCCGGGCACCGTGGACGCCGACTACCGGGGCGAGATCCAGGTGTTGCTGGTGAACCTGGGACCCGAGCCGGTGACCGTCGCGCCGGGCGACCGCATCGCCCAGCTGGTGGTCGCGCCCGTGGTGCGCGCCCGGTTCGTCGAGGTCGACCAGCTGCCGCCCACCGCGCGGGGCGAGGGCGGCTTCGGCAGCACGGGACGGTGAACGCCGGCGGCCGCCGGCCCGGGCGGGCACCCGGTGCCCAAGGGGCCGCCGGGACCGCGGCGCGCGGGGGCTCCGGCCACGGCCGCCACCGGGGAGCGAGAGAGGGTGCGGTGGACCCACCTGGCCGGCAAGGAGATCATCGACATCACCCATGCCCGGCGTCTGGGCCGGGTCGCCGACGCCGACCTGGTCTTCGACCCGGCCACGGGCCAGATCGTGGAGCTGCGGCTGGCCGGGCCGCCGCGCCCCTTCTGGCGCGGCGGGCGCCGCGTGCTGGTGGTGCCCTGGTCGGCCATCCGCCGCATCGGCGACGACCTGGTCCTGGTCGAGCTGCCGCCGGAAGGGAGCGCGGGGGCGGGCCGGCCGGCGCATTAGCCCGCAGGGGCGGGTGCAGGCTACCACCGGGTGCCCGGAACCGGGCACCGGAAGGGGGTAGCACGGTTGGCCAAGACGGTCATCGGTTCCTTCGACAGCCGGCAGCAGGCGGAAGCCGCCGTCGAAGCCCTCAAGGCGCGCGGCGTCAAGGAACAGGAGATCTCCCTGGTCTCCCGGCGGGAGGGCGGTGCCCGGGAGGGGCGGGATGCGGACCCGTCCTTCACCAACCAGTCCTTGAGCGAGGGCACCGCCTGGGGCGCCGGGATCGGCGCCGGCGCGGGCTTGCTGGCCTCGGCCGGCGCGCTGGCCATCCCCGGCATCGGCCCCCTGGTGGCGGCGGGCCCCCTGGCGGCCACCCTCTCGGGCGCCGCGGCCGGCGGGCTGGCGGGTGGCCTGGTGGACTGGGGCATCCCCGAGGCGGAGGCCCGCGAGTTCGAAAACAAGGTTCGGCAGGGCAAGACCCTTTGCGCCGTCCGCTGCGACGACGCGAAGGTCAACGACGTCGCCCAGGTCCTCCGCCAGCACGGCGCCGCCGACGTCAAGACCCATCCAGCCGCCCGCTGACGCCCGCCGACGTGCGGCGCTTCCCCGCCGTCCCAGGCGTACCGTGGCGCCCCGGGGTTCCCGCCCCGGGGCGCCCCGTTGCGTATAATGGAGAGGATTGGGGAGGGAGCCGCCGGCGCGGCGGTCCCGGTCCCCCGCGCGCCGCCTGGCCGGCCCGCGGGCGGCCGGGCGCGCGCCGGGGCCGCGGAGGGATCGGCGTTGGTGCGCGTGATCGTGTGCGGCGCCACCGGCCAGACGGGCCGCGCCATCACCCGGGGCCTGCTGGCCGAGCCGGACATCCAGCTGGTCGGCGCGGTGGCGTCCCATGCCGCCCCGGACGTGGGGGTCGAGGTGGGGGCGGGCCCGGCCGGCGTGCCCCTGGACACCGACCTGGCCACGGTGCTGGCCCGGACGGCGGCCGACGTGCTGGTCGACTTCACGGTGGCCCCCGTGGCCGAGCGCCACCTGCGGGTGGCGGTGGAGCACGGGGTGGCGCCGGTGGTGGGGACCACGGGCCTCTCCGCCGAAGCGCTCAAGGCCCTGGAGGAGGCGTGCCGGTCCCGCCAGCTGGGGGCGGCGGTGATCGCCAACTTCTCCATCGGGGCGATGCTGCTGGCCCAGCTGGCGGCGGTGGCCGCGGAGCTGATGCCGGATCTGGAGATCGTCGAACTCCACCACGACCGCAAGCGGGATCGCCCGTCGGGCACGGCCCTGCGGCTGCGCCAGCGGCTGAAGGCCGTGACGGGCCGGACCGCCCCCGTCCACAGCGTGCGCCTGCCCGGACTGGTCGCCCATCACCGCGTGCTCTTCGGCGGCCGCGGCGAGGTCCTGACCATCGCCCACGACAGCCTGAGCCGGGATTCCTTCGTCCCGGGGGTCCTGGTGGCCGTGCGCCACGTGCGGGAGCTGGCGGGCCGGGTTGCCTACGACCTGGAGGAACTGGTCGCCCTGTCGGCCCGGCGCGGCGGCGAGCCGGGGCGCCTGGCAGCCCGGCGGCGGCGGGGGTGAGCCCATGGCGGGAGGATCGGCGGCGCCCGTGGTGGCGGTGATCACCACCGACGAGCGCCAGGTCGCCTGCGCCCGGGCCCTGGCCGCCCGGGGGTGGACCGTCCGCTGGTGGGGCCAGCCTGTGGAGGGCCTGCCGGGCGATGGGACCGCCGGTGCGCTGGACGGGGCCGCGGTGGTGGTGGGGCCTGTGACGGGCGGGCCCACGGCGGGCCTGATGACCACCGCCGGCGCCACGTGGGTCGAACCGGCCCGCTGGCCCCTGGCCGCCGGGGTGCTGTACATCGGCGGGCGGCCCGGGCCGGCCGTCGAGGCGGCGGTGGCGGCCGCCGGCGGCCGGGTGTACGACATCCTGACGGACGAGGCTTTTGCCGAGGCCAACGCCTGGCCCACCGCCGAGGGGGCGGTGCTGCAGGCCCAGCAGCTGGACCGGCGGGTGGTCGGCGGGCGGCCGGTGGTGGTGGTGGGCTACGGCCGCTGCGGCCGGGCCCTGGCCCGGCTGCTGCGGGGATTCGGCTGTTCCGTGACGGTGGTGGCCCGGCGGCCCGAGGCCCGGGCCGCAGCCGAGGCGGCCGGCGCGGCGGCCGTGCCCCTGGAAGGGTTGAGGGAGGCCGTGGCTCGGGCCGATCTGGTCTTCAACACCGTGCCGGCCCTGGTCCTGGGCGACCCCGAGCTGGCCGCCCTGCCCCCGGGGGCCCTGGTCATCGACATCGCCTCCCACCCCGGCGGCGTGGACTGGGCGGCGGCCCGGCGGCGGGGCGTCCGGGCCCACCTGGAGCTGGGCCTGCCGGCCCGGTTCTTCCCGGTGACGGCGGGCGAGATCCTGGCCGGCCGGGTCGTGGCCGTGGCCCAGGGGACCGCGGCCCCTTGACCGGTCAAGAAACCTGACAGGGACGAGCCCAAATCCCGGGCGACGGGGTGACCCCACCGCCGTGGGCGCCATAGGGTGCCCATGAACGGCCCGGTTCCGGGCCGGGGCGCGAGATCCGCCTGCGGCGGGGAGGGGTTGGGCAGTGCTCAAGGGACGGCGCGTGGGGTTCGCGCTCTGCGCGTCCCATCACAACCTGGATACGGTCCTGGGTTGGGTGGAACGGTTCGTCGCCGAGGGGGCCGACGTCTACCCCATCGTGTCCCACTCGGTGGCGACCGTGGCCACCCGCCACGGGACGCCGGATCAGTGGCTCTCGCGGCTGGAGGCCATCACCGGCCGCACGCCCTGGCGCACGATCCCGGAGGTCGAGCCCATCGGCCCGCGGCGCCTGCTGGACGTGCTGGTCATCGCCCCCTGCACCGGCACGACCCTGGCCAAGCTGGCCAACGGATTCAGCGACTCGGCGGTGCTGATGGCGGCCAAGGCCCAGCTGCGCAACCAGCGGCCCGTGGTGCTGGCCATCTCGACCAACGACGCGCTGGGGCTCAACGCCCGCAACCTGGCGACGCTGCTGAACACGAAGAACGTCTACTTCGTCCCCTTTGGCCAGGATAATCCTGACGAGAAGCCGAACTCTCTGACGTCGCGCTTCGATTTGCTGCCCGAGACGGTGGCGGCGGCCCTGGAGGGGCGCCAGCTGCAGCCCTTGCTGGTGGTGCCCCGCTAGGGCGCCGCGGCGGGCGGGTTCTTCCATCGATCGAAACCGGTGGCCGGGAGGCCGGCGGCGTCGAGACAGGAGACCGGAAGGCCGCCCGGGACGAACCGGCCGCTGCCGGCCGGCGGCGGCCGGCCGGCGGCTGCCGGCGATTGTGGGGAGGTTGGAGCAGGGCATGGGATACCGGGTAGCCGTGGTGGGGGCGACGGGGCTCGTCGGCCAGCAGGTGCTGCGGATCCTGGAGGAGCGGCGCTTCCCCGTCGACGAGTTGCGGCCGCTGGCCACCTCCCGCTCGGCGGGGCGGGCGGTGGCCTTCGGGGGCGCCGACTGGGAGGTCCGGGAGGCGACGGCCGAGGCCCTGCGGGGGTGCGACTTCGCCTTCTTCGCCGCCAGCGGGGACGTGAGCCGGGAGCTGGCGCCGGTGGCGGCCCGCGCCGGCACCGTGGTCATCGACAAGTCCAACACCTTCCGCATGGACCCGGAGGTCCCCCTGGTCGTGCCGGAGGTCAACGGCCACGCCCTGGCGCGGCACCGGAACCTGATCGCCAGCCCCAACTGCTCCACCATCCAGCTGGTGGTCGCGCTGAAGCCGATCCTCGACCGCTTCGGCCTGGAGCGGGTGGTGGTGTCGACCTACCAGGCCGTCTCGGGCACCGGCGCCGCCGCCCTGGAGGAGCTGGAGGCGGAGGTGCGGGCGGACGGGCAGGGGAGCGGGTTCGAGCCCCAGGTCTACCCCCGGCCCATCGCCTTCAACGTGTTGCCCCATTGCGACCGCTTCGAGGACGAGGGCTACACCCTGGAAGAGTGGAAACTGGTGCGGGAGAGCCGCAAGATCCTGGAGCGGCCCGATCTGGCGGTGACGGCCACGGCTGTGCGGGTGCCGGTGCGGGTCGGCCACAGCGAGGCGGTGTGGCTCCAGACGCGGGAGGACGCCTCGGTCGCTGACCTGCGCCAGGTCCTGTCGTCGGCGCCGGGGGTCGTGCTGGTCGACGACCCGGCCTCCGCGGCCTACCCGACGCCCCTGGAGGTGGCCGGCCACGACGAGGTGTACGTCGGCCGGGTGCGCCGCGATCCCACGGCCCCCCGCGCCTTCTGGCTGTGGATCGTGGCCGACAACCTGCGCAAGGGGGCGGCCACCAACGCCGTCCAGATCGCCGAGGCCCTGGTGGGGGCGGAGACCCCGGCGGGGCGGTAGGCGCCCGGCGGGCGGGCAGGAGGCGGCCCGCGGCCGCCGCGTCCACCCAGGGGCGAAGGACGGACCCGCGACATGCGGAGAGGAAACCCGTAAAGGAACGAGGCGACCGTGCGGATCATCGTGCAGAAGTTCGGCGGCACCTCCCTGCGGGGCGAGGCGGAGCGGGCGGCCGCTGCGCGCCACGTGGTGGCCGCCGTCCAGGACGGCCTGCGCCCGGTGGTGGTGGTCTCCGCCATGGGCCGGCAGGGCGATCCCTATGCCACCGACACCCTGCTGGCGCTGGCGCGGGGCGTTCACCCGCGCCTGGCCCCGCGGGAACAGGATCTTTTGATGGCCTGCGGCGAGATCATCTCGTCGGTGGTGTTCGTCCAGGAGCTGCGGGCCCGGGGAATCCAGGCCGTCGCCCTGACCGGCGGCCAGGCCGGGATCCTCACCGACGACCAGTTCGGCGATGCCCGCATCCTGCGGGTCGACCCGGCCCCCTTGCGCCGCCTGTTGGAACGGGGGCTGGTGCCCGTGGTGGCCGGCTTCCAGGGCATGACCGAGGACGGCCGGGAGTTCACCACCCTGGGCCGGGGCGGCAGCGACACCACCGCCGCCGCCCTGGGCGTCGCCCTGCGGGCCGAGGTGGTGGAGATCTACACCGACGTGGACGGCGTCAAGACCGCCGACCCGCGGCTGGTGCCCGAGGCCCGGACCCTGAGCACCGCCACCTACGACGAGATCGTCCAGATGGCCCATGAGGGCGCCCGGGTGGTCCACCCCCGGGCGGTGGAACTGGCGATGCGGGGCAACGTGCCCCTGCGCATCCGCAGCACCTTCAGCGACGACCCGGGCACGCTGATCACCCGCCACTGGGAGGTCGACCAGGTCTGGCCGGACCTGCGCCAGGCGCGGGCGGTGACGGGCATCACCCACATCCCCGGCCTGACCCAGATCACCCTGCATACCGCGGCTGACGACGACCTGGGCCTGAACGTGCGCCTGTTCCGCAGCCTGGCCGACCGGGGGATCAGCGTCGACATGATCAACGTCTCGCCCCGCCGCAAGTCCTTCGTGGTGCGGGACGACCGGGCCGAGGAGGCCCGCCGCGCCCTGGAGGAGCTGGGGTTGGAGCCGGAGCTGCGGCCGGGCTGTGCCAAGGTGACGGTGGTGGGGGCCGGCATGCACGGCGTGCCCGGGGTCATGGCCCGGGTGGTGGAGGCCCTGAAGGCCGCCGGGGTGTCGATCCTCCTGACCGTCGACTCCCACATGACCATCTCCTGCCTGGTCGACGGGGACGACCTGGGCCGCGCCGTGCGGGCCCTTCACGAGCACTTCGGCCTGGGCGCCGTGGAGCCCCTGCTGGACGGGCCCGAGCGGGCGCCCCGGGACCGGGGAGGGGCCGCGGCGCCGGTGGCGCCGGCGGGCAGCCCATCGGTGAAAGGGGGGCGGGAAGGCGGGCCCGCGGCGGCGGAGGGCCGGCCGTAAGCCCGGCCGTGAGCCCTGCCGGCCCGGGCCGGTTCGTCCAGGACCATGGGGGCTTCTGCTGGGTGGAGCCCGGGAGGATGCGAAGGCGTTGGCGGGTGGCGCGAAGCGGACGAGGAGGGAGGGCCGGTGGCCGATTACGGTTCGGTGATCACCGCCATGGTGACGCCCTTCGACGCGGAGGGGCGTCTCGATGCCCAGCGGGCGGGCGCCCTGGCGCGCCGGCTGGTGGAGGCGGGTTCCGACGGCATCGTGGTGGCGGGCACCACGGGCGAGTCCCCCACCCTGACCGAGGACGAGCGGGCGGCCTTGCTGGCGGCGGTTCTGGACGCCGTCGGGGACCAGGTCTTCGTCTGGATGGGGACGGGGACCAACGACACGGCGACGTCGGTGCGGCTGACCCGGGCGGCGGAGCAGCAGGGGGCCCACGGCGTGATGGTGGTCGCCCCGTACTACAACAAGCCGCCCCAGGCGGGGATGCTGGCCCACTTCCGGGCCGTGGCGGAGGCCACGTCCCTGCCCGTGATGATCTACAACGTGCCCGGGCGGACGGCGTCCAACCTGGAGCCGGCCACCCTGGCGCGGCTGGTGGAGCAGGCGCCCAACGTGGTGGCCGTCAAGGAGGCCAGCGCCAACCTGGACCAGGTGGGCGAGGTGCGCCGGCTGCTGCCGCGCCCCTTCCGCGTCTATTCGGGCGACGACAGCCTCTTGCTGCCCATCCTGGCGGTGGGGGGCGACGGCGTCGTCAGCGTCGCCTCCCACCTGGTGGCAAGGGAACTGCGGCAGCTGGTGGACGCCTTCCGCGCCGGCCGGGTGGAGGAGGCGGCGGCCATCCACCTGCGCCTGCTGCCCCTGTTCAAGGGCCTGTTCTGGACGGCCAACCCGATTCCCGTCAAGACCGCCTTGCGCTGGGTCGGCTTCGACGCCGGCGGCTTCCGGCCGCCCCTGGTCGAGATGCCGGACGAACTGGCCCAGCGCCTGCGCCAGGTCCTGCGCGAGCTGGAGCTGGTGCCGGCCTGACGGGCGCCGCCCTTGGGCCTTCGAGCGCAGCGGCCCCGGGCGGGGTCGCCCCCGCGCAAGACCCGGCGATCCCGGCCGCGCCGGCCGGGATCGCCGGGGGCCGGCGGGTCGCCCTGGCGCCCGCTGCCGGGGCCGGGTATAATACCGGCAGCGGATTCGGGTTCGGGATGCCACCGCGCCGTGGCGCGGGGCATTTCTTTGTGTCTCATCGCAAGGTGGAGCCCCGCCGCCGTCCTGCGGGCCGCCGCGCAGGGCGGGGCGGGGTCGGGCGCGGGCGAGGGAACCCCCTTTGGGGTGCGGAGGCCCGCGGCCGCCGGTGCCCCGTGCACCGGCGGCCGGCCGGTTCGTCCGCAGCCCTCGCCGCCCATGCCGAGGAGGTGGACGAGGATCGCGGCACAGGGTAAGGGATCCGCGGTCACGATGGTGCCGCTGGGCGGGCTGGGCGAGATCGGCAAGAACATGATGGTGCTGGAGACAGAGCAGGACCTGATCGTCATCGATGCGGGTCTGGCCTTTCCCGGCGACGACATGCCCGGCGTCGACGTCGTGATCCCGGACTACAGCTATCTCATCGAGCGCCGGCAGAAGCTTCGCGGCATCTTCCTCACCCACGGGCACGAGGACCACATCGGCGGGATCCCCTACCTGCTGAAGGAGATCCAGGCGCCCATCTACGCCACGCGCCTCACCCTGGGTCTGGTGGAGCGCAAGCTGGAGGAGGACAAGCGGGCCCTGCCGCCCCGGTCCCGGGCCATCCGGCCCGGGGAGCGGGTCAAGGCCGGGGCCTTCACCGTCGAGCCCTTCCTGGTCAACCACAGCATCCCCGACTCGGTGGGCTTCGCCATCCGGACGCCGGTGGGGCTGTTCATCCACACGGGGGACTTCAAGTTCGACCAGACGCCCATCGACGGGCGGGTGGCCGATTACCAGCGACTGGCGGCCTACGGCGCCGAGGGCGTCCACGTGCTGATGATGGACAGCACCAACGCCGAGCGGCCCGGCGTGACGGGCTCCGAGCGCCAGGTGGGCGAGGCCCTGGCCAACGTCTTCCGGCAGGCGCGGGGCCGGATCCTGATCGCCAGCTTCGCCAGCCACCTGCACCGGCTGCAGCAGGTCTTCGACCTGGCGGCCCAGTTCAAGCGGCGGCTGGCGGTGATCGGGCGCAGCATGGAGAACGCCGTGGAGGTGGCGATCAAGCTGGGGTACCTGCGGGACACCGGCGGCGTCCTGACCCCGGCGGACAAGATCGGCGACCTGGCCCCCGAGCGGGTCGTGGTGCTGATGACCGGCAGCCAGGGCGAACCCCTTTCGGCCCTGGCCCGGGCGGCCACGGGCGAGCTGCGCAAGCTGGAGCTGATCCCGGGCGACACGGTGGTCATCGCGGCCAACCCCATCCCGGGCAACGAGAAGCTGGTCCAGCGCACCATCGACAACCTGTTCCGGCGCGGCTGCCAGGTGGTCTACGGCCCCCACGCGGGGGTCCACGTCTCCGGCCACGGCTCCCGGGAGGAGCTGCGGCTCATGCTTAACCTGACGCGGCCGCGGTTCTTCATCCCGGTCCACGGCGAGTACCGGCACCTGCTGCACAACGCCGAGCTGGCCCGGTCCGTGGGGATTCCCGACAACCACATCCTGATCGGCGAGAACGGCACGGTCTTCGAGATCACGGCCTCCAGCGCCCGCATCCGCGGCAAGGTGGCGGCCGGCGCGGTGATGGTGGACGGGCTGGGGGTCGGCGACGTGGGCAACGTGGTGCTGCGCGATCGCCGGCAGCTGGCCCAGGACGGCGTGCTGATCGTGGCCATGGTGCTCCACCGGGAGCAGCGCAAGGTGATCTCGGGACCCGATCTGATCACCCGCGGCTTCGTCTACATGCGGGAGTCGGAGGACCTGCTGGCCGAGGCGCGGGAGCGGGCGGTCAAGGCGCTCAACGGCATCGACGAGCAAGACATCACCGAGTGGTCGAACATCAAGGCGGCGGTGCGCGACGCCCTGGGCAAGTTCCTCTACGAGCGCACGGGGCGGCGCCCGGTGATCCTGCCCATCGTGCTGGAGGTCTGAGGCGGTTTCAGCGGCAGCGGAGATCTCGCAGCGCGCCGGCGGCGGGCCCAGGGCCCGCCGCCGGCGCTTCCGGGGGCCGGTTCGTCCGGGCTGGGCAGGCATCCCGGCGGCCATACTACAGGCCGAGGAGGGATACCCTTGCCTGCACCGGACCAGCGCTTCCGGGCGACCCAGCCGGGGCCGCCCACCACCGTGCCCTATACCCCCGTGCCGGCAACCCCCGGCCGGGGACCGGGGGGCGACGGGGGGCCGGGGGCCGACCACCCACCGATGGGCGAGGCGGCGGCCAACATCAAGGAGATGGGGACCGACCGGGTGCCCCAGTCGCCGCCGGACATCCACGTGCTGACCATCGTCGGGCAGGTGGAGGGCCATCTCCAACTGCCCGCCCAGAACAAGACGACCAAGTACGAGCACATCATCCCCCAGCTGGTGGCGGTGGAGCAGAACCCTGCCATCAAGGGGCTGCTGGTGATCCTCAACACCGTGGGCGGTGACGTGGAGGCGGGCCTCGCCCTGGCGGAGCTGATCCGCTCCCTGTCCAAGCCCAAGGTGTCCATCGTCCTGGGCGGCGGCCACTCCATCGGCGTTCCCATCGCCGTGGCGGCCGACGTCAGCTTCATCGCGCCCACCGCCACCATGACGATCCATCCCATCCGGCTGACGGGCCTGGTCATCGGCGTCCCCCAGAGCTACGAGTACCTGGACAAGATGCAGGAGCGGATCATCCGCTTCGTGGTGGAGAATTCCCGTATCAGCCGCGACCGCTTCCGGGAGCTGATGTTCCGCACCGGCGAGCTGGCCCGGGACATCGGCACCGTCCTGGTCGGGGAGGATGCGGTGCGGGAGGGCCTGATCGACGAGGTGGGCGGTCTGGCCCAGGCCGTGCAGCGGCTGAACCAGCTGATCGCCCAGCAGCGGGAGGGGCGGCCGGCGGCCGCGGCCGGCGGGGGCGGGCCCGCGCCGGCGGCCGTTCCCGGGAACGGGATGGCGGGCGCGGCACCCCTCGGGACGGGTCCAGCGGGTCCAGCGGGCACGGCGGCCTGGCCGGCCTCGCCTTCGCTTCCCGGGACGGCGCCTCTTCCCGCGACGGCGGCTCCCGCGCCGGGCTGGGGCGGGGGGACGGCACCCGGCTGGGGTGGGGGTCTTGGACCAGGGACGAACCCGCCGGGGTGGAACCCGCCCGGGGGCGCAGCCGGCCGGCCGGGCACGCCCTGGCCGCCCGTGACGCCGGCGAGCAACCGGCGCGGGGGCCGGTAAGCCGATCCCCCCGGGCCGGGGCTGGCCGGCAAGGGTGGCGGGGTGGGGGGGATGCCGGGATGGGGAGGTAACGCAAGGGCCCGCGCCGCCCCGCGGGTCGGACGCGGGCCCCGGCCCCGGCAACAACGCCCTCACCCGTTAGGCTGAGTCCGCCGCCGGCCCCTCATTCCACGCCCCGGCGCCAGGCCGGGAGCCGGCCGCGGGCCGGCGGCCGGGACGGCCCTCCGGACCTCCCGCCGTCCCGGGCTGCGGCCCCGGCGGGGTGCCGCCCGGCGGGGCGCCCCGCCGAGTCGAAAGGAGGATGGCCATGCTGCTCTACACCGTCGTCCCCCTCCACCAGGTGCTGGAGGGGTGGGACGCGCCCCGGCCGGAGCCGGTGGAGATGCAATTCAACGGCCGGACGGTGCTGGTGGAACCCGATTCCCCCTACGGCGGCCGCATCGTCCGCCTGCTCTCCAGCGACCCCAACGACTTCCTCGATCCCACCTTCCAACCCGGGCGCCGGTTGTTCTGGTGGGGGCCCCGCTGACGGCGGGGCCCCCGGCCTTTAAAATGGGGAGAGCGCCACGGTGGGGAGGAGTGGGCGTGGAGCTCTCGCTGTGGAAAGCCGTCGTGCTCGGCGTGGTGCAGGGTTTGACCGAATTCTTGCCCGTTTCCAGCAGCGGCCACCTGGCGGTGGCCGAAGACCTCTTGGGCGTGCACCTGCCGGGCCTCGCCTTTGAGGTGATGGTCCACCTGGGGACCCTGGTGGCCGTCCTGGTGGTCTACGGCGCCGACCTCTGGCAGGCGGCGGCCGGGTTCCTCCGCACGGGGGGCGGGCTGGCCGCGGGCCGGCGGGGTTCAGGGCCGGCGGGGTGGTTCGGGTTCGATCCCGGGACCCGGCTGGGGTGGCTGGTGATCCTGGGGACGATCCCGGCGGCCGTCGCGGGCCTCGCCCTGGAGGATCTCATCGAGGCCGCCTTCGATTCGCCGGTGCTGGTGGCCGTCTTCTGGCTCTTCACGGGGGTGCTCCTGTGGTGGGCCGGCCGGCGCCCGCCGGGCGGGCGGCCCCTGGAGCGGGCGACGCCGGCCGACGCCCTGGTGGTCGGGCTCTTCCAGGCCCTGGCGCTCTTGCCCGGCGTCTCCCGTTCGGGCAGCACCCTCGTCGGGGGTCTGGCCAGGGGCCTGGAGCGGGAGGAGGCGGCGCGGCTGTCCTTCCTCCTCTCGGTGCCGGCGATCCTCGGGGCCGCCGTCCTCCAGCTGCCCGACCTGATGGCGGCGGGGCAGGGCGGTGCCTGGGCGCCCTTGCTGGCGGGGGCGCTGGCGGCGGCCGTCACCGGTTATGCGGCCATCCGCTGGCTGCTGCGCTGGCTGGTGGCCGGGCGGCTGGGCTGGTTTGCATACTACCTGTGGACCGTTGCCATCCTGCTGTTGTTCTACGCGGGCTGGCGTGGTTGAGATCGCGCGGTGGGGGCGTAGGAAACGCCCGGCGGCGGCCGAATAGCCTGTCCAGAGAGGGGGCGGGAAGGTGGCACGGCGCAAGGCGCGGCGGAAGCCGCCAGCGGCAGGGGCGGCCTCCGGCGCGGCGGGCCCGCTGCGGGCGGAGGTGGGCGGCATCCTCCTGCTCATCGCTGCGGCGGCCACCGCCCTGGCCCTGGCGGGCGGACCGGCGGCCGGCGGCGTGGTCGGGGGGCAGCTGGCCGCAGGGCTGCGCTGGTTTCTGGGCCGGGCGGCCTGGGTCCTGCCGCCCCTCATGGTCTGGCGCGCCCTGGGGGCCCTGCTGGCGGCGCCGGCCCTGCGGGCCCCGTCCCGGCAGGCCGGGCTCCTGCTCGCCGTGGTCCTGGCCGCCGTGGCCGTGGCCCGGCCGTGCCCGGACCTCTGGTCCGGCGCTTGCTATCGGGCTGGAGGGGGGCTGGTGGGCACGGCGGCGGGCTGGTTGCTGGCACGGGCCTTCGGGGCCACGGGGGCCCTGGTGGCCTGGGCGGCCTTGGCCGTGCTGGCCTTCCGCCTGATCACCGGCGTCCCCCTGGCGACGCTGGCGGCCCTGGCCGGCCGGGGCGTGGCTGCGGTCCTTGTGCAGCTCCGGGACTGGGCGGCCGCCGCCTTCGTCGCCGGGGACGATGAGGAGGGGCCGGCGCCGGCGGCCCCGGCCGCCCTGGGGGGCGGGGCCGCCGGGTCGGTGGCCGCCGCCCGGGACGAGGGATGGCCCCAACGGGTGGGCGGCCGGCTGGCGGCCGCGGACGCCGGGGCCCTGGCCGGCGGCACCCCGGCGAGCGCCGCCGCGGCGCCTGCCCCGGCCGCAGGGGCGGGCCCGAACCCGCCGGCCGCGACCGGGCCCTCGGGGCGCCGGGGCCCCTGGTGGCATCCCCTGCGCTGGTGGCCCGGTCGCCGCGGCCGGAACGGGGTCCGAGACGGGGTCGCGGGGCCTTTGGGCGCTTCCGTCCGCCCCGGGGCGGGCGCCGCCGGGGAGGCCGGCGACGGGGAGATCGTCCTGCCGGGCTTGGAACGGCTTCTGGAGCGCGCCTTCCAGGACGACCCCGGGGACCCAGAGGAGGCCTCCGGCGCCGGGGGTGAGGCCGAGGCGGGCGGTGTCCCGGCGCGGGGCGGCGCGCCAGCCCTAGACCGGGGGGCAGGTTCGTCCCTGGAAGCGGTGGACGGGGCCGCTGCGGCCCGGGGCGGGGTGGCCGGTGCCGGGCGGCGGGCTGCTGCCGGGGCGGCAGGAGCCGGCGGCCATCCCGAGGTAGTCTCCGCTTCCGGGGCGGCGGCGCCCGGCGCCGGCGAAGGGGTCGACGGGCCTCGGCGCCCGGGCGCGGGCGGGGCTGGGGAGGGGGCCACCGGTGCGGCCACGGCCGGTGGATCGTCCCCGAGCCCGGCGGCTGCCGCCGTGCCGCCGTCCTTCCGCCTGCCGCCGCTGGAGCTTTTGAGCCGGGGCCGGCAGGGTTCCACCGCGCGGCGCCAGCGGGAGATCCTGGAGAAGGCGGCGGTCCTCCAGGAGACCCTGGCCAGCTTCGGCGTCCAGGCGCGGATCGTGGACGTGGCCGTGGGGCCGGCCGTCACCCGCTTCGAGATCGAGCCCGCCCGGGGCGTCAAGGTCAGCAAGATCCAGGCCCTGGCCAGCGACATCGCCCTCAGCCTGGCCGCGCCGGACGTGCGCATCGAGGCGCCGATCCCCGGCAAGGCGGCGGTGGGCATCGAGGTGCCGAACCGGGAAGTGGTCCCGGTCCAGTTGCGGGACGTCCTGGAGACGCCGGAGTTCGCCCGCTCCCGGTCCCGGCTGACGGTGGCCCTGGGCCAGGACATCGCGGGCCAGCCGGTGGTCACCTCCCTGGATAAGCTGGTCCACGTGCTGATCGCGGGGGCCACGGGCTCGGGCAAGAGCGTCTGCATCAACGCCCTGATCGCCAGCCTGCTCTTCAAGGCGCGGCCCGACGAGGTCAAGCTGCTGCTGATCGACCCCAAGGTGGTCGAGCTCAGCGCCTACAACGGCATCCCCCACCTGATCGCGCCGGTGATCACCGACGCCCGCAAGGCGGCCGGCGCCCTGCAGTGGGCGGTGCGGGAGATGGAGCGCCGCTACGAGCTCTTCGCCCGCACGGGGGTGCGCGACGTCACCCGCTACAACCTGCGGGCCCTGGAGCAGGGCGAGGAGCCGCTGCCGCTGATGGTGGTCGTCATCGACGAGCTGGCCGACCTGATGATGGTGGCGCCGGTGGAGGTGGAGGACGCCATCCAGCGCCTGGCCCAGATGGCCCGGGCGTCGGGGATCCACCTGGTGGTGGCGACCCAGCGGCCGTCGGTGGACGTGATCACCGGGGTGATCAAGGCCAACATCCCGTCGCGCATCGCCTTTGCCGTCTCGTCCCAGACCGACTCGCGGGTCATCCTGGACCTGGCGGGTGCGGAGAAGCTGGTGGGGCGGGGCGACATGCTCTTCATGCCCGTCGGCGCCACCAAGCCGGTGCGGGTCCAGGGCGCCTACATCTCGGAGAAGGACCTGGAGGCGGTGCTGGCCTTCCTCCGCCGTCAGGCCCAGCCCGCCTACGACCAGGAGGTCCTGCAGGCGGAGGTCCAGGCGGGCGAGAGCCCCGCCGCCGCCGAAGACGACGACCTGTTCGTCCAGGCGGTGCGGGTCGTCCTGGAGGCGGGCCAGGCCTCGGTCTCCCTGATCCAGCGCCGCCTGCGGGTGGGCTACACCCGGGCCGGACGCCTGATCGACATGATGGAGGAACGCGGCTACATCGGTCCCCACCAGGGGGCCAAGCCGCGCGACGTCCTGATCACCTGGGAGGAGTTCCGGCGGCGCCACGGCGACGCCGGCCTGCCACCCAACATGCCGGCGGGTGGCTAGCCGGGTCGCCGCCGCCCGGCCGCCCGGGCAGGGCCGCCCGCGGCCGGCCGCCGGCGCTCAGCCGCCCGCGCAGGGTTGCCCGCGCCAAGCCGCCCGCGCCCGGCCGCCGGCCGGAACCCAGCCGCCGAAGCCGGTGCCAGTCCTGCGAAACAATGCCTGGTATCGTCTGCCGCCGCGCCCCAGCCTCGCGGCCATACTACGGCCGGAAAGCGAGGTGAGGGTCGTGAAGAACCGGGCATGGGTCTGGGTCCTGGTGGCGGTGCTGGTTGGCGTCGGCATCTGGATGGCGGCCGACGGCGGCCGGGACCGGCTGGCCAAGCCGGGCGCCGACCGCTCCAACGACAACCTCCAGGTGCCGGCCAAACCGGCGCCGCGGGCCAAGGTGCCGGGCCAGCTCTTCATCCTGGGTTTCTACGACGAGACGGAAGAGGCCCGCGGCGAGGACATCCTGGCCACGTTGCGCCGTCACCGCAACCAGATCGAATACCTCTCGCCCTTCTGGTACAGCGTGCGGGCCGACGGGTCCATCGTCGACCGGGCCGACCGGGACCTGCAGGACTTCGCCGGCCGCGAGAACATCAAGCTGATGCCGCTGGTCAACAATTACAAGGGCACCGACGCCTTCCTGCAGGATCCGGCGGCGCGCCGCCGGGCCGTCACCAACCTTGCCAACCTGGTGCGGCAGCACGAATACGGCGGCATCCAGATCGACTTCCAACTGCTGGAGCCCCAGAGCCGGCAGGAGCTGACCACCTTCCTGCGCGAGCTGCGCCAGGCCTTGCCGGAGGACAAGGCGATCACGGTGTCGGTGATCCCCCACCGTCACCAGGAGGACGAGACCCAACACAGCAAGGACGCCTACAGCTACAAGGGCCTCGCCCAGTATGCCCGCATCGTCCTCATGGCCTATGACCGCCACGGCGAGATGACGGGCCCGGGTCCGGTGGCCCCCCTGGACTGGGTCGGGGAGGTGGTCGCTGCAGCCCGGGAGGACGGCGTGCCCGCCGACAAGATCTGGTTGGGCATCCCCGCCTACGGCTACGACTGGGCGGAAAACCAGCAGAAGGCCGTGCCCATCTCCCTGCGGGAGGTCCGGACCCTGACGCGGGCGAAGGACATCCAGGTCCAGCGCAACGCCGACGGCATCCCCCACTTCACCTACGTGGACGACCAGGGGGTCCGGCACACCGTCTGGTACGAGGACGAGGTCTCGGTGGCCCGCAAGGTCCGCCTGGCCCGGCGGCACAACCTGTACGGCGTGGCCATCTGGCGGCTGGGCTACGAGGACGAGCCCTACTGGCGGATGCTGCTGCGGGAAACGGGGCGGACGGGCATGGACATGACGCCGGACCGCAACCGGCAGCGGGAGAGCGAGAACCGGGACGCCGACGAGGACGCCGGCGACATCCAGAAGGGACACCCGGGGAACAATCCCGACGGCAACGGGGGCTGAGACGGACGGGGGCCGAGACGACAACGGGGCCTGATGGCGGCCCGTTCCGGTGGGGCGGTGGAACCCCGCCGCCCGGCGGCGGCTGTAAAGGCAACGGGCGGAGCGCTCCCGCGCTCCGCCCGTTCGTCTGCCCGTTCGTCCCGCCCCGGCCGTTTACCACGTGCGCTTGGGCGGCCGGGTCACGCTCCACATCCAGTAGCCGACGAACAAGACAAATCCCCACGGCAGGATCCAATTGCTCAGGATCGAGAGCAGGGTGACCATGGCGGGCCTCCCGTCGTCAGCGTTCCTCCCCATTCTAGCCCTCCCGCGGTCCGGCCCGCAACGCCCTACCGAAACGTTACACGGATAGTGCCCCTCAGGATGGGGAGCGGCCCAGCGTCCCCAGCGCCGGCGGGAAAGCGGGGTGCAGGGGAGGACGGCCGCCCAGGACCCGCACCACGTCCTCGGCCACGGCCCGGGCGATCCGCGCCTGGGCCTGAACGGTCAGGCCCGCGATGTGGGGCGTCAGCACCACGTTGGGCAGGTCCCGCAGCGGGTCACAGGGGCCCGGCGGCTCCAGGGCCCGCACGTCCAGGGCGGCGCCGGCCAGGTGACCCGAGCGCAAGAGTTCGGCCAGGGCCGCCTCGTCGACCACGCCGCCGCGCCCGGTGACCACCAGGCGCGCCCCCGGTTTGAGGGTGGCCAGCAGGGACCGGTTCAGCAGGCCCCGGGTCTCCGGTCGCAGCGGCAGCAGCACCACCAGATAGTCGCACCAGGGTAGCAGGTCCTCCAGCGGCAGCCAGCGCACCCCCAGCTGGGCCCACTGGGGGTCGTCGGGGCCCCGCCGCGGGTGGAAGGTGGCGACGGCCTCCACCAGGGGTCGCAGCAGCGGGACCAGGGCATGACCGATGCGCCCGAGGCCCAGGATGCCTACCCGGGTCCCGGCCAGCTCGTCCCCCAGGAGGGCCTGGCGCTGCCAGACGCCTGCCGCGCCCATGGCGGTGGCCGCGGGCAGGTGGCGGGCCAGGGCCAGCATCTGGGCCAGGACGAACTCGGCCACGGCCCGGGCGTTGCCCCCCGGCGCGTACACCACGGTGACGCCCCGCCGCGCCGTCGCCTCGCCGTCGATGTTGTCCAGGCCGGCGCCCAGCCGCCCCACCACCCGCAACCGGGGCGCGGCGTCCAGGAGGGGGCCGTCGACCCGGACCTGGTTGCGGACCAGGAGGGCGTCGGCCTGGTGGAGCCGGCGCAGCAGCCGAGCCGGCTCCCGGGCCGCCGCCGGGTCGTAGATCACCCGGCACCCCGCCTGCTCGAGGACCTGGAGCCCCACCGCCGGGCAGAACTCCGCCACCACCACCAGCGGCGCCGCTGCGACGGCCATGTCGCCGGCCATGGCCGTCACCCCTGGGGGAAGCGGACCGCCCGCAGGTCGGGCCGGCTCAGCAGGGCGGCGCGCAGGGTGTCCCCGCGCAGGCCGTGGCGCAACGCCTCCAAGGCCAGCACGTCGGCGGGCTGGACGTTGCCCAGGTTCACGGCGGGACCGAAGCGCAGGATCAGGTCCTGCTGCTGGTGGACCTGGGGCGCCTCGAAGATCAACACGTAGGGATCGGGTAGCCCCCGCACCAGGGCCTCCAGCTCATCCTCGTCGACCCGGCCCTGGGCGTCGTAGATCACGATGCCCTTGCCGGACTCCCGCGCCTCGACGATGACCTTCTCGACCCCGGCCTGGAGGTCGTCCAGCACCTGCTGGTGTAGGCGGAGCGTCGACACCCGATCGGCGGGGTGCTTCTTGCCGACCTCGCTGACCACCCCGAACCCCTCGGCCAGGAGGGCGCGGATCACGTCGCGCCGGACCTCCGGCGCCATGTCGACGGTGCCGTCGGAGACCTCCACGTGGGTGAACCCCACCTCCCGGACGGCCTCGACGAAGGCGCGGAACCGCCCCTGGACCAGGGCGACCTCCAGGAAGGTGCCGCCGGGGTAGACGGCGATGCCCGCCGCCCGGATCCGCTGGACCTTCGCCTTGAGGACCGCCGGCGGGTAGCAGGCGGGCGTGCCGAAGGCCAGCTTCCAGTAATCGATGCAGTGGCCCGCCACCTCCAGAAGATCCTGGGTGGCCGCGGGTCCCAGTCCCTTGTCCAGGATCATGGTCAGGCCGCGGTCGCGGGGCTTGGGCGGGCGGCCCGCCACAGGCGGGGAGACCGCCCCATTCCAGGGCGCAGGCAGGCTCATGGGTCCTCCTCCTCTGCCGCCCGGGCCCGTATCCCGAGCGGCCCGGGCCTTTGCCACGGCCATCCTATGGCGGACCCGCCCGGGCCGTGACGACCCCGCGGCAGCGCCGCGCCGCCTCCCGGATCCGGCTCGCCGGCCGGTCGTTAGAACCGGCGGGGCTCGTGCACACTACAGCCGGCAGGCCCAGGGGCGGCCGGCCGGTGGATGCGATGGACGCCACGATGGGCGCGCTGCTCAGCAACCTGTTCTGGCTCCTCCTAATCGCCTGGTCGCTGTTGCCCTTGTTGCGCCAGCGGCGCATCGCCGAGCGCCGGCTGCAGGTGATCCGGCAGCTGGAACGGGAGCGGGGTTCACGGGTGATCACCCTGATCCACCGCCAGGAGTCCTTGAGCCTTCTCGGCATCCCCTTGACCCGCTACATCACCGTGGACGACTCCGAACAGGTGCTGCGCGCCATCCGCTACACGCCGCCCAACATGCCCATCGACCTGATCATCCACACGCCGGGCGGCCTGGTGCTGGCGGCCGAGCAGATCGCCGAGGCCATCCGGCGGCACCGGGGCCGGGTCACGGTGATGGTGCCCCACTACGCCATGAGCGGGGGCACCTTGATCGCCCTGGCGGCCGACGCCATCTGGATGGACGAGAACGCCGTGCTGGGGCCCGTCGACCCCCAGCTGGGCGGTTACCCGGCGGCCAGCATCCTGGCCGCCATCCGCCAGAAGGGCCCCGACAAGGTGGACGACAAGACCCTGATGCTGGGCGACCTGGCGGAGAAGGCCATCGCCCAGGTGCGCCAGACGGTCCAGCGGCTGCTGGAGGACCGCCTCCCGCCCGACGACGCCCGGCGCATCGCGGAGGCGCTGACCGAGGGCCGCTGGACCCACGACTTCCCCATCGGCTGCGACGAGCTCCGGGCCCTGGGGCTGGAGGTGCGCTGCGAGCTGCCGGACCTGGTGTACCGGCTGATGGAGCTCTACCCCCAGCCCGACGGCCGGCGCCCCTCGGTGCAGTTCATCCCGGTGCCCTATGCCGAGCGGCAGACCCGCTGACGGGTGGCGCGGCCAGCGGCCGGCCACCGGCCACCGGGCACCGGGCCACGGCGGGCGGCCAGGCTCGGCACGGCCCGATCACCAATCCCAGCAAGGGAGGCGATGACGTGGCCACGGAAGGACCGCAGCATCCCGGCGGCGGGGCGGGGAACCGTCCCCCCCAAGGCGCGGCGGCAGGCCCTGCTCCCGGGCGGAGCGGGGACCGGCCGGCCGTGTCCTTCGACCGCGGGACCCCACCGGCCGGCGCAGGCGGCGGCGAGCGGGAAGCCCCGGCGGGCCGGCCGCCGGTATCCTTCGACGCCGGCGAGCCGGGGGGTGGAACCGGCCGCGGCCGCCCGGCCGGAAGCCCGGCGTTGGGCAAGGACGGCGGCGCGGCCCACCGCGAGCCGACGGCGGCGGGCGGCGGCCCGGGTGGAACCGGCGGGCCTCGGGCCGGCGGCGGGGGCAATGGCGGGCCCCGGGGCGGCCCCGGAGGCCCGGCCGGCCCCGGTGGCGGGGACGGGGACGGTCCCGGCGCCTGGGCGCGGCGGGCCGGCGCCGGGATCGGCCGCTGGTGGGGGGACGTGGGCGGCTGGAGCGGCGTCTGGAACAAGCTGCGCACCGACCGGCGGTGGCAGGTGGGCGCCGTGGCGGCCGGCCTGTTCCTCCTGATCCTGGCGACCCTGCCCGGTTCCCCGGGACCCCAGGGCCAGCCGCCCCTGCGCAAGCCCGCCGGGGTGACCCGGCCGGAGGTGCTGGGCTTCTTCGAGAACGGGTGGTCGCCCGTCTTCGGCGACTCCTTCCCCTCGGTGAAGAAGCGGCCCGACCTGATCGACAGCATCAGCCCCTTCTGGTACTCCATCCGCAGCGACGGCAGCCTGTGGCCCCAGGAGATCCGCCAGGAGGTCATCGACTTCGCCCGCCAGCACGACATCCGGCTGATCCCCCTGTTCAACCTGCTCCAGAGCGGGGGCAACGAGGCGGGCTTCCTGGTGGACCCGGCCGCCCGCGGGCGGGCCATCGAGGCCATCGTGCGGGAGGTGCAGGCGCGCGACTACGACGGCGTGAACATCGACTTCGAGCTGTTGCCGCCTGAGGCGGAGCCCCTGATGTCGGACTTCATCCGGGAACTGGACCAGGCGCTGCCCGAGGGCAAGCGGCTGGACATCGCCGCCTTCCCCAAGGTGGACGTGGACCCCTCCGTCCACGGGGGGCACAACTGGAGCGTCTTCGCCCGGCACGCCGACCAGGTCATCCTCATGGCCTACGACCGCCACTACCTGGGCAGCCAGCCTGGGCCGGTCTCCCCCGCCGGGTGGGTGGAGGCGAACATCAAGGAGATGCTCAATGCGGGGATCGCCGGCAACAAGATCCTGCTGGGGGTCGGGGCCTACGGCTACGACTGGCCCGCCGGCGCCGGTCCCGGCAACGAGGCCAACTCGACGCCGGTGCCCCTCTGGCAGGTCAAGCGGATCCTGGAGCGCCACGGCATCCGTCCCCAGTGGGATGCCGAGAGCCAGAACCCCCACTTCACCTACACAGGGGAGGGGGGCCAGCAGCGGGAGATCTGGTACCTGGACGAACGGGTCCTCCAGCAGCGGCTAGGGCTGGTGCGCAAGTACAGCCTGGGAGGAATCGCCATCTGGCGGCTGGGCTATGAGGACGACGCCTTCTGGAACGTGATCGAGAAGGCGTACGGGCCCCGGCGATAGACGGCCATATCCCGGCGGGATCGGACGTCTCGGGGCCTCCCCTGCCCCCGGGGCGCGCCAGCGGGCGGCGGCCGCGGGGCCGCGGCAGGACACCCCCGCTCCTTTCCGAAAGTAGGTATGGAATGGGCACGCCGGCGGGCCTTCGGGCCCGCCCGGCGTGTTGCGATGCGCACGGGGGTGTCGCCCTTGGACTTCGAGCTGTCGGAGCAGCAGCGGCTGGTGCGGGAGATGGTGCGGGACTACGTGGCGCGGCGGATCGCGCCGGGGGCGGCGGAGCGGGACCGGACCGGGGCCTTTCCCGCCGAGCAGTTCCGGGAACTGGGGGAGCTGGGGGTCCTGGGCCTGCCCTTCCCCGAGGAGGTGGGCGGCTCCGGCGGCGATACGGTGTCCTTTGCCATCGCCATCGAGGAGATCGCCCGCGCCTGTGCCTCCACCGCCCTCACCGTGGCGGCCCACGTGTCGCTGGGGTGCACCCCCCTGTACCTGTTCGGCAGCGACGAGCAGAAGGCGCGCTGGCTGGCACCGGCCCTGCGGGGCGAGAAGATCGCCGCCTTTGGCTTGACGGAGCCGGAGGCGGGCTCCAACACGGCGGCCATCCGCACCCGGGCGCGGCAGGACGGCGACCACTGGGTCCTGGAGGGGACGAAGGTCTTCATCACCAACGGCAGCTTCGCCGATTACGTGGTGGTGGCGGCCGTCACCGACCCCGAGGCCGGGCGCGACGGCATCAGCAACATCCTGGTGCCCCGGGAGGCCTCGGGCTGGCGGGCCGTGCGGCGGTACGAGAAGATGGGCCTGCACGCGTCGGACACGGCCGAGCTGGTCTTCGACGGTTGCCGGGTCCCCCTCGATCACCTGGTGGGGGAGCGGGGGAAGGGCCACGAGCAGTTCCTCCGCACCCTGGACGGCGGCCGCATCGGGATCGGCGCCCTGTCGGTGGGCATCGCCCAGGCCTGCCTGGACGCGGCGCTGGAGTACGCCCGCTACCGCCGCCAGTTCGGGCGCCCGATCAGCAAGTTCCAGGCGATCCAGTTCAAGCTGGCCGACCTGGCCACCGAACTGGAGGCGGCCCGCTGGCTGGTGTACCGGGCCGCGTGGCTCAGGGATCAGGGCCGGCCCTACCGCCGGGAGGCGGCCATGGCGAAGCTGTTCGCCTCGGAGCTGGCGGTGCGGGCGGCGCTGGAGGCGATCCAGATCCACGGCGGCGCCGGCTACACCCGGGACTACCCGGTGGAGCGCTACCTGCGGGACGCCAAGCTGATGGAGATCGGGGAGGGGACCTCGGAGATCCAGCGCCTGGTGATCGCCCGGGAGCTGGGCTGCTGATGCGGCGCCGTCGCCGCCCCGCGGGCCGGGCAACGCGGGGTTTTCTAGCCAGCCGTTCCGCTCCGGGCGCCGCGGCGGCGCAGGGGGCCGGGCGACGGGCCGGGAGCCCGGGGCCGGGCGCTGCGGCCGATTCGGGGGGGCCGGCGGGGATGGGAGGGGAGGACACCATGGAGTGGCCCGCTGAGGTCACCGTCCGCGAGGTGGGACCCCGGGACGGGCTGCAGGCGGAAGATCGGATCCTGTCGACGGAGCAGAAGGTCGAGCTGATCGACGCCCTGACGGAGGCCGGGTTCCGCCGCATCGAGGTGACGTCCTTCGTCCACCCGGGCGCCATCCCCCAGCTGGCCGACGCGGAGGCGGTGATGGCCCGCATCCGGCGCCGGCCGGGGGTGATCTACAGCGCCCTGGTGCCCAACCTCCGGGGGGCCGAGCGCGCCCTGGCCTGCGGGGTCGACGAGATCAGCCTGTTCGTCTCCGCCAGCGAGACCCACAACCGCCACAACGTCCGGCGCAGCATTGCCGAGTCGCTGGCGGGGTTCGTCCCGGTGGCGGAGCGGGCCGCGGCGGCGGGGGTCCGGCTCAGCGGCTACGTGGTCACCGCCTTTGGCTGCCCCTACGAGGGGGACGTCCCGGAGGAACAGGTCGAACGCATCGTGGCGGCCTACCGCGATCTCGGCGCGGTGGCCGTGTACCTGGGGGACACCACGGGCATGGCGAACCCCGCCCAGGTGGACCGGCTGGTGCGCCGCCTGAAGGCCCGGTTCCCGGACCTGGAGCTCGGCCTGCACTTCCACAATACCCGGGGGGCGGCGCTGGCCAACGTGGTGGCGGGGTTGCTGGCGGGCGTCACCGTGTACGACGGGGCCGTCGGCGGCCTGGGCGGCTGCCCCTATGCCCCGGGGGCCACGGGCAACGTGGCCAGCGAAGACCTGGTGCACATGCTAGAAGAGATGGGGATCGCCACGGGGGTCGACCTGGACCGGCTGCTGGCCGCCGCCCGCCTGGCCCAGCGCCTCATCGGCCGGGAGCTGCCGGGGTTCGTGCTCAAGGCCGGCAAGCGCAGCGACCTGGTCCGGGCGGTGCGGGCCCGGGAGGCCGGAGAGGGCCAGGCCAGCGGAGGCCGGTGAGGGCGAGGCCCGCGGCGGCCGCCGGCGAGCCGCGACGCAAGGGTGTCCACTTGAGGGTGTCTTAAGGAGGCGAAAGGGTTCCCATGGGGTTCGGTCGGTCGGGCGGCGGCTGCGCCCGGGGGCGGAGGGTCGTCCGGGGAGTGGCCGCGCTGGCTTTGGTCATCGCCGTGCTGGCGGGTGCCCAAGGCGCCGCCGTGCGGGCACAGGAGGGAGCTAACCAGGGAGGGGCTGGCGGGCCAGGCCAGGCGGACCTGAACATCCAGGCCCGCTCGGCCCTCCTGGTCGACGCCACCACGGGCCAGGAGCTCTATGCCCAGAATGCGGACGAGCCCATCCCGCCCGCCAGCCTGGCGAAGATCATGACCCTGGATCTGGTCTTCCACGCCCTGGAGAAGGGGCAGATCGCCCTGGACCAGCAGGTGCCCGTCAGCGAGGCGGCCTGGCGCCTGTCGGTCCAGGCGGGGCTGGGTGGCCCCTCGGCCATGTTCCTGGAGGTCGGCGAGCGGGTCCGCATCGAGGACCTGATCCGGGGCGTGGCCGTCGCCTCGGGCAACGACGCCAGCACCGTGCTGGCGGAGGCGGTGGCGGGCAGCGAGGACGCCTTCGTCCGGATGATGAACGACCACGCCCGGGAGATCGGCATGAAGAACTCGGTCTTCAGCAACGCCCACGGCCTGCCCGGCGGCGAGCAGCACGTCACGGCGCGGGACATGGCGCGGCTGGCGCTGCACGTCCTGGAGGTCCACCCGGACATCCTCAAATACACCCGGCTCAAGTACTTCGAGTGGAAGGACTTCGCGTCCCAGCCCAACTACAACCGCCTGCTCTTCCGCGACCCGCGGGTGGACGGCCTGAAGACCGGCCACCTGGCGGAGGCCGGGTACCACCTGGTGGCCACCGCCAAGGAGGGTGACCGGCGGCTGGTGTCGGTGGTCATGGGGGCCAAGAGCGATGCCTTGCGGGTGGGGGAGAGCCAGCGCCTGCTGGATTACGGCTTCCAGCAGTTCACCAACACCCGGGTGGCCTTCGGCGAGCAAGGCCGGCAGGATGTGCCCGTCTACAAGGGCGCCCGGCCCCAGGTGACGGTGGAACCGGCCGCCCCGCCCGTCGTCACGGTGCCGAAGACCGCGGCAGGGGAGGTGCGCAGCCGGGTCGAGTTGAAGGAGCCTCTCGTCGCCCCGCTGGAGCAAGGGCAGCGGGTCGGCACCCTGACCATCGAGGACGCCCAGGGCCGCGTGCTGCGCCAGGTGCCCCTGGTGACGGCCGAGGCGGTGCCGCGGGGCGGGTTCTTCCGGGTCTTGTGGGACAGCCTGCGGCTGCTGTTCCGCAACCTGTTCGCTTGAGCCGAGGGAGACGGGGAAGGCGGAGGGATGGTCGTGAGGGTCAGCGTGGCCCAGGTGGGCCGGTTCGAAGGCCAGGAGGTGGAACTGGCCGGCTGGGTGTACAACCGCCGGTCCAGCGGTCGCATCGCCTTTCTCTTGCTGCGGGACGGGACCGGGGTGATCCAGTGCGTGATCACCCGGGACCGGGCGGGGGAGCAGGGGCTGGAGGTGTTCGAGACCCTGACCCAGGAGTCATCCTGCCGGGTGCGGGGGGTGGTCCGGGCCGACCGGCGCGCCCCCGGAGGCTACGAGCTGGAGGTCACGGGGCTCGAGCCCGTCCACGTGGCCGAGGACTACCCGATCAAGCTCAAGGAGCACGGCGTCGACTTCCTCATGGACCACCGCCACCTGTGGATCCGCACGCCGCGCCAGAACGCCATCCTGCGGGTGCGGGCGGCGGTCATGCAGGCGGCGGCCGAGATCCTGGCGGACGAGGGGTTCGTCCGGGTCGACGCGCCGATCCTGACGCCCTCGGCCCCGGAGGGGACCACCAGCCTCTTCGAGACCGACTACTTTGGGGAGAAGGCTTATCTCTCCCAGAGCGGCCAGCTGTACATGGAGGCCGCCTGCATGGCCCTGGGCAAGGTGTACTGCCTGGGCCCCACCTTCCGCGCCGAGCAGTCCAAGACGCGGCGGCACCTGCTGGAGTTCTGGATGCTGGAGCCGGAGGCCGCCTTCTTCACCCACGAGGACAACGTGGCCTTGCAGGAGCGGCTGGTCCGCGGCGTGGTGCTGCGGGTCCTGGAGCGGTGCGGGCGGGAGCTGGAGACCCTGGGGCGGGATGCCGAAGCCCTGCGGCGGGAGGTGGAGGAGCCCTTCGCCCGCATCACCTATGATGAGGCCCTGCGCATCCTGGACGAACGCGGCCTGGCGCTGCCCTGGGGCGAGGACTTCGGTGCGCCCCACGAGACGGCCCTCAGCGAGCACTTCGGCCGGCCCGTGTTCGTCGAGCGGTTCCCCACCCGGGTCAAGGCCTTCTACATGGAACCCGACCCCCAGCGCCCCGAGGTGGCCCTGTGCGCCGACCTGCTGGCCCCGGAGGGGTACGGGGAGATCATCGGCGGCAGCCAGCGCATCAGCGACCTGGAGCTTTTGCTGCGGCGCATCGACGAGCACGGCCTGAGCCGGGCAGCGTTGGAGTGGTACGTGGACCTGCGGCGGTACGGGTCGGTGCCCCATGCGGGCTTCGGCCTGGGCATCGAGCGGACGGTGGCCTGGATCTGCGGCCTTGAGCACGTCCGGGAGGCGATCCCCTTCCCGCGGCTGTTGAACCGGCTGTATCCCTGACGGGCCGGGGCGACGCGGCCTGCGCCGGGGTGGGCGGCCCGCGCCGGGGCGGGCGGCCCGCGGCGGGGTGGGCGGCCCGCGGCGCCGCCGCGGGCAGGGCGGGGTGAAAGGCGCGGGGCGGGCCGGGTGCCCGGGGCGCGTCCCGTCCCGGGGGTGACGCCGGCGGCGGGCCCGGGGGGACGGGCGGATCGGGCAGGCGGGATGCGAGAGGCCGACGGCCGGATCGTCCGGACGGTCGCGGTACGGGGGTGATGGGGTGACCCTGGAGGAGATCGGGCGCCGGCTGCGGGAGGCCCGGGAGCGCAAGGGGCTGACCCTCCACGACGTTCAGGTGGCCACCAAGATCCGGCGCAAGTACCTGGAGGCCCTGGAACGGGGCGACGACACCGAGCTGCCGCCGGAGGTCTACACGCGGGGCTTCATCCGGGCCTACGCGAGCCTGGTCGACCTGGACGGCATGGAGCTGGCCCGCGCCTACAGTGAATGGAAGCAGGGCCGCGGGGCGGGCGCTGCGGCGGCGGGCGCGCCGGCGGGAGCCGCCGGTCCCGGCGCCGGCGCAGAACCGGCGACGGGGTGGGACGAACCGGCGGGGTGGGGCGAACCCGATGCGGCCCCGGCGGAGGAAGCCGGGCCCCGGGCGCCCGCCGGTCGCCGGCCCGGAGAAGGGGGCACCGAGATCCCGAGCGCCTCCGCCGGGGCCGGGGCTGCCCGGGGAGCCGGTGCCCGGCCTGGACAAGAGCCCCCTGGGCCTGGGCCCTTGCCGCCCGCCGGGCGCCGGGCGGGGGGCGGCAACGGCCGACGCCCAAGCCGGCCCGAGCCGGCTCCGTGGCCTTCGCCGCCGCTGGTGGCCCCTGCCCGCGCGCCCCGGGCCGGCGGCCGGGCGGGGGGCGGCCCCCGGGCCCTGGGCGGCACGGGCCGCCACGAGCGGCGGTGGGGGCGGTGGCTGGCCGGGCTGGCCGGCCTGGCCGCCGTCATCGCCCTGGTCCTGTACCTGGCCGGTGCCCCCGAGGCGCCGCCGGGGGGCCGGCCGCCGGCGGGGACCGGCCTGCAGGGGGAGGCCCCTGGCGGGCAGGCGCCGGCCCCGGGTCCAGGCGGGGGCGGGGCGGGGGCGCCGGGCGGCGCCGGCACCGAACCCCAGCCGCCGGCGGAAGAGCCAGCCGCCGAACCGCCCGCCCCCCAGGTGACGGTGCGCCGGGACGGAGCCGACGTCTACTACGCGATCCGGCTGGCCGCCCCGGGTCCCGGCGGCACCCCCGCGCCCGGGGGTGGCGGCGACGGGACGACCGTCACCCTGGAGGCCCGCGAGCGCGTCTGGGTCCGGGTCCGCGACGCCGGCGGGCAGGTCCTCCTGGAGCGGCTGATGCAGCCCGGCGACCGGGAGCAGGTGCCCCTGGGCGAGGGCCTGGTGATCCGGGCCGGGTATCCCCGGGGCCTTGGCTTGACCCTGGCCGGGACGCCGCTGGAGGTACCGGACGAGGAATCGCCCTTGAACCTGCACCTCGAGCCCGTCACCGGCCCGGCTGCCCCCTGAGGCCGCCCGAGGCCCGCGGGAGCCGGGCCGGGGCCGGTCTAGCGCTGGGCTGGCCCCCATACCCATGGGGCGGGAGCACCCCGTGGGGAGGCGGGCAGCGTGACCCGGATTCCGATCCATCGCGTCGGCGGACGGTGCGGCGGGAGGACCCCGTTCCCGGCCGCGGAGCCGGGGGCCGGCGGGCCGGCGGGCCGCCGGCCCCGAGCCCGCCGGTTCCACCGGCCGGAGGCGGCCAGCCGGTGGGGGCGGCCGCCCGTGGGGCGATCCCGCCGCGCCTGCCGCAGCGGGGGGCCCGGGGCGGCCGGGTGGCCCGGTCGCCGGGTGGTGGCCCTCGGCCTGATGGCGGCCCTGTTGTTCCTATTTGTTCCGGCGGGCACCGCCCGGGGGGCCGGCTTCTGGCCGGGTCCACCGGCCGTCGGGCCCGTCGAACCGGCCCCGGCCCTGCCGCTCTCCATCGCCGGGGCCGGTGCCGCCGTGGAGACGCCCTGGGGCACGGAGCCGGCTCTGGGGCCCGCCGGCGGCGGGGGCCGCCCCGGAACGGCGGGTGGAGCCGCGGCAGCCTTGCCGGCATCCGCTGGCCAGCAGGCCGTTCCGGAAGGGGTGGCTCCCCTGTGGCGCAGCGTGGTGGCGCCTCCCCCGGCCATCGACGCTGCCGCCGCCGTCTTGATGGATGCCGCTAGCGGCCAGGTCCTCTACGCCCACAACCCCCACCAGCGGCGGGCCCCGGCCAGCACGACCAAGATCCTGACGGCCATCGTCGCCCTGGAGTTCGGCAACCTGGACGACGTGGTCACGGTGAGCGAGCACGCCGCCTCCACCGAAGGGTCCACGATGGACCTGGTGGCGGGCGAGCGCTATACCCTGCGGGAGCTGCTGTGGGGCCTGATGCTGGAATCGGGCAACGACGCCGCCGTGGCCATCGCCGAGCACATCTCCGGCAGCGAGGCGGCCTTCGCCCGCCTGATGAACGACACGGCGCGGCGCCTGGGCCTCCGGGACACCCACTTCACCAACCCCCACGGCCTCCACGACCCTGCCCACTACACCACGGCCTACGACCTGGCGGTGATGACCCGCTACGCCCTGGCCAACGACTACTTCGCCCGGCTGGTCTGCCAGCCCGAGAAGGTCCTCTGCCGAGGCGACGGGGACTGGGTGCGCATCCTCGCGTCCACCAACCGGCTGCTCTGGTACCACGAGTGGATCCGGGGCGTGAAGACGGGCACGACCAACGCGGCCGGCCCGTGCCTGGTGAGCTCCGGCGAGCAGGGTGGGCGCCGGCTGATCGCCGTGGTCCTCGACTCGGGTGACCGCTGGGCCGACAGCGAGGCCCTGCTGGAGTGGGGGTTCGACCAGTTCGCCCCGGCCCAGGGCGGCCGCGCAGGGGACGAGGTGGGCCAGGTGGCGGTGGAGGGCGGTCGCCGCCCCCGGGTGGAGGTGGTGCTGGGGGAGGACCTGTCGGCCCTGGTGCCGCCGGCCTTGGTCCCGCGGGTGCAGCGGGTGGTCCAGCTCCCCCGCCGGGTCGAGGCGCCGGTCGCCCCGGGCCAGCGCCTGGGCACCGCCGCCCTGGTGCTGGACGGCGTGCCCCTGGCCCGCACCGCCCTGGTGGCGGCCGCAGGGGTGGACCTGGCCCCCTGGTGGCGCCGCTGGTGGCCCTGGTGAAGGCGGCACCGGAGGAGGAGGGAGGAACCATGTTCATCGCCCTGGGCCGGGCGGGCCGCGCCTGGCTGGTCGCCCTGGCCGGGCTAGCGGCGATCCTCGGTCTGGCCCGGCTCACCCTCCCCTGGGAGCGGTCCCCCATCCCGGGACCCCAGCTCCCCGCCGGCCGGCCGGCGGTCGCGCCACCCGCCGGGACTGCCGGGAAGGCCGTGGTACGGGTCCCCGCGGAGGCCGCCGGCCCGCGGGTGGCCCTGACCTTCGACGTCCTGGAGGGCGATACCGTCGTCGTGCAGGTGCTGGACCTGCTGGCAGGGCGCCGGGTGCCGGCCACCTTCTTCGTCACCGCCCCCTGGGCCCGGGCCCATCCGGACCTGGTGCGGCAGATGGTCGCGGCCGGCCACGAGGTGGCCCTGCGCGAGGCTCCCGGGCCCCAGGCGGGGGCCCTGCTGGACGGGGAGGCGGCGCCCGGCCAGGGGGTCGCGCCCCAGCGCTGGCAGGAAGACGCGGCCGCCCTGGCCCGCCTGACCGGCCGGGCCGTCCGGTTCGTGCGGCCCGCCTGGACCGGCCTCTGGGACCCCGCGGGGGGCGGGCCGGTGCCGGAGGGGCTGGAGGTCGCCGGGGGGCTCCAGCCCGTCCTGTGGAGCCTCGACCTGCAGGACTGGATGAACCCCGGGGTCGACTACGTGGTCCATCGCGCCCGGATGGCGCGGCCGGGCGACATCCTGCTCCTACAGGCCAGCGACTTTGCGCGCCAGACGCCGCGGGCCTTGTTGCGGGTCCTGGACGCCCTGGCCGAGGCGGGCCTTAAGCCCTCACCCCTCGGGGCGCTGCTGGCGCCGGAAGCGCCATGAACCGGCGGCGCCATGGGCGGCGCACCGATCGGGGCTGGGTGCGGGGCGGGCCGCACCCGGCGTGCCGCCCCACCCGCTTACCGGCCCGCCTGGCGGCATGGCAGGCCGGCGGCACGGCCGACCGGTGCCAACCCTGCGGCGGGCGGCGACCGGCGGGTGAGCGGGCGGCTTACAGGGCGCGGGCCTGGCGGTGGCCGCCTGCCGCCAGGCGCCCCTCCAGCTGCTCCATCCGCCGGCCCAGCGGACCCGGGGGAAGGGCCGCTGCCGCCCCGGACGATCCAGCCCCACCGGCCTGCCCGGCCGCCGGACCCGCCTTGGCGGTTGCCGGGGCCACCCGCCACAGCCGGCGTCGCCGCTCCCAGAGCCGCCGGGCTTCGGCCAGGCTGTGGGCCGCCCGCTCCCGGTCGCCCAGCTGGAGCCACAGCTCGGCCAGGTCCAGCCAGGGCTCGATGGGAGCCAGGGGGTGATGGGCGTCGCAGAGGGCCGCCAGCAGGGCAACGGCCTCCGCCCACCGCTTCTGGCGGCGGTAGAGGGGGACGAGGCGCCGGGCGATGGCGCTGACCGCGGCCCGGCCGGAGGCCAGGGCGAGGGCCCGTTCATACCAGGCGACGGCGACCGCGCCGTCCACCCGTTCCCACTCCCGGCCGGCGGCCAGGGCCTCCTCCCACCGGACGGCCCGGGCCGGGCCGCCCGCCAGCCAGCCGCCCACCCGGGCGGTGATCCCCACCAGGGACAACAGGTCCAGGCGGTTGTGCCGGAGGACAGGCGCCAGGATGGACAGGGCCTCCGCCGGCGGGGACCCCGCGGCACCGGAGGCCGCATGCAGGAAGTCGGCGAAGCGGGCGGGGATCTCCGCGCCGGCCACGTCCCCCCGGCGGGTGAAGCCCAGCAGCCGCTGCTCCAGGGCCCGCAGGTTCACCCGCCGGCCCGGTGCCGCCCAGAGCCGCCGGGCCGGGTACAGCAGGTCGAAGTGGGCGCGGAGGGCGGGCGGATCCTCCCGGTTCCACCGCCAGCGGGTCTCCAGCATGGGCCAGTCGAACCCCCGGCCGTTGAAGGTCACCAGCCAGGGCCGTTCCACCACCCGGCGGGCCAGGGCGGCTAGCCAGCCCCGTTCCGTGCCGGGCTCCAGGTCCGGGATCAACAGCTGCTCCACGTGGAGGGCCGGCCGGCCACCGCCCCCGGGCGCGGGCCCGAACCAGGCCAGGCCGGCCAGAAAGGGCCGGTGGCCCGCGGCCACCGCCAGGCCGGTGGTCTCCAGGTCGAGGAAGAGCAGGCTCCCGGGCCCGGGCGGCACCGGCTGGCGCCGCCCGGCGGGCCCGGCCACGGCAGCGAGAAGCGCCAGCGAGCGCTCCAGGGCGGCCCACCAGGTCCCCGGATCCTCCCGCCCATGGACGAAATCCGCCGGGTACACCGTCCGCCACGACCAGGCGGGGCCGGCCCCGGTGGCCACGGGGACGAACGGGCCAGGAGCCCCGTCCCCCGCCTTCGCCGGATCCAGAGGCTCTTCCGTCTCCGGCGGCCCGGCGGGCGCCCCTTCCCGGTCCGGCGGCGCGGAGGCCCGGGCCTTGAGGACCAGCCGCCCTGCGGCCTTGAGGGCCCGCAGCTCCTCGAGCCGGTCCTTGCCCGCGCTCATGCCCGGGCCGCCTCCCCGACCAGCTGCTCCAGCAGCCGGCGGGCGGCCGCCTTGGCCCCCGGCCCGCTCTCCGTCTCGGGCCCGGTGCAGGCGGGACAGCCCGCCTCGCAGGGGCAGGCGTCGATGGCCTCGGCCGCCGCCTGCCAGAGCAGGGGCAGGATGTCGTAGGCCTTGTCGGCCAGGCCGACCCCGCCGGGGTAGGCGTCGTAGAGGAACAAGGTCGGCCGCCCGGTGAAGGGCGAGCGCAGCTGGGCCACGGTCCCCAGGTCCCGGCGGTCGCAAAGCAGGTACAGCGGCGCCAGGTGCCCCAGCAGGTGGGCCAGCCCCTGCAGGCCGGCCTGGAGGACCGACGGGTCCATGCCGGCCGGTTCCTCCGTCAAGGCGACCCAGCAGGCGGCGGTGTGCATCTCCAGCTCCGGCAGGTGGATCCGGCCCCAGCCCACGTTCTCGTGGGTGAAGAGCTTGATCTTCTTGAACAGGGTGGCCCGGGCGATGACGGCCACCTCCCCCCGGGCGGCCTCGCCGCCGGGCACCGGGCGGGCGGCGAAGCAGTCCAGCACCTTCAGGTCGACCGCCAGGTGGGCGTCGGTGTAATAGTCCACCCGCACCGGCCGCACGTAGGCCTTGTTCTCGGCGAAGTCCAGCCGCTCCACCTGATACTGTTGCCCCTCGTGGATGTAGATCGCCTGCTCGTGGACCAGCAGGGGCGCGGAGAAGCGGTCGACCTCCCCGATCACCCGGGCTCCCCGGCTGGTGTCGATGATGACCACGTTCTCCTCCGCGGCGGAGCGCAGGCTGATCTCGTGGGCGGGGAAGGTGTCGCTGATCCAGTGCCACCGGTCGCCGGACCGGTGAACCAGCCCCTGCTCCTCCAGGAAGGTCAAGACGTCGTCCACCGGCTGGTCGCCGAAGCGCTCGCCGCTCTGAAAGGGCAGCTCGAAGGCCGCGCACTGGATGTGGCTGACCAGGATGTACAGGTTGTCGGGATGGATGAACGCGGCCTCCACCGGCTGCTCGAGCAAGAAGCGGGGGTGGCGGGCGATGTACTGGTCGAGGGGGCTCGACGAGGCGACCAGGACCGCCACCGCCCCCTCGTGGCGACGGCCGGCCCGGCCCGCCTGTTGCCAGAAGCTGGCCACGCTGCCGGGATAGCCCGCCAGCACCGCCGCTTGCAGGGCGCCGATGTCGATCCCTAGCTCCAGGGCGTTGGTGGCCACCACGCCCAGGACCTCCCCCGAGCGCAGGCCGCGCTCGATCTCCCGGCGCTGGTTGGGCAGGTAGCCGCCGCGGTAGCCCCGCACCCGGTCGGCCTGGCCGCCCAGGGCATGGCGCAGGTAGGTGAGCAACACCTCCACCGCCAGCCGGCTGCGGGCGAAGACGATGGTGGGGATCCCGTTCTTGAGGAACCGCTCCGCCCAGCGCCGGGCCTCCTGCAGGACGCTGCGGCGGATGCCCAGCTGGGCGTTGACCACCGGCGGGTTGTAGACGATCAGGTGGCGCTCGCCCCGGGGAGCCCCGTTCTCGGCGACGACCCGCACCGGCCGGCCCAGGAGCCGCGTGGCATGGTCGCCCGGATTGCCGATGGTGGCCGAACAGGCGACGATCCGCGGCCGGGCGCCGTAGAAGGCGCAGATGCGGAAGAGCCGGCGCAGGACGTTGGCCACGTGGCTGCCGAAGACCCCCCGGTAGTGGTGGAGCTCATCCACGACGACGTACTCCAGGTTCTCAAAGAGGTTGACCCAGCGTGTATGGTAGGGGAGGATGCCCGCGTGCAGCATGTCGGGATTGGTGATGACCACCTGGCCTGCGGCCCGGATGGCCCGGCGCGCCGCCTCCGGCGTGTCCCCGTCGTAGGTGTAGGCCTTCAGGTCCAGCCCCAGCTGGTCGATGGCCTCTTGCAAGGCCGCGTACTGGTCCTGGGCCAGCGCCTTGGTGGGGAAGAGGAAGAGGGCCCGGGCCGAGGGCCGCTCCAGCATGCGCTGCAAAACGGGCAGGGTGTAGCACAGGGTCTTGCCTGAGGCGGTGGGGGTCACCACCACCACGTCCTCCCCGGCCAGGCTGGCGGCCACGGCCTCCGCCTGGTGGCTGTAAAGCTGCCCGATGCCCCGGTCCTGCAGCCACGCCACCAGCCGCGGGTCGAGGGCGGCGGGCGGCGGTGCGTAACGGCCCGGATGGGCTGGTTCCACCTCCCAGGCCTGGATGCCCTGGACCCAGGCGGGTTCGGTGCGCAACTGGTCCAGCACCTGGCGCAGGTTCAACGGCACGGGGGCCACCTCCAGCGAATACCTGTTCGCTGCCCGAGGCGGCATCCCTGCCTCTGAAAGCCCGGGCCCGGTGCCGGGGCGCGGCCGCAGCCGCCGGGCCGAACACCGGAGGCCCACCGGGGGCCCACCGGGGAGGCCCACCGGCCGGCAGCGAGGTCTGGACCCGGTGGCCCGCCGGCTGGGGGACACCGGGGGCTCGGGCCCCGGCCCCGGGCAGGCTTCCCCCCGCCCCCGGCGAAGAATGGGATGACACCGGGCTGCGGGTGCGGCGGTCCGCTGCGCGGGGCGTCCTGGCCGGAGCCCGGGACCGCGGCCGGCGGCCGGGTGCCCCGTTGCCCGCCGGGCTGCCAGGCGTCGCGATCCGTCCGCCAAGCCCGGGCGGGCGGGGCAGCGAAGCCCCCGGGGCACGACCGTCACCACAGCGCCCGTGAGCGCACGAGCTTGGACGAGGGGAAGGGACCGGCCGGTGCAGATTCAACCCCTGGACCAACTGGAGTGGGTGTACCCCGCCTTCTTCGTCGACTATCAGCGGGACTTCGAGCGGGTTCGGACCTTCTTCAACTACGATCCCCAGGACGCGACGGCCTTCGCCCGGCGGGCCCAGGCCCTGGACCGCCTGCCCCACCAGCCGCCCCGGGAGGAGGTGGCCGGGGCGCTGGCGGCCTACAACGCCGCCTTGGGCGCGGAGGAACCGGCCCTGGAGGCGGCCCGCCGCCTGGCCGACCCCCGCAGCCTGGTCGTCGTGGGCGGGCAGCAGCCCGGGTTGGCCACCGGCCCCCTGTACACCGTCTACAAGGCCCTGGGCATCCTGCGCTGGGCCCGCCAGCTGGCCGATGCCTTGAAGCGCCCCGTCGTCCCCGTCTTCTGGCTGGCCACCGAGGATCACGACCTGGCCGAGTGCAACCAGCTCCACCTGCTGGACGAACGCGGCCGCCTGCAGCGCCTGAGCCTGCCCTTCCCCGCCGCGGTGGCCGGGGGCCAGCCTCCCGTGGGCACCCTGCCCCTGGGGCCGGCGGCCCGCGGCCTCATCGCCGAGATGGCTCGGGTGGCCGGGGTCCCGGCCGATCACCCCATGGTGGAGGTCCTGGAAGACGCCCGCCGCCGCTCGGCCACCCTGGGACAGTGGGTGGGGCGGCTGCTGGTGCGGCTGTTCTCCCGGGACGGGCTGGTGGTCCTGGACCCCATGGATCCGGCGCTGCGCCGGTTGAGCCGGCCGCTGTTCCAGCGGGCCCTGGTGCGCCGGGAGGCGATCCACCGGGAACTGGCGGCGGCCGCCCAGCGCCTCCAGCGGCGGGGGTACCGGCCGGGGCTGGACGTGGACCCGGCCCACGCCAACCTGTTCTACTTCGACGGGAGGCGCCGGGCGGCGCTACTGTGGCAGGACGGCCGGTTCGCCGACCGCCACGGCCGGCTGGCCTTCACCCCCGCCGGCCTGGTGCGGGAGCTGGAGGAGCGGCCCGAGGCCTTCAGCCCCAACGTGGTGCTGCGGCCCCTGGTGCAGGAGTGGCTGCTGCCGGTGGTCGGCTTTGTCGTGGGGCCGGGCGAGGCCCTCTACCTCGCCCAGCTGCGGGACGTGTACCCGCTCTTCGGCCTGGAGATGCCCGTGGTGTTGCCCCGGCCCGGGTTTACGCTGGTGGAACCCGAGGCGGTGGACCGGCTGCGCCGCCATCGCGCCACGGTGGGCGACGTCCTGGGGGACCCGGCGGCCTTGCGCCGGCGGGTGTTGGAGGCCCTGGACCCCCTGGGCATCGACGACCGCTTCGCCACCTTGCGGCAACAGCTGAAGGACCTCTATGCCGCCCTGCTGCCGGATCTGGAGCGGGTCCGCCCGGAGCTGCGCGCCCTTGGCCAGGACAACCTGGGCCGCATCCTGATGCAGGTGGACTACCTCCACCGCAAGACCTGGCAGCACCACCGCCGCCGCCAGCGGGAGGTGGTCCGTGACCTGGACTGGCTGGAGGGCAGCCTGCGGCCGGGCGGCCAGCCCCAGGAACGGGTCCACAACGTGTTCCCGTACCTGATGCGCTATGGCGAGCGCTGGCTGCGGTTCCTCCTCCGGGCGCCGTGGCCCGGCGGCCACCAGCTGGTCTTCCTCGACCCCCCGGCGGCGGCCGGGGCCGGCCTGGAGAAGGGGCCGCAGGCGGCCCTGGCACCGGGCTCGCCGCCGGATCCGGCCGCCCCCGCCGTCCCCGTCTCCGGCAGGGCACCCGCCGCCGGCCCGCGGGGGAGGGCGGCCCTCCGGTGACGGGCGGTGCCGGCGCGCCGCCGGGGACGGAGGCCGGGCCGCCGGTCTGGCCCGCACCGCCGGGCGGCCCGGGGACCTTCCGCTCCGTGGCCCGGGAGGCCGAGGTCACCCTGGAGATCCGCCGCTCCCGGTTCATCGCCCGGGTGGCGCCCGTCGCGGGGCGGGAGGCGGCGGAGGCCTGGCTGGAGGCGGCCCGGGCCCGCCATCCCCGGGCGACCCACAACGTGCCCGCCTTCATCGCCGGTTTCCGCGGGGAGTGGCGCTGGTGCAGCGACGCCGGGGAACCGGCCGGCACCGCGGGCAAGCCGGCCCTGGAGGTGCTGGAGCGGGCGGGCCTGGTGCAGGTCGCTGTGCTCATCACCCGCTACTTCGGCGGCGTCAAGCTGGGGGCGCCGGGGCTGGTCCGCGCCTACGCGGGCGCCTGCACCGCCGCCATCGAGGCGGCGGGGATCGTCACCTTCCACCGTGGCCGGCGGGGCCGCCTCGAGCTGCCCTACCCCGCCTACGGCGCCGTCCGGGCATGGCTGGAGGAACGGGGCGTCGCCGTGCTGGGAGAGACCTACGCCGCCGGCGTCACCCTGGAGCTGTGGGTGCCGGAGGAGCTCGAAGCCGAGGTGCCCCGCCAGGCGGCGGAACGGTCCGCCGGTCGCGCCGCCTGGCACCCGGAGGGATGGGAGTACCGCGCCGCCGGTACCCCCATGGCCAGCGGGTCGTGACCCGGCCGGGCTGCGGCCTGCCCCGCCGCACCCCGCCGTTCGGGCTTCCCCGCCCGTCCGTCCCCGTCGCCCTACGGCCTCGCCGTCCTTCCGTCCCCGCCACCCTTCGGCCTCGCCGCCCTTCCGCCTCCACAGCCCCTCCGTTCGCGTCCACGAAGCCCATCCCCGCCGGTGGTCCCGGTGGCAGGTGGTCCCGGCGGTGCCGGACATTGTGCCGCCGGCGGCGCCGGCGGCCACCGGCCGCGGGCCCCGCCGGATGATATAATTGAACGTGCTTATCGCGGGGCATGTTGAGCGCCTCGCGCGGGTTTCGATCGCTTTGGGACCCTCGCATGCCGGTTTCGTCGTGGTTGAATCCCTTCACGAAGCCATCGCGAAAGGTTGCATCCTCCCGGAGCGGCCGCCGGGCGATTTGGGGTTGAAGCGCATGTTTGGACGACCGCTGCAAATCCGATGGGTGGCCCTGACCGCCGCCATCACCCTGGGGCTGCTGCTTCTGGCGAGCCTGTTCTACCAGGAGCAGGCCAAGGCGGCGCCGCTGGAGCGCGACCTGGCCGGGGTGCCCGGGGTCGCCGGCGTCGCCGTGGAACGGGTCTCGGGGCACTGGCGGGTGCGGGTGGAGCTGGGCGCCGTGGACCTTTTCCCGGCCACCTACCGCGAGCTCAGGGAACGGGCCGACCGCCGGCTGGGCCCAGGCCAGTACGAGCTGGAGCTGGTGGATCGGCGGACCCCGGAGCTGGAAGAGGCCTTCTACCAGGTGAGCTATTACGTCGAGGAAGGTCGCAGCCGCGGCGACTACGCCGACGCCGCCCGCCAGGTGGAGGCGGCCGGCCGGCGGCTGGGGCTCGATCGCGCGCGGCTCTACGTGGACGCCGAGTTCCTCTACCTGGAGCTGGCCCGCGGCGACGGCGTGCTCTATGCCGTCATGCCCTTGCGGCCCGAGCAGGAGGTGACGGCCCGGTGAAGGAGCGCTGGCTGGAGATCGCCGTGGGCGTGGGGGCGGGCGCGCTGGCCTTCGTCCTCCTGCGGCTGCCCGTGGGCCAGTGGCTGCCCCTGGTGGTGCTGGGCGGGCTGGTGCTCTACGTCTTCCGCACTGGCCTGCTGCCGGGCACCGGCCGCGGGCCGGCGGCCCACGCGGTGCAAGCCACGGGCGTCACCTTCGACGACATCGGCGGGCAGGCGGCGGCGAAGCAGGAGCTCAAGGAAGCCCTGGAGTTCCTGCGCCGGCCCCAGGAGGCCCAGCGCTTCGGCATCCGGCCCATCAAGGGCATCCTGCTGGCCGGGCCGCCGGGCACGGGCAAGACCCTGCTGGCCAAGGCCGCGGCCACCTACACCGACTCGGCCTTCCTCGCCACCTCGGGCTCGGCCTTCGTCGAGGTCTACGCGGGGGTCGGCGCCCAGCGGGTACGGGAGGTCTTCGCCGAGGTGCGTCGGCTGGCCCGCCGCCAGGGCAAGCAGAGCGCCATCCTGTTCATCGACGAGATCGAGGTGCTGGCGGGGAAGCGGGGCCGCCACACCTCCCATCTGGAGTACGACCAGACGCTCAACCAGCTCCTGGTCGAGCTGGACGGCATCGGCGGTGACGACGACGTCCAGGTCCTGGTCATGGCCGCCACCAACCGGGTCGACCTGATGGACGACGCCTTGCTGCGGCCCGGCCGGTTCGACCGGATCGTGCGGGTCGAGCTGCCCGACCGGGAGGCGCGCGAGCAGATCCTGCGCATCCACATGCGCGGCAAGCCCCTGGCGGCCGATGTGGACCTGGGGCAGGTGGCCCAGGAGACCTTCGGCTTTTCCGGCGCCCATCTGGAGAGCGTCTGCAACGAGGCGGCCATCCTAGCCATGCGCGCGGGCGCGCCGGCCATCACCATGGACCACCTGCGCGAGGCCATCGAGAAGGTGATGATGGGCGAGCGCCTGGACCGCCGCCCGGGCGAGGAGGAACGGCGGCGCATCGCGGTCCACGAGTGCGGCCACGCCCTGGTGGCGGAGCTGCTGCGGCCGGGTTCCGTGGCCAGCGTGACCATCGCCTCCCGGGGCCAGGCCCTGGGCTACGTGCGCCAGCGGCCCGACGAGGACCGGTTCCTCCAGACCCAGGATCAGATGGAGGACACCATCTGCATCGCCCTGGCTGGGTCCCAGGCCGAGCGGCTCCTGCTGGGACGGCCCAGCACCGGCGCCGCCGCCGACTTCCAACAGGCGGTGGAACTGGCCCGGCGCATGGTGGAAGACGGCATGACGCCCCTGGGCGTGGTCGCCCGGGACGTGTTGCCGCCGGCGGCGTTGCACCGGGCGGTGAGCCGCGTCCTGCGCCGGCAGGAGCTGCGCGCCCGGGCCCTCCTGGGTGAGTTCAGCGACGGCCTGCAGGCGGCGGCCGAGCGGCTGTTGGAGCGGGAGCGGCTGACCTCCAGCGAGTTCCGCCGGCTGGTCGGCCTGCCGCCCCTTCCGGGCGGGACGGGCGGCCGCCCGGGGAGCGACGGCTCGGCCGGCGGGTCCCCGCGCCCCGGGGACGGCGGATCCCAGGACGGCGCCCTGCCGAAGGGGCCGGCGGGCACCGGCGGCGGGGAGGTGCGGCGGGACGAACCCGGCCCCCGCGGGCGGCGCGGCGCGCCGCAGGACCGGGCGGGCGAGTAGGCGTCGGGGATCGGGCAGGGGATCGCAGCGATTGGGGATGGACGGAGGGGTCGTCCTTCCCGTCGACCAGCGGGAGGAGGCGGGACGGTGGGCCAGGCAACCGCCGGCGCGGCCGGGGGCGCAGCCGCCCGCGCCGGGTTGAACGCGGAGATCGTGTGCGTGGGCACGGAGCTCCTCCTGGGGGAGACGGTCAACACCCACGCGGCCTTCCTCTCCCAGCGGCTGGCCGACTACGGCATCGACGTCTACCACCACGTCACCGTGGGCGACAACCCCGCCCGCCTGGAGGCGGCCCTGCGCCAGGCCGCCGCCCGGGCGGGTGTCGTCATCGTGACGGGCGGCCTGGGTCCCACGGAGGACGATCTGACCCGGGAGACCATCGCCCGGGTGACCGGCCGGCCCCTGGAGCTGAACCGCCAGGTCCTGGAGGACCTGGAGCGCTACTTCGCGGCGCGGGGCCGGCCCATGGCGCCCGGCAACCGCAAGCAAGCCCTCTTCCCCGCGGGGAGCGCCGTCCTGCCCAACCCCCACGGCACGGCCCCCGGGTTCGTCCTGGAGTGGGAGCGGGGCCGCTGGTTCGTCGCCCTGCCGGGCCCGCCCCGGGAACTGCGGCCCATGGTGGACGGGCCGCTTACGCCGTACCTGGAGCGCTGGTGGCGGGAGGCCGGCGGGGTGCGCCTGGTCCGGCGCATCTTGCGCGTGGCGGGGCTCGGCGAGAGCGAGGTCGAGCACCGGCTGGCCGATCTGATCGGCCGGCAGGGGCGGGTGACCCTGGCCACCTACGCCAAGGACGGCGAGGTCCACATCCGGGTGGCGGCCAAGGTGCGGCCCGCGGGGCCGGCCGGGCCGGCGACCGGCTGGGCCGCGGGAGGCCCTTCCGCCCCTGGGGGAGGTCCGGGCCCGGACGCCGTCCCCACAACCGCCTCCGGCCCGGAGAAGGCCGTGAAGGATGCCGTGGTGCGTGGAAGGGCCGCGGCTCCGGCGCCGGCGGGGACCGCGGCTCCCTCCGGCGGGATCGCCGGCACCGGTGGGACCGGCGGGACCGCGCCGGATGAACCGGCGGCCGCCGCCGGGAGCACCGGCTCCGCGCCCACGGCCGGTGGGCCGGAGGGGGAGGCCTTGGCCGAGCTGGAGGCCGTGGTCGACGCGGTGCGGCAGCGCCTGGGCCTTCACGTATACGGCCAGGACGACGAGACGCTAGAGGCGGTGGTGGGGCGCCTGCTGCAGGCCCGGGGGGAGACGGTGGCGGTGGCCGAGTCGTGCACGGGCGGCCGGGTCGCCGACCGGCTGACCGCCGTGCCCGGCAGTTCCGCCTACCTGGTGGCCGGGGTCGTCGCCTACGCCAACATGGCGAAGGTCCTGGCCCTGGGCGTCAGCCCCCACGCGCTGACGGCCCACGGGGCCGTCAGCGCGGAGGTCGCCCGGGCGATGGCCAGCGGCGTGCGGCGCATGTTCGGGACCGACTGGGGGGTGGCCACCACGGGGATCGCCGGACCGGGCGGAGGAACCCCGCAAAAGCCCGTGGGCACCGTGTACGTGGCCGTGGACGGCCCGGGCGGCACCCGGGTCGAGCACCACCGCTGGCTGGGCGACCGGGACGCCATCAAGACCCGCTCGACCCAGGCGGCCCTGCTCTTGCTCTATCGCGCCCTGGTGGAGGGTGCCGGCGGCGGTGACGGGGCCGGTGCCGAGACCGGGGCCGGTGCCGGGACCGGGACCAGCGCCGGGACCGGGAGCCGGATCGGGGCCGGGACCGGGACCGGGGCGGATCGCCAGGGTTGACGGCGCCCCCGTCCTGGCTGGCGGCGCGCCCCGGCCGGCGCTCCCGGGCGCCCTCCCGGGCGCCCGCCAAGCCCGTCCCTTGCTCCCTCCCCAGTGATCGCGGCCGCCAGCATCCGCGAACGTCACCGCCCTTCCCTCCGCGCCTGCTGCGCCCCTCCGCGCCCCGGACCGCACCGGCATCGGCCCGCCGGTTTCGCACCCCGAACCCTGCGGGCGGGACCGCGGGGCTGCGGGCGGCGTGCCCCCTCTCTTGGAGCCCCCTACCGGCCCGCGCCCTGGGGCGGCCCAGGCCGCTGGCCGGCGCCCGTGGCGCGCGGGTCCCCGTCCGGCCCCGGTGGCACTGGGTGCCAGGCGCCGCAGCGGGTCACGGTAAGGACGACGGCAAGCGGGTGGAACGGAGCGGAACGGGCACCCGCGCAGGGGGGACGGCCATGGAGGGAGGACGCCTCGCCCGCTGGCGGCGCCGGCTGGTCCTGGCGCTGGCCGCGGCCGCCATGGCCTATGCCGCCATGGTGGCCGGTTCGTCCGCCCGGGTCACCGCCGGTCCCTTCGCCTTCACCCTCTCGGCCCGGCCGTCGTGGCACGGGGTGACCGAGGTGTCGATCCCGCCCCTGGGCCGGGTCCGGGCCTCGACCCACACGGCTCCCTTGGGGCTGGAGGTGCGACTGGATACCGTCGACGTACCGACCCTGGGACGGCTGCTGGAGCGGCGGGGGACGCGGGGACTGGTGGAGGGGTTGCGGCACCAGGCGGAGGGCGTGGCCCGCCGCTTCGCCCTGCGGCTCGTCCTGCTAGGGACCGGGGGTGGGGCCCTGGCCGCCCTCCTGCTGGCCCGGCGGCGCTGGCGCCGGGTCGGGGCCGGCGCGGCGGTCGGCCTGCTGGTCAGCGGCGGCCTGGTGGTGGCCACCCAGCAGACCTTCGACCCGGGCGCCTTCCGCCAGGCGGAGTACAGCGGGGCCATCACCGCCGCCCCCTGGTTGCTGGACGTCTTCACCAACACGCCGGCCAAGGTGGAGGCTTTCAGCCGCCAGATGGAGGTGCTGGTGGGCCGCCTCAACGACCTCTACCAGGGCATCGAGGTCCAGCAGGCGGTGGTTCCCCAGGATGAGAGCCTGCGGCTGCTGATCGTCTCGGACCTGCACAACAACCCCGCCGGGGTGCGCCTGGTGCGGGAGATGGCGGCCAGCTTCCGGCCCGACCTGATCCTGGACGCGGGCGACGTGGCCGACTGGGGGACGGCTCCCGAGGTGCGCCTGGTGGCCGAGCTGGCCGAGTTGGACGTGCCGTACTATCTCGTCCCCGGTAACCACGACTCGCCCCAGTCGCTGGAGGCCCTGGAGGCCCAGACGGGCGTGGAGGTCCTGGGCGACGGGCTCTACAGCCTGCCCGGCGGGCTCCTGGTGGCCAGCAGCCGGGACCCCGCCAGCTACCGGGTGTCGCCCGCCATGGGCCGGCCCCAGGAGATCGAAGCCCAGGTCCAGGCCCTGGATCACCTCCTGGCGGCGGCGCCGCGCCGGCCCGACCTGCTGGTCGTCCACAACCCCGGGGTGGCCGGCCGGTTCCGGGGGCGCGTGCCCGTGCTGGTCAGCGGCCACACCCACGTCCAGCGGGTCGACGACACCCCCCAGGGCCTGTTCCTCAACCCGGGTTCCACCGGCGCCGCCGGCTTGCGGGGGCTGACGGCGCCCCGGGAGATCCCCTACGGCCTGCTGCTCCTCACCCTGGTGCCGGCCCCCGGTGAAGGGGCCGGGTGGGTGCCGGCGACCGTCGATGCGGTGGAGGTCTTCCGCCTGGCGTCCACGGGCTTTACCCTGCAGCGCTACGTGGTCGACGGCCGGCCCGACGCGCCCGTCTCCTTCCGCGAGCGGCCCCCGCTGCCCCTGGAAGAGGTCCCGCCAGGCACCGCCCGCCAGCCCTGACGACCCGTTGCCCGGCCTGCGCGCCGGCCGCTGGGGCGCGGATTGGGGCGGTTCCGGACGCGGCGGCTCCCGCTCACCGCCATCAGCCCACCCTATCAGCCCACCGGGCGCGGGCGATGGACGACCGCGGGGAAAGACGGCCGGGCGCCCGCGACCCCCAGGACGGCAGGGAGGGACCGCCGGGCGCCCGCGACCCCCACGACCGCAGGGAGGGACCGCCGGGCACCCGCCACCCCCACGACCGCAGGAAGGGACCGCCGGGCGCCGGCGACCGCACGCTTGCGGGAAGAAACCGCAGGGCGCAGGCGCCGAAGGCCCCGATGGCCCGCCCTCGCCGCCGGCGCTGGGCCCCTGTGGGGGCGCCGGCCTGCCCTCCGGGGATGCCGGCCCGCCTTCTAGGTCCTCCCTCGCCCCGTCCGTCGCGCCGCCCCGCCCGCAGGATTCGACGCGATCCTGTCAAACTATTGTTCGGTACCCAGCCAGGGGGGTGGCGCGCCATTCGCCGGCATTGGGCGGAGGATCGCTCCTCATCGGGCGTCGAGCCATGGAGGCGGGAGGGGGCGCCCCTGGGAGGACGGGGGGCGGGAGGGCCCGGTCCGGACGGTTCCGATGCCGGGCCTTCCGGGCACCCGGGCGTCCCAGGAGCCGGGTGTGCCGCGGCCACGCCGGGTGTCGCCGGCAACGAGCCCGTCCCCCGGCTGGCACCGCCGGTGCCGGAGGCTGCCGGCCGCCGGGACGGGGTTCCGGAGGAACCCGGCCGCCCGCCGCGCTGGCGCCTCTTCGTCGCCGTCCCGGTGGCCGGTGCGGTGGCCCAGGCCCTGGCGGCCTGGATCGCCGGCGGTCGCCACCAGCGTCCGGGCCTGAAGTGGGTCCGGGCCCAGGACCTGCACATCACCCTGCGCTTCCTGGGCGAGCGGCCCGTGGACGGCATCCCCGCCCTGGTCGCCGCCGGCGCCCGGGCGGCGCGGGCGGCCGCGCCGATGGACCTGGAGGTGCGGGGGGTGGGGGGATTCCCCACGGCGGGGCGTGCCCGCACCGTCTGGGCCGGCGTCGGCCGGGGAGCGGCCGCGCTGGCCGCCCTGGCGGCCGACCTGGAGCGGGAGCTGCTGGCGGCTGCGCCGGATCTGCAGCCCGCGGGACAACCCTTCCGCGCCCACATTACCCTGGCCCGGGTCCGGGGAGGCTGGATCGACCTGGACGGCTGGCCCCACGCGGCGGCGGCCCGGCACCGTCTCTGGGGGCGGTTGCCGGCGACGGAGATGGTCCTCTTCCGCAGCGAGCTGCGGCCCGGCGGCCCGGTGTACACCGCCCTGCATCGCTGGCCCCTGGGCGAGGCGGCAGGCCCGTCCCTTGACGGGCCGGGTTCCCAAGGGTAAGGTAGAAACTGGAAGTTCGGGACGGGATTCGGCAGGCCGTGCCCGTGGGCTCGGGTGCGGTCGGGGACGGAGGCGAAGCCCATGATCGAACGGGAGCGGGCCCTGGAGATGGCCCTGAGCCAGATCGAGAAACAGTTCGGCAAGGGCTCCATCATGCGCATGGGGGAGGCGTCGGCGCGCCTGAACGTGGAGGTCATCCCCACGGGATCCCTGGCGCTGGACATCGCCCTGGGCGTCGGCGGCATGCCCCGCGGCCGCATCATCGAGATCTACGGGCCGGAGGCGTCCGGCAAGACGACCGTGGCCCTGCACGTGGTGGCCTCGGCCCAGCGCGCCGGGGGCGTGGCGGCCTTCATCGACGCGGAGCACGCCCTGGACCCCGTCTACGCCGAGAACCTGGGCGTCGACATCAACAACCTCCTGATCTCCCAGCCCGATACCGGCGAGCAGGCGCTGGAGATCGCCGAGGCCCTGGTGCGGAGCGGGGCGGTGGACGTGATCGTCATCGACTCGGTGGCCGCCCTGGTTCCCCGGGCGGAGATCGAGGGGGAGATGGGCGACGCCCACGTCGGCCTGCAGGCGCGGCTGATGTCCCAGGCCCTGCGCAAGCTGACCGGCGCCATCGCCAAGTCCCGGACCTGCCTGATCTTCATCAACCAGATCCGGGAGAAGGTCGGCGTGATGTTCGGCAACCCCGAGGTGACGCCCGGCGGCCGGGCCCTCAAGTTCTACGCGTCGGTGCGCCTCGACGTCCGGCGGGTCGAGACCCTCAAGCAGGGCGGCGAGATGATCGGCATCCGGGCCCGCGCCAAGGTGGTGAAGAACAAGGTGGCGCCGCCCTTCCGCCAGGCGGAGTTCGACCTGCTCTACGGCAAGGGCATCTCCCGGGAGGGCGACCTGTTGGACATCGCCGTCCAGCACGGCATCATCGAGAAGGCCGGCGCCTGGTATTCCTACGGCGACACCCGCATCGGCCAGGGCCGGGAGAACGCCCGGGAGTACCTGGTCCAGCACCCCGAGGTGGCCGACGCCATCGAGCAGCGGGTCCGGGAGCTCCTGAGCCTGGGCGGCATCCGGGCGGCCACCGCCAGCGAGGACGAGTGAGGCCGTGACGCCCATGCCAGCGCCCGGTGGAACCGGCGACCCGGAGGCCACCCGGGAAGGCCAGGGACGGGGCGAGGGCGGAGCCTGGGGCCCCGGCGGGGGCCCCGGCGACGAACCCGGCGAGGGACCCGGCCTCGATCGTGGCCCCAGCTCCCGGGGGACTGGGACGACGGCGGGCTCCGGGAGGCGTTCTCCCCTTTTGCGGGATCAGGGCCGGGTGGCGGACGAACCGGCCGCGGCCCGGCCGGCGGCGCCTGCCCCGGCGGGCCCGGGGGCCGTGCCCTTGCCGCCGCCCGGCGCCGCCGGCGAAGGCCCGGGCGCAGAGGAGGCGGCGGTGCGGGAGGCCCTGACCCTGGCCCTGCGGTGGCTGGGGCGGCGGGCCCGGACGGCCCGGGAGATCGCCGGCCGGCTGCGGGAGCGGGGGTTTGCGGATCCGGTCATCGGCGCGGCCCTCGCTCGCCTCGCCCGCTGGGGCTACGTGGACGACGGGCGGCTGGCCCGGGACCAGGCCGAAGCGGCACCCGGCCGCCACATCGGGCCGCGCCGCCTGCGGGCCGAGCTGCTGCGGAGGGGCGTGGCCCCGGCCGTGGTCGACGGCGCGGTGGCCGAGGCGTGGCCGCCCGGCCGGGAGCGGGAGCAGGCCCGGCAGCTGGCCCGCCGGCGGTGGGCGCGGATCTGGGGGGAGATGGAGCGCCGGCACCGGTCGTCCCCGGCGGAGCCCGCTCCTTGGCAAGGCGGCGGGGGGGCGGCGGGCGACGGGACGGCGGGGGCGGAGGCCGGCGCGGGCGGGCGGGCCGGCGCCGGCGTCGAGGCCGAGCGGCGCCGGGCGGCGGGCCGGCTCTTCCGGTATCTGGTCGGGCGGGGGTTTAGCGCCCAGGTGGCGGAAGAGGTGGTCCGGGAACTGCTCGAGGAGACCGCGGCCGGAGGATCCGGCCCGGGCCTGCCGGGCGGGGGCGACGGCGGCGGGGCCGGTTGAGCCCCCTAATGGAGGCCGCGGGCCGGTGATGGTGGGGGAATGGATTGAGGCGATCCGGGTTCCGGGACGGGCGTCCTTCCGGCTCAGGGAGGGCCTTCGCCGCCTGGCCGTGGTTCCCTTGACATGGCTTTCCCACAGCCCCTAGAATGAATTATCGGGATGACTCGAAAACGCGACCACAACTCCGCCTTTTGACGAAAATCGGCGATCATCATGAAAGATGTCCGAAATCAGGGCGTAACAACGAACGAATTGCCGGTCCCCGTCCCGGCCCCAGCAGGGTTCGGGGCGTGCGTCGGAGTGGTCAGCGCGCCGAGCCGGGTCCCCGAACTCGGCTTTTTTGTTACAGGGCCCGGGGGACCGCTGGTCGTGGCCCGAGGGAGTGAAAGGGATCATGCCGACAGCCGTCGTGGTGCTCATCGTCCTGGTGGCCGTTCTGGTCGCCGGGGCGGCGGGCTATGTGATCCGGAAGGTGGTGGCCGAGAGCCGGATCGGGTCCGCTGAAGCCCTGGCGCGACAGCTGGTGGAGGAAGGACGCAAGGAAGGCGAGGCGCGCAAGCGCGAGGCGTTGCTGGAGGCCAAGGAAGAGGTCCACAGGCTGCGGACCGACTTCGAACGGGAGACGCGGGAGCGGCGGCAGGAGCTCCAGCAGCTGGAGCGCCGCCTGTTGCAGCGGGAAGAAGCCCTGGAGCGCCGGGCGCGGCAGCTGGACGAGCGCGAGGACATGATGCGCGCCCGGGAGCGGGACCTGGACCGGGCGGAGGAGCTGGTTGAGGAACTGCGGCTGCGCCAGATGACCGAGCTGGAGCGCATCGCCGGCCTCACCCGGGATGAGGCGCGGGAGCTGTTGCTGAGCCAGGTCCAGCAGGAGATGCGGCACGACCTGGCGGTGATGATCCGCCAGATGGAAGAGGAGGCGCGGGCCGAAGCGGACCGGCGGGCCCGGGAGATCATCGCCACCGCGGTCCAGCGCCTGGCGGCCGAGTACGTGCCCGAGCTGACGGTGTCGGTCGTCGAGCTGCCCGGCGACGACATGAAAGGGCGGATCATCGGGCGCGAGGGCCGCAACATCCGCCACTTCGAGGCCTTGACCGGCGTCGACCTGATCATCGACGACACGCCGGAGGCGGTGGTGATCTCCTGCTTCGACCCGATCCGGCGGGAGATCGCCCGCATGACCCTGGAGAAGCTGATCGCCGACGGCCGCATCCATCCGGCCAAGATCGAGGAGATGTACGCCAAGGCCGTCCAGGAGATGGAGCAGCGGATCCAGGAGGAAGGGGAGCGGGCCTGCTACGAGGTGGGGGTCCACAACCTGCACCCCGAGCTGGTCAAGTTGCTGGGCCGGCTGGCGTTCCGGACCAGCTACGGCCAGAACATCCTCCAGCACTCCATCGAGGTCGCCCACCTGTGCGGCTTGATGGCCTACGAGCTGGGCGCCGACGTCAACGTGGCGCGGCGGGCCGGCTTGCTCCACGACATCGGCAAGGCCCTGGATCACGAGATGGAGGGGACCCACCTCACCATTGGCATGGAGATCCTGCAGAAGTATCATGAGTCGGAAGAGGTCATCCATGCCATGTCCTGCCATCACGGCGACTTCGAGGCGAAGACCATCGAGGCCGTGATCGTGACCGCCGCCGACGCCCTGTCGGCGGCGCGGCCGGGGGCCCGCCGGGAGACCCTGGAGGCGTACATCCGGCGGCTGCGGCAGCTGGAGGAGATCGCCAGCAGCTTCCAGGGCGTGGCGAAGGCCTACGCCATCCAGGCCGGCCGCGAGGTGCGCATCATGGTCCACCCCGACCAGGTGGACGACGCCGAGGCGTACCTGCTGGCGCGGCAGATCGCCAAGCGGATCGAGCAGGAGCTGCAGTACCCCGGCCAGATCAAGGTCACGCTGATCCGGGAGACGAGGGTGACGGAGTACGCGCGCTGAAGGTCGGGGCCGCCGGGGGCGGCCAGGGGGACGAAGGGAGCAGCCGGGTCGGCGGATGGGGCGGCCGGTGGCCGCCCCATCCGCCGCGCGGGCGGCCGTGGTGTGAGGAGGCGCGCCGACACGGCGGGCGGGGGCCCGCCGTGTCGGCGCGCCGTCGGCTTCTTCTGGGGCCCCTTGGGGGGCCGGGATCGGGGCGCCCGCCGCGGCTATGGAGCGGGGAGGACCGGGTTCAGGGATAGGGGGCGTCGCCGTGCGGCTTCTGTTCATCGGGGACGTGGTCGGCCGGGCCGGGCGCCGCATGCTGCGGGATCACCTGGAGAGCCTGATCGACCAGCACGCCATCGAGCTCACGGTGGTCAACGGGGAGAATGCCGCCGGGGGGTGGGGCCTCACCCCGGAGACGGCGGAGGAGATCTTCGCCGCGGGGGCGGACGTGATCACCCTGGGGAACCACTGGGCCGACCGGAAGGAGATCTTCCCCTACCTGGATCGGCACCCGCGGGTGCTGCGTCCCTTGAACTGGCCGGGCGACCCGCCGGGGCGGGGGGCTGCCGTGGTGGAGGGGCGCAGCGGCTGCCGGGTGGCGGTGGTCTGCCTGATGGGCCGGGTCTTCGCCGACAGCCTGCTGGACGACCCCTTCGCCGCCGCAGACCGGGCGCTGGCCGAGCTGGAGGGCGAGGCAGCGGCCATCCTGGTGGACTTCCACGGCGACGCCACCTCGGAGAAGCAGGCCATGGCCTGGTACCTGGACGGCCGGGTCTCGGCGGTGGTGGGCACCCACACCCACACCCCCACCGCCGATGAACGGGTGCTGCCGGGCGGGACCGCGGCCATCACCGACGTGGGCATGACGGGGCCCCGGGATTCCATCATCGGCTTCCGGCCAGATCTCGTCATCCAGCGGCTGCGGACCCAGCTTCATGTGACCCTGGAGGTGGCGCCCGGGCCCCGGGTGCTGTGCGGCGTCATCGTCGACGTGGACCGGGACACCGGCCGGGCTCGGGCCATCGAGCGGGTGCGGGTGGAGGACGGCAGCTAGCCTGCGGATCGCCCACCGGTTCGGCCGGCCGGTGCCGTGGGGTGACGAGCCTGCGGGCCCCAACGCGGCAGCGGCCAGCCGGGAACCGCAGGCGACAGGCTGTAGCCTGTAGCCCGTTGCCGCGGCCCGAGGCCGCTGCCGGGACCGTCACCCGCTGCCCCGGCCGCAGGCCGCTGCCGCGGTCGACGCCCGCTGCCGCGGGCGGAGCCGGCTGCCGGGGACCGGCCGCCGGCCGCAGGCCGCCGTACCGCCGGGCCTTCCGAACCGGGTGTGTCCAACGCAGCATCTCCCAACCCAGGAGGCGAGCGCGCCATGCCGTATACGCCCTACGGGCCGATCGTCGATGCCCATGTGGACACCGTCCTCGACCTGGCCGCCGGCCGGCGCCGGCTGGGGGAACGGTCCCCCCAGGGGCATGTCGACCTGCCGCGGCTGGAAGAGGCGGGGGTTGGCGTCCAGGTCTTCGCCCACTATATCGAACCCGTCTACAAGCCCCACGCGGCGCTGATCCGGTTCATGGAGCTGTACGATGTCTTCCTGCGGGAGGTGGCGCAGAACGCCGGCCGCATCGCCGTGGTGACCACCGTGGAGGAACTGGATCGAACGCTGGAAGCCGGCCGGGTGGCCGCGATCATCGGCATCGAAGGGGGAGAGGCCCTGCAGGGGCGGCTGGGCATCCTGCGCCTCCTGCACCGGCTGGGGGTTCGCTTGATCGGCCTGACGTGGAACGAGCGCAACGACCTGGCGGACGGGGCCGGGGACGCCCGCAGCGGCGGCGGCCTCTCCCAGCTGGGCGAACAGGTGGTGCGGGAGATGAACCGGCTCGGCATGGTGGTCGACGTCAGCCACCTGTCGGACGCCAGCTTCTACGACGTGCTGGCCGTCTCGAGCCAGCCCGTGGTGGCCTCCCATTCCAACTGCCGCGCCCTCTGTCCCCACCCGCGCAACCTGACCGACGACCAGATCCGCGCCCTGGCCGCCCGCGGCGGCGTGATGGGCATGAACTTCTTCGCCCGTTTCCTGCGCGCCGACGGCCCGGCGACGGTCGACGACGTGGTTCGACATATCGAACACATCGCCGCCCTGGTGGGGCCCCAGCACATCGGCCTGGGCTCGGACTTCGACGGGATCGGCGAGACGCCCCAGGGGCTGGAGGACGTCACCCGCCTCCCGCGCCTGATCGAGGCGCTCTTGCGCCGCAACTGGAAGGACGAGCACCTGCGCTGGATCCTGGGCGAGAACTTCTTGCGGGTCTTCCGGCAGGTGTGGTCGGCGGGCGAGCCGCCCTATCCGGTGCCGGAGGAACCGGCCGGTGGCGCCGGTGCGGGCGGTGCCGCCGGCGGCCGCCCCGCAGGCGCGTGAGCCTCGCCCCGGGGGATGCCCCCAACCGGCCGGCGGCGCCCAGGGAGGCGTAGGGCGGCGGGGGTCGGGAACGACCCAAGGGGACGATCGCGGGGGACGATGACGATCACCAGGGATGGCCCATCGCGAGGGATGATGGAGAACGGGAGGGATCGCCGTTGGCATTGCCGGACGTGGCCTTTCGCGTGGCGCCGGTGACGGAGGTCGCCGCCGACGCCGTGGTGGTGAACCTCTTTGAAGGGGTGGCCGTGCCGGGCGGGGCGACCGGCGCGGTCGACGAAGCGCTGGGCGGGGCGATTCGGGACGCCATCGCCGCCGGGGCCCTGCGCGGGCGGCTGGGGGAGGTCCTGGTCCTTCCCACCCTGGGGCGCCTGCCGGCCCGCTGGGTGGTGGTGGCGGGGCTTGGACCCCGGGAGGAGTTCGACCGGGTGGCGGCCCGCACGGCGTCGGCGGCTGCCCTGCGCGCCGCTCGCAAGCACGGCTGCCGCGAGGTGGCGACCATCGCCCACGGCGCCGGCATCGGTGGCCTCGACCCGCGCCTGGCCGCCCTGGCCACGGTGGAGGGGGCCTTGCTCGGCCTCTACCGCTACCGGCCCGAAGGGCCGGCGGGCGGGCCTGCGGCGGCCGGCGAGGGCCCTGCCGGTGGCCCGGCGACGCCCGCGGCAGCTTCCCCCGGTGCCTGGGCCGCCGGTCCGGGCGGCAGCACGGCGGGGGGCGGGGACGGCCCCGCCGGTTCCACCGGGACGACGGCCGGGCCGGCCGGAGCGAACCTGCTGGGTGCGGCCATCGACCCCACCGGGCGCCGGGGCGGCAAGCCCCTGGGGCGGCGGGGCCGCGCCGCGGAGGACGCGAGCGAGGGGGCGGTTCAGCGGATCTGGCTGATCGACCGCTCGGCGGAGCGGCAGGCGGATCTGGAGCAGGGCCTGCGGGAGGGCCGCATCCTGGCCGAAGCGGTGATCACCGCCCGGCAGCTGGGCAACCGGCCGGCCAACGACCTGACGCCCGCCCGCCTGGCGGAGGCCGCGGCGCGGCTGGAGGGGCTGCCCGGTGTCAGTGTCACGGTCTTCGACGAGGCGGAACTGCGGCGCCGGGGCTTCGGGGCCATCCTGGCCGTCGGCCAGGGCAGCGCCCAGCCGCCGCGGCTGATCGCCATCGACTACGTGGGTCCCGGCCGGGACATCGCCGAGGCACCCGACGCCGCCTTCGTCGGCAAGGGGGTCACCTTCGACACCGGCGGGATCTCCCTCAAGCCCCGCGAGGGCATGGAAGACATGAAATTCGACATGATGGGCGCAGCCGCCGTCGTCGGCGCCCTGGAGGCCGTGGCCCGGTTGCAGCTGCCGGCCCGGCTGCTGGGCGTGGTGGCGGCGGTGGAGAACATGCCCGGCGGCCGCGCCTTCAAGCCCGGCGACGTGATCACCACCTATGACGGGACGACCGTGGAGGTCAACAACACCGACGCCGAAGGCCGGCTGATCCTGGCCGACGCCCTGGCCTACGCGCGGGAGCGGGGCGCGCGGCGGCTGGTCGACCTGGCCACCCTCACCGGGGCCATGGTCATCGCCCTGGGCAACCACGTGGCCGGCCTCTTCGCCAACGACGACGGCTGGGCCGCCCGGATCCTGCGGGCCGCGGAGGCCGCGGGCGAGCCCTTGTGGCGGCTGCCCCTGGTCGCCGCCTACCGCGAACGGCTGCGCAGCGAGTACGCCGACCTGCGCAACACCGGCGGCCGGCCGGCGGGCTCCATCACCGCCGCCCTGTTCCTCCAGACCTTCGCCGGGGACACCCCGTGGGCCCACCTGGACATCGCCGGCGTCGCCTGGTCCGACAAGGTGGAAGGCGATCACGGCAAGGGAGCCACGGGCTACGGGGTGCGCACCCTGGTCGAACTGGCCCGCAACCTGGCCGCGGGGGGACGGGCATGACGGCAGCGGGTGGGACGGGGGGTGCCGACCTGCACACCCACACCACCGCCTCCGACGGCACCGTCGACCCGGTGGAACGCATCCAGATGGCCCGGGCGGTGGGGCTCGAGTACGTGGGCATCACCGACCACGACACCCTGGACGGGCTGCCGGCAGCCCGGGAGGCGGCCCGGGCTGCCGGCGTCGGCCTGGTGCCCGGGGTGGAGCTCAGCACCGACGTGGATCTGGGCAGCCGGCGGGTGGGCGTCCACATCCTGGGGTACTGGGTGGACGAGGACGACGAACCCCTCACCGCGCTCCTGGCGCGCCGGCGGGCGTCCCGGGAGCAGCGGCTGGCGCGGATGCTCCAGCGCCTGGCCGAGGCCGGCATCGTCCTCGACGAGGCGCGGGTGCGCGCCATCGCCGGGGGCGGGGCGGTGGGGCGGCCCCACGTGGCCCGGGCGCTGGTGGAGGCCGGGGTGGTGGCCACGGTGGCGGAGGCCTTCGACCGGTACCTGACGCCCGGCAAGCCCGGGTACGTGCCCCGGGCGCCCCTGGCGCCGGAAGAGGCCATCGCCGCCATCCGGGCCGCGGGGGGCGTCCCCGTACTGGCCCACCCCGGCCTGCTGCCGGAGCGCCTGATGGCCCTCTGGCCGGCCTGGAAGCAGGTCGGGCTCGAAGGGATCGAGGTCTACCACACCAAGCACAGCCCCGAGCAGGCGGCCACCTTCCTCGCCCGTGCCCAGGAGCTGGGCCTGGTGCCCACCGGTGGCTCCGACTGCCATGGCCCCCAACCCGGCCAGCCGGCGCTGATCGGCCAGGTGCGGGTGCCGCGCCAGTGGGTGGAGCGCCTGGCGGAACGGGCCGGACGGCGGCCCGCCGGGTGAGGGGCGGGCCGCCGGTCCACCCGCTGAGCTCCGCCTGGGGGGGCCGCCAGGGGGCGAGGGGCCGAGGCCGTCACGGCGCCGGTAGGCCCGGGCCATGCATGGTCCCGGCGCGGCGGGCATAATCCTCCTCCAGGGAGGTAAGGCCCGTGCGACGCGAGGCCCGATGGTCCAAGCCCCCGGAGGCGCCGGCGTCGGAACCCGGCGCCAGCGCCGGGGGAACCAGCGACTGGCAGGTCCGCATCCTGCTCCTGGAGCGCCGGGTCGTCACCCTGCGCCGCAGCCGCCGGGTGCTCCTGGAGCTCCTGGCCACGCAACAGGCGCGCTACGAGGCCGAGGTCGACCAGCTCCGGCGCCGGGTCGACGAGCTGGAACGGCAGCGGCAGCGCTTGCTCGCCTTCATCCGCCGGCGCCGGGTCCTGGCTGGAAGGGCGGCGGCAGGCGACGGGCCGCGGCGGTGAACATCGACTCGGGCCCCGAGAAACCGCAGAGCTCGCAGCGGACCGTCAGGTCCGGCTCGCCCCCCGCCGCCACGGCCAGAGCCGGCCCCGCCCGCCACTCCTCCACCTGCCCCGTGCGGGCGTTCTTCCGCACCGACCAGGTCACGGGCCAGAGCAGGGTGAAGGAGGCCCGGTTGCCGGTGCAGCGGGGGCACGCGTAGGGCGGCCGCTGGGTCAAGGTGGGCAGGGCCGCCTGCCAGCCGTCCACCCCGCCGGCGACCCCCGTGGAGACCGGGGAGCCGGCCGGCAGGGCCCCGGCGGCCGGGAGCGCGCCGGCGGCCGGCGGCGTCGCGGCGGCTCCCGCCAGCGGCTGGGGCGCTGCCACGGAACCGGGCTCGGCCATCCCGCCGGCCATCGCGCCTTCCATCCCCAGGCTCGTTTCTCCTTGGCCTCCATCCATCGCGGGATCCCTCCTTGGCCAGGTTCGACCGTTCCTTACCTGTCCATAGGGTGTCCCATTGCCTTCGGGACGCCCCGGCGAGCACCGGGTTCGGGACCGGCGGCCCTTCGTACCCAGCGGGCCCAGCGGGAACCGGCTCCGACCGGCGAGCACCAGCGAGCACCGGCGAGCACCGGCCGGCGGCCGGCGACCGGCCTGGCGCCGGAGGGATCTGGGGAAGACGCCCACGTCGAAGGCTGCGCCACCCGTACCAGCCGCTGCATTGCCCGCTGCTGCGTCCAGCGTCCATAATCAACAAAGGTACGAAGGAGGAAGCGAACCATGGAGACCTTGCCCCTGATCTCCCGGCCGGGGGCGGCCACGGGCGCGGCAGGGACCCTGGCGACCCAGGACTACCGGGCCCTCCAGGCCCAGTGGGCCGCCCGTTACGGCGCCTACCGGGACGAACAGGCCATCTGGCGCCTGCCCGACGGCCGCACCCTGGCGGAGTCGATCTTCGGCAAGCCCCGGCCGGCTTACAAGATCCTGACCTGGGGCTGCCAGATGAACGAGCGGGACAGCGAGATCCTGGCCGGCCAGCTGGAAGAGATGGGGATGGTGCCGGCCGGGCTGCTGGACGAGGCGGATCTCATCCTCCTCAACACCTGCGCCGTCCGGGAGACGGCGGAGGAGAAGGTCTTCGGCACCATCGGCTACCTCAAGGTGCTCAAGCAGCAGAATCCGGACCTGATCCTGGGCCTGTGCGGCTGCATGGCCCAGGAGGAGGCCACCATTCGCCGCATCCAGCGCTACTACCCCCACGTGGACCTGGTCTTCGGCACCCACAACGTCCACCAGCTGCCCCAGCTGATCGAACGGGTGCGGCGGGAGGAGGGGATGGTGGTCGACGTCTGGCAGGCGGCCGAGGGGGTCGTGGAGCACCTGCCGTCGCGCCGCGCGGGCGGCGTGAAGGCGTGGGTCAACATCATCTATGGCTGTGACAAGTTCTGCACCTTCTGCATCGTCCCGACCACCCGGGGCCGGGAGCGGAGCCGCCGGCCGGAGGACGTGATCGCCGAGGTGGAGTACCTGGCCGCCGAGGGGTACAAGGAGGTCACCCTGCTCGGCCAGAACGTCAACTCCTACGGCAAGGACCTGGGGATCGGGTTCGATTTCGCAGACCTGCTGGCGCGGCTGGACCGGGTCCCGGGGATCCGCTGGATCCGGTACACCACCTCCCATCCCCGGGACTTCACCGACAAGCTGATCCGGACCATCGCCGAGTCCGACAAGGTGACCGAGCACTTCCACCTGCCCGTCCAGTCCGGGTCCAACGCCGTGCTGCGCTGGATGAACCGGCGCTACACCCGGGAGCACTACCTGCGGTTGATCGAGAAGATCCGGGAAGCCGTGCCCGACGCCTGCATCACCACGGACATCATCGTCGGGTTCCCCAAGGAGACGGAGGAGGACTTCCGCCAGACCCTGGACCTGGTCCGGGAGGTGGAGTACGACAACGCCTTCACCTTCATCTACTCGCCCCGGGAGGGCACGCCGGCCGCCCGCTGGCCCCAGCTGCCGCGGGAGGTCAAGCAGGAGCGCCTGGAGCGATTGATGGAGGTCCAGTACGCCATCAACCTGCGGAAGAACCAGCGGCTGGTCGGCCAGACGGCCGTGGTGCTGATCGACGGGCCGAGCAAGAAGAACCCGCAGGTGCTGAGCGCCCGGACCCGGACGAACAAGCTGGTCCTGGTGCCGGGCGATGCCAGTTGGGCCGGCCGCTTCGCCCGGGTGGAGATCACGCGGGCCCAGACCTTCACCCTGGAAGGCCGGGTGCTGGAGCTGTTGCCCGACTCGGCCCCGGAGATCGGCCGCCACGGCCAGTTCGCGCCCTATGCCCCGCTCGCCCAGGGGGCCTGAGCGGCCGGAAGGCCCTGGAGCCGGAGCGCCCGCCGGCGGCGGGGCGCCCCGGGGCAGGACCGATGCGCGGGAGGGGAGTCCGGACCGGGCTTTGACCATGGCGGAGAGGGACAAGCCGGAACGCCAGACCCCGATGATGCGCCAGTACCGGGAGTGGAAGGCCCGCTACCCGGACTGCATCCTGTTCTTCCGGCTGGGCGACTTCTACGAGATGTTTGGCGACGACGCCCGCCTGGCCGCGCGGATCCTGGACATCACCCTGACCTCCCGGGAGACGGCCAAGGGCGAGCGGGTCCCCATGTGCGGCGTTCCCTACCACGCCGTGGACCAGTACCTGCCGCGGCTGGTCGAGGCCGGGTACCGGGTGGCCATCTGCGAGCAGGTGGAGGACCCCCGGCTGGCCCGGGGCCTGGTCCGCCGCGAGGTGGTCCGGGTCGTCACCCCCGGCACCCTGTGGACGGCGGCCGGCCAGGACGAGAGCCGGTATGTGGCGGCCCTGGCCCTCGATCCGGGGGCGGGGGAGGGGCCGGCCCGGGAGGGGTTCGACCTGGCAGGCGGCCCGCGGGTGGTGGGCCTGGCCTACGCCGACGTCACCACCGGCGAGTTCGCCCTGGCCCAGCTGGAGGGCGAGCAGGCCCTGCGCCTCGCCCTGGACGAGCTGGCCCGGCTCCAGGTGGCCGAATGCCTGCTGGGGCCGGGGTTGGAGGGTCAAGCGGCGGCGGCGCTGGAACGGGTGCTGCGGGAACGGGGGTGCACACTGACCCGCACGCCGGCCGGCCCCTGGCGCCCCCGCGAGGCGGGCGAGGCCCTCGCCGCCCAGTTTGGGCGGCCCGCCGTCGACCAGGCCCGGGCCGACACCGGCCCCACCGCCCTGAGCGCAGGCGGCGGGCTGCTGGCCTACCTCAAGGACACCCAGAAGGTCGACCTCGATCACCTGCGCCGCCTGCGCACCGACGCCCTGGGGCAGTGGCTGGCCATCGACGCCAACAGCCGCCGCAACCTGGAGCTGGTGCGCCGGTTGCGGGACGGGTCCCGCCAGGGCACCCTGCTGGACGTGCTGGACCTGGCGCAGACGGCCATGGGGCGGCGCCTGCTGCGGCAGTGGATCGAGCGACCCCTGGTGGACGTCGACGCCATCAACGCCCGCCTGGACGCCGTGGAACGGCTGGTCGACGATCCCTTCCTGCGGTCCGGGTTGCGGCGCCAGCTGGAGGGCATGCAGGACCTGCCCCGGTTGCTGGGGCGGGTCGGCTACCAGCAGGCCAACGCCCGCGACCTCTTGGGCATCGCCCGCTGCCTGGAGCGGCTGCCGGCCCTGGTCGCCCTCTTGGAGCAGCAACCCCCGGACCGCCCCTCCGGGCGGCTGGCCGACCTCCGCCGGGCCCTCGACCCCGCCCTGGCCGAGCTGGGGGGCCGGCTGCGGGCGGCCCTGGTGGACGATCCGCCGGCGACCGTGACCGAGGGCGGCCTGATCCGGGAGGGGTTCCACCCGGAGGTGGACGCCCTGCGGCGGGCCGCGGCCGAGGGCCGCGACTGGATCGCCGCCCTGGAGGCCCGGGAGCGGGAGCGGACCGGGATCAAGTCCCTCAAGGTCGGGTTCAACAAGGTCTTCGGCTACTACATCGAAGTCACCCGGGCCAACCGCCACCTGGTGCCCGCCGATTACGAGCGGCGCCAGACCCTGGCCGCGGCGGAGCGCTTCGTCACCCCCGAGCTCAAGGCGATGGAGGACCGGATCCTGGGGGCCGAGGAACGGCTGGCCGCTCTGGAACACCAGCTCTTCCTGGAACTGCGGGGGGAGGTGGCGGCGGCCATCCCGGGCTTGCAGGCGACGGCCGACGCCCTGGCCGAGCTGGACGTGCTGGCCGCCCTGGCCGAGGCGGCCGCCCGTTACGACTACGTGCGGCCTCGGGTCACCACCGGGCGCCGGCTGCGGATCCGGGCGGGGCGGCACCCCGTGCTGGACCGGGCCCTGGCCGGCCGGTTCGTCCCCAACGACATCGACATGGACGGCCAGGAGGAGCGGGTGATGCTGATCACGGGCCCCAACATGGCGGGGAAGAGCACCTTCATGCGCCAGGTGGCCCTGATCGTCATCATGGCCCAGATGGGCAGCTTCGTCCCGGCCCAGGAGGCGGAGATCGGCCTGGTGGACCGGATCTTCTGCCGGGTGGGGGCCAGCGACGACCTGGCCTCGGGCCAGTCCACCTTCATGGTCGAGGTGGCGGAGACGGCCCTGGCCGTCCACAACGCCACCCCCCGCAGCCTGATCCTGCTGGACGAGATCGGCCGCGGGACCAGCACCTTCGACGGCATCGCCATCGCCCGGGCGGTGATCGAATACATCCACGACCGGATCGGCGCCCGCACCTTGGTGTCCACCCACTACCACGAGCTGACGGGCCTGGCCGCGACCCGCTCCGCCATCCGCAACTACCATGCCCGGGTGGTGGAGGAAGGGGACACGGTGCGCTTCCTCTGGCGCATCGTGCCCGGGGGCGCCGACCGCAGCTACGGGATCAACGTGGCCCGGCTGGCGGGCCTGCCGGTGGAGATCGTCGAGCGGGCCAAGGCGATCCTGGCGGAGCTGGACCGCCGGGCCGGCCCGCGGCAGCTGTCCCTGGCCGATCTGATGGCAAGCCCGGTGGCAGGCTCCGGGGCAAGCCCCGGAGCGGGGGCCGCGTCCACCGCGGTGCCTCCGGCCCCCGCGTTCCACGGCCGGGGCCGGGAGGAGGCTGCGGGTCCGGAAGATGGCCGGGAGGGGGACGGCCGGCGCACCGAGACCGGGGCCGCCGCAGGCCGGGGCCGGGGGTTGGACGGGGCCAGGGTCGAGGAGGCCGCTGGCCGGGTGTCCGGGGCGGCACCGGCGGGCGTTCAGGACGGGGTGGAAGCCCAGGCGCAGGTGGCCGCCAGCGGCGAGCCCCTCGCCGGCCAACCCGCCCCCCGGCACCCGCGGGCCCCTGCTCCCGCCGCCCGCGTGTCCGGCCGCGGGCCCGGCGGGGAGGAGGGCGGCACCGATCCCTGGGTGCGGCGGCTCCTCGACGAGCTGGAGCACCTGGACCTGGTGCGGATGACCCCCCTGGAGGCGATGAACCTGCTCTACGCCTGGCAGCGGCGGCTGCGGCAGCGGCGCCAGGAGGCGTAGGGACGCCCGGGCGGCGGCGGCGGAGCGGGGACGCGGCGCGGGGACGGGGCCCCAGGGCCGCCGGCGGGACGGGCCGGCCGGCGGGCCCACCCGACGTCGCGGCCCGGTGCCCGGGCGGAGGGGGCGGGGGTGGCGGGTCCGGCCGGGCGGTCTGCCCGCCGCCGGCCCCCCGGCGACGGGCGGACCTGCCGGGCGGGCGATGGGAGGACGTCCATGGGCAAGATCCGGCGGCTCGATCCCCAGGTGATCAACCAGATCGCCGCGGGCGAGGTGGTGGAGCGGCCCGCCTCGGTGGTCAAGGAGCTCGTCGAGAACAGCCTGGACGCGGGAGCCCGGCGCATCCGGGTCGACGTGGAGCAGGGCGGCCTGCGCGCCGTGGTCGTCACCGACGACGGCTCGGGCATGGACCCCGACGACGCCCTGCTGGCGGTGGAGCGTCACGCCACCAGCAAGATCACCCGCCTCGACGACCTCAGCCGGGCCGGCACCCTGGGCTTCCGCGGCGAGGCCCTGGCCGCCATCGCCGCCGTGGCGCGGCTGGAGCTGATCACCCGGCCCGCCGCCGCCGACGGCGGCTTCCGGCTGGTGGTCGAGGGGGGGGCCCAGCGGGCCGCGGGCCCTTGGCCCAGCCCGCCGGGAACCCGGGTGGCGGTGCGGGACCTGTTCTTCAACACCCCCGCCCGCCGCAAGCACCTGAAGGGCCCGGCCGCGGAGTTCGCCCGCATCGTCGACGTGCTGACGGCCCACGCCCTGGCCCGGCCTGATGTCCGCTTCGAGCTGTGGCACGACGGCCGGGAGATCCTGCGCACCTCCGGCCACGGCGACCGGGCCGCCGTGGTCCTGGAGTGCTTCGGGCCCGACGTGGCCGGGGCATTGATCCCCATCGCCGCCTCCGGCGGGGACTGCCAGGTGGAAGGGTTCGTCGGGGCGCCCCGGATCGCCCGGGCCAGCCGGGCCTGGCAGTTCTTCAGCATCAACCGGCGGCCCGTGCAGGTGGCCAGCCTGCGCTTCAGCCTGGAGAACGCCTACCGGCACCTGCTGCCGGCCCGCCGCTACCCGGTGGCCGTGGTCGAGGTGACGGTCCCCGGCGACCAGGTGGACGTCAACGTCCACCCGGCCAAGCTGGAGGTCCGGCTGGTGCGAGAGCGGGCGGTGGCGGGCTTGCTCTACGGCGCCGTCCAGCAGGCCCTGGCCAGCCGCGACCTGTTGCGGCCGGGTTCCTTGCCCGGGGACGAACGCGGCCCAGCGGGGGCCGCCGGGGCGGCCCCGGGAAGCACGGCAGCCCCGGGAGGTCTGGCACCGGGCGATGGGGCGCCCCAGGGGGAAACGGGCGGTGCGGCGCCTCGGGGGGAAACGGACGATCGGGGAGGCGCGGCATCCCTAGCCTGGCTGGGGCCGGGGGCGCCGGACGCCGGCGAGAGGGCGAGCCCAGGGGCGTGGAGGCAGGGGCCGCCCGGGCCGGGGGAGGCCGTGGGGGAGGGCGAGGTGGGGTGGCCCGGGGAGGGGGGACCGGGCGGTGCCGCAGCGGTGCCCGAAACCGGGTCCGCCGCCGGCCCGGCCGGCCCGGTCCCCGAAAGGGCCGGGGTGCCGCCGGCCTGGACGCGGCCGGGACCCTTCCGGCCCGGTGCCCCCCGGTGGGTGCGGGGCGCCACCTGGACGGCCGCCGGGGCCAGTTCCTACGGGCAGGCTGCGGCGGCAGAACCGCCGCTGGCGGCCGGGACCCCACCGGCCGCGGCAGTATCACCCCTCCACGGCGGGCCGGCGGGAGCCGGACCGGCGGGAGCGGCCAAGGCGGGTGCCGCGCCCGGCACCGCCGCCTGGATCGAGGCCTTCCGCCGGGATCCCGGGCTGGAGGGGCCCGCCGGGGCGGAGCTGCTGCGCCGCCTGCAGCCCCTGGGCCAGGTGGCGGGGACCTACCTGGCCTGCGCCGGCCCGGACGGGCTCTATCTGGTCGACCAGCACGCCGCCCACGAGCGGGTGTACTTCGAGCGGTTCCTGGCCCAGGGCGCGGCCGATGAAGGCATCCCCTCCCAGGGGCTGGCGGTGCCCGTGGTCCTCGACCTGCCGGCGAGCGAACGGGCCTTGCTGGTCGAGCATGCCCCGGCGGTGGCCCGGCTGGGCTTCCAGGTCGAGCCCTTCGGGCCCCGCTCGGTGGTGGTGCGGGCGGTCCCCGCCGGCCTGGCGGGCCGCCCGGCCCCGGACCTCCTGACGGATCTTCTGTCGCGGCTGCTCACCGAGGCGGTCCGGGGCGAGGGGGAGGGGGAGGGCGGCGCCGTCCTGGACACCGACCGGGCAGCCCGCATCCTGGCCGCCTGCAAGGCGGCCATCAAGGCGGGGGACCGGCTCCACCCCCAGGAGATGGCCCAGCTGCTGGCCGATCTGGCCCGCTGCCGGCAACCCTATACCTGCCCCCACGGCCGTCCCACGGTGATCCGGCTGGGGGTGGAGGAGCTGGAGCGCCGCTTTGGCCGCCGCGGAGGCTGAGCGGGGGCGGGACGCGGGAGGAACCGGGCTCCGGGCCGTGGGGGTGAGCCGGCGTGCTGATCGTCATCGTCGGGCCGACGGCGGTGGGGAAAACCGAGCTGTCGCTGTTGCTGGCGGAGCACCTGCCCCTGGAGGTGGTCTCCGCCGACTCCACCCAAGTGTACCGGGGCCTGGACATCGGCACCGACAAGGTGGACCCGGCCGTCCGGCGGCGGATCCCCCACCACCTCATCGACATCCGGGACCCCGACGAGCCCTACAGCGTGGCCGACTTCCGGCGGGATGCGGCCGCGGCCATCGAGGCCATTCGCCGGCGGGGACGCTACCCGGTGCTGGTGGGCGGCACGGGCTACTACGTCACGGCCCTGCTGCGCGGCTACGACTTCGAGCCGGTTCCACCCAATCCCGCCCTGCGGCAGCGACTGGAGGAGGAGTACCGGCGGCTGGGGGCCGAGGCCCTGCACCGGCAGCTGGCGGCCGTGGACCCCGAGCGGGCCCGGGCCATCCATCCCCATGACCGCAAGCGGCTCGTCCGGGCGCTGGAGATCTGGCACCAGACGGGGATCCCGCCCAGCCGGTTCGAACCGCCCCGGCAGGGTCCCCTGGCCTACGACGCCCGTTGCTACGGCCTGACGGCGCCCCGGGAGCAGGTCTACCGGGCCATCGCCCAGCGGGTGGACCGGCAGCTGGCCCGGGGCCTGGTCGAGGAGGTGCGCCGCCTGCTGGAAGCCGGCTACGACCCGGATCTGCCGGCGCTGCAGGCCCTGGGGTACAAGGAGATCGTGGGCTACCTGCGGGGGGAGTACGATCTCGAGGAAGCCCGGCGGCGGCTGATCCGCAACACCCGGCGGTACGCCAAGCGCCAGTGGACCTGGTTCCGCCATCAGCTGCCGGAGGTCCGCTGGTTCGACCGGTCGGTGTGGACCCTGCCCCAGGTGGCCCGCTTCATCGCCGCGGAGGTCACCGGCCGGGGCGAGAGCCCGGCGGGGACCCCGGGCGGGGGGCGGAGCCGGGGTGGGGAGGCAACGCCGGGTCCGGGCGGGGAGGGTCGGTGATCCCCGCCGGGGCTCCAAGGGACGGGGCGATGGCGCCCGGAGTGCCTTCCACGGGGGTGCCTGGCAGGGGGACGCGGTCGAGGGGAGCGCGGTCCGGGGCGGCGCGGTCCGGGGCCTGGGCCGGGAGGTCCCCCGGAGCGGGGTCCGCGGGCCGGGCCGCCCGGTGGTCGCAGACCGGGCAACGGCCCCGCTCCAGGGCCTCCGCCCGCAGGAGGAGCGGCGCCTCCTGGCGCCCCAGGCGGCAGCCCTCCCGGCGGCCCCGGCGGCGCCCCAGGGCGTACCCCACGGCCAGGGCGAAGAGCAGGGCCGCACCGGCCCCCAGGGCCAGGGCGGCCAGGGCGGAGGCGCCCGCCCAGGTAGGGGTGCCGGAAAGGGCCGAGCCCATCACGGGTCCTCCCTCCCTTCGGGCGCTTCGGGCGGGGGCGTCCCCGGAGCCGGCCGGCCCGCCAGCCCGGCGGCCAGGGCCACGGCCCAGCCGGCCACGGCCCGCAGGGGATCCCAGGCGGCGGCCACCAGGGCCAGGCCCAGGCCGGCCAACAGCGCCTCTTCGGGGCCCAGGCGGGCCGCCCAGTTGCGGGCGGGGCCGGCGGCCCGTTCCTCCGGTGCGGCGGTGGGGCGGTGTTGGGCGCTGGCCCGTTCCCGGCGCAGGTCGACCCAGTCGTCCAGCAGCTGGACCGAGCCCACCAGGGCCAGGGCGGCCAGGGTGTCCCCGAGCCCGGCGGCCGTCACCGCCAGGGCCACGGTCAGGGTGGTCTCCTGCCAGGCCTGCAGTCCCGACGGCAGGCGCAGCCGGCCGTCGTGGGCCATACCCCAGGCGTAACTGGCCCAGAACAGCAGCACGGCGTCCCGCAGGGACAGGGCCGCAGCCAGGGCCAGAGCCGCCAGGGCATAGGCGGTGGCGCCGGGTCCCAGGCGGGCGGCCAGGTTGGGGCGGCCGGCCCAGGCGTCCTCCTCCCGATCAAGGACGTCATCCATCAGCTTGACGGCAGCCCCGGTGAGCAGGACGGCGGCGGCCCGGGTCCAGGCCGGCGGCCCGGCGGGCGGCAGCCAGCCCCCAAGAAGCCAGTCCGCCAGGTGCGCGGCCGCCCGGGCGGGGTCGAAGCCGGGATCAGACGTAGCGGGCCACAAAGCGCCGCACCTCCCGGAAGCCGGTCCGTTCCAGAGCCGAGATGGGCAGCACCGTGCGCCCGGCGAAGACCCGGCGGATGGTCAGCAGCCCGCGGGGTGCCGCGGGCAGGTCCATCTTGTTGGCCAGGATGGCGTAGGGAGCGCGCAGCGGCAGGTAGCGGGCGATCTGGACCTCCACCTCGGCGATGGCGCCCCGGCCCTGGCGCCCCACCCGGTCGGCGTCGATGACGTGCAGGACTGCATCGGCCAGGCGGAGGGCCCGCAGGGTCTGGGCCACTGCCAGCCGCACCTGGCGGTCCTCGTCGATGCCGTCCAGCAGGCCGGTCGAGTCCGTCAGCACCACCACCCGGGCCCGCTTGCGGCCGGGCAACGACACCGTCAGGGACTGCAGGCACCGGGTCGTGTGGGGCTCGTCCCCGACCAGCAGCGGGCGATCCCGCTCCAGGTGGCAGGGGCGGGTGAAGGTTCCCCCTTCCGCTGCCTGGACGGTCATCTCCGCCCGTTCCACCCCCAGGTAGCGGGCGAAGTTGAGCAGGAAGAGGGTCTTGCCCGCGTTGGCTTGCCCGATGATCAGCGCCGTCCTCACGGCCATCCCTCCCCCGGGCCTGGGGCCGGGTCGAAATCGGCCGCGGTGAGGCGCATCAGTTCCTCCCGGCCGGCCGACGGGCGGTCCAGCAGCCGGACGGCCTGCCGGCGGATGGCCCGCTCGATCAGGTTCCGCACCGTCCGGGCATTGCCCAACCGCTCGCCGTACCCCGGCGGCAAGGCCAGCAGGATCTCCCGCAGGCGCTGCTCGGCGCCGGGATCCAGCTGGTACTGGCGCTGCCCGGCCAGCTGGTGGGCGATGGCCACCAGTTCGTCCACCGTGTAATCGGGGAAGGTCAGGTGGATGGGGAACCGGGAGCGCAGGCCCGGGTTCACCTGGAGGAACCAGGCCATCTCCTGCCGGTACCCCGCCAGGATCACCACCAGCCGCTGCCGGTGGTCTTCCATCTGCTTGACCAGGGTGTCGATGGCTTCCTTGCCGAAGTCCTTCTCGCCGCCCCGCGCCAGGGAGTAGGCCTCGTCGATGAACAGCACGCCGCCCAGGGCCTGGTGGATCACCTGGCGCGTCTTCTGGGCGGTGTGGCCGATGTACTCGCCCACCAGGTCGGCCCGTTCGACCTCGACCAGGTGGCCCTTTTCCAAGACGCCGAGGGCCCGGAAGAGCCGGGCCAGGATCCGGGCCACGGTGGTCTTGCCGGTGCCCGGGTTGCCGGTGAAGACCATATGCAAGGTCAGGGGTTCGTTGATCAACCCGGCCCGGGCCCGGCGCTCCCGCACCGTGACGTAGGCCCGGATCTCCCGGATCACCCGCTTGACGTGGTGCAGGCCGATCAGGGCGTCCAGCTCGGCCAGGGCCGCCTCGATCTCCCGTTCCCGCTGGCGCTCGTCGTCGCTGGTCTCCGGCGCCGGCTCGCGCTCCAGCTGGTGGAGGTAGGCCACCGCCTGGGGCGGGGCGATGCGGCCGTCCTCGATCCAGCGCAAGACCTCATCGGGGGAGGACGGCTGCAGCGACGGGCGCGGTGCCTGGGACGGTCGCTGGGACGGGGCCCGCCCGTCAAGGGGCGGGCGGGTGACGACGACGCGTTGCATGGAACCACCTCCGGCCCGGCATCGTTCCAGTCTATTCGGGGGGCCGGCCCGCCGTGTTCGTCCCCGTGCGGCGGCGCTGTCGCCGGTCGCCCGGCGCCGGGGTGCCGGTGGGGGGTGTTAGAATGCCGGTAGGGCCGGAGACGGTGGCGGGTCCGGCCCTGGCACCCAGCAGGGAGGGGCGGCATGGACATTCGGGCAGGGAGCAAGGGGAGGGCCGGTTCGTCCGGCACGGGGTTCGCGGAGGGGCGCCCCGGCGGTCCCGAGCGGGCCTTGCTGGTCGGCGTCAGCTGGGAACGGGGCGGCCGCCTCTCCCCGGAGGAGCGGATGGCCGAGCTGCGGGAGCTGGCCCGGTCGGCCGGTGCCCAGGTGGTCGGCGAGGTGCGCCAGCGCCGGGGCCGGCCCGACCCGGCGACCCTGATCGGGCCGGGAAAGGTTCAGGAGGTGGCGGAGGCGCGCCAGCGGCTGGAAGCCGACGTGGTCATCTTCGACCGGGACCTGACCCCGGCCCAGCAGCGCAACCTGGAACGGGCCATCGGGGGCAAGGTGATCGACCGCACCCAGTTGATCCTGGACATCTTCGCGGCCCGGGCCCGTACCCGGGAGGGCCAGCTTCAGGTGGAACTGGCCCAATTGCAGTACCTGTTGCCCCGCCTGGCCGGCATGGGCGAGGCGCTGTCCCGCCTGGGCGGTGGCATCGGCACCCGGGGTCCTGGCGAGACGCGGCTGGAGGTCGACCGGCGGCGCATCCGCCGCCGGATTGCCGAGCTGCGGCGGCTCTTGGCCGAGATCCGCCGGCACCGCCAGACCCAGCGCAAGGGGCGCCAGCGGGCCGGCCTGCCCGTGGTGGCCCTGGTGGGCTACACCAATGCCGGCAAGACGACCCTTCACGCGGCCCTGGTGCGCCGGTTCGGCAACCCCGCCCCAGGGACGGTGACCACCGGCCGCGACCGGCTGTTCGACACCTTGGACCCGACGGTGCGCCGGGTGGAGTGGCCCGGGCTTGGCCCGGTGCTGGTGGCCGACACCGTCGGGTTCATCCACGACCTGCCGCCCCACCTGATCGCCGCCTTCCGCGCCACCCTGGAGGAGGTGCTGGAGGCGGACCTGTTGCTCCACGTGGTCGACGTCTCCCAGCCCCGCTGGCCCGTCGACGCCGAGACCGTGGAGGGCATCCTGCACGACCTGGGCGCGACCCAGCCGCGGCTGCTGGTGATGAACAAGATCGACCGCCTGGCCGCCGGGGACCCGGGGGCACCGGCCGATCACCGGGCCGCGACGGACGGCGCCGGCCCGTCCAACGGCGGGGAGGCGGCGGCCGTCGAGGAAGCAGAGGTCGCGGTCACTGGGGAGGGGGCGAGCCGCCGGACCGCGGTGCGGGTCTCCGCCTTGACGGGCCGGGGCTTCGACCAGCTGGTGGAGGCGGTGGCCGCCAGCCTCAGCCAGGGGCGCCAGCGGGTGGACGTGGAGGTTCCCTACGACCGGCCCGATCTGCGGGCGCGGGTCCATGCCGCCGGTTCCGTCTTCGCCGAGAGGGCCGGGGAGAAGGGATGGCGGCTCAGGGTCCTCTTGCCCGCGGCGGACGTGGGGCGCTTGGAGCGGGCCGGCTGCCGGGTGGAGCCGGGCGGCGAAGGGGGAGCTGGGGAATGATGGCCGCAGCGGTGGGCGGGGAGCCCTGGTGGCTGGCCGTTCTGGCCTCGGCCGGCATCGCCGCCGGGCTCGTCGGGACGGTGGTCCCGGCCTTGCCGGGGATCCCGCTGGTCTTCCTATCCATCGCAGGGTATGCCCTGGCCACCGGCTTCCGGACCATCTCCCTGCCGGCCCTGGCGGTCATGCTGGTGGCCACGGTGGTCGGCCTGGTGCTGGAATACGGTCTCGGGCCGGCTGCAGCCCGGCGCCGGGGGGCCAGCCGGGCCGCCTTCTGGGGAGCCGTGGCGGGCGGGGTGCTGGGGACCGTGATTTTCGGTCCCATCGGCCTGCTCCTGGGGCCCCTGGGCGGCGCCGTCCTCGGGGAGCTTTGGAGCGGCCGTTCCTGGCAGCAGGCGCTGTCCACGGGCTGGACGACGGTCGTGGGTATGATCGTAGGGATCGCCGTCGAGCTGGCCATTGGCCTGGCCATGGCGATCTATTTCTGGGTCCAGGTGTTCTGACCCGGATCCGCTGCGAAGCCGCGGGAGCCCGTGACGCCATTGGGTAAGCGGCTTAACTTTATGGGTGGGCGGCTTGGGTGCTGGCCCCTGAGCGGCTCCCCTGGAGTCACCCGGCGGCCGGGGCGCCGGCCCCGGGCCGAGGTGCCCAGGGGCGGCCGCAGCCCCTCGCCGGCGGGGCTCCGCGGGACCGCCGCCGTTCCCGGCTCTGGGTCTGGGTATCTGGCGCCGCGGGGCCTAGCCGATTCGCCGCAGCAGCGCCACCACCTTGCCCAGGATGCGGGCGCTTCGCACCCGGATGGGTTCCATGGCCGGGTTCTCCGGCTGAAGGCGGATGCCGTCCCGCTCGCGGAAGAAGCGCTTCACCGTCGCCTCGTCGTCCAGCAGGGCCACGACGATGTCGCCATTCTCCGCCGTGTCCTGCCGCCGCACCACCACGTAGTCGCCGTCCAGGATCCCGGCCCCGATCATGCTGTCCCCGCGGATGCGCAGGGCGAAGACCTCCCCCTCGGGCACCAGGTCGGAGGGGAGGGGGAGGACGTCTTCGATGTTCTCGACCGCCAGGATCGGCTGGCCCGCCGTCACCTGGCCGACCAGCGGAACGGGCACCGTGCGCGTCCGGATCCCGGCCTCGTCGAGCACCTCGATGGCCCGCGGCTTGGTGGGATCGCGCCGGATGTAACCCTTGCGCTCCAGTCGCTCCAGGTAGGTATGGACGGTCGACGTGCTCTTCAGGCCCACCGCCTCGCCGATCTCCCGCACCGATGGGGGATAGCCCCGCTCCCGGGTCGACGCCTTGATGAACTCGAGGATCTGCCGCTGCCTGCGGGTAAGCTCTTCCACCTGGGCACCTCCCACCAGCCGCCGGTCACCGGGCCCGGCCCACGACCCCGGCGCCATCCATTGGACCACGCCGGCCGCTTCGTTCGCCCAGGGATCCGTCCCGCCCGGGAACCGGGGCGCGTCAGGCCGCCACGACGATACCGCCCGCACGATTGTACCGCCCGAATGCAGGTTCCGCAAACAGTTGTTCGCCAGGGCGGTGGGATCTCCTGCCGGTCGGCGTGAAATCGCCGGCGATGATTCCCTGTGGCGGGTCCAGCGCCGCCGGTCGGGTGACCCGCGCCCCACGGCTCCCGGCGGCAGGTAACCGGGCGGACCGTGGTCCCACCCCCCTTGACACCGAACGTATGTTTGCATATCGTGGGACCGAGGATGCGAACACCTGTTTGTAGCGGGGGGATCGGCATGGCGCTGGGGGTCCATGAGATCGGCCGGGGGCCGGTGGCATCCAATCGCAATCCGGACCGGCTTGCCGGGAGGAACGGGCCGGCGGGGGCCGGCCGGGGTCGCGGCGTGCCTGCCCGGACCGTTGCCGGTGCTGGGACCGTTGCCGGGCGGCGGTTCGGCCGGTGCCCGCACCCGTGGCCGGCGACTGGGCGCCCGGTGGCCGGCGGGCTGGCGCCGGCACCCACGGTGCCGTCCAGCCGGCCGCGATATCGCTGGGTCCGGCCGGATCGGACCCTGCTGGTCCTGACGGTCGTCGTGGGGATCGGGCTGATGGTGACCTGGCTATCCGGCCGGGGTCCGGTCCGGGCTGCCGCCTGGGACGGCCGGGAGGGCCTGCCGGCCGTGGTGCCCGCCGCAGCGACCCCAACCGAGACGGTGGAGACGGTGGCCGCCGCGGCGACCCCGTCCACGACCCGCGAGAGCGCTCCGGTTACCGGGCCGGGACGGCTCACCGCGGGGGGACCGGCGGTGGCGCCGGCGGTGGCGGAAGAACCCGCGCGGGTCGTCGTTCGCCAGGGTGATACCCTTTGGGGCCTCATCGCCCGGTACGGCCGTCCGGATCGGGATCCGCGGGACCTGGTGGCGGCGGTGATGGCCGCCAACGGCCTGTCGTCCCCGGCCTTGCGACCGGGGATGGTGCTGGTCATCCCGCCGGAGGTACAGGCGGCCCGCTAGCCGCTAGAGGGTCGCGGCGGGGGGCCGCCCGCCAGGGGCGCGGAAGCCAGGGCGCAACGCCAAAGAAACGCCAACGATCCCGATGCTTTCGATCGACGGGGCGTTGCGACCGGCGGCCCTGTTCTTCGGCGGAGCCTGGGGCTGGCCCGATTCCGGTCGCCCCGGTAAGGCGGCGGCAGCGGTAGCCGGCGGTCCCTACTCGAAGCCTAGTTCGCATAAGTAGCATTATGTTAACTAACAGGGAAACGGAGGGCGGCCGTACCCCGGCGGGTGGCGCCGTGACAGGCCTTCGCCTCCCCATCCCGAAGCCGCCGCCCCGGCCCCGCCGGGGTGGGCGTGGTCCGGCCGGCGTCTCCCCACCCCGCGGTCCGGCCGCAACGGCGCGCCGCCCCCGGGGCCAGCCGGAGACTCAAAGGGGCGAGTCCGTCTCGAACCGGGGCGGTCGCTTGGCCCGCAGCGACGCCAGGCCTTCGGCGGCATCCGGCAAGGTGAACCCCAGAAACTCCAGGGCCGTCGACGTGTCGAAGATGGGCCCGGCGATGCGCAGCCAGTTGTTCAGGGCGTACTTGGTCCAGCGGATGGCCGTGGGACTGCCCTGGGCCAGGCGCCGGGCGACCTCCAGGGCCGCCTCCCGTGCCCGGCCGTCATCCACGCACAGGGCCACCAGGCCCATCCGCTCGGCCGCCTCGCCGGTCACGGGCTCATTGAGCAGCAGGTGGTACTTGGCCTTGGCCATGCCGACCAAAAGCGGCCAGATGATGGCCGCATGGTCGCCGGCGGCCACCCCGAGGCGTACGTGCCCGTCCAGCAGCCGGGCGCTTCGCCCGGCCACCGCCACGTCGGCCAGCAGGGCCACGGCCAGGCCCGCCCCCACCGCTGGGCCCTCGATGGCCGAGACGATGGGCTTGGAGCAGTTGATCACGTTGTAGACCAGGTCCCGGGCCTCCTTCCAGACCCGGACCCGGACCTGGGGATCCTGCATGATGGCCTCCACCAGCCGGAAATCCCCGCCGGCGGAAAAGGCCTGCCCTGCCCCGCGCACCAGCACGACCCGTACCTGGCTGTCTCCGTCGATGTCGCGCCACACCCGGGTCAGTTCGGTATGGGTCTCCGCATCCACGGCGTTCAGCGTCCGGGGCTGCTCCAGCACCACCTCGAGGATGCCAGGTTCGGCCCAGGCCAGTTGCAACCGCTGGTATTGCGACCACCACGTCGCCACGCCTTTCGCTCCTTCCCGGTTCCCCATCACCCCCCTCCCCAGGCCCCAGCGGGCTCCCGGCGGAAAGGGACTCAAAAAGGGGCTGAACTGAACTAAAAAAGAGTTCGGGCCGTAAAGGCCCGAACTCCTGCGTCCTACCGCCGTGGCACCGCAGTGGCCTACCGCAGTGGTACGTTGCCTCCCGCGCCGCTCCCGGCACCACCCGCCGGTTCCACCATCCTTCCAGCATGACAGGATCCGGACCCGGGAGCGGGCCGGGAGCGCCGATCATGGCATCCGGACCCGCAGGGCGATCTTCCCGCGGACGCCGCCCTCCTCCAGCCGGCTGTGGGCCTCGGCCACCTGGTTGAGGGGCAGGATGCCGTCCAGGGCGGGCCGCAACCGGCCGCCCTCGATCAGCGTGCGCAGGGCGTCCAGCTTGTACCGGGCCCGCTCTAGGAAGAGGCCGTGGAGGGTCAGGTTCTTCCGCGACAGGGGCCCCAGGTTGACCGAGCCGCCCAGGATGGTGACGACCCGGCCGTGGGGGCGCACCACCTCCAGGCTGCGGGTCAGGACCTCCCCGCCCACCGTGTCCAGGACCAGGTCGACCCCCTGCCCGCCCGTCTCCCGGCGGATGATCTCGACGAAGTCCTGGCTGCGGTACTCGATGACCCGGTCGGCGCCCAGGGACTTGACGAACTCCATGTTGTCCGCCCGGGCGGTGGCGTAGACGAAGGCACCGGCCGCCTTGGCGATCTGGACGGCGAAGTGGCCGACGCCACCGGCGGCGCCGTGGATCAGGACCGTCTCCCCCACCCGCAGCCCGCCGCGGGTGATCAGGCTGTCCCAGGCGGTACCCCCGGCCAGGGGCACCACCGCCGCCTCGGTGTGGGACAAGTTCTCGGGCTTGCGGGCGACGATCTCCTGGCGTGCCACGTGGTATTGGGCATAGCTACCCGGCCGCCCGCCGAAGATCTCCGGCGTATAGAACACCTCATCGCCCGGCCGGAAGTCCGTGACCCCGGGGCCGACGGCGACCACCACCCCGGAGACGTCGTACCCGATGATGGCCGGGGGCTGGACCCCCGCCCACGTCCCGTTGCGGCGGATCTTGTAGTCGACGGGATTGACCGAGCTGGCGTAGACCTCGACCAGGACCTCGCCCGGGCCCGGCTCGGGCACGGGCACCTCCCGGGGTTCGAAGACCTCGGGCCCGCCGAAGGACCGAATGACCATGGCCTTCATCGTCTGGGCCATCGACACTCCCCCACCCCCATGGGATCGAATCCATTTACCGGATTACCCCAACGCTGGCAGGCAGGTCAAGGCATGGCCATCCTGGCAGCGGCCGCCTGAAGGACCTCCGGGACCCGGTGCCCAAACCCCTAGGTCAAGAGCGGCTGGCGTATCTTGGGCGAGAGAGGGCCGGCGCCAGGCCGGCTCCAAAGGGGGGACGATGCCTACGCCAACCCATCCATCCTCATTCCAACCCCAATCGTCATTCCAGCCGTCATCCGGCGGCCTGCGGACCGGCCGAGAACCCGCGATGCCCGGCGGGGCGACCGGCCGGCCGCCCGCGGGACCGCCCCGCCTTCCCGCGGTCGCGGACAGGGGCGCCACCGCGGACAGGGGCGCCGGGGACCCCATCCGGCCGGGCGGAGGGGCCGCCGTGTCCACGGTTCCTGCCCACCGGTGGCTGCTCCTGGCCCTGGCCACCCTCCAGCAGGCCGGCTTGACCGCCATCCGCTTCGGAATCCCCGTGCTGGCCCCCTTCATCCGGGCGGACCTGGGCCTCTCGCTGACCGCCACCGGGCTGGTCCTCGGGGCCTTTGACCTGGGCGCCCTGACCACCTTCTACCTCACCGGCCGGCTCACCGATCGTTTCGGCGACCGGCGGGTCATGGCGGCGGGCGCCATCCTGGCGGGCCTGGTCACCCTGGTGGCGGCCCTGGAGCCTTCCGGCCTGGGGATGCTGCTGGCTTTGCTGGCCCTGGCCGGGATGGGGTTCCCCTCCAGCCAGGTGGCCGGAAGCCATGCGGTCCTCGGCTGGTTTCCCGTCGCCGAGCGCGGCCTGGCCATGGGGATCCGCCAGGCCGGCTTGCCCGCGGGCGGCTTCGCTGCCGCCTGGCTCCTGCCCGGCGTGGCTGCGGCCTGGGGGTGGCGGGCGGCCCTGGCCCTGGCGGCCCTGGCCTGTGCGGCGGCGGGCGTGCTGGTGGGGCTGGTTCTTCCCCGGGACGAACCCGGCCCCGCCGGCACCGGCCGGCCCGGGCAGGCGCCGGCCGCCGGCCCCGAGGGGGGCGACGCCGTCCATCCCGGCTCCCAGCGGCTACGGCCGTGGCCCACCCGGGACGATGGCGCCCTGGCCGTGGCCGGCTGGTTCTTCCGGCAGCGGCCGCTGGTCCTGGTCACGGCGGTGGCGTGCCTTCTGGCGGCCGTCCAGTTCAGCCTCACCGGCTACCTCCCCCTGTTCATGGAGGACGTCTTCGGGTGGTCCGCCCAGGCGGCGGGCCGCTTGCTGCTGGTGGTCCACCTGGGCGGGATGCTGGGCCGGCTGGGGTGGGGCTGGGCGTCCGACAAATGGTTTGGCGGGGAGCGAACGCGGCCCATGGCCGGAGCGGCCCTGCTGGGGATGGGGGCCACCGGCGTGCTGGCCCTGGCCGCCCTGGCTGGCCGGCCCGGCGGGGGCGGGATGGCCGGCGCCATCGCCCTGGTGCTGCTGGCCGGCGTGGCAGGGTTCAGCTGCCTGGGGTGGAACGGGCTCTACACCACCGTGGTGGCCGAAAACGCCGGCAGCCGGTCGGCGCCGGCCCTGGGGCTGAGCATGACGGTGCTCTACGTGTTCACCATGCTGGCGCCGCCCGCCTTCGGCCGGGTGGTCGACGCCGCGGGACACTACGGGGTCGCCTGGGGCCTAGCCGTGGCCTTCCAGATCCTGGGCCTGCAGGCGATCCGGCAGCTGCGCCGGTCCCTGGCGGCCGGTGGCGGCGCCGTTGACGGGAGGGTTGCGGGATGAAGGTGGCGGTGATCAGTGACGTCCACGGCAACGGGCCGGCGCTGGAGGCGGTCCTGGCCGACATCGCCGCCCGCGGGGTGGACGCCGTCTACTGCCTGGGGGACGTGGCCTTCCAAGGGCCCCACGCGGCCCATTGCGTCGACGTCCTGCGCCAGCGGGAGATCCCCACGGTGCGGGGGAACACCGACCGCTATCTGGCCGGCGGCGGCCTGCCGCCCGGTTTGTCGGAGGAACGGGCCGCGGCCCTGCTGCGGCCCTGGCGGGATGCCCTGGGAAGCCAGCGGCTGGAGTGGCTCCAGTCCCGTCCCGATCGCCTCGAGGTGCGCTGGGGACCGGTGACGGCCCTTCTGGTCCACGGTTCGCCCCGTTCCGATGAGGAGCCCCTGCTCCCCTTCGCCCCGGGCGCCGGCGGCAGCCAGGGCGGCGGGGACGCCTCCGACTCTCGGAGCGACCCCTTGGAGGGGGTCACGGCCGACGTGGTCCTCTTCGGCCACCACCACCTGCAGCTGGCGTGGCGCTGGGCCCGGACCGGGCCGTGGATGGTGGGTCCGGGGAGCGTCGGCATGCCCTTCGATGGCGATCCGCGGGCGGCCTACGCCCTGATCGCCGTTGGGGAGGGACCTGGCGCCGCCGTCGACATCACCCTGGTGCGGGTGCCCTACGACGTGGAGGCCGTCGTCGCCGCCCACCGGCAGGCGGGCTTGCTGGAGTATAACCCCCTGTACCCCGCCCAGTTGCGCCAAGCCCGGATGCAGCCGGAGGGGTGAGCCCCACCGGCGGGACGCCATGCGGGAACACCGGCGGGGGCGGGCCCCAACGGCCCCCCCCCCGCCGCGCCCGTTCGTCAGTCGATCTTGACCTCGTCGATCTGGGCCCGCTGGAGCCGGCCGCTGAAGTCGACGTAGATCGCCTTCCACTCGGTGTAGACCTCAAGGGCCGCCTGGCCCGCCTCCCGGTGGCCGTTGCCCGTGGCCCGCATGCCACCGAAGGGCAGGTGGATCTCGGCGCCGATGGTGCCGTGGTTGACGTAGCAGATGCCCGTCGCCAGATCCCGCATGGCGATGAAGGCATTGCGCACGTCCCGGGTGAAGATCGAGCTGGAGAGGCCGTACTGAACGCCGTTGTTGATCTCGATGGCCTCCTCCAGGCTCTTGATCTTGATGATCGACAGCACGGGGCCGAAGATCTCCTCGTTGGCGATCCGCATGTCGGGGGTCACGTCGGCGAAGATGGTCGGCTGGAAGAAGAAGCCCCGCGCCAGGTCGCCCTCGGTGGCCGGCCGGCCGCCCACCACCAGCCGCGCCCCTTCCTCCTGGCCCACGTTGACGTAGTACGCCACCTTCTCCACGGCCCGGGCGTTGATGAGGGGCCCCACGTCGGTCTGGGGATCGAGCCCGTTCCCCAGCCGCAGCGCGGCCGCCCGGGCGGCCAGGCGCTCCACCACCTCGTCGTAGACGGCCTCATGGACCAGCAGGCGGCTGGTGGCCGTGCAGCGCTGGCCGGTGGTGCCGAAGGCGCTCCAGATCACCGCCTGTTCCACCAGGTCCAGGTCGGCGTCGTCCATGACGATGACGGCGTTCTTGCCGCCCAGCTCCAGGTGGACCCGCTTGAGCTGGGCGCCGGCCACCTGGTTGACGTGCTTGCCGGATTCCACCGAGCCCGTGAAGGAGATCAGGTGGACGTCGGGGTGGTGCAGCAGCGCCTCCCCCACCGTGCCCCCGGGGCCGTAGACCAGGTTCAGCACGCCCGGCGGCAGCCCGGCCTCCTCGAAGATCCGGACCAGCTCGTAGGCCAGCCAGGGCGTGTCGGTGGCGGGCTTGAAGACCACCGTGTTCCCCGCCACCAGGGCGGGCATGATCTTCCACGTGGGGATCGCCAGCGGGAAGTTCCACGGGGTGATGGCGGCCACCACGCCGATGGGTTCCCGGACCGCCATGGCGAACTTGTCCGGCATCTCCGCCGGGGTGGTGTGGCCCAGCAGCCGGCGCCCCTCCCCGGCCATGTAGTAGGCCATGTCGATACCTTCCTGGACATCGCCGCGGGCCTCGGGAAGGACCTTGCCCATCTCCTGGGTCATCTTGCGGGCCAGGTCTTCCTTCCGCTCCCGCAGGAGCTCGCCCACCCGGTAGAGGATCTCGGCCCGCCGCGGCGCCGGCACCTTCCGCCACTTGGCAAAGGCGGCCTTGGCGGCGGCGACGGCTTCGGCCACATCCTCCTCGGTGCCCAGGGCCGCCCGGCCCAGGACCTCCCCCGTCGCCGGGTTGATGTTGTCGGTGTAACGCCCCGAACGGGGTTCGGTCCAGCGGCCGTTGATGTAGTTCAGGTAGACGGTCACGCCGCTCCCCCCTTCCCCCGATGCTTCGCGAGGGGCGAAGCCCAATCCTGCGGAAGGGACCGGAAACCGTCGCGCCGCGGAAGCCCCTGGGTCCCGGCGGTCCCAGCTGGTCAACCGCTGTCCCCTGCGGCCGCGGCACCGGCCTGGCCACCCGCCGCCGCTGGCGACGCCGGGCCGGCCCGGGAGGCATCCCCCGTCCCCGGAGCCTGCCCGGCCCCGGCCCCCTCGGGGGCCGCCGGAGCCGCCGCCTGGAGGGCCTCGAGCAGCCGGTCCACCGTCACCGGGCGCAATCCCCTGGCCTCCAGCCGCTGGAGGATGGCCGGCAAGGCCTGGATCGTCGCCGGCTGGGTGGCATGGAGCATCAGGATGGCCCCGTTGTAGGCGCTGGCCGCTACCCGGGCCGCCAGTTCCTCCGGCGGCTGGGGCGGCGCGTCCTGGGCGCCGATGTTGGTCCACAGGAGGATGCGGTGACCCTCCTCCCGGGCCCAGGTGAACACGGCCGGATCCCGGAGGTCGCCCGGGGGCCGGTAGTAGATGGGCCGGCGGCCGGTCAGGCGACCCAGGAGGGCGGCCGTTCGCCGGATCTCGGCCCGGGTCGCCGCCTCCCCGAGGATTTGGGGGCTGCGGTGGCTCCAGCCGTGATTCTCCACCTGGTGGCCCCGGCGAGCCAGCTCCTGGACCAGCTCGGGGTGCGCCTGGGCCCGGGCCCCTTCCAGGAAGAAGGTGGCCTTGACGCCGTGACCGTCGAGCACCCGCAGCAGGTCCGGCCAGGTGGCCGGATCGGGGCCGTCGTTGAAGGTCAGGGCGACCACGCCACCGGCTGGACCGCGCCCGTCCTCGCCGCCCGCCCCGCCGCCCCCGGAGCTCCCGCGGGGCGCCTCCGCCCCGCTTGGCGAGCCCTGGGAGGCCTGCGCTCCCGTGGCGGACGAACCGGCGGCGCCGGCCCCGGCGCCGGCCTCGCCCTCCGGGCCGGGGGAATCCCCCGCCCGGGCGCCTCCCTTCGCCGCCGCGTTCCCCGGCGCGGGCCCCGTATCCGGCGCCGCACCGTCCCCAGCGCCCGCGGCGGTGGTGGCGCCCGCCCCACCCGTCCCCGGCGGGATCCTCAGCCGCTGGCCGGCCTCGATGTGGGTGGGGTCGTCCAGCCCGTTGTACCGGGCCAGTTTCTCCACAGGAACGCCGTAGCGGCGGGCGATCCGGTAGAGGGTTTCGCCCTTCTGGACCACGTGGATCCGGGGTTCGGCGGCCATGACGGTTTGCGCCGGCAAACCCGCCGTCGTCGCGCCGGCGGGGTTCAAACCGACACCCGGCGCCGGCCGCCCGTGCGGACGGGGCCCGGAAGCCGAGGGGGTTGGGATCGCGAACCCCTCGCTCCACAGGCGGCCGGCTCCCCACCCCACCAGGGCGGCCACGAAACAGGCCACCAGCAGGGACGCGGCCTGCCAGCGCGGCGCCCGGGGGCCGGGCCTCCGGGCGCCCGGGCCGCCCGCTGTCGACGGGGCCGGTTCGTCCGTGGATGCGGCGGCACCGGTCGCGGTAGGCGCCTTTCCTGGATCGAAGGCAGGTTCCGCCGTGGCCGCTCCCTGGGCCAGGGACCCCAGAGGCGGCGGGGTCTCGTCGCCGCGCCGGGGAAAGGAGGCGATCACCCGGAAGCCGGCCCGGCGGGGGTCCCGGGAAGGCTGCAGGCCGGCCCGGCGGCGGGCGGGCGAGGCCGGCTCGTCCCGGCCCAGGCCCGGGAGCCGGGGCCGCCCCACGGCCCCCTGGCCGGTGGGCACGCCCGCCGCTGGCCGGACCGGGAGGGCAGCGGGCGGCGGTGAGGGCCGGCCCTGCCGCCGGGGATCATGGGCATCCTCCGGGCGAAGAAGGCGGCTGGTCGAAGGCATGTCCTTTTCCGGCGCGGGCGCGCCGTGCCGGGAGGCATCGTTCACCACGGCTGGCCTCCATGGTCATGACGAATGGTCGGCCCCCTGGGAAGGGATCGGGCCCTGGGGCCGCCGCCGGCCTTTACAGCAACATCCCCACGGCGCCACCGATGGCGCCCAGGATGAAGCCCAGCAACATCCGGGGGCCGAGCTGGGCCAGCGGCGTCGGCTGGTCGGGGAAGAGCCAGTGGCCCAGGGCGCTGCCGATGAGCACGTAGAGGAGCCCCGCGGCACCGCCGTGCAGCCATCCCTTGTGGTCCGCCGCCCGGGCGGCCACCAGGCCGCCGGCGGCGGTGGCCAGCATGCCGAGGTAGTACAAGATGGCGTTCAACTGGTACTCGTGCAGGGCGGTGAAGTAGACCGCCACGGCCAGGACCCCCGACACCAGCAAGACCAGCACCAGGGAGACAGCCGCGCCGGTGATCACCGCCCGGGCGTGGAACGGGGGCGGCGTGCGGTAGCGCTCCCGGACATCGGCTCCCTGCAAGGTCCGACCCCCCCTGTGGTGGCGCGGGGCGCCATCGGCCCCTTCCGGCAGATGTGTATGTGCCGGTCCCAAGGGGTAGAACGCGGCCCGGCCGGGCCGCGGGATCCTTCGCTGCGAGATCCTTCAAAGGAAGGGAAGGCGCGGGCCGGCGCCGGCGGTGCCGTCGGTGCCGGCGGACCCTGGACGGCCGCCGGGTGGGCGTCCGGGTCGATGGGGATGTCTCGCCACCTCGAGTGCCGGGCGCAGGCCCCGGGGTTCCGCAAAGGCGGCGGAATGCGGCCGGGCCGGTGCGCGCGCTGCGCGCACCGGCCCGTGAGGCCGTGGCCCGGGGATCGGAGGCATGGGGCGATCGGCGTACGACCGCGACGACGGGGTCCGTGGCCGCGGTTCCGGCGAACCGGCCGGGGTGCTGGGGCCGGCCGATCCGCCCGTCGCTGAACCGCGACCCGTTCCTATGGTGGGCCGGGGGTGGGGTTCGTACCCTAGAAAAAACCGGCCCCGCCGACAGGAGGCCGAGGACCCTTCCGGGCGCGGGCCCGAGGTGACGCCGCCGGTCCCGCGCGATCGGGGCGGATACGCCGCAGGCCGGTCGCCCCGCCGGCGGCCGCCCATCCCGTCGGGCCCCCGCGCGCCACCGGCAGGGCCGCGGCAACGCCCCGCGAGGCGCCCGGCGACATCGTTCCGCCCAGGCGCGGCCCGTACCTTGGGCCCGCTCCGTGGGACCGACCGGTCAGGTCTGGGGCCGGACCTGGACCTGGGCCGGCTGCGCCTGGGCTTCTGCGTCGTCGGTCCCTGCCGCCGGTCGCCGCGACGAGCCCAGGCCGGCCTCCAGCTGGGGCCGCCAGGCTTCCAGCCGGGCCATCGCCTCGCGATCCGAGAGCTGCAGGTGCAAGGGGGTGATGGAGATGTAGCCGGCCCGCACCGCCCCGACGTCGGTCTCCACCGAGGGCGGCTCCTGGACCGGCTCCCCGGCCAGCCAGTAATAGGGCCGTCCCCGCGGGTCGAGCCGCTTTTCGAAGCGATCGCGGTACATGCGCCGGCTCAGCACGGTCAGCACCACCCCGGCGATGCGCTCCTCCGGCAGCGGCGGCACGTTCACGTTGAGGAGCACGCCGGGTGGCAGGCCTTCCCGCGCCACCAGCTCGGCCAGCCGCGCGGTGAACCGGGCCGCCGGGCCGTAATCCGGCTCCTGCCACGCCGCCAGGCTGACGGCGATGGCGGGTACGCCCATGATGACGCCTTCGATGGCAGCGGAGACGGTGCCCGAGTACAACACGTCGAACCCCAGGTTCCCGCCCCGGTTGATGCCGGAGATCACCAGGTCGCAGGGTCCGGGCAAAACGGCCAGCAGGCCGATCTTGGTGCAGTCCGCCGGCGTCCCGCTGACGGCATAGACCGGCGACCGGGCACCGGGGATCTCAACGGGGTCGAGGTAGAGGGGCTTATGGAGGGTGATGGCGTGTCCCGAGGCGCTGCGCTGCCGGTCGGGGGCCACCACGTAGACCTCCCACCCCGTGCGTTCTTCCAGGGCGGCCCGCAGCGTCTGGATGCCCGGGCTGTAGACGCCGTCGTCGTTGACCAGTAGAACGCGCAACGCTCCTGCCTCCTGAAACGGGTTCGCGACCGCGCGGGCGCGCGGGATTACTGGGATGGTACCACGAACCAGGCCGGGGAGCCAGCCCGCCCCGTGCGGTTCCATCCGGCCGGGGAGCCAGCTCGCCCCGCCTGGTTCCATCAGGCCGAGGAGCCAGCTCGCCCCGCGCGGTTCTCATCCAGCGGGGGTGCGGCCTGCCGCCCGCCGGTCGCGCCAGTCTCCCCAGTCGCGCCCGCCCGGGGAGCCGTTCCACGGCCCCACCGGTGCGCCCCTACCGCTGACGCCCCCACGGCGATCCGGCCCGCCGTCCGGCGCCCAAGCCAGCCGGCGTCACGCGTCAACCTCCGCGAACCACCGGGCCACCACGTCGACGACCTGGGTCGCCGATCCCACCCAGCGGGTGGCCGGCGGCAGGCTGTCTAAGAGCTGCGTCGCATACCGGGACGAACCCGGCGCCAGGCGCGGGTCCAGGACGACCACGACCCCCCGGTCGGCCGGGCTGCGGATCAGGCGGCCGAAGCCCTGCTTTAATTTGACGGCGGCACGCGGCAGCTGATACTGGAAGAAGGCCGAGCCGCCGCCTTGCTCGATGGCTTCGCAGCGCGCCGCGGTCAGCGGATCCCCCGGGGCGTCGAAGGGGATCCGCGTCAGGATGACCCCTTCCAGGTGCCGCCCCGGCACGTCGATCCCCTCCCAGAGGCTATCCACGCCCATCAGCACGTCGAGGCGGCCGGCGGCCAGGTCCGCCACCAGCTGCGCCCGGGGACCGTCCCGATCCTGCAGGGCCGGCCGCCGGCCCATGGCCCGCAGGGCCGGGCGCAGCCGTTCGCCCACCGCCTCCAGCGCCCAGCGCGCGGTGAAGAGGACCAGGACGCCGCCGGGGATGGCCCCGATCAAGGGCAGCAGCTGCCGGGCCAGGGCCGCGGCGTAGACCTCGTCCCGCCGGCTGGGCGGCCGGGGGGCATCGGTCACCACCGCCAGCAGGGCTTGACGGGCCAGGTTGAAGGGCGACGGGATGGACCGGCGCTCCACGGCCTCCAGGCCCAGCCGCTTCAACCAGTGGTCGTCCCGGGGCAAGGTGGCCGAGGCCAGCACCGTCGGAACGCGGTCAAAGAGGGGCTCGAGGGCTCCGGCGGCCACCACGGGTGCGGCGGCCAGCTGGAGCCCACCCCCGGGCTGGGGTTCGACCCACGCGCACAAGCCCGCATCCTCCAAAAGCCGCTGGATCGCCGCCCCGGCCTCCTGAACCCCTTGGCGCAGGCGGCGGAAGGCCAGGTGGGCCCGTTCGTCCACCGGCGGCAGGGACTGGTCCAGGGCTTCACGCAGATCGGCCAGGGCCTCCCCGGCCCGTTCCAGGGCCCGGGTGAGGCCCTTGAACCCGGCGTCCACCGGCCGCCGGTTCCAGCCGGCCGGCAGGCGGACGGGGCCGCCCGGCGCCGTTCCCGCCACCGTCTCCAGGGCGACAGCCACGTCCTCCAGGGCGTGGCGGGCCCGGGTGGCCGCCTCGCCCGAGGCGCCGGCGTCGGCCGCGGGTGGGCTGGAGCCGCCGTCCCCACCCCCGGAGGCCCCCGTCGGGTGCGGGTGCGGGCCGCGGGTTCGCTTGATCGAACCGGTGCGCTTGGGTCCCTCGGCGGGCCCCAGGGCGCGGATCAACTCGGCGGGGTTCAACCGACACCCCAGCTGCTGGGCGGCCACGTCCTCCAGGTGATGGGCCTCGTCCAGGATGAGGGCGTCGTAGTCCGGCAGCAGGTGGCCGCCGCCGGCCCAGTCCGCCAGGACCAGGGCGTGGTTCGTCACGATCAAGGCGGCCTGGTGGGCTTGCTCCCGGGCCAGCAGCGGGAAGCAGCGCCGCAGGGCCGGGCAGGCGCTGCCCAGGCAGGCCCGGGCGTCGACGGCCAGGCGGGGCGCCAGGCGCGCCAAACCGGGTTCGGTCAGCTCGGCCAGCTCGCCGGTCGGGGTCGATTCCAGCCACGCCGCCAGGGCCGGGAAGGGGTCGGCCGGCATCGCCGTGGCCGCCGGGTCGGTCCCCGCCGGTGCCCCATCCAGGGCCCGGGCGGTCCGCGGCCCGCCGGTCCCGGGGGCCGTCCCTGGCGCCACCGGGGTCGGGGGGGACGAGGTCTCCGCCGCCGGCGGGTCTTCCAGGGACCAGAGGCTGGGACCCTGGGCCGCCCGCTGCTCCAGCAGGGCGGCCGCCTGCAAGCGGCAGGCGTACTGGCCGAAGCCCTTGAGCACCGCCACCGGGACGGGCACGATCTGCTCGAGGACGGGAAGGTCCCGTTCCCGCAGCTGGTCTTGCAGGGTGAGGGTGTGGGTCGCGACCACCACCCGCGCCTTGTGGCGGTGGGCCCAGAGGGCGGCGGGCACCAGGTAGGCCAGGCTCTTGCCGATCCCCGTGGCGGCCTCCACGGCCAGGTGCCGGCCCTCCTCCAGGGCCGCGGCGACGGCCAGGGCCATCTCCACCTGGCCCGGGCGGTGCTGGTAGCCGGGAAGCAGCCGCTCCAGGATTCCCCCCGGCGCGAAGATGCCCCGGACGGCCTCGGCCAGGGACGCCGCCGGCTCGGGCCCCCCGGCGGCCACGGTCCCGCCTACCGGCACCGCCTGGCGGGACGGCGCCATTCCCCGGGGACGACCGGCCGGCCGATCCTCCGGTGCAGCTCCCCCGGCCTGGGGTTGACCGCCGACCACGGGCCGCCCTCCCTCCCTTCGGGTGCCATCCGCACCCCCGTCGCTCCCCACCGGACGAACCGGCTTGCCCACCTGGCGCTGGCTCAGCGCACCTGGCGCAGGTGGCAGGTATCGTTGAGATACCGCAGCAGGGGCGCCCGTCCCTCCCGGATCTCCAGGGCGGTGACGCTGGCGTTGTCGATCAACATCCGGGTGCGCATGGCCGGCGGCAACTCCAGCAGGCGGCAGAGCAGGGCCTTGACCGTCCCCCCGTGGGCGACCACCGCCAGCCGACGCAGTCCCGGCCGCTCGAGGCGCTCGGCGACGGCGGCCCAGGCGCGCTCGCCCAATTCCCGGAAGGTCTCGCCCCCCGTGGGCCGCCCTTCGAAGGGATCGGCCTGGTAGGCCGCGTAATCGTCGGCGTACCGGGCGCGGATCTCGGCGACGGCCAGCCCCTCCCATTCCCCGAAGGACATCTCCCGCAACCGCGGGTCGGTCTCCAGGGGCACGGGGGGACGGCGGCTGGCGGCGACCGCCTGGGCCGTCGCCAGGGCCCGCCGCAGGTCGCTGGCCAGCACCAGGTCGGGGGGGCGGCGGACGAACCGGCGCCCCAAGGCCCGCACCTGCTGCCGGCCGCGGGCGGACAGGTCCACGTCCCGCTGCCCCTGGTAGAGACCGGCCCGGTTCCACTCGGTTTCCCCATGGCGGATCAGATACAGGGTGACGCCCATTCCCGGCCTCCTTCGGACCCAGGGCCGCACCTTAGCCGGCCGCGCCGGCGGCGCCGCTTCGCGGCCTCGCCAGGGAAAGGGCAGCGCGGTGGGGAATGACCGCAGCAGTCCACCCTGGGAGGTCGAACCAACGTGGCCCTGGAGATCCTCTGCACCGTTCCCCTGAACGACGATCAGGCGGCCCGGCTGGCCGCGGCGGCGCCCGACGCCCGCCTGCACCTGCTTCCCGGCCGCGTTCCACCGGAAGAGCTGGACCGGGCCTTTGCCGTGGCCGAGGTCGCCTTCCTCTTCGGCCGCGAGCTGACCCCGGCGCGGCTCGAGGCGGCCCGGCACCTGCGCTGGATCCAGTGTGCCTACGCGGGGGTCGATGCCATGCTGGCGGCCGTGCCCCAGCTGCGGGAGCACCCGGTGATCCTCACCAACGCCCGGGGGATGCACGCCGCCACCATCGCCGATCACGTGTTCATGTTCATGCTGGCCTGGGCCCGCAACCTGCCGGGGTATCTGGACCAGCAGCGCCGGGCCCAGTGGCGGCGCCTGCCCACCCGCCAGCTGGCCGGCGAGACCCTGGCCGTGGTCGGCCTGGGGGCCATCGGCCGGGAGGTGGCCCGCCGCGCCCGGACCTTTGGGATGCGGGTCCTGGCCTGCCGCCGCCACCCCCAGCCCGAGGAGGGCCTGGACCTGGTGGTTGGCCCGGGCGATCTGCGGCGCATCCTGGAGCCGGCCCAGTGGGTGGTGGTCAGCGCCGCCCTGACCCCGGAGACCCGGCACCTCATCGGCCGGGAGGAACTGGCCGCCCTCCGGCCCGACGCCTTCCTCATCAACATCGCCCGCGGCGCCGTGGTCGACGAGGCGGCCCTGGTCGAAGCCCTTCGGGAACGGCGGATCGCCGGTGCCGGCCTGGACGTGTTCGAGGAGGAACCCCTGCCCCCCGACCATCCCCTGTGGACCCTGGACAACGTCCTCATCACGCCCCACAACGCGGGGGCCATGCGGGATTACACCGGGGCGGCGCTGGAGCTCTTCCTCGACAACCTCCGCCGGTTTCGACAGGGGCAGCCCCTGCGCAACGTGGTGGACAAGGTCCGCGGCTATTGAGGCCCGCGGCCGTCGCTCCCGCGACCCGCAGCCATCGCCCCCGCGACCCGCGGCCGTTGCGCCCGCTACCCGCGGCCGGCCCGGCCCAGGCGGGCCAGGCGCTCCGCCCGCTGCTGGGCCTCGTGCTCCACCCGCTCCAGGTCGATGGTGAGGAGCTCGCCGCCGTCGACCAGCACCTTTCCGTGGACCAGCACCGTGTCCACGTCGGCCGCCTTGGCGGAGTAGACCACCAGGCTGGTCAGGTCGTGGCGCGGCCACAGGTGGGGCGCCCGCAGGTCGACGACGATCACGTCGGCCAGGTAACCGGGGGCCAGGCACCCCAGCCGCTCGAAGCCGAGGGCCCGGGCGCCGCCGCTGGTGGCCATCCGGAGCACCTGCCAGGCCGGCAGGGCGGTGGCGTCGTAGCGGCTGACCTTCTGCAGGTTGGCGGCCAGGCGCATCTCCTCAAAGAGGTCCAGGTGGTTCGTGCTGGCGGCGCCGTCGGAGGCCAGGCCCACCGTCACCCCGGCCGCCAGCATGTCGGGCACGGGCGCGATGCCGCTGGCCAGCTTGCAATTGGAGATGGGGTTGTGGGCCACCCGCACCCCATATTGGGCCAGCAGGGCGATGTCGTCGGCGTCGACGTGGACGCAGTGGGCGGCCAGGGTCTCGTGCTGGAAGACGCCCAGGTCGGCGAAGTGGCGGATGGGGCTTTTGCCGTACTGGGCCCGGATCTGCTCGATCTCCGCCCGGGTTTCCGCCAGGTGGGTGTGGATCGGGCAACCCAGGGCCGCCGCCGCCTCCAGCACCCGCGCCACGTAGGCGGGCGGGCAGGTGTAGGGCGCGTGGGGCGCCAGGGCACAGCGGATGCGGCCGTCACCGGCACCGTGGAACTCGCGCACCAGCCCTTCACCCTCAGCCAGGGCGCGGTCGGCCCCCGGGGCCACCCCGATCAGGCCGCGGGAGAGGTGGGCGCGCACCCCCGTCTCCAGCACCGCCTGGGCCACCCGGTCCATGAAGAAGTACATGTCGGCGAAGGTGGTCACCCCGGCCAGCAAGGACTCGGCGATCGCCAGGAGGGTGCCCCAGTAGACGTCGTCCCCCGTCAGGTGGGCTTCCGCCGGCCAGATGTGCTCCTCCAGCCAGGGCATCAACGGAACGTCGTCGGCGTAACCCCGCAGGAGGGACATGGCGTGGTGGGTGTGGGCGTTGACCAGGCCCGGCAGGACGGCCTTGCCCCGCGCGTCGATGCGGCGGGTGGGCTGCCAGCGGGGATCCAACCCCGTCCGGGGGCCGGCGTACACGATGCGCTCGCCCTCGACGGCGACGACTCCGTCCTCCACCACGTCGAAGGGCCCGTCGCCCTCCCCGGTGAAGACCCAGCCCCCTTCGATCAGCACCCGTGACGGCATCGCCCGTCCTCCTTTCCCCCAACCGCGGCGGGCAGCCCCCCGTGGGCCCCGGCCGCCGGCCGGGTTGTGCTCATGCGGTCCCTTCCCGCCACCCTGCCAGGTAGGCGGCCTGCTCGGGGCTCAGGGTGTCGATGGCGACGCCCAGCGCGGCCAGCCGCAAGGCGGCCACCTCCCGGTCCAGCTCCTCGGGCAGGGGGAAGACCCCCGGTCCCAGCCGGTCCGCCTCCCGGTCGACCCAGGCCAGGGCCAGCAGCTGCAGGCCAAAGGAAAGGTCCATGATCTCGGCCGGGTGGCCATCGCCACCGGCCAGGTTGACTAGCCGGCCGTCGGCCAGCAGGTGCAGCCGCCGGCCGTCCTCCAGGACGTAGGTGCGCACGCCCGGGCGCCCGTCCTCCACCCGCCGGGCCAGGGCCTCCAGATCCGGCTTGGCGATCTCGACGTCGAAGTGGCCGGCGTTGGCCAGGAGGGCGCCGTCCCGCATCCGCCGGAAGTGGCGGGCCACCAGCACATCCCGGCAGCCGGTGACGGTGACGAACACGTCGCCCAGGGCGGCGGCTTCCTCCGAGGGCATGACCTGGTGACCGTCCATCAAGGCTTCGTTGGCGCGGATGGGGTCGACCTCGCAGACGATGACCCGGGCCCCCAACCCCCGGGCCCGCTCGGCGACCCCCTTGCCGCACCAGCCGTACCCGCAGACGACCACGGTCTTGCCCGCCACCACCAGGTTCGTCAGGCGCATGATCCCGTCCCAGACGGACTGGCCGGTGCCATAGCGGTTGTCGAACCGGTGCTTCATGGCCGCGTTGTTGGTGGCGACCATGGGGAAGCGCAGCACGCCCTCCCGGGCCATGGCCCGCAGCCGCAGCACGCCGGTGGTCGTCTCCTCGGACCCGCCGCGGACGCCGCCGAGCCGGTCCGTCCGGCGGGTGTGCAGGTGGGTCACCAGGTCGCCGCCGTCGTCCAGCACCAGGTGGGGGCCGAAGGCGACCGTCTGGTCGATGAACTCCACGTACTCGCCGGCGCTGGCGCCGTGCCAGGCGTAGACCGCCACCCCGGCCTCGGCCAGGGCGGCGGCCACGTCATCCTGGGTCGAGAGGGGGTTCGACCCGCAAAGGGCCACCTGGGCGCCCGCCCGCTGGAGCGCCAGGGCCATCCGGGCCGTCTTGGCCTCCAGGTGCAGGCAGATGGCGATGCGGCGGCCCGCCAGGTCGCCCCCTTCGGCCAGCCGCCGCTCCAGGGCGGCGACCACGGGCATGCGCGCCTCGACCCAGCGGATCTTCTGCCAGCCCGAGGGAGCGAGGCGAGGGTCCCGGATCCGGCTGGGGGCGGTGCCGGCGCTCACGGGCGGGGCTCCTCCCCCTGGGTAGCCCCCGGCGTGGTGGCCGGTACCTGTAGGGGCGCGGGCCGGGCGACGCAGGGGCATGCGGGTTCCTCCGCCAGGCGCGGCAGGGCCTCCAGGATCAGGCGCCGCAGGTTGGTCCCGTTGGCCGCCATGATCTCCAGGACCTCTTCGTGGGTCAGGGGCTGGCCGGAGATGCCCGCGGCGTAGTTGGTCACCATGGCGATGGTGGCGTAGCAGAGCCCGGCTTCCCGGGCCAGGACCACCTCGGGCACGCTGGTCATGCCCACCAGGTCGCCGCCCAGCCGCTCGAACATGCGGATCTCGGCGGGCGTCTCGAAGCGCGGGCCTTCGGTGCAGACGTAGACGCCGCCGTTGGAGACGGGCAAGCCCAGGGCCCGGCCGGCCTCCTCCAGGTGACGCCGCATCTCGGGGCAGTAGGGTTCGGTCACGTCGATGTGGACGACCCCGGCCTCGCCGCCCTCGAAGAAGGTGGACACCCGGTTCTTCGTGAAGTCCAGGAACTGGTCGACCAGGACGAAGTGACCGGGCCCGAAGGCCTGGCGCAGGGACCCGACGGCGGCGGTGGCGACGACCCGCCGGACGCCCAGGGCGGCCAGGGCGTAGATGTTGGCCCGGTAGTTGATCTTGTGGGGCGGCACGGTGTGGCCGGCGCCGTGGCGGGCCAGGAACACGACCTCCAGGCCGCGGAACGTGCCGATGCGCACGGTGGCCCGGCCGTAGGGCGTGACCACCGTCTCCTCCCGCACGTCGTCCAGGATCTCGGGGTCGTAGACCCCTGTCCCTCCGATGATGGCCAGTCGCACGGGCCTGCTCCTCCCTTCCCCGCCCACCCGGGTTCCCGGCCCGGGGGCGGGTTCCTCCATCCCGGCCGTCCCGGACCCGGCGGCGCCCGCTTCCCCGCGGGGCCGGTGGCCTGCCGCGGCGCCCTCACCCGCCGGCAGGGGGCCCGGCCCGTCGCCCTCCCGGCGGATGGCGTCCACCAGGCGCTCCAGCGAGCGCAGCAGCACCCGCCGGTCCACCGGATCCAGATGGGCCAGGACACGGGCCAGGTAGGCGCGCCGCGCCTCCAGCACGGCATCCAGCAGCTCCCGGGCCCGGGGCAGCAGCCGGAGCCGGATCACCCGCCGGTCCTCAGGATCCCGGACCCGCTGCACCAGCTGTTGCCGCTCCAGCCGGTCGACCAGGTCGGTGACGGTGCTGGAGGCCAGGTAGAGGTGCTGGCACAATTCGCCCATGGTGAGCTCGGGATGGCGCATGAGGACGAGCAGCGCGTCGAACTGGGGCGGGGTGATGTCGAACTGCCCCAGGATGGCGCGACCGTGATGGCGAATCAGGGTGGCCACCGCCCGCAGGTGCTGCTCGGCGGCGGCCACCACCAGCCCATCGCCTTGCGGTTCCATGCCCCGGGTCATGGACGGCCTCCCCGGGCCCGGCGGCCGCCGGGCCGGTTCTACCTCTCGCGCAGGCTGGCCGGCGCCGGCGACGCCGCGCCGGTCCCGGCCGGCTCAGCCGCGATCGTACAGCCAGGCCTCCCTATGATTTTCCCAGTCGAGGAGCTCATCCTGCCGGAACCAGAGGGCGATCTCCTGCTGGGCGCTCTCCACCGAGTCGCTGCCGTGGACCAGGTTGAAGCCGATGTCGTTGGCCAGATCGCCCCGGATGGTCCCCGGCGCGGCCTTGGCCCCGTCGGTGGGGCCCAGGAGGTTGCGCACCACGGCCACGGCTTCGCGGCCTTCCCAGACCATGGCCACCACGGGCGCGGAGGTGATGAAGCGGATCAACCCGGGGAAGAAGGGCTTGCCCTCATGGGCCGCGTAGTGGCGGCGGGCCAGGTCTTCGCTGACGCGGACCATCTTCAGCCCGACCAGCTTGAGGCCCTTGCGCTCCAGGCGGGCGATGACCTCCCCCACCAGGCCGCGCTGGACGCCGTCGGGCTTGACCATGACGAAGGTGCGTTCCACCAGGACTCCTCCTTTGGTGCAGGGTGGTCCCGGATGGCAGGATGCGCGCCGGGTGGAACCGGCCATTCCCGGCCGGTTCCACCCGCGGGCCTCTGCCCGGGATCAAAGGCAAGGCAAAAAAAGAAGTGCGGGTTGCCCGCACTTCCACCGCCCCGTCCGGGGTCCGCCGGTCACCAGTCAACCGGCCGCGTCCCGGCGCAGGGCCACCGGCTGCAGCTTGGGATTGTCGTGTTCGTCCAGGATGCCGCGCTGGGTCTCCGACGCCGCCACGCGGCCTGCCCGCAGGTGCTCGAAGATGTAATGGCAGGCATCCCACGGGTCCACGTGGTCGCCACAGGTGAAGACGTCGATGGCGGCGTAGCCAAGTTCCGGCCACGTGTGGATCGTCAGGTGGGATTCCGAGATCACCACGACCCCACTGACGCCCTGGGGGGCGAACTTGTGGAAGGCGACCTGACGAATCTCGGCCCCGGCGGCCAGCGCCGCCTCAACCATGATCGACTCCACCAGATTCACGTCATCCAGCACCGCCGGGTCGCAATCGTATGCCTCGGCCAAGATGTGCCGCCCGAGCGCCCGCATGCGCCTCGCCCCCTTTTCGTGACCGAATTTCACAACCTTTCCGCCGCCTCACGGCGTCAGATTCGGGAATCCCGCCCGAGAAAAGCGGATTCCCCGGCCTGGCTCGTGCGAACCAGGATTCATTGTAGCAACCTCCCCCGCCGTGTCAACAACATAGCGGGACCGATCTTCACCGGGGGTGGCGGTTCGGGGATGGGCTGCCGGCGGCTGGCGGTTGCCCGCGCCCCCGTTTGTCGGTCGCGGGCGAGCCGGCGGCAGGCCCGAGCCGGCGGCGGGCCCGGTGGCTCGCCAGGCGGCCGGGCGGGAGCCGGGCGGACGAACGGGCTCCGACCTTCTCTCAAGGGTGGCCGGTTGCGGGACCGGCGGGTCCGCGCGCGGGCGCTGCCGGGCCGCGCCGCCCCGGCGGCGCCTCCGCAGGGCCGTCGAGGCCGGCGGCCAGGGCCAGGAGCAACGTCGCGCCGTAGACCAGGGTCGTGGCGGCCGCGACGATCCCGCTGTCGTTGAGCAACAGGGCGGCCAGGCTGCCGGCGGCCACCGCCGCCAGGCCGCGCACCGCCTCGGGCTGGCGCCGTTCCAGTTCCCGCACCACCGCCGCCCGGCGATAGATCACGAAGGCGTAGGCGAAGACCAGCATCACAAATAGGTAGCTCCAGTTGGTATACCGCATCAGGCGCAGGTTCATCGTGACCTTGCGCACCACCACGTCGAGCAGGGCCTGCGGTCCCACCCCCTGCACCTGCTCCCACGTGGCCATGACGTGGGTGGCGCTGGCCCCCAGTTGCCGGTCCCAGACCGCCATGGCCAGGCCGACGGCCATGGGCGCCCCCAACAGGAGGAGCGCCGCCCCCACCCGCCAGCGCAGGGAATGGCGCCGGGCGGCGATGGCGACGGCCAGCACGGGCCCGCAGGCGGCCACCGCGGCGGAGAGCGCGCCCCCGAAGTTGCTGCCCAGGCTGGGGTCGGCCAGCACCAGGGCGACTAGGCCCAGGGCCAGGGGGACCCCGACCAGGGCGGGCAGGGGCCGGCGGCCGCCGGCGGTCGCCCACGCCCGGATGCGGCCGAGGCCGGGCCACCGCGGGCTCGGCGCCGGTGCTCCGGATGCGGGTGGTGGCTGGAGCCGCTGCGGGCTGCCCCCCGGCGCCCCGGGTGCGGGTCTGGGCTGGCGCCGCCCCGGGCCACCCGCCGGCACCCCGGGTGCGGGTCGTAGCTGGGACCGTTCCGGGCCACCCGCCGGCCCGTCCGGGCTGGAGGGGCCCTGGGGCCGGGCCTGGTACCGCGCGCGCCGCCGGCGCAGTTCGGCCCAGGCCGCGGCAGCCACTGCCGTCGAGCCGATGAGGACGCCCATGTACTCGTTGCCGATGCCGTAAAAGCGCGCTCCCCCGATGGGAGAGTAGCCAAAGGGGGTGAGCTGGGCGAGCCAGGCTCCCGCCAGGACGTCCACCACCGTGACGGTGGCCGTCCACAGGCCGATGGCGCCGAAGGCCCCCAGGGTGGACCCCGCCAGCTGCCGGGCCCCTAGGGCGAGGGCCACGGCCAGCACCGCCGCCAGCAGGACGGACGGGGTCCCCGACCACCAGCGCCAGCCGGGGCCGGCGGGCCAGGCGGGCAGCAGGAGGTTGGCCAGGGGGAAGGCAGCCAGGGCCGTCAGGGGCAGGATCCAGCGCTCCAGGCGGCGGCCCCGGCGCCACAGGGCCAGCAGCGGCCCAGCGGTCAGCACCAGGCCGGCCCCGACGAACAGGCGGATGAAGGCGGCCCGGCGCTGGTAGTTGGCCACCAGGCTGGCATGGAGCCGCTCCAGAGCGGCCAGGGCCTCCCGACGGCCGGCCTCCGCCCCCCCGCGCGCCGGGGCCGCGCCGCCGCCGGCATGGGCTTGGCCACCGCCGGCCAGGATGGCGTCGCCCCACTGGCGGCCGCTCGCCGGCACGACGACCCAGGGCCGGCCGATCCAGGCGGGATGGGGCGGCGCGCCCAGGTGGGCGGCCACCATAGGAGCCAGGTCCGTGTTGGCCACCACGCCCGCGCGGCGGGTGGAGGGACTGGCCAGCAGCCCCGGCCCCGCCCCCCAGCTGACCACCGGCATCAGCGTCTCCCCGCTGGCCCGGGCCTCGCTCCCGGGCGCCGGGTTGAGCAGGACCAGGCGGTCCTCGGGACCCAGGCCGGCCGCCATGACGGCCAGGGCCCGGCCCAGCCGGCGGCCCGCCTCCAGGCGGGCGGCGCGCAGGGTCTCCTCCGGCAGGGCCGGGGCCAGGTCTTCCAGGCGACCCAGATCGCCGGCTTCGACGACCACCAGGGCCGCGCGCCGCCGCGCCGCCGCCCAGGCTTCCAGAACTGCGTCCCAGCGGGTCCGCCACCCGCCCGGAAAGGCGGGATCGGGCTGCAACACCCGGCCGTCAACCAGCCCCATGTCGATCCAGCCGCGGCCGTCGGCGGCCAGCAGGGCAGCGCCCGGCCGGGCCGCCGCCCAGGGGCCCGAGGGCAGGTCGGCATTGCCGATGGCGGCCACCTCCAGGCCGGCCTGGTGCAGGGCGGTGGCCAGGGACCCCAGCGGCACCGGGTGGTCCAGGGCTTCGTTGGCCCGCTGGAGCGCCTCCCATCCCCAGTGGACCACGGGCGGGAGGTCGGCGCCTGCGCCGGCCATGGCCGGCTGGGTCTGCGGCGGCAGCTCCTGGGGGCCGGCCAGGGGGGCGCCGGCCGGAACCGGCCCGCCGGGCCACCAGCGGTTGAACAGGGCCAGGGCGGTACCGGGTTCCAGCACCTGGTCGCCGGGAAGGATCCACCCGGCGGTGGGGCCGCTGACGGCGCGGGCTCCCGCGCCCAGGGTGAGATAGCCGGCCTCCCGGCCGTAGTAGCCGCCGGTATGGGCGGTCATCAAGCCCACGGCGGCCTGCCGGAGCAGGCGGGCCCACGTCGGGTCCGTGGCTTCAAGGCGGCGCAAGAGGTCAAGATCGAGCCCCGGCGCCGTGACGACGGTGACCACCCGGCGGGTGAAGCCCTCCCCGGGCAGGGAGGCCGGCGCCACCCAGGGCCGGCCCTCGTCCAGGACGATGCGGCCCGCGCCGCCGAGGGCCCGGTTCAAGGCCACGCCGGCGGCCGCCGTGGCCAGGGCCAGCCCCAAGGCCAGGATGAGGATGGCCGCCACCCGCCCGCCCACCGGCCGGGGGATGCGGCGGCGGCGCCCCCGCCCCCGCGGCGGGCGCGCAGCGCCGGTTCCACCGGTTCCGGTTTTCGGTGGGGTGCCGGACGAGGCCGCGCCGGGCGGCGCGGTCCCGTTGGGGTCCGTCGAGCGAGGGGGGAACGGCACGGTCATCGCCTCTCCTGGGCCCGGTGGATCCGCTGCCGGCGCCGCGGCGGGACCGGCGCGGCGACCAGCTGGGCGTAGAGCTGGAGGTGCTGGCGTGCCACCTGGGCGGCGTCGGGACAGCGGCGGGCCCGCGCGGCGGCCGCCTGGGCGAGCCGGCGGCGGGCCGGTTCGTCCCGCAGGAGGGACGCCAGGACCCGGGCCAGGGCGGCCGGTTCGTCCGGCGGGACCAGGCGCCCGTCCACGCCGTCGCGGATCAGCTCCTCCAGGCCCCCGGTGCGGCTGGCCACCACCGGCCGGCCGGCCGCCATCGCCTCCACGACGGCCAGGCCGTAGGCCTCCTGGCGGGAGGGCTGGACGTAGACGTCCACGGCGCGCAGCCAGCGGGCCGCCTGGGGGCGGTGACCGGCCCAGCGCACCCAGGCGCCGATGCCCAGGCGGCCGGCCAGCCGGCGCAGGGCGGGTTCGTCCGGTCCCGCGCCGACGACCAGGCAGGTGACGGGAAGGCCGTGGCGGTGCAGCAGGGCGACCGCCCGCAACAGGACGTCGACGCCCTTCTCCCGGCTGAGGCGGGCCACGGTGCCCACCACGGGGCCGACGTCGGGCAGCCCCAGCTCGCGGCGGGCTCGCTGGCGCGGCACGGCCGGCGGCCCTGGACGCCGCAGGGGCGGGACCAGGACGTGGACCTGGGACGGCCGGCCCGGCGCCGGCGGGGGCACCACACCGGCCAGGGCGGCCCACGTCGCCAGGGCGCGGGAGACGGCCACCACCGCCTGGCAGCGCCGGGCAACCCAGCGGGCCACCTGGCGTTGCCACCAGCCCTGGGGATAGGTGTGCAGGGTCAGGACCAGGGGAACCCTGGGGAAGGCCACGGCCGCCACCACGGCGGCCTTGAGGCCGTGGGCGTGGATGAGCCGCGGCGGCTCCGGCTCCGGGTCCCGCACCTGGGCACGCAGGTGGGCGAGCTTGCGCCAGGGCGAGCGGCCCGCCGCCAGGAGGATCCGGCACGGCGCGCCCGCCGCCTGGAGCTGGGCCCCCACCGCTTCGACGTAGGCGCGCAACCCGCCAGCCGCGGGGCCCGCCACCCACCAGATGGGCCCGGCCGGAGGTGGGGCCGGTTTGTCCGGAAATTGGTGCAGGTGCATTCGACTGGCCCTCCCTGCCAGAAGGTGCCCGCAGCGAGGCTTCCCTATACCGCTGCGGCCACCGCTCGGGCCGGCGCGGGCAGTATTTCGGGATTTCGGTCGCGGGGGTGTGCGGGTCCCCCGTGCAGGCGCGGCGGTCCCGGTGGGGGGTGCGCGAATCTCCGGTGCGGGGTGCGGCGCCCCGGTGCCAGTGTGCGAGCCGCCGGTCCGTGGCGCGGCGGTCCGGGTGCGGGGTGCGAGTCTCTACGTGGGTCCCGGTGCGCGGTGCGGCGGCGGCGGTGTGGGGTGCGGGTCTCTGCGGGCGTCCCGGTGCGCGGTGCGGTGGCGCTGTTGCGGGATCGGGGATGCCGTGCTAGAATGGCGTCGAGTTCGCGGCGGGCTGTGGCGCAGCTTGGTTAGCGCGCTACCTTGGGGTGGTAGAGGTCCCCGGTTCAAATCCGGGCAGCCCGACCGGCACGACCCCGCGGTTCCTCCCGCGGGGTCGTGGGCTTTTATGGCCGCCATGGCCGCGGCCGCCATCGCCGCAAGGCTTCATCGCCACAACGCCGCAAGCTTCATGACATTCATGACGCCGCAAATATTTAGGAAGGTGGCGGCGGGCCCCGCCCGGCGAGGCTTCCCTTGCCTGCCGAAATCCATGTATAGTACTCAGTGAGGTTGAATTTTGGCGGCCGCTGCCGCCGAGGCCCCCACACAGGGTGAGGTGTTGCGCGTGGTCGAGGTCTACATCCCCACGCCGTACCGGTCCATCACCGGGGAGGCGCGCTTGAAGGTCGAGGCGGCCACGGTCCAGGAGCTCTTGGAGACCCTGGCCCAGCGCTACCCCGACCTGCGCCCGCGGCTGTTCGAGGGGGATTCCATCGCCCATCATCTGAACGTCTACGTCAACAAGCGGGAGATCCGCACGCTGCAGGGCGCCGCCACGCCGCTGCAGGACGGCGACGAGGTGGCGTTGATCCCGGCCATGGCGGGCGGATCGGGGGACGACGCGGCGGGTCCCCTGCTGACCGAGCAGCAGATGGTGCGCTATTCCCGCCATGTCCGGCTGCCGGAGGTGGGTGTGGAGGGCCAGCGCAAGCTGCTGGACAGCAAGGTGGCCATCGTCGGCGCCGGCGCCCTGGGCTCGCCGGCGGCGATCTACCTGGCCGCGGCGGGTGTGGGCACCATCGGCATCATCGACGGCGACCGGGTCGAGGTGTCGAACCTGCACCGGCAGATCCTCTACTTCGACCATGACCAGGGCCGGCCCAAGACCCAGGCGGCACGCCGCCACTTGGAGGACATCAACCCCGACGTCCGGGTCATCGAACACCGGGAGTTCCTGAACTCCCAGAACGCCCTGGAGATCCTCAAGGACTACGACGTCGTCATCAACGGCAGCGACAACTTCGCCACCCGGTATCTGGTCAACGACGCTTGCGTGCTGCTGGGCAAGCCGCTGGTCGACGCCAGCATCCTGCGCTTCGAAGCCCAGGCCACGGTCTTCATGCCCGGCCGCGGCTGCTACCGCTGCCTGTTCCCCGCGCCGCCCCCGCCGGGCATGGTGCCCAGCTGCGCGGAGGCGGGGGTGCTGGGGGCCCTGGCGGGCCACATGGGCACCCTCCAGGCCCTGGAGGCCATCAAGATCCTGCTGGGCATCGGCGAGACGCTGGCGGAAAAGCTGCTGATCTACGACGCCCTGAGCGCCAGCTACCAGATCCTGCACTGGCAGCGCAACCCCAATTGCCCGGTGTGCGGCGACCACCCGACCATCACCGAGCTCATCGACTACGAGGCCTTCTGCGGGGTGCCGCTGCCGGGCAGCGCCAGCCGCCAGGCCAACGGGCGGGCCACCCTCCCTGCGGCCCGGCCGGGCGACGGCGCGGCGGGACGGGCGGCCCAGCCGGCCGGCGGAGCCCCGGCGGAGGAACCGGCGGCCCCGGCCACCCAGGGCACGGCCGAGCGGGCCTCCGGCGACCCGGCCGGAGGTGTGGCAGGCCCCGGTGGGGCGGGCGATGAGGAGGCCCTGCCCGATACCAGCGGCGGACCGGCGGAGCTCTCGCCCGTGGAGGCGCGGCGGCTGGTCGAAGGCGGGCGGGTCCAGGTCATCGACGTGCGCGAGCCCTGGGAATACGACCGGGACCACATCCCCGGCGCCCGGCTGATGCCCCTGGCCCAGCTGGGGGCGCGGCTGGAGGAGATCGACCCCGAGCAGCCCCTGCTGATGGTCTGCGAGGTGGGCGAGCGCAGCCGCCTGGCGGCCGAGTTCCTCCATGAGGCGGGGTTCCCCGCCGTCTACAACCTCAAGGGCGGCATGATCGCCTGGCGGAACTACCGGCTGCCGGTGGAGGCGGGATCGGCGCGATGAGGGACGTGCCCGCAGGCGGCGGGGGCGTTCCGGCGGAGGCGGGGGCGGGCGGCCCGCCCCCGCTGGTTCTTCCCCGGGCGCTGGTGACGGCCATGCTGGACCATGCCCGGGCCGAGGCGCCACTGGAGGCGTGCGGCATCGTCGGGGGCAAGGACGGCCGGCCGGTGACCTTCTACCCGGCGCGGAACGCGGACCGGTCGCCGGTGCGATACACCGTGGACCCGGAGGACCAGCTGCGCATCTTCACCACGATGGACGAACGGGGCGAGGCGCTCTGGGCCATCTTCCACAGCCACCCCCACTCCCCCGCCTACCCGTCGCCCACCGATGTGCGCTATGCCTACTATCCCGAGGCCTACTACCTGATCGCCTCCCTGGCCGCGGAACCCCCGGTGCTGCGGGCGTTCCGCATCGTCGACGGGGCCATCGTCGAGCACCCCCTGGCGGTGGACGACGGGGCCGCCGGGCCGCCGCCGCCCCCCGTCTCAAGAGGCTGAGCCCACCCCGCGACAATGCCGCCGGCCCTAGCTGCGGGGCCGGCGGTAGTACTTCACGCCGCTGTAGAGGCCCATGCTGCCCAGGCCCAGGGCCAGCCCCTGGATCAGCGCCTCGAACCACAGGGACTGGCCGGCCACCGCGTAACCGAAGGAAAGGGCCAGGCCGAGGACAAGCGCCACGGGCGGCGCCCATCGCGTGGGCATGCCCTGGCGCTTGAGGAGTTCCACCAATCCGGTGATCAGGGGGACGGCCACCACGATGCCGGTGGAATCGGGATCCACCCGCCCCACCCCCTTGGCGCCTCAGATGATGATGCAGATCAGGTTGCCGCTGCCCTCGTTGGCGATGCGCTCCAGCGCCTCCCGGATCTTGCCCTGGGCGTTCTCCGGCATCGAGCGGATCTTGTCCTCGATGCCCTCCTTGAGCAGTTCATCCAGCGACTTGCCGAAGATGTCGGACTCCCAGATCTTGCGCGGGTCGTCCTCGAACTTCTCCATCAGGTAGTTGACCAGTTGCTGGGACTGCTTCTCCGAACCGATCATCGGCGCCACCTCGGTGCTGACCACCGTGCGGAACAGGTGGAGGGTCGGGGCGCTGGCCCGCAGCCGCACGCCGAACTGGCCGCCCTTGCGCACCAGTTCGGGCTCCTCGAAGACCAGGTCGTCCAGGGCCGGCATGACCACGGCGTAGCCGCGCTCGTCGGCCTCCTCCAGGCTGCGGCCGATGCGGTCGTAGACGGCCTTGGCCTTGCTGAGCTCCCGGATCAAGCGCACCAGGGTCTCCTTGCCCCGGATCTCCATCCCGCTGATCTCGCCCAAGACCTGCCAGAAGAGCTCCTCCGGCACCGTCACGTCGACGGTGGCGACGCCGGTGCCCAGATCCAGCTCCTGGAGCTCGACCTTCTCGATGTGCTGGTACTCCCCTAGCTGGTCGATGGCCCGTTCCACGTCCCGCAGCCGCTCCACGTTCTGGACGGTGGCCTGGATCGCTTCGGCGTAGTGGCGCCGGAGCCAGAAGTCCTCATCCAGCTCCTCCACCCAGGCCGGAAGCTGGACCACCAGCTCCCGCACCGGGAACTCCAGGAGCAGTTGCTCCAAGACGACCAGCAGGTCGCGCTCGCCCACCCGGTTGAGGGCGATGGGGATCACCTGGACGTCGTAGTCGAAGGCCAGGGTCTCCGCCAGCTGGGCCGTCTCCGGCGACAGGGGGTCGGCGGTGTTGAGCAGGACCACGAAGGGCTTGCCGAGCTCCTTGAGCTCGCGGATCACCTGCTGCTCCGCCTCGACGAAGTTCTCCCGGGGGATCTCGCCGAAGCTGCCGTCGGTGGTCACCACGATGCCCAGGGTGGAATGTTCGTTGATGATCTTGCGGGTGCCCACCACCGCGGCCTCTTCGAAGGGGATGTCCTGCTCGAACCAGGGGGTGGTCACCATGCGCGGCCCGTCGGCCTCGGTATAGCCGATGGCGCCCGGGACGGGGAAGCCGACGGAGTCGACCAGCCGCACCCGCACCGTGAGCCCTTCCTTGACCTGGATCTCCACCGCCTCGTCGGGGATGAACTTGGGCTCCGCCGTCATGATGGTGCGGCCGGCCCCGCTCTGGGGAATGGCGTCCTGGGTGCGCTGCCGGTCGTGCTCGTTGGCGATGTTGGGGAGGACCAGCAGCTCCACGAACTTCTTGACGAAGGTGGACTTCCCCGCCCGCACCGGACCGACCACGCCAATGTAGAGGTCGCCGCCGGTGCGCTCGGCAATGTCCTGAAAGATGTCAAAACGCTCCACGCGCCTTCCCTCCCGATGCTGCCGCCGTGCCCGCGGCTCCGGCTGGTCGGTCAGACAGCGGCCAGCCCCTGTCCGAGGCCAGTACCATGTATATGAGGGGTGGGAGGGGATATGTCGCGGGGTGGGACGAACCGGCCGGCCCGTCCGCCGGCCTTTTGGGCGCCGGCCCCGTGCGGGGAGGGCGGCCGTCCTGAGGAAGGGGGGGCCGGCGCCGGGCGCCGGCCGCGATGGCCCGCCCCGGCCCGGGAGGGGGCATCCGGAGGGGGCATCCGGTCCCCGGGCCCCTCAGCCGCCGGCCGGCCAGGCCCCGTGCTGCCGCAGGGCCGCCAGCAGGTGGTCGGGACGGTCGCGGAACCAGGCCCGGCGGGCCGGATCGGCGGCGGCCTCGTCCACCAGGCGGGCCAGGGCCGCGCACACCGGAGCCGGGCACCCCAGGGCGGCGCCCACCCGGGCGACGGCGCCGTGCAGGGCTTGGATCTCGGTGGGATGGCGGCCGGCCGCCACGTCCAGGGCGACGGACGGCAGCTTGCCGCCCCGTCCTCCCGCCGCCCGGGGGCCCACGGTGCGGCGGAACAGGGGCGCCGGCAGGAGGCGGACCAGGCGGGTGAAGAGGCGGACGGGGTAACCCGGCAGGTCGACCAGGTCCGGTGCGGCCCGGCGGGCGACGGCGACCGCCTCCCGCAGGCTGCGGTGCTCGACGGCCGCCGCCACCGGGTCGTGGAAGACCCGGCCCACGTCCCACTGGAGCAGGGCGCCGACGGCGTTGCCCACCAGGTTGAGCAGCACCTTGGACCACTTCAGGGTGGCCGCGTCAGGCGCCGTCACCACCGGCACCGGCAGGGTGGCCTGCAGCTGGTGGGCCAGGGCCCGAAAGGCGAGGACCGCCGCCCGGCGGGCCCCCTCGGGCGGCGGGCTGCTGGCGGGCAGAGGCCGGAAGGGTTCCCCGGCGCCCGCCGCGCCGGCCAGGCCGGCGGGGGGAGACGACGGTTCGCCGGGATCGGCACCGGCACCTGGCAGGGCGGCCGTTCCACCCGGCCCCACACCCGTCACCGGGGCCAGGCCCAGGCCGCCCCGGCCGGCGTTGTAGACCCGGACCCGGTGGCCCTCCAGGGCCGCGCTCAGGGTCACGGTGCCGGCGACCACCCGGCCGACGCCCAGGCGGGAGACGGCCTGTTCCTCCGCCCCGAGGCCGTTTTGGAAGGTGACCACCACGGGGGGCCGGCCGCCCCGCCCGGCGGGCCAGGTGGCGGCCACCTGGGCCAGGGCCCGGGGAAGGGCGGGCGCCTTCACCGTCACCAGCACGGCGTCGGGCTCCGTCAGGGCCGCCGCCTCCCAGGTCGACCCGGCCACCGCCACCCGCCAGGGGCCGGAGGGGCCGCTCGGCTGGCCGGTGCCGCTCCGAGCCGGCCGGGCGGCTGGTCCCGGATCGAGCAGCAGCCCCTCCCGCGCCACCGGCGCCAGCCGCTCGGGCCGCCCCACCAGGACGACCGGATGCCCGCCGGCGGCCAGCAGGCCGCCCAACAGGCAACCGATGGCCCCGGCCCCCACCACCACGACCCGCATCTCAGTCCCCCCGCGGGTCGATCTTCAGCGTGATGGGCAGTTCCTCCCCGCGCAGCAGGCGGCCGATGTTGGCCCGGTGCCGGACCAGGACGACCAGGGCCGCCACCCCACCGAAGATCAGGTGCGCCGTGGGGGCGTGCCAGAGGAGCATCCACAAGGGTACGCTGACGGCGGCGGACATGGAGCCCAGCGAGGAATAGCGGCTCAGGGCGACCACCCCGATCCAGACGGCGAAGGCTGCCAGGGCGACCCGTGCGTCCAGCCCCAGCAGGACCCCGAGGCCGGTGGCCACCCCCTTGCCGCCCTTGCCGCGGAGCCAGATCGACCAGCTATGCCCGGCCATGGCCGCCACGCCGGCCAGCACTGCCGCCGGCTCGCCGAGACCGGCGGCCCGCGCCACCACCACGGGCAGCCAGCCCTTGGCCGCGTCGGCCAAGAGGACCGCCGCCGCCACTCGCGGTCCCGCCACCCGCAGCACGTTGGTCGTGCCGATGTTGCCGCTTCCGTACCGGCGGATGTCGACCCCGCGGGTCGCCTTGACGAGCCCGAGCCCGAAGGGCAGCGAGCCCAGGAGGTAACCCAGGATCACCACGCCGGCCAAACCGGGTCCCCAATCCATCCGTCCCATTCCCTCACTCGGGCAGCCCCCTCATTCCTCGCCGGCCGTCCCCTTGCCCCGGGAGGGCGCCCGGAAGATCAGCCGCAGGGGGGTGCCCGTGAAGTCGAAGGCTTTGCGCAGGACGTTCTCGAGGAAGCGCTGGAAGGAGAAGTGCACCAGCTCCGGGTCGTTGACCAGGAAGAGCAGGGTCGGCGGCCGGTCCGCCACCTGCCGCACCCGGTGGATCCGCAGGCGACGCCCCTTCCGGGAGGGCGGCTCGTGGACCAGCAGGGCATCGTCCAGCACCTTGCGTAGCACCGGCTCCGGCACCCGGCGGCGGTGGTTGTCGGCGGCGGTGGCCAGCGCCTCGACGAGCCGTTCCACCCGCTGCCCCGTCAGCGCCGAGATGAAGACGATGGGCGCGAACTGGAGGAAGTCGTACTCCCGGTACAGGGCCTCGCGGTACTGGTCGGCCGTGTCGGGCCCCCGGGTTACCAGGTCCCACTTGTTGACCGCCAGCACACACGCCTTGCCTTCCTCGAGGATCATGCCCGCGATGCGCTTGTCCTGCTCGGTGGCCGGGTCCCGGGCGTCCAGCACCAGGCAGGCCACGTCGGCCCGGGCCAGGGCCCGCTGGGTCCGTAGGGTGCTGTAGAACTCCACGTCCTCCTTGACCCGGCTCTTGCGCCGCAGGCCGGCGGTGTCGATGAAGCGGAAGACCCGCTCGCCCCTCCGCCACAGGACGTCCACGGCGTCGCGGGTGGTCCCGGGGATGTCGCTGACCACCACCCGCTCCTCGCCCAACAGCCGGTTGACCAGGGACGACTTGCCCACGTTGGGCCGGCCGACGATGGCCACGGCGATCTCGGCCGTTTCGCCCCAGGCCCCCCGTTCCCCCCCGTCCGGGCCGGGTTCATCCGCCGGGGAGGGAGCGGGAAGACCGCGCACCACGGCATCCAGCAGATCGCCCACGTTGCGGCCCGGGCCCGCCGCCACGGGAATCGGCTCGCCCAGGCCGAGGCGGTAGAAGTCGAACTGCACGCCGTCCCAGCGGGCGTCGTCGACCTTGTTGACCGCCAGGATGGTGGGCTTGCGGGACTGGCGCAGCAGGCGGGCCACCTCTTCGTCGGCCGGGGTCACGCCGGCCTGGCCGTCGACCACCATGATCAAGAGGTCCGCCTCCCGCACCGCCGCCTCCACCTGCCGGCGGACCTGGACGGTCAGGGGGTCGTCGCCCTCGGCCAGGCCGCCCGTGTCGACCAGGGTGAACTCCCGGCCCGCCCAGTCGGTGTCAGCATAGAGGCGGTCCCGGGTGACGCCGGGGACGTCGTCCTCGATGGCCAGGCGGCGCTCGATGATGCGGTTGAACAGGGTGGACTTGCCCACGTTGGGCCGGCCGACGATGGCCACCACGGGTTTCACGGCTGCCCTCCCCTCCCGCCCGTTCCATCATGCCAGGGGCCTGCCAGCAGCGTCAACGCGAAGGATGGCGGTCGCCGTCGCCCGCCACGGCGGCCACCAGTGCCGCCAGCTCCGGCCAGCGCCGCGTCCAGGCCCGCACCGCCCATGCCCACCGCCATCCCCCAACATCCAACGCCCGGGGCCCCTGGGCCGAGGCGCGTCCCGGCCCACCTTCATCCCCGGTGGGGTGACCACCGGTCTCAGTCCCATGGCCCCGGGGCTTGGCCGGGCGGAGACCGTCCCCATCGGGATCGCCCTTCGCCCGGCGGGTGGGGCCCAGGGCCCCCGCCGGCCCGGGGGCGTGGGGCCACGGTGCCAGCCGTGCCCACCAGGGGGTGCTGTCGCCCACGGGGATGAACCGCCACCCCCGGGCGCCCTGCTCCCCCGCTGCGGAGGCCCCCGCCGGCCGGTTGCCATCGCCCGGCGGCCGGCCGGCGGCCTCGACCGGCAAATACCCCAGGGTGCGCAGGGCGTGGGCCGCCCGCAGGGCCAGGACGTCCGGACCGCCGGCGCCCGCGGCCAGGACCACCTGGCCTGAGGGGTCCGTCCCCACCCGGAAGATCCGGCCCTCGTCCAGGGGCGACAGGCGGTCGAAGCCGGGCAGGGCGGCCACTTCCCGGGGGCCCGGCGGTCTTGCGGGGGACAGCCGGCCCAGGTGGAGGTAGGCCGCGAGCAGGGCCCGGTGGGCCGACCCGCCCGAAACGTAGAACACCGCCCGCTGCGGGAACCGCTGCGGGAACGGAGGGGCCGGGGGCCCGGCCGCCGCCGGACCGGGCGGGCCGGGGTGCGAGGCCGTCGCCGGCGGGCTGGCGCGACCGCCGGGGCGGGCCTCCTGGTAGGCCGCGACGGCCTGGCGGGCCGCCTCCACCCGCTGCACCAGGTGGGGGAAGGCGGCCTGAACCCCCCGAACCAGCAGGGGGCGGGCTAGCCGGCGCCAGCCCAGGCGGCGGGAGGCGAAGCCCGCCACCTTCATCGCCAGGTTGACCTCCGTCAGCACGTTGACGAAGAGCCAGCGGTCGGCGCCGCCGGCCAGGGCCAGCAGCCCCAGGCACCAGCGGGCCAGGGCATCCCCGGCCCCCTCGGCCCCCAGGATGAAGAGGCCGTCGCAGCCCGGGCCGTGGCCCATGGGCAGCAGCCGGCCGTGTTCCTCCCGCTCGTTGCGGTCGAAGAAGTCGAGCCGGGCCAGCTCGGACGCCGCCGGCGGGCGGTGGGGGTCCAGCAGTCCCTGGTGCAGCGCCGCCGAGACCACCGAGGCGA